>JBGSTF010000023.1:0-4119 GCA_041736645.1 Oligoflexus sp. | reverse complement strand
GGCTCTTGTTCGGACTAATTCGCGAGCAGAGAACGATTCTTATGTCGTTGCCAATGAGGAGACCATCTTGGCCTTGTCCTAGCTCAAGTCTTCACTTTCAGCATAATATAGTAGCCCAAATCACTTCTGCACCCAGGCTCCATGGACGAAATTCTAAAGTCGAACATTCGGAACTATTCAAAGCAAGTCAGAAAAACTATAATCGTTGACATGCTATACTCAAGACTTAAAAGCTGGATGTATCATGTTCATCATTGCCTTTTTTTTTCTCATCTTTGCCGAATCGATAATGTTTGCTAGCAATAGGCAACCATTGGCAACAGTTAATGATTTTCAAGGGGAAGTCGTAGTCTTGAGAAATCCGGTGCTGCAAAAATCGCCTGAATTCGAAGGGCGCGTGACAGCAAGGATTCACTCTGTATTGTTTTATCAGGGATGGTATTGGGAAGTTTACCCGCTGAATAATCAAACTCAAGTCTTTTATGGTGATCTCATTAATTCTGGGGTTCGATCAACGGTACAACTCAGGATTCAATCCGTTCATGAACTCACTCTGTCTGAAAATTCCAGCATTCAATTGAATCCTGACTTTATCCAATTACTACAGAAGCGGGCTGCCACTCCCTCAGTCCATATCATCGCAGGAAAAATGCGCCTTAAAGTGAATCCAGATTCAAAGTTTAGCAGCTTTTCTGCCCGATCCACGGCCATGGTCTTGGAACTAAAAAAGTCGGATCTTCTTTTTTCGGTAAAGGGCAAAATAAGCCAAGTCTTGAGTCTTGATGGAAAGCTTTTGGCGAGAAGGGTCTCGACAGAGAATCAGAAAATCTACTCGCAGTCACTCGAACATTATCGCAACAGAAAGTACCGAGAGCTTAGCAACCTGACAGCGTTGCGACAGAAAGTTCTTGCTGATAAACCGACTGAAGTAGCAAAAGGCAACAGAGTAGAAGCATGGGAAGCAATCAATCAGGATGATCGATCCAATTTAATGCGGCTCCTCGGGGCGGAAAGAACCAAGACCTACTTGGAAACGGCCTCGCGTTTTGAAGCGGTCCCGATTCTCGAGGCAGATATGGATCTCTACGCCGATTTACTGCCTGATATCGATGAAGCCAAAGAAAAATTGGATCTTTCGAGTATGAGTGAAGACGATATCGAGAACGGTTATAGCCCAGGACGTGAAAGCCAAGCTTTCGATGAAAGTGGGAAGAGTGACTCTCCTCAATTCCCAAGTAACGATGAACGTCACAGTCTTTTTTCAGTTCACCTTGGGTATGTGAATGTTCTTAACGAATTCAATGAAGCCCATTCCTTCAAAGCCCGATCATTGGCTCTTGAACTAGAATTCCGACCTTGGACTTATCTCTATTCCTATTTAGCGATCTCTAGTGGCGTCGTAGATACAGAAAATATGGCAAACTTTCTGGGACAGGATCAGCCCCAACCCTTGAATTCATATTCTCATGTGGCACTTGGGCTAGGTGGACGCTTGGTTCTATGGAAGAGCTTGGCTTTGTCGATGGGTGCTGGGCTGATGAATATTCAACGAATCTCTATTCAGTACGATGATCTGCCTAGCAATGTCAATCGAACCTATACAATCGCATTGGATCCTATTCCACTCGGTGAACTTGCAATAACGGTGAATGTTCTAGGTGCAATGGAAGTTTTTATTCGTTATGGAATGGGCTCCAGTTATGCCCGGGTAGACGCTAAAGATATAGCAAGTGACTATAAATCATTGGGTTCATTCTCTTATGGAACCATTGGCTTAGCTTGGAGCAGCCAGTAGCTGAAACCAATTCAAATTCGACATCGATACGGGTGGGAGTTTCTTCATACTGAGCCACAACAGTTAAAGCAAAAAAACCTATGCGCCGGCCAAAAGCAGAGACCAGTTTATCGAACTCAATCTGAACGATAAGCACATTCAAGAAGGCGACGATCAGGATCAGCCAAGGTATGGATAGGGTCGTGAAGGGCAGCAGCAGTTAAAAATAAATCTTGACGAATCTATTCATGCTTGGCATCTATATCCATACTTTTGTATTAATCTCTTAAGGATAGAGAGATGCACCTATCAATTGGACAAGCTGCCATCCTTTTGGGAGTGTCGATCACAACTCTACGCCGCTGGGAGCGCGAAGGTTTTTTTGCTCCCACCTATCGAACACTCGGCGACCATCGCCGCTATGCAGTGTCGACAATAGAAGACCTTTTCGATCACAAGAGCAACTCGTCAGATCAAGGCTCAGACGCCCCTAAGGCCTTAGGATATGTGAGAGTTTCAAGTCATGACCAAAAAAAGGATCTTGAAACACAGAAGCTTAAAGTTGAAAAGTTTTGCAAAGAGAATTTTCAAAAATTCGAAATCATTTCCGACCTTGGATCGGGTTTGAACTATAAAAAGCCGGGTCTGAAAAAGCTCTTGCGTATGATTTTTCAACGCCAGATCAGTCATTTGATTTTGAATCACAAGGATCGCCTCTTACGCTTCGGCTCTGAGTTGATCTTTGAATTCTGTCGACATTTTGGTGTCCAAGTCCTCATTCTTGAAAAGCATCTTGATCAGAGTTTTGAGGTAGAACTGGCGCAGGACGTGATTGAACTCATGACGGTATTTTCTAGCCGACTTTACGGCAAAAGATCGCATACCAATCGACAGAAGCTGGCGGCATGAATAAAAACGCCGATGATATGCCTCAGAGAACTATCGAATTGCGGCTCGATCATGCAGAGATTTATCCTCTCTTGGACCAGCTCTTGAGCTTTTTTGCGAGCCTCAGACATAAGCTGTGGCGGGATCTTATTATAAAAGACGGATCGCTGCCCGTACTCAAGAAATCTTATATTGCCAATGAGGGTCTTACGGCAAGGCAGTTCAATTCTCTGGCCAAGGAAGTATCGGCCAAGGCAAAGGGCTTGCAGGAGCTTGAGAAAGAACGCCGATTCAAACTCCAGATGAGTGTCCATGCCATCGGCAAGAAAATCTCAAAGATTGAAAAAGCTATAAAGGCTGCGGAAGCTACGATACAAGCTATAAATACTTACCGACTTGCGGTCAAGCAGTGGAAAGAAGAGAGCGGATCGAAGCGAAAAAAGCCAAAAATACCAGCTAAGATCAAGGCGCAGTTCAGCATCAATTTAAAGCAGGACATCGCACGGCGGCGTTTCACTCTTCATCAAAAGAAGCGACGTCTCAATATTCTGCAGCAAAAACTTCGAAAGCTTGATGAAAGCTCCTCCCTTTCGCTGTGCTTTGGCAGCAAGGCCCTGTTTCGCAATCAGTATCATTTGGAAACTACCGATTTTGCTAGCCATGAAGAGTGGCTCACAGCCTTTCGCCAGCAGAGGTCATCGCAGGTATTTTTTATAGGATCGTCAGATGAATCCGCTGGTAATCAAACAGTTCAGTATGATCCCACGCTCAAAAAAGTGCGCCTGCGTTTGCCAAACGCTCTGCCATTCAAGACAGAGGGAACCCACCTTACACTTGATAAGCTCACTTTTCCCGAATATCTCCGAGATGAATTCCTGGCGGCCTTAGCTTGTCCGGTTCAAGCCCTTAACAAAAATCGAAAGAGCACGGCTCCGATTTCATACCGCTTGGTGCGAAGAGTGAATCCCAATACTGCAGAAAAAGCCTATTACTTACAGGCGAGTTTTGTAGTTCCGGATGCAGAATTAGTCACGCGGCGAGACATTGGTGTCATAGGCGTTGATTTGAACGCAGACCATTTGGCGATAACAGAAACAGATCGCTTCGGAAATTTCGTCGATAGTTTTATTCTGCCCTTTGATTTTAAAAATCTCAGAACGACCCAAACCGAAGCGCTGATCGGTGATTTGTCGGCAGTTCTAGCGGAACACTGCCAAAGCAAAGGCAAGGCACTGGTCATCGAGGAGCTGGATTTTGAAGAGAAAAAGAAAGCCCTCAGAGAAGAGCCCAAGGTCCGTCGGTCTTTTCTGTCCGCCTTTGCCTACGCTCAATTCCATAAGAGTTTCGCATCACGAATGCGCGCCGATGGTGTAGAGCTTATCCCAATCAAACCTGCTTATACGAGTCTCATCGGCGCGTATAAGTACCAGGGTTTACCTATATCCAGTCATGAGAAA
>JBGSTF010000327.1:0-5156 GCA_041736645.1 Oligoflexus sp. | reverse complement strand
CCTGGGTCGCATCGGTAAGGATTAAATCAAAGGCGGGGTTTCCTTTTGGTGATGCCTTGAGCTTGGGGATGGAATCCCACCAACCAGGGATGACCAGCACTTTGGCTCCCGAAAACTCTTCAAAGGCAGGAGCAAAGCTCTCCCGAAAGGCCTTTTCCCAGGTTCCCGAATAGACAAACATCTTCAGGGTTTTTCCGGCAAAAGGCTTTTTTCCTTGCGCCCATGCTTGGCTGAGAATACCTAGATTACCGAAGGCCCCCACCGCCGCCAGGGAAGATAGCTGCTGAATAAGTTCTCGTCGTGAAGGGGATTGCTTAAACATGTTTTCTCCTGTATCGCCCGTTATCGTTAATAGAAGTAAATCCCTGTCCCTGCCATCAGTCTATCGATCTTTTGCTGGCCTTCTGCTACAGGTGTTGGCGCTGAAGCGACGGCATCATCTTTATTGTCTTGGTGGATATAGGTGAGATGCAGCCACCACTTATCTGATTCTGGAAAATACTCTGTGCCGAAAGAGTAGCGCAGATACGCAGCGCTTTCTCTTTTATAGACTCTAGCTTTATCGTAAGTAATTTTGGTAAATGGCTGCCATGCGGAACCTTCTCGGCGATACTGAGCGTTAAAGACAAGGCCATGCTATTCTTCTTGATTCTGGACCACCCCTGACAAAAAACTGGATTCGGGGATAGCTACCGAATCAAGGGTAAGTTCGAATTGCAAGAGCTTTAGGTCAATACGGGCGCCGAATGCATACTGTACGATGGTGGATTTTTTATGTTCCTAGGTACTATCGCTACGGGTCTGACCCAGCCGGCACTGCCGCCCCTAAGTTTCATGGGCATGGCGACAAACAGAAAATCTTTGTCGCAGGGGATTTTTCCAAGGTTAACAAGTTTTTCCAGATGCATATGCTCTCTTCGTCGACCGGCAAAATGCGCAGGAAAAAACTGTGGATCTTCATCTTTCAGGATTTTTTGCATCGAGGCATAAGACACGTCCATGGCATAGGCATCGATAGCGATCAGCTTTACACCGCAATCGAGAAGATAATTGAGGCCTGCGAGAGATAAACCAGCTTGCCGCTGCCAATACTGCTCGCTATCATCGATGTACTGATCGGCTCCCGTCCATAGCAAAGGAATCATTCCAGGCTTCAGCTCCGCCTTGATGCGGTCAAGCTCTTCCTTAATGTGAAAGACTTCGATATCGCTACCCTGCAAAGCTCTAAAATCAAGCCTTACTCCGGGCCCCATACACCACTCTAAGGGCACTTGGTCAATCGTCTTTGCTGGTTCCCCAGCCACTTCTGGACCGAAATGATAGGGAGCATCGATATGATTGCCCGTATGATCGCTCATGGTAACATGGGTCCAGGATAGCCCAAGGGAATCGGGAAAGTTTTCGGCCGCAACTTTTTCATCGCCAGAAGCCTTGAATTGACGGAGATTTAGAAAGTTACTCATGGCCTTTGCGCCCTGCTTGTGGTCGATAAAAGTGGCCGAATACCCCCAGGGTGGGTAGGCCGCCTGATCGAGATAGCACCCTAAATCGATAACATCAAAATCGCCAGTCATGAACCGAAAGGCATCCATTGCTTTTTCCTCACTGCATGTCTCGTACCTAAAACTGAATGTACAACAGTTGAACGAAATTTCAACTGTTGCGTTGTTGCTCATGAGTGCTATGTTCCAACTAACGCAAAATGCTTCGAGGAGCGAGGTTGGTAAAAAGACTTAATATTGATCCTTCCAAGCTATTCCGGAATATAGGCGAAAAGAGCCGTCTGCAGGTCATTCGCCTCTGTTTTGATGCCGAGCGTAGCGCTGAAGAGTTGATCGAGCAAACGGGGCTTGAAAAGTCATTACTTTCAAAGCACCTCAAGGTTTTGCTTGACTCCGGTATTCTGATTTTTCGTTGTAATGGCCGCGAGAAGTTTTATTCTCTGAATGAAAGCATACGGCACCCCAATGTGCCTCACGCACTGAATCTCCATTGCTGCAATATTGAGTTGAAGTGAGTTCAGCTTTTGAGGGGGCGAAACTGCGTGTTGCTGCAGGTTACGCTAAAATCCATGCTTCTCTGAGGGCTTTCCTTTACCCGATAGCAAGACAAGCAGCCGAATTTGTAGGAAATGCAAACATCACTCCCTATTTCAGCTACAAGCCCCTGATTGCAGGCAAATGCGCTTCGATTTTGGGGGACTACGTGACCCGGATATCCTTGGGTTTGCTCTTAGGTAAGGGTCGGCATCAGAAACAATGTCAGAGCAAACACGGCATATATAGCGAGCAAGAGCACTCCGGTATACCAGGTTGTGCGGCGGCTGGAAAGAATGGTCGTCACGCTCAAGGCACTGAGTAAAACCATCAATATCGCCGTCGCCGGAAATTGAAGATTCATGGGTTGGGGAGCCATGGCGTAGCTAAGAAAAACCAGACTGGGTGCAACAAACAGCGACATTTGCGTCGAGCTCCCCAAGGCAATGGCCACACTAAGATCCACGCGATTCGCAGCTGCCGCATGAAGGGCGCTATAGACTTCTGCAGCCCCGCCCAGTAGCGATACCAGGACATATCCGATAAATGCCTGGGATAGACCCCATTCTTTGGTAGCCTCTGGGAGGGTATCTACAAAGATATTGCTGATCACTCCGATAGCACAGGTGGCTAGGGCCAAAATAATAAGAGAATGCCGTACGGATAAAGTTTTCTGCCCCAACAGGATAGGAGATGGCTGCACTTCGATCATTTCTCTATGAGTTTTGAGAGAAAAAAGCACGCCCAAGAAATAAGTCAAAATAAGAATGACAGAAAGCGACAGGCTAATCGGTTGAATGGCACGCAACACTCCAGGAGAATGATAGAGCTGCAGGGTCGACGGCACCAAGAGAGCGATGGTTCCGAGCAATAGCAAACCTGATTGCATATGGACATAATCGAGATTCAATTGCTGAACATGATGGCCAATGCCACCCACAAGGAAAGACAGTCCTAGCGTTAATAAACTGTTTGTAATCACTGCTCCCGCAATGGACGCTTTCACGAGTTCGTAAAGCCCTGCGTGCAAAGCAGCCAGGCCAATCATGAGCTCAGTCATGTTTCCCAAAGTGGCGTTGAGCAATCCACCAAGTCCATCGCCAATCGCTTCGGCCAAATGTTCAGTTGCATAGCTAACAAGCGCTGCAAGAGGAAATATGGAGAGAAGTGATAGGATGAACAGGAGATGATGATCCAAAGAGTAAGTCCATCGGCACCACAGCGTGGCTGGAGTCAATACCAAACCCCAAAAAATTGGGTGACGCCGGAAAACATTGGTTTTAGGCAAGACGAGTTGGCCCATAAAATATTTAATCACAAGCTATTGCGGAAATGGTGACAGGATTGTCCTGGAACAGCCTAGGCTCTATTCTCAGAGCGGTTCATAGCAAAGCCCGAAAAAGAGTGCAAGTTTTGATGATTGCATGCCTTGTTACTTAGGGAAGTTCATGATGCTGAACCTCTTGTGCAAAACTATGCATTCTAAATCTGGCAGTCGTTATGCTGTGATCCAAATCCTGCATAATAAGTTTTTTATAAGGGCAAGAAAAACTATGGAGCAGATACATCGAGAGGACCCTTTATCGGCTCTTCATGAAGTTGTGGGAATGAATGAGCAAGGGATTTACGTGTTCTGTTGATATGAGTTTCTATGACAAGACAAGCAACACCCAACCAAGAACTGAGGAGAACATTATGTGTAGAGGGCTCAATAAAATTCTGTATCCGGCTCTATTGTGCAGCATCGCCTTTGGATCTTTTTCGAAAGTTCAGGCCACCGATATCACCGGTGCAGGTTCTTCATTTGTTTACCCGATTCTATCAAAATGGGCCGAAACCTATCGCAAGGAATCGGGTCACAACGTCAACTACCAGTCGATCGGGTCTGGTGGTGGAATTAAACAAATTCAAAGCCAGACTGTTGATTTTGGAGCGACTGATAAGCCGCTCTCACGAGCGGAACTCGACAAAGATGGATTGGTACAATTTCCCATAGTCAACGGCTCAGTCGTTCCTGTTATAAACATTCAAGGTATTAAACCTGGAGAGCTTCAACTCACAGGGGATATCTTGGCAGAAATCTACTTGGGTCACATCAAAACTTGGAATGCAAAGGCAATCAGCGAGATCAATAAAGGCCTGAAGTTGCCAGCAGAGCCGATTACTGTTGTCCACCGCGCCGATAGTTCAGGCACAACATTTATTTGGTCCAACTATCTGTCGAAAGTCAGCGAGTCTTGGAAAACAAAAGTAGGGGAAGGGACAGCTATTTCTTGGCCGGTTGGTATTGCGGGTAAAGGCAATGAAGGAGTTGCTGCCTACGTTCAAAAAGTCAAAGGATCCATCGGCTATGTTGAGTATGCCTATGCTAAGCAAAGCAATATGAGCTATGCATCCATGCAAAATAGTGCTGGCAAGTTTGTCAAAGCTGACATGAGTTCTTTTACGGCCGCTGCCTCGAGTGCGCAATGGGAAAAGGCCGAGTCCTTCAATCTCGTCTTAACCAATGCTCCCGGAGAGAGTTCTTGGCCGATAGCAGGTTCTACCTTTATTCTCATGCATAAGAATCCGGTGCACCCAGAACGAGCGAAAATTGCCCTTTCTTTCTTTCGATCGGCATTTAGCAAAAAAGGTGCAGATGCAGCCACTAACTTGCATTACGTTCCCTTGCCAGACAATGTCGTGAAAATGGTGGAAACTGCCTGGCTGGACATCAAGACTCAAAATGGTAAGCCACTTTTATGAAAGCTGACACCTTTCACCGTCATAAGATTCAAGATAGTGCATTTCATATTGTCACCTTACTGTGTGCGCTGCTGATTCCGATCACGCTTCTAGGTATTTTAGCTACGCTAGGCTACGGTGCTATACCAGCCTGGAATCAATTTGGGATTGGATTTTTAAGTTCAACCGATTGGGATCCCGTTCATAAGCTTTTTGGTGGGGCCGGAGCCATCTACGGCACAGTCATGAGTTCGCTTATTGCGTTGCTCATTGCCGTGCCCACTAGTTTTGGTATTGCCCTTTTTCTGAGCGAACTCGCCCCTTCCTGGATAGGGCGTCCCCTCGGAACCGCGATTGAGCTGTTGGCCGCGATTCCAAGCATAATCTATGGTATGT
>JBGSTF010000324.1:0-10842 GCA_041736645.1 Oligoflexus sp. | reverse complement strand
AAACTCCTGCTCTTCGATTGCGACCCTTTAAGGCGAGTCCATATTTATGCCAAAAAGGTTGAATTCAGCCTCAATCTCTTCGAGTATAAGCAGGCCAGAGAGTCCTGCGTTGCGGCCCTTGATGTCCTCGGCGCCAGAATTATTAGCCGTGAGTGGGTTGCTTACTTATACATTGCTGTGACTCTACCCTTTATGTTGCTCTATTGCCTCTACTTCAAATTTTTTGGCAAACAAACCAAAGAAGTCACGGACGAGCTTGAGAATATTCGTCTGCAACTGCTGATCAAGTCGCAAATCTCGCTTTACTTTTCTCAGCCCATCATCGCCATTGCTAACAACATTCCTCTCACTTTTAAACTCCTCTCTTACAAAGACAATAGCTTTCGCGCAACTTTGATTTGCTATTGGGGAATTGGTGCTGGTGCCTTTGGACTGAAAGGATTCTCCAGTCAGTGTTTCAGCCAAGCCTATGATTACTTTGATAAAACAGCCAACCCCGTAGACAAAGGCTTCGTTCTTTTTGCCTGGGCTTTCACCTCCGATTTTCCTCGAGGCAATTTGGTACAAACTCAGAAAAAACTTGAAGAAGCTCTGTTGAATTTGGCACCCGTTGGGGAATCTTTTTGGCGATCGATCTCCATTCTGGGGCTTTTGCTCTTGGATTATTTCGGAGCTGAATCAGGTCAGGCCGCCATTCGATCTCACGAATTGGTGGAACTTTGGAAAAAGGTTCGCTATGCTGCCACCCCTCTCGGCTGTGCTCTAAGGCACTATCTAGAAGACGCTAACCTCGAGCAGACGAACTTTATCGTCGAGCACCTTTTTAGAGCCGATCAACATATCCAAGGTCAAGGCTATGATTCCGTCGACTCGGTCTTTGCCATGCTCGGGCTTGGCGAGTATTTTGAATTCATCGGCGATCATCAACAGGCGGAACATTACGCAAAACGTGCCTTCCGCATCAGTTGCCTCCGTGTTCATCGCGTTGTCTACGCTCTCTTTTCACCTTTGGTCTATACTCGCGTTCTGACGTCAAATAAAAAGTACAAGCTGGCCTTCTTTACTCTGCTGTTTGCTTGGCTGAATCAACTGCTCCTGGTTCGAATATTTCACCCTCAAACATGCTATGAAACAGGTCGCTGGCTGCACGCGATCGGCTGGAAACGCCTAGGTCGATCCTTGGTAGAAAGAGGGATGCGCTTTGCCTCGAAGCGCGGCTGGCTTACGCCACTAGCCGAAGGTCGTCTGCTATTGGCTCACATGCTTGGTCCCAACGATCCAGATTTGGCTTTGGCCTATTTGCACATGGCTCGAGAGCACTTCAGCCAAAGGCGCTGGAAGTTTCATGAAAGTCTGTGTGATAAAGAGCTGAATCGTCAAAAGCTGGCTCGAATGGAAAAGTCTGCTGCGACCAACGATTCGAAAAACATCACCATTGCTACCAAACGAGGGACAGCGCTTCGGCAGCAAATTGAAGTGCAAGCATTGATGGATGTGTTGCTCAAACTCAGTGCTATCAATGATCGAGAACCATTGTTCAAAGCTCTGATGGAATCCCTCTGCCACGCCACTGGCTCTGAATTGGCCCTACTCTACTTTCAAGTGGATGGCCGGTGGCAGGCTGCCTTTGCGCACAATATTCAACTGGAGCAAAGCGATCTCTTTAAAACCAAGGTGGATCAATCCTTCATCCATCATGCCTTGCATTTGAAAAGCATCGAACCCTGCATTCGCAAGTCCCAGGACCTTTCGCGTCCCACGACCACTGGCTCGGCCTTGCTACTCCCTCTGGTGGCCGAAGCAAAAATACATGGCTTTTGCTACCTAGCCAATACTCAGCTCTATGATCTCTTCGATCGACGCAGCATTGATGTCGCTCGCCCTATTGCAATGCAAGGGGCTATCGCCTTGCAAAATATTCAACTCCATGAGCAGCTTGCCGTGGAAAAGGATCGCATTGTCGGCCTCAATCAAACTTTGGAACTGCGTGTGATTGAACAGACCCGGGACATAAAAAGTATCATGCAGCATATTGAAATGGGTATATGCACGGTCTCGGGTCGCGGCATACTTATAAACAAAGACTATTCGCTCTTTCTCGAACAGCTTTTTGGTGTCAACAACCTCCATGGGCAGGATCTGATTCCCCTGCTCCTCAGTTATACCGGGCTTTCAGCTGATGAGATCGATCAGGCCAAACAGGCTCTCCATGCCTCCATCGATGAGTCAGAACTTGCCTTTGACATGAACGCCCACCTACTGCCAATTCAATTGAATGGTCACCGCCCTGACCACAGTAGCTTTTACTACGAACTCAACTGGATTCCTATCTGCGACGATCTACATAAGGTCGAAAGGATCCTGCTGACGATCAACGACGTGACCGAGCTCCGAGGACTTCAGGCTAAAGCTGATCAAAGGGCTCAGGAACTTCACATCATCAGCGAAATACTCAATCGATCTGAGCGGGAATGGTCCCAGTTTATTTCGAACAGTAAAAGTTTATTGCAAAAGTGTCAGGATCAAATCCAAAGCGCCGAGGATGGTGAAGAGATACCAACGGTCCTCAAGAAAATATTTATCTATCTTCATACCATCAAAGGCAATGCGAGGTCTCTCGGCTTTAGGCATATGAATGACGTAATTCATGGCATTGAACAGTATTTCGCCGATCGAATCAAAGACGGCACCAGCGACTTGGATCGGGTCGCCTTGCAGCAGAAGGTGGTCCCGATAGAAGCGGTTATGAAAGCCTATGAAAGCATTGCCAGCCAGAAACTCGGACGAATTCAAGGCCGCGAGGAAGCCATCAGTCTGCAGCGAGACCCTTTGCTCCACGTCTATCATCACCTCCAAGAGCTGACGGATCAAGGCGAAGCACTGAATCCATCGCTGCAGGATGCTTTGCATTCCATGCGCCAAGCCCTTTTTATATCGCTCCGCAGCCTGATAGGGGATCTCTTCAAAGAGCTCGAGCCGCTTGCCCTTGAACTCGGCAAAGGTATCCCCAAGGCTCAGGTGGACCTGCCCGAGCTTTGGGTCGATCGAAAGACGGAGCGCCTGCTGCGCAATTGCTTTGTGCATCTTTTACGCAATTCCTTGTATCACGGTCTGCAGAGCCAGACGGAGCGAGAGGTCAAGCAATTGCCGCCCCAGGGCACTATCAGCATCTCTGCGCGCATTCGAGGCCGTATGGTGGACTTCTTTATTGAAGACGACGGTCGCGGCCTTAACATCGACCGACTCCGCCTGCTGGGTCTACAAAAGGGACTCATCAGTAGTGACGGCGCTCGAGACGCTAAAACCGTGGCGGGACTTGTCTTTCAAAGTGATGTCAGCACTGCCGAAGAGATCAACGATGTCTCGGGACGAGGCATCGGTATGGCGGCTGTCCTTGACACTTTGCGGGAGGTCGGCGCATCCATCGACATCCGTTTGCTACGCAATCGAACTCTTGAAGAAGGCTACGCGCCCTTCCTATTTGTTATCTCTGTGCCTTTGGACCTTTTTTCTTCCGACTCCAGCCGCCAAGCCGCCTGATAATCCTGACATAGGCCGTTTCAACTGAGATCGACTCTGTTGAGCATCGACAAAGCTCATGCAAGACTCGAGATCCCATGCTAGGATGGGGTCACTTAGCCCAAGCCTGAGGAGAAACTTATGAGTAATTTTGAACAGGATAGACTCAAAAGCCTAAGCATCGAGGAAGAACTCCTCGAAGACGAAGAGATCGAGGAAGAAGACGAAGAGATTGAAGTCGATACCGAGCTGTTTGCCGAAGGAGTCATTCGCTTTCCTTGCTTTGAAAGCATTCCTAAAGACAAGAATTCCGATGAGATCTTCGATTTAGTCTTTGACGCCTACCAGGAAGAAAATCTTCTAGAAGAACAGGATCACGTTGTCGAGCTGCTCTTGCACCTGCAAGAAGAAGATAGTCCCTTCAACTTAAGCCGAGCTCTTGAGGTTTGGTCGCACGAAGACCGTCAGGCGTTCTTGGAGCTGGTGGACGAACTCTGTCACGAAGCCGACGAACAAGATGCAGAGGAAGCAACCTGAACTTCGGTTTAGGACTCTTCCTCGACGCGATCACTGTGGATATCCGGTCCGGTTCCCAGACTGTGGGCTGTGCCTCGGCTCATCCCGAGCCGTTGAGCAATATCTTCATAGCTCAAACCCTCGGCCCTGAGGGACCGGACTTGGCCTTGCTGCTCTCCACTGTAGTGCCGAGGGCGACCCAGCTTCACCCCTTTTTTCTTAGCAGCTGCCAGACCTGAGCGAACCCTCGAAACGATGGTATCCCTTTCAATTTCGGCAATTTCTGAAAAAGCTGCGAGCATCGTTCGCCGAAAAGGATTGTCCAATCCTAAATTAAGCACAGGCTGGGTAATCGAAATAAAGCCTACGCCCGCTTGATCCAGCAGCAAAAGGGTTTGAATCGCTTCACTTGCATTACGACTCAAACGATCCAATCGATAGACGGCAATCGTATCAATTTTTTGTTCAAAGGCAGCTTTCAACAGCGCCTGGTAGGCTTTACGCTGAGCTGTCTTGCCGGAGATACCGTGATCTTTGAATTCCTGGATACTGAGTGGTCTTTTCTCTTTCGGTAGTGTTTCAAGCCAGGCTTGAAAAGCCGATCTTTGACTGGCAAGGTCCTGCCGATCCGTCGACACGCGATAGTAAACGCCAAGATGCTTCATGGACATCGATCATTGCCTCCATCGTTGACACTCCCTAGACTCTAACGTAAAGAGCAGAAAAGGTCCCCCAAGTATAACTTCGAGCCAATCCCAAGAAATTCTATGCAATTTCTCGCCCGTCGGACCATAATATCGAAAGAGTTCATACTCAAGTTCAAGTCTCGCTGAAAGCTAAAGGATTGCCATGCCAAGCTCTTTCAAAATGCCGCTGATCCTCGTCTTGCTCCTATCCTGCAGCAGCAGGAGCTATCCCGTCTCGGATCATTACGACGGCCAAATCTTCTATAATCCCTGGCTGGGAGGACCGGTCAACAAAAGTTTTATCGACCTTTTGAAATGGCAATGGGCCGACGGTAAAGAAAAATGGCCCGATTGGATTGCTGAAACTGAACAGCCTCAATTGCCAGCCCAGGTGAAACATGGGGATGTGCACCTTACCATGATCAACCATGCCAGCTATCTGATGCAGTTTGCAGATTTCAATATCGTCACTGATCCGGTTTTCTCAGAACGGGTCAGCCCCATTTCCTGGCTCGGTCCGACTCGGCGGCGTCCTCCTGGAATCAGCATAGAAAAGCTGCCAAAGATTGATTACGTGATTATCAGCCACAATCACTATGATCATATGGATCTGCCGTCCATTCGCGCGCTCGCTCAAGCTTTCAATCCCCTGTTTATTGTTCCCTTGGGCAATAAGCATATTCTAGAATCTGTCGACGTCACTCGGGTGGTGGAGCTGGATTGGTGGCAAACACATGATATCAGCCCAGGACATTCCATTCACTTGGTTCCCGTTCAACATTGGTCGACTCGCGGCATTCTGGATCGCAACAAAGCCCTTTGGGGCGGCTATGTGATCGATGCCGATCAGCTCAAGCTGTATTTTGGAGGAGACACAGGTTACGGACCTCATTTCAAAGAAACCTTTCAGCGTCTCGGTCCCATGGACGTCAGTCTATTGCCGATTGGGGCCTATGAGCCGCGATGGTTTATGAAGGACCAGCATATGAATCCTGAGGAGGCGGTGCAGGCGCACCTGGACCTGGGTTCCAAACACAGTCTGGGCATGCATTACGGAACCTTTCAACTGACCGACGAAGGTATCGAGCGCCCGGTTGAAGCACTCAAGGCGAGCCTGGACAAGGCCGGAATCGATTCTTCGCGCTTTATCGCAGCCAAGAACGGCCAGACCACATGGTTGAGCATCAAAGCTCAGGCCAGCGTTTCTCCGCCTCAAGTCGATCCTTAGCTGACTCGCATCTGCTGCAAAATATCAAATTTCTCTGCTGAAGGTGCCTCGACCCAGGCTCGCCTCGGCAGGTGCATATGTAAAGAAAAGACCACATGCTGACGATTGATAGGGTCGGACTCGAGTTCGATCTGAACCTTGCCTGATCCTTCTTCCAAATAAGACTTCACCGCATCCATCCCCACGCCTCGTCCGGAGATATCGGTCACCTCGTCTTTGGTGGAAAAACCGGAATGAAAGATGAGCATCGCGATGTCGGTATCGCTCATCGACTCATCTTGAATCAGCGATCGCTCCATGCCGATCTTCTTAATACGCTCCAAATCCAATCCTCGGCCATCATCCTGAACCGACAGTTTCAAATACACAGAGTCGTCGCTCAACTCAATGAATATGTTACCTGTATCGTGTTTACCAGCCTGCTTTCTCTCGGCTTTTGACTCCAAGCCGTGGTCCATAGAATTCCTAAACACATGAGTCAAGATACTATGGACTTTGTCTGCCCACTCATCGACGAGCAGATATCGATTGGGACTGATGGTTAATTCCGGGGAATTCTTGCCGAGATCACGAGCCATGGAGTCGATTCCTCGAGAGGCCTCAGCAATGATATCGTTCAAACTCGTGTAGCAGTTTTCTAACATACGAGTTCCCAAAAGCGCCAACTTCGATCGACCTTCGTGCGATTGAATTTCGCTGTTGAGCCCCTGCAGGATGGGTAGCAGTCTAATAATATCTTCCCGCTTGATTTTAACCACTTGATTGCCCAGATTCCAATGCAGCTTGTTTTCGGCCACTTCCTGATAGTTTTGTAAGGTGTCTTGTAAGTTACGTAAATCTTGCATAACTCGTTTTGAATTCCAGGCTTCCTTGCCTTTGATCATTTCGGCTAAGAATTGCTCAGCATCATGGCTTTGAGCTGCTAGTAACTTGAATTGATAGGTCCGCGCTGTACCTTTCAAGGTATGCAGATTGACAAACATGCGCTTGGTTATCTGTTCCGATCCATCCGGGCTTTTCTTTATAAAAAATGAATTCTCGTTCAAGTATTCAATTGATTTTTGCAAAAATCTTGCGAATCGATCTTCGGGTACTTTGATAATTTCTTGCAGAATAGTCAGTTCCTTTTGACTTTTTTCCGCTTCAACCCGCAGTTGCCGTACTTCAGTCACGTCGCGGGCACAGACCAGGATTTTTTCCACTCGATTCTGATCATCAAGAATAGGACTCCAATCGACTTCCAATGTTTGCGGACGAGAATTTGGCCTTTGCAGAATAATCTCATGAGGAAGGCACTCCGAGTTGAACTCAAAGTTGATCGCATCTTCCCCCAGACAGGAATCCAATGCCGCGTGCAGCTGGGCTTTTTGGTCAGAACTCAAGTCTGATTGATCTAACAGGACCTCTTCGACAGTGCGCGCCTCCAGCTGCGTCTGACCCATCATAGTGCGAGTAAACGGTGAAAATTGCGGACCGATCACCCGGCCAGGATTGAGCAAGGTGAAGATGCCCTGCTTGATATTATCCAAAATAGAGCGGATATCGCGCGTCTGTCGATCCACTTCTCTCTGCAACTCACGTCCCAAATGCTCGGACTGCCGAAAGGCTTGGACAAAGCGAGCCGCCACGATTTGACTTTGAAAGACCACAAAGATGACCAAACCAAACACCATCGAGTTGAGGGGAACCTTCATAATGCCTAAAGCCCCTAGAAGTTCGAGTGTAGTGCCTACAATGGGACCAAGCATTCCGACAAAGCTTACGGTTCCGCCGATCTCGCCAGCGAATAGCACCCGAGTGATGAAAACGGCGTTTATCAGCATCGAAAAGCCGCCCAAATAGACGAGAAAGTAGCCGAGATTCCCGGAAATCGTCAGGGGCAGGATCCAAACCACTAAGGCTAGAGGCATAAAAATCCAGACGACAGTCCGAACAAATCGACGGCTAAACTGTTTTGGAAAATAGACTCCGAAAAAAAGGTGTCCGAGCATGGTCAAAAGGCACATTGTGCTATAGATAATTTTCGTGTTGACGGAGAAATGCCATTGGATAGGTAGATAAGAATAGAAAGTTCCCAAATAGGCAAAACTCCGAATGGCAAAGGTTCCGGCGAGAATGCCAAGCCAAAAACTGCCCTTATCCTCTCGACGACGCAAGAACAGACTAAAATTGGAAAAAGCGATAAACAGCAACACACCGGTTGCAAGATAATTAGAGTTCAAAATTGATTGATTCTCTTTGAGCAGGTAGTCAGCGATTCCTAAACTGGGTGGCGACCAAAGTCCGCCCCAAGAGTGGTGAAAATTACTGACATGAATCACCAGTGCCGCTTGTCCTGACACGAACTTTATCAAAGCCGGTTCAGCCCTCGAAGTTCCAGGAATACTTTCTGCAGCCTTTGGGGCGGGACGACCGATTTTGAAAAGGCTTTGGATCGGCACGGATGAGTCCCGATTGACCCAAAAGACTTCGCCAGCTGTGAAAAGCGATGGCGGTGTGAAGGCTAAATCCTGGGACTGAGGCAATTGATCCAGAATTAAGGCATAGGTGGCAAAGCCCTGATTATTCTGATGGCCCGCGCCGAGCAGATCCGCAAAGGATTTTCCTAAGGCTGTGGTTTGAAAAGTGCCTTGATCATATCTGGCAAAGACTGTGGATGGATCAATCATTTCATTAGGAAACACCATCCACGTCCCATTCAGGGCCAGTGGCAGCGATGGACTCCAGTCCTTGAGTTTGAGCAGACCTTGCTTGGCCTCTGGCAGGGGTTCAGAAGCCAAGAGCGGCAAGGCTCGCCCGCCTAGAAGAATGAGGCTCATCACCACAGCAAGCAAGGATTTCTTCATGTTTTGGCTGACTCCATTGGCAAGAAGCTGTCGCTCGACTGAGCTTATGCTCGTCGCACTCAATTTTATCAAAGTGCCCAAGTCGCGACGATAAGTTTTCGCCTTGTTAGAGTTCCATTCTATCTAAGTGGAGTGGCTCTTGAATAGGCAATCAGAGATTTTCGGTGAGCAAGGCTACCATCCAAAGAAAGTCAACCCCATGAAAGGTCTCGGTGCATGCATCGCGGGGATTTCTTGCATATTCAACGGAAGCTCGTTGCCAGAGATAATCAGCCCGGCGATCACAGTTTCTCGGCAAGCGGTTATCGGGAAACTGATGCATCGATAGCAGCGCTTGAAGCAGTTCAGCCTGGGTTTTCCAGGTGAGAGCACCCGCGCTACGAAGCTCTAACCATCGAAAAAAAAGATTCTTATGATCAAGCGCCGAGAGTTTTTGGCCAATCCACTGCCAACGCTGATCTTCCATGCCCTGCCCACCAAGAGGGCCAAGCGCTGCATCCACCAATTCTGAAAGGTTGCGGAGAGTCGTCTTGGGCTGATGCTGAGTCAACTCCAGCTCAATCCACAGAGTGAGAGCATTGAGATGAGCGGTATAGCCAGGTGCAGCCATCCAAGTATCAAGTTCCAAGGTCGAGAATCCCAGCCTCACCTCTTCCGGCAAATCCCTTAAAGGGACTCCATATTGCCGACTCATCAGCCGCATAATTTCGCCAATACCGGGACTGAGGCGGCTGACATAAAAGGGTCCATCATCCACTGAGCCACCAGTTTCCCCGACGATGTTCACCAATTGCTGTAATCGGGTGGCTTCAGCTGGCGGATTTTGGGTCATCGCCACGAGCAATCCCACGATCATATCCCTCGAGGTGCTCTTGCGACGACACTTCGGGTGCCGCACCCATCGACCCTTTTGATAAGCATTCTCTATGCCTCGCCAGGCTCGAAAGGCTTTATCGTGCCAGCCAAGCTTCATAAGAGCGGTGTAACGCAGACTGGAAAAGAGCAGACTGTCACATTCACTCGCAGCACGTCCATCAGCATGTCGGTTCACGACCATATTATTTTCCAGATGAGACTCTGCTAGCCATTGTTCGTAGCGCAAAGCTTTCTCGCGGGCTTCAATCCCAAGCCTTTGCCATTCCCCACGCCAGTACTCTGGGTTTTCACTCGAGCTAGCCTTGAGCCTAGCAGTCAGATTTTGCACCGATGAGCGTCCGTGCTGCAGGAAGAGGGCCAATACCCCCCAGCAGAACATGAGAACACCCGTGAAGAAGAGGAGCCGTCGCATGGTGACCTTCGGTACTGTAAAGAGCTAAATTCACCGTCATTCATCGGTCTTTTTTCCAATCCTTTAAGTTTTTGCCTGAAATATTACTTTGTAACTTGTTTTTATTGTATTTTTTCATGGAGTTATAAACATCATCGCAAACAAGGTCCAGCTGTTCGGACGCCAGCTGATGGGATTTTGTAATGATATCATGAGGCAATTAACGAAAGGAGATAGCTCGGAACCATGACTGGATTAAAAGAATCTGCCATTTATCTGCGGATCCTGCTGCTTGTTTTGCTGCAAGGCTGTTGGTCGGCAACACTTCCGCCGGATATTTCACAGCAGGAAAAAATGCAGTTGGAAAAAGTTCACCTCAATCTAGATGTCGCCGTTAAAAGGGGTAATCTGCCTGAGATTTACTACAGGAATTTAGCACAGGCTTTGCGTGATACCGGTCTTTTTGATAAAGTCTATGTTTGGGATCAATGGGATCGAAAGAATCCGCCACATCTTTTTGCTGAGAGCGACCGCAGAGCCAATAGAGCCAATCCACTACCCTTTTTCACAGCCCTGACTTTGGGTTTTTTCCCAACGATTAGCGAAGATCAATACGGCTATTCATTTCTCTTGAAGTCTATCGATAACGCCGGCCCACCGTGCGACGCTCCACTGCCTTTGTTCAGTATAGGCTCGAATATTCGCTTCTGAGATGATGAGTGTCGCAATAGTCTCAGTACTTTGCCAGAACATTTAGATTTGCGGAAGTTTGGTTTCGCC
>JBGSTF010000311.1:0-2231 GCA_041736645.1 Oligoflexus sp. | reverse complement strand
CATGCTCATTTATTGTGAGTAGGCATATCGCACGGAGCTCCGATTGTAAAATATTATTACAAAGATGATCGACTGGGCGTAGTTATTCGATAAGATGCAATCCGTTCCGTTTTTCTATTCGGAAATCCAAGGATTTCAGCTTGGTATGGAATCCTTGCGAGACTTTGCTCACTTAAAGTCTTTTGAAGCGAGCCAATATTTATTCATCACGAACGTTAAATGCGTGCGTGTTGAACAAGAAAGTGCAGACGCTAGGGTTGAGCCAAAGGGCTTAGTTTGTGGTGATGACAAAGATTTGCTGAGATTTCGACCAAAAGCCACTGAATGCTTTTCGTAGCCCTACTTTGGTGCAAAGCTCAGATGGGCGACTCGAGCGTCTGAATAGGCATTACTGAAGATCCCCTGGGTTTCAAAGCGCCAGGGAATCTTTTCAAAACGGCAGAGGTGACTATTTACAGCCCCAAGCTCTCGCTACGGATTCAGCCTTTGCACTTCCCGATCCAATGACGATGGCAGAGGCGGTGGCGATGGCTGTGCAGCCTTCGACTTTGGCGGTTCCACTCGCGCGCCCGTTGCCTGAAACCGAGACGTTAACTGATGTGTAGGCACCTCGAGAGTGGGAGTGTTCGTCGTCCTCGTCCTCTTTGTTAGTTTTGACCACACAATGGACCCCTTTTCTATCATCCTTGTAGCGAACGCAGTGGGCTTCATCTGCTGATTCTTCTGGTGGTCTTGTCGGTTCAACGCTAGGCACATAGTCCGGAGTTTTTAGAACCGTCCCGGCCTTCACTTCATAGAGTTTCCGTTGATCGTAGCTGATGACCGAATCCTGGGCAAATCGGTAGCTTGCGTTATAGGGCATAGCAACTTGAGTGCCCGCACCAAAAAACACGGACCCAGGATAGCCATTGATTTGCCATAGCAAAGTTGTATCGGCATAGAAGGTCCAATTGGTCGATAGAAAATTCGAAGCAGGATGCTGCTCAGCTTTGATGACAACGTCTGCAGTCGCTTGCTGTGAAAGTCCATGGAGACAAAGGGTCGAGGCCATGATCAAGGCCTTCAGAAATTTTCCTGGCATGAAATATCCTTATCTTGAAAAGTGTTAAAGACTAAAACCCAGCTGACAGAGAAGTCTCAAGAGTTTTGTCCTCGTTTGGTGAAGACCTATTCGTCCCACAGAGTGAAGTCAAATGAGTTTGGCTGCACAAAGTTAATAAAACTAACAAAGTAAGCAGAAAGGGCAGATTACGGTGAACAATTGCTGGTCGAAGACTTTGATAAAAAGCAGGAGAGCTGCAGAATTGAGTCGGACAATGGGTAAACCTCGGGAGCTAGTCATCATGATCTTTTTTTTTCGAGTCTCCGGGGGGCTGCTATTCGAAACAGATGATCCATTGCAGCTCGTCTGGGTCAGGAGCTCGCAAACAGGCATCTACACTCAGGTCGACACGGATCGGAGCTCCCGAAATGAATTTTACCGAGCGAAAGTTTTCAAACAGGTCCGGTTCATTGGGCAATCTGAGCATGAGTTTGGAACGAATAGCCAAAATGAGATAGAATCTGAGGATTCGTCATACTAAGCTCGTATCTTGAAGAGTATTTGGCCAGCAGGTCTATGGATCGAGAATATCAAGGGTGGCCGCACGACTTTGAACAACTTGCTGATATTTTTCTTTATATAAAGATGACAGAAAGCTCCGATCAATCCATTCGAACCATAGGTGCAGAATGCGCGCATAATGTTCCAAGGTTTCTTCTATGATTTTAGGTTCCAGACCCAACCTCTCCTGGCCAAAGTATGTGACGAAAGTCTTGCGAGTCAGACCTCGCTTTTTTCCATTCAAAGACAAGGCAATCTCTTCCGGATTTTTTAGCGCAATTGTTGAGTTGACGAAATCATAGACGGGAGCCAAACGATTGATGCCATCAAGAGTAATGATTGAAAAATTTTTGAGATGCATGTCTTCATTGCCGACCAAGTAATTGAAAATAGTTTTGCGAAAAAGTTCGGCCTTTTCTACGATAGGAAAAGTACAAAAAGTTTCGATCAGAGGGACTAATTTTTCCATGCTGGAGTTATATTTTGTTTCGCGGTTTGCACCCGATAGCTGAGCAAAATCTTCCGTGTGTATTTTTTTCGAACGACCCTGTCGATCAAAACGTTGGATAAAGTAGACCAAACTCTGATCTTTCGCATAAATGAGGCCATGGAGTGGTACATTCAGTCC
>JBGSTF010000273.1:0-12556 GCA_041736645.1 Oligoflexus sp. | reverse complement strand
GCCTCCTGCGTTGGATAGTGAGGAATACGCCCAGGCTCTGCTCGAGGTCTATCGGCTCGGTGAAAAATCTTCTCCTCATCGAAGTCCTGATCAGACCGAAATCGCGAGCTTCTGGGCTGATGGCGCTGGGACTGCAACACCGCCTGGACATTTGAACCTCATTCTTTCCCAGTTGATCTGTGCATGCCAAGAATTTGAAAATCTTAGCGACGTGACCCGGGACTTTGCATTGCTTAATTCTGCCATGGCTGATGCGGGTATTGCAGCCTGGGACAGTAAATGGCAATTCGACCTTTGGCGTCCTATCACAGCTATTCATAGAGCGACCGAGGATCATAATGTCAAAACCGCAGAAGATAAAAACTGGTTACCTTTGCTGACAACGCCTCCCTTTCCTGCTTATGTGAGTGGTCATGCGACTTTCAGTGCAGCGGCTGCTGTCATTATGGAATCTATCTTTGGTGTCCCCCAATCCCCGCTGAGTGTCGAATCCGAAGCTTTGCCTGGGCTTACTCGAAGGTTTGATAGTTTCCATGCCATGGCTGAGGAATCTGCTCGCAGTCGCATTTATGGTGGTATTCACTACAGTTTTGATGGAACAGCTGGCATTGAACTGGGTCGTAAGATCGCCGGACTGCATTTGAATAGAGCTTTCAAAGCTCGGCAGTAGTTGCACTCCTGGCAATTTTTTAGCAGGCTGGCGCCAACCGGGTTGGTCGCCAAAATTTCAGACAGCAGCAGCTTTTCAAAAGACTCGAGGAGACGGCCAGATTTTGGTTCTTTATGCGCGCAGACCTAGAATGGACTTGGGTCTGGCTCATTTTTGCAGATTGATCGAAAACTGTTTTAGATAAAGCCAAGTAGAGAAGTTGATAGTAACACTCACGAGCTGCTGAAATTTACTCACAGATTTTTTTTTCTCAGCGCTGCAATAACCATAAGTTTGAGACGTCTCCTTTAAAGTTGATTGTAGAATTCTCTTAAGGAGTACCAGATGAAATCGATTTTTTCTGCAGCAGTACTGGCAACCGCTCTTTCTACTTCCGCTTTTGCATGGGATGGCCCTATGCCTTTGCCTGACCAAGCAAGATCTGAAGGCTGCGATGTGTCGGTTAGCTATGAACAGGATACAGGACGGCTTTTGTATGAGTTCAATGATCATTACGCGAACACGGACTTCCGCAGCGGTCGCAGTTTTGTTCAGGAAAAATGCAAGGTCACTGTGCCCGTACAAGTACCATCAGGATACCGGGCTGCGGTAGGCTACGTTAAACTAGCTTATGACTATCAAGTTCCTTCCGATGGTCAGGGCTATACGACTTTGCGCTTTGCCTTCAAAGGTGCTGTTGAAGAAGGTGTTGCTCGTCAATTTAATCCAGGCACAACTGATACAGACATCATCGAATACACACCAGATCTGAAGTGGAGTAAATGCGGCCAAGGCTTGGTCGACTTTGAACTTCGCTCAAAGATCGTTGCTAAAGCTGGACAGTCTCAGGACGCTTTGGTGTCGTATGAAAACGGCGCTGGCGATGTACTCAGCAAGTATCCAACAACAAAAATTATCTGTGGTGTCGTTTACCAAAAATGTCAGTAATGTTTATTAAGGAGCCCTTACGGGCTCCTTCTTTTATGGAAGGACCTCACCATGCATCGTTTCATTGCCCTCGCCTTGTTAAGTCTCACAACTCCGTCTTTTGCCACTGACTCGGACAGATTGCCAGATGGCTACAAATTTGAAGGGATCGACTTCATCTATGATAAGGCGCAATGTGGTGGAGATATTGGATTCAAGCTGGACTCCACGAATGGGGACTGCACGGTGGAATTTAATGACTTATATTTAGTAGGAAATGGTCAACGCGAATGTGATCTGACCATTGTTGTCAATCTTCCGAAAAATCTGGCAATTGCTCCGTCTCGACTTCTTGTTGAGGGCGATTATCAGCTAGGACCTCGCGGCGTGGTGACTTTCAGCGCCGACTATCGGATGCAGGGTGGGGAATCCATCGATCTCTTGGAAAAGTGGGAAGCGCAGGAGCAAACCATTAGCGCCAATACGTTTGTTTCCGAAAATTATTTTGAAAACCGTCGCTATTCTCCCTGTGGTGCGCAGGCTATTTTTCGTGGGAAATTTAAGATCTCTGCCGGATCACAGTCTAGCACTCAAAGTATCATTGATATTGGCCGAACCGATTTAGGCCTCGGTAAAACCAAAAATCCCAAAGCCTACTGGGGCTGGGATTATCGAACCTGTGACTAAGATATTCCTAGGGAATTATCCTGAAAGGATCTAATCTCATGAATAGAATACCATTTATATGCAGTCTTGTGTTGAGTATGCAGTGTCATGCAAACAGCCCAAGTCCCGCTCCAAATGCAAGCAGTGAAGATCCGAGGCTCACCGAAGCTAAGAGCGTTCCCATGGAGTTTGAAGTATTGTCGCCGTCTGACTGCACGAAGGATCAGATTTCAAGTCTGCTTCTTAGCGAATTAGATGATGGTGTGATCAAACTTCGCCTTGAGTTTAAAGATTATGTTTTTGAAAATTTGCAACCAACGAAAAAGAAAGTCACCAACAATCGTTGTCGCATAGCCTTTGACTTTCCTAAGGCGGGCACATATGTGTTTTCGGAAAGTACTCTGGCTGTCAAAGGTCGTATCACGGATCAGCTGACTGGCTATGCCGTTGTTCGCATTGGGAGCGTCGATGATGCGTTTGATGGAAAGACCTTTAGCTTCGAACCTTTTCTAGCTGAATCTGTGTATCAAGGTTCTGACAAGCCCACTCTGGTTTCCGGTAAGAAGCTGGAGCTCCGCCTGAAGAATTTTACCAGCTTCCGAGCCTTGGAAAAAGTCAAGCCGCAAGATTCAAACACAACACCTGTGCCTGAGCCGACCGTAGTCGATAGCTTAAGCTATCAATCTTTGGAATTGATCCTTCAGCCTAATCCTGAGAAAGCCGACCCAGGCCCTGCTGCCAGCACTCCCTCATCCCACCCAACCATGGTGACGCAGAAGATATAATTGCAATCACAGCTTGTTCCTAGAGCTCTCTTCTAGGGACCAGGAGGTCTCTCCAGTTCCAGACCAATCAGCTTGGCTGGACTTTCTGATCCCGATCAGGCCAACGGCTATCGGGATATTTTCTGACTGGCAAACCTAGTGAAACGATGCAGGCTAATAATCTGCAGATTAAAGTTTCTGCAACTTAGCCAAGATCTCCAGGTGCGGGGTATGAGGCATTTGATCCAGCACTTGGACCTCTTGCAAATGAAAACCCATACGATAGAGGCGGCTGGCATCGCTGGCAAAGGATACTGGATCGCACGAAATGTAGTAGATGCTTCGAAGTTTGGGTAAGACCTTGGGCAGTTGATTGAGCTGTCTCAGTCCATCTCGCGGTGGGTTGACCACGAGAATCTCGCTCAAGGCAGCGAGTTGCGCCAGTTCCTGCAGGGCTTTGGGCTGATAGAGATTCATTCGTAGCGCTCTCACCCCGGGCCAATTTTTGCTGGAAAGGCCTTCGACTGCTTCGGCTCCCACTTCCAGAGCGAGGATCTCTTGCAAACCAATTTCCACCAAAATTTCAGTGAAATTACCTGATCCTGCAAACAATTCTAAAACAGCAGCTGAAGGCGACTCCTGCTCCATGTGAGATTTCAGCCAGTCCCGCATGCGAAGATTCTGATCGCCATTGGCCTGCTGAAAAGGTCGCCGCTGATTGATCGGTAGCTCTTCCGGATCGCTGGCTTCATCGAGATCCAAATAATTCCATATATGCCCACCCGAGGGTTGCCAAGGAGCAAAGGGCAATTTTTGCTGCAAGCGATCCAGGTGCTGCTGCATCTTGCTTGTAAGGATGGCACATGTCGCGACGGGTGCAATCGCTAGGCCTTGTTTGCCGGCATAACCTATCTGCTGACCGTCCGTTTTGAATTGTGCCCGACGTCTATAGCCAAAAATTTTGGGGGAAGGCCAAATGTCTCGAACAGAAGCAGACGGGAGGCCGACTCGTTGCAAAGCATAGCGCACCCGATGCAGTTTTTCCTGCAATTGTGCACTATAGTCGACCATCATCCAAGGACAGCCAAAGCATTGCGTAGGTCCTTGCCCAAGATAAGGGCAGGGTGCTTCGACGCGATCCGAAGATCGCTCTAAGAGTTGCAGCAATGCGGCGAAGCGATAGGTTCCATCGTGTTCGTCTGTGACGCGAAAAATCCCGCGGTCCCCACGCCATGTGCCTCGCACGAAATAGGTGATACGGTCAGGGCCTTTGATAACCCCAAAGCCTTGCTGAGAAAGATGGCTGACTTCAGCTTCAAATGTAAGATCAGAGGGGGCCACCAGCAACTCCTTCGGGGAAATTTGCTGATGTCATAGCATCAAGAGAGAGTGCGGCCAATCATGATTACCCAGAGGCTCTTTGTAAGTCATATAGACATGTCTATTCAGCTGGCCATGGTCACCGGAGCACTTACTGATGCTGGTTCGAGATCCTCTACAATGCAAAGAAGGACTCATCATGGAACAGAAAACTTCTCAGGTTGGAATGTTGATGGGATGAGCTTTTGATCTTCACTATTGCAGGACGCATTCTTGATCTGTGCAAGTGACAAAAAGATTTTGGATTTTTTGCTCTGTAATATTCAAACTTATGCTCATGTTTGCAATGGAATTGCCTGCTATCTTGTATTGATCGCCGACGAGTTGCCCATCCATTGTAATCAAAGTGCAGCTGTCGCAAGGTTTATAAGGAGTCACGATGCCCTTATCAACTTCCAAATCAGCCTTTTCAACTGCCTTGTCGGTAATAAGGAAGAAGCGGTAATGTGAACTTGCCTTATAGTACCAACTGACTGGATCCTTAAAATCCGCTGATTGAAAGATTTTCACAACACCTGGTAAATAAAGATATTCGTTGCTGATATAATTTTCGGTTTTTTCGGCCCCGAGGGCGAGTGTTTTTTCCGAAAATGACCACTGTATTTTGCCCACATCCATGTTCAATAGTTTTATGGGTAGGTCGTAGCTAAAGATTTTGTGACTCGCCAAAAAGTCCTCTAAGAGCGGTGATGTTTGGATTGAACCATTGAGCCACGATCCATTTTTTATGGTGCACTTTATAGAAAGGCTTAGAGATGATTCCGACTTGCTGTTTACGGTAAGTTTTCCTGATTCTCCGTTCAAACACTGGCTGTCATCCCCCGATGGAGCGCGGATTGTTGCTTGGAGAGAAAGATCTTTGCTGCTGTCGTTCTTGAGAGTTATATTGAAAACGTTTTTCTCTGACCGGCCAGTACAAGCGGTTATACTAAGAGCTAGGATCAGGTATATAAATGTTTTCATGGCCGTCTCCACATTGATTTCTCCTATGATAGCATGCGAGCTATCGTTTGTGGGTTATGTCCATGTCCCACGCTCGGATACCCATTGTGTCTTATGCATGAATGGAAAGCGGCAATCTCAGTATCGGCAACTTGGCTCGAGCGTCTGGACTGGAATATGTTTTAGTGAGCCAATTCTTCTCTGGTTAGATTTTCAAAGCTGAGTGACTGTTTGAATCGCTTGATGAACTGCTCATTTTCCCCAGCTACCGTGCCGATAATTACACAGTTGTTACCAATTCTTTCGACAATTTCAGTGGCCATGAACATGCCGTCTTTGGTTTCGTAAACTCCACCATCGAAAGGCTTCTTGCCACTCGTTAGGTAGGACCATTCGCTCTTATCCTTGGGACTAGTGCCTGATCGATAGACCTTTGCTGCGGTAACTAGGATTTTTTCGGCAACGTTGGGGTAGTAACTGATTGCGTAGGGAACCATTTTAAAAGGCTTACGAACTTCATAGCTGTAGCTCAAAACGAGGTCGTCGGCGACTTTATTATAGGTTTGGCTGACAATATTGATTTCGGGCGTAAAGATCTCGATTTGCCTATCTTCCTTGCTGATTCTCAACTCAGACATAAATTCTGGTTTTTCATTTGCAGGCAAGGCCAGGAATTCCAACCACTGTCGACTTGTTCCGTAGTAACCCAGATTGAGCTCAGCGAGATTGGTTTTGTAAATCGACGCAAGGACTTCGTCGGATTGTAAACCGCTTCTTTCAAGTAAAATGCAAGCGGTTCCAGAAGGTCGATTGGTGCATGCAATGGCAAGGTCCATTTGCATTTCCTTGATCCGCCAACGCATAAGGACCCAGGCGCGGCCCAAAACATCTATCATCGGCAGTTGACTGTAAGGTTCACCGATCGACTTGTAGGGAATTTCTTCATCGGCAATCTTTCGTTTAATGAATTGCCCGGTCGATAGCAGGGTATCCATGATTTCCTTGGGGTTTTTGCTGAGTGCACCAGCCTTTTCGTCTTTGTTGCTATCTATGAGAAACATCAATTGGTTGCCGATCACTTGCATAACAAGGGATCTCTTCAAATTCTTGAATTCCTGAAATTTTCCCGTGTCAGCAGTTATTTCTGTATTGGCATCGGAAGTATATTTCACTAGAGAAAAGTATGGATTTTTCTTGGGCGACATAAAATAGTCTTTGGCCTTTTTGTCCATGAGAATACCTGATTTTGCCCATATGGCATTGTATGTCGAACTCATTTTAAGAATATGATTATTCAAACCCTCAACGATGGTTTGCATCCAGGCCATCATGCTGAGAGCTTGAACTGCCGACACTCGGAAATCCTTTTTGACAGTGAGTGCCGGAATAGATGAATCTTTAAGGCCAACTTCCTTTTCGGCAAATTCAATCTTGGATTTGACTTTCTTAATTTCATTAAAGGGTATCGCGATATTCATATCCTCGCCCTGAATTTTGCGAATGACGATACCAATTGCAGACCCTCGGCTATCCAGAAGGGGACCTCCGGAGTTGCCGGGACTCACGGGAGTAGAAAAATAGATTTCTTTCCACTCACCATTGGCCGGCTCTGGATTTAACGAAGAGATTTGACCTCCGCAGCGCATACTGATGCCTTCGCCAAGTGCATTTCCCGGAGCACAAACATCATCACCGATGGCATATTTCGAAGTCAAAGGTATGGGGATGATTTTATCGGGATATTTTTTTAGGGTGAAAGCCACGATGTCATATTTATTTGAATAGATAACGACCGAGTCGACGGGAAACACTTCTCCGGCGACATTTCGTACGTAAAAATTGCTCGTGTAGAAAGATGAGTCAGGAGTAAAAACGTGCGCCGCGGAAAAGAGCTGCTTGGAATTGGAAAACCAAGCGGTTCCTATGGAAATATATTTGTCAGTGCGTTGCTTGAAGGGTATTTTTTTCAATGGCAAAGGCCTTTGGAGTTCAGTGCTTTCGTCCTTGGGCTTTTCAATGAGAACTTCCAAAATCGAATGCGGATAGGTTTTCATAATCGGATTGTCATTGGCCTTCAGTGAAACCGATGAGCCAAGCAAGAGCAGGCCGATGAGAATTCCAGACTTTTTACCCATCCTAGTCTCCTCTGGTGTATGGGATGCGCCTCTGCGTAATCGTTACCTATAGTAATGCTTTGATATTGTTGGCGATTCAAACCACTTTATGCAAGAACTGTGATAAAGTTAGCAGGCTGATTTTATTCGAGGCCTGCCAGTAAAAAGCCAAAGTGAAGAAAGTCTGGACGCCGGGGCATCGAAAGTTTGTCATGAGAACCCGGTTGGGCCTATGGCTCAACTTATCTCAAAGCAACGAGGCGAATGGGGTGGTTGGTAAGGATTGCGAAAAATCCTGCCAGATCAGCTTAAGGATCGGGATGGGTCAACGATGTTACGACGCCTGGTAGATGCCAGAGAGCCCGACATCGTCAGCGATGCAAAAAAGAGGCAATTCGATGACGAGCTCCCAAGGGGCATAGTCCTGGTCCGAATAGACTTCAGCCCATACCCGGCCGCCCAGCGAGACGATGCGATTCCGCACGGCATCCATGCCGACACCACGCCCTGCAGTTTCAGAAACGGCGTCTCGAGTCGATAACTCGGCGGCGAACATAAAGTCGGCTTGAGCGTTTGGACTATAGTCCTTGCTGGGATCGACCAGATTCAAAGCTTTGGCTTTGTCAAAAATCCTGCGGATCGCCAGCCCAGCGCCGTCATCACTGATCCGAATAAACAGATGGTCAGACACGGAAGCCCGTATGGTGATTAAGCCTTGCGCGGGCTTGCCCCTTACGGTCCGCAGCTCTTCATTTTCAATGCCATGATCCAGGGCGTTGCTGATGATATGAGTCATGGCGTGGCCGAGAGACTCAACACAAGAATCGGTCAGATAAATGCGTTGGGTGTTGAGCAGGAGCTTGGGTGTTGGCTTATTGCGCTTTTTTGCTTCTTCTGGCAACGCGTGCAAAAACCAGTCGAATACAGAGGCGAGCGTTTTATATTTCAGTCCCAGGAAAACCTGGCGTTCCGTTTTGTTTTGGAGTGCGATGTCGACCAGCTTCTTCTCGATCTTGATATAGTTGCCATCGTACTTCAGCTTCTTCGCAGCGGATTTTATTTTTTCGAATTCATCTTCGACATCTTTTAAGAGTCGCAGCGCATCCGCCGGTTGGCTCAGGGCGCTTTCGGTTTCGTGGATTTTGCTGGCGACGCTGTCAAATTTCAAAGCTCGTGTGACGCCTTTGATGGTATGCAGTTCACGGAAGGCGGCTTGCCGGTCACCTTGAGGGATATACTCCCGGCATTTGCTGATGGCTCCTTCGATATTGTTGATGATGGCCAGCGATTTGTCCTGTTCCAGGTCGGATAGGATTCCCATATAGGAGTTGATGATATCGGATTGCAGAGCCCGCTCCTTGGCTTTCAATTCATCTTCGTTGTCAATCAGCGCGATGACCAGTTCCTGGACGATGTCATGCTCATCCACCAAAGGCCGCCAGGTGAGCAAATACCGTCGATTGCGGACTTTGCCCAGAGTCGGTAGGCAGTGTTCGTTGACTTCAAAGTTCAAGACGCTTTCACCCAGGATGGCATCCAGCGCTTCGTTCAGTTCAGCAGGTCTGGCAATTTCGAGCTGAATGAGGATGCCTTTGAGGTCGTTGCTAGTACCGAAGATGGTGCTCGTGATGTCGTTTTTTTCGGTAATTTGGCGTTTGCTGTTGACGCTGAGAATCGCGCCTCGAACAGCATTCATAACAGTGCTGGTCTTTTGTTTGGATTCGATGGCTCGCTTCTTTTCGGTTTCTGATCGTCGGCGAAAGGCATCCGCTCGGGCTCCATAAATAGCTCCCACCAGGACCACAAAGGGAATGTTGATGCACTGCACAATCATGGCTGCAATGCTCATCTGCCTCGAATTGAGCACTGACGGCGGAAGATTGAGAGAGAACAACACGCACATAAGCAAAAGGGAGACAGAGGCCACCAGCATACCGGCCTTTTTACCAATCACTAGATAGGCGCCGAGCGCCGCACCTGCAAGGAAGGTGATCGGAAAGGAATTGATGCCCCCGGAAAGATAGGCGGTCCAAAAAATAATAAGGGCTGTGGAAAGCGTGCGGAGTAGCGCTGCTGGCCTCGTATGACCACGCCGGTGAATCAAGGTTGATACGATCGATACCAAGACACCCCCAGCCGGCAGAAGAGCAAGCATCGGATGGCCAAACACCAGGTAGATCAGAGTCGATATCGTGTAGCAGATGACATAGAAAATCATGTAGAGAAAAAACATCGCCGCATGAAAATCGGAATTTACATAGTCCAACACGCGAGGTTTCAGGGGTTTCATGAGCGTGCCCTTCTCTTGTTAGGCTATAAAAGCAGCGATCTCCGTACTACGATTCATGGCATCTCGATAGCCCAGTTCAATCAGACGCTCACAGTAACTGGGCACAAACAGCAGAAAACTGACTAAGTTGCCGGCATCGTCTTTGGATCCCAGACCACCGACCAGATAGCGAATGGAACGGGGCAAACGCCCATACTCTTCAAAAGCGATGGCGCTGATATCTTCACTGGGACTCACGTGCAAGCAATCGACGAGCCGCAACGGCGATTTATGCCGGTCGGATTCAGAGATGAGTTTCATAGTATTGTTGATCCGATTCATACGTTCCACATCGATAGCCACTCCGTCCAGAAGAACAGAGTTTAGCAGCACGCTTAGAATACGCGCAATGCTGGGAACATTCGCTTCGGGGACATAGGCAGGCGCGACAGTGGTCGTATGCTGGACGCCCACCACCAGCAGAGCATCCGCATTCAAATGAATGGCAGGACTGAGCGGAGCGGTGTTGCGCAGACAACCATCCCCAAAATAGCGATGACCGATCTGTACGGGAGCAAAAAACAGGGGAATAGCTGCCGAGGCGCAGACATGATGCAGCTCGATTTCAGCGGGTTCGCTGATCCTGCGCATTCTTTTCCAATCGGTGAAGGGGCGGGCACTGCTGACAAAGGTAATGTTTTCTGAATTCGAATAGTCCGTTGCGGAAAGAGCCAAAGCATCGACGAGGCCCGACTCCAGATTACGTTTGATATGATTGAAATCAATATGATTGCTCAGAAAATCAAACAGAGGCGAGGCATCCAAGAGAAAATTGGCTCGCTTATTGCTGAAGCTGCCGCTGGAGATAATATCCGCCGCCCAATGCCAGCCGATATTGCTAAAGGATCGAAGATCCGTGCGAAACACCTGATTGATATTGAGACTCATCCAAATATCAGCCAGTTTGCGAGAAGACACCAGGAAATTGTCGCGTCGAGCCGCGAGAAATGTGGCATTGATGGCTCCAGCACTGACCCCAGTGATGATAGTGAAAGCATCGGGCCGACCCACTTCTTTGCAGATTTCAGCGAGGCCTTTGATCACACCGGCTTGGTAAGCTCCTCTGGCGCCTCCTCCCGACATGACCAGTGCCATTCGTCTTGGTCGATCTGGTTGAATAGCAAACCCTCCTCGCAGGCATTACATAAGAGCTATCATATCCCATCCCTCAGGCAGGGAAAAGCTTTGATCTGTGGTTTTTTATCCACAGTTTTTTTTCGCCTGCGGTTCATTTACAATCCGCACCGTGTATAGACTTTGGACTCTAGACAAGGAATATTTTATGCAACTATCTCGCCGGATCGCCTGCTTGGGAACCCTTGCGTTGATCGTCGCCTGCCAGCATTATCCGGACGTGCATCCGATGGCGAACGGCATCCATAAAGTAAGTTTTCTGACCGAACGCAAGACGGAAGGCTACCGCAATGCAATCGCTCAGGCTCATGACTACTGCAAAGACGTCTACCGGATGAGCGCGGTGCAGGTCAGTGAGTCGAGCGAATACGTCGGAACCATGGACGAAGGTATCTACAATGGCGCAAAAACTGCGAGTGAAGTTGTTGGGGCTATCGGTGTCGCTGGTGCCGTGTTCGGGGGTAAAAGAGAATCGGAAGCAGGAGGTGTCGGCGCTGTTGGTGGAGGTGTTGCGGATGCTGCTTTAGGAAAAGGCTATCAGTATACTCTGGAGTTTAAGTGCCAGTGAGCTTTGATTCTAGTCCAGTGTGGCCATTCGATAGGATCAAATCATCCTGATCTCAGGGGGCTTAGTGGGCAGACTCGGTTCTGATGAACCGAGTCTGCCTAGCAATAAGTCAGATATCGAAGAGCCGAAATCTCGGCTCTGCTGTTTAGCGCAATGGAGCTGGTGGGAGCTCGCTTTCAAAATCGCCTGGAGCAGCTTCGCCGAATTCGATGTCTACAGGTGCATCGCTTTTCGTGTAGTCTAGACCTGTGAAGCAGCTATTCATCCCTCCTTCTCCGGCCTCATCTTCAGACGGCATTTCACCCATACAGGCCTCGTGGGCATCCATGGCAGCTTTGTCGGTGGCGGGCGTTACAGTTCCCCATTCTGCTGGCTTACAGTCAAATCCTGAAGGACCTTCAGGGCTGAAATCTGTGGGGAGTAAGCCGGGGACTTCATCCTTCTTCAGGTACAAGGCGCCGCCAGTGGCGAATTTGGCATCCGAATCGCAGCCAACAAGGTTGCTGCTCTTGTCGACGCAAGCTTGGGTGGAAAAATCATTTGCGCCACCTGCATAGCTATAGAAAACATTACCATTCTCAGCATCGAACAAGCCGGCACCTGCATTCTTGAAATCAAAAGAACCTTGACCTGCTCCGAAATCCATGGATCCGACTTCCGAAATACCTATCTTGACTAGGCTATCTTTTTCGTTGAAGTTGAACTTCTGTGCGAAGGAGCTTTTAAATGGCGTGTCCATTGCAAACTTGACTTCCAATGCGAGCGACGAAGCTTTTGGGTCAGCATAGAAGGAGTCGAAGGCAAATGAGCCTTTGAAAGTCCCAAAATCGTCCATCGAGATATTGATTTTTCCAGCCGATGCGAGGACTTCATTGCCGGCGGCATCCTTAATCTTTTTCGATCCGGTAATCTTGAACGATTGCTCAAGAGTTAAGCTGCTCTTGTCCTTTCCGGAGCAGAGATAGACCTCAACATTACCAGCGTCCGCTTCTTTCACGTAGATGCCGGCCATTTTTCTTAAAGCGTTGGATAAAGTCACCCGGAACAATCGAATAAATCGATCGTGAATAATATCGAGAGTCG
>JBGSTF010000265.1:0-19525 GCA_041736645.1 Oligoflexus sp. | reverse complement strand
GCTGATCGAGAAACTCAACCATGGTCATGGCTTTGACTTTTTTCAACTGCGGCAGCCGGCTGTTTATATTCTGCAATCTGTTTTTCAAGACTTCTGCATGGGGTATGACTTTAACGTTCACATACCAGTAATAGCTGTCATAGAGGTCTCTCATGAGCCTCCGTTCGTTCCAAGCTGCGAGCTTGTGAGCAAATGCTACATCGTTTGACATGACCCGGATGATGCGTGGCAGGGCACCAACCTTTTGGGCCAAAAGTTGTGTGGTGAGAGTCGCTGAAGGCATGCTTTCAGCGACATTGTATTCGATCTGAACCTCAGCTTTGCCGATCTGAACAAGGTAACGTCCAGAGTTGGAATGAAATGATTTTTGAATCCTGGCATCGGGTATTCTGCCAAGGATCGTATCGATGCCGGGTTCGATCTCTTTTTTCGAGGCAAAGGGACTGAATACATAATCCAGATCGTTTGTCGCTCTATCGCTGCTGAGCAACATGAGTTGCATTCCGCCTTTTAGAATGGCGTGATCTCTGAATTCTTCGGCAAATTGGTGCATGATCCAGAGCATAAGAATATCGTTCGAGATTCGTTCCGGTTCAGGCAGCTGCATGCATCACTCCTTGGACGAATTTGACGAACTTCGGATTTTTATATGTTTCAAGGTAGAGTTGAATCTTTTCTCTATTGATGTATTCCCAATTGATGTCGCTATAGATGTCAAAAGGGAATTGGACACCGTGCTGATGAAAATAGAAGGTGTCCAGAAGCGCCTTCTCAGGGGTTGCCTTATTAATTCCTCTGATTGTCTCGTAACCAAAAAGAAGATGTCCAGCGGATCCAAGTTGCCTAATGACACAGGAAGGACCTGTGTAAACTTTTGTCCGCCCCGGCTTGATGGAATCAAGCTGATTTCTAGGCACAAGTCCAATGATGAGATGTTCCGCCAGAATATTGCCGAAACTGAGATAGGACTCTGGACATATTTTTTGATTCAGCACCTGTATATCAAATTGCTTCGTGACATACACACCCCTGATAAATCTCTGAAGCGCACCCATTTCTTCAAGTTGTTCTAGGCGACGATAGACGGAAGTCTTATGCGGTTCAGCGAATAATGTGGCCAATTCCGAGAATAAAAAGACTCCACCCAAATTTGGGCTGTATTCTTGAATTAATATGCTGTCTTTAATAATCTTTTTCATACGCATACAAAGTATACATATTTGTGTACTTTCTGTCCATTTAAATTCAAACGCATAGAAAGTACACTATTGTGTGTACTTACTATAATTATGAAATAATACATTAGTACTAAATACTTACAAAGATAGCGACAAACACCTTCGGTAACGCCCACCGGCTCTAGGCTCCTGGATAAAGGACTATCATCGCAGTGGGCAGGAAGCATTTCCTGGCAAAGGCAATCTCTCAAGCCAAGAGGACAAGATCAGGCAGCTCGAGCAGCAAGTGAAGCGACTTACGACAAGCATATTCTCGAAAGATTGTTGGTTGGAGTCTCGAGGCTTGAAGCTCACTATCCCTCGGGTTGTGGGTTAAACTTATCTCGAAAATCCCTTAAAATAGTCCACTGTCACAAGGCTAAGGGAAGACGAATGACAAAGGCCCCTCGAAAAAAGCCGAGAGAAGGCTTCCAGGTTGGATCTACGTATTCCTCAATTGTTATGGTGCCTCCCGCTTTCACTGTAGCCTCGACGGCTGCTTTCAAGCCAACTCCGCGCCCTGAAATTTCTGATGCTTGATCTTTGGTCGAAAATCCCTCAGCCATGACTATCGTTACAATCTCAGAGGGGGCTTGATCCATGGCGGAAACAAGAAAACCTTGTTTTACGGCTTTCGTTTGGATACGCTCAAGGTCAAATCCTCGTCCATCATCAACAACAACGATCTTAACAAAAGCATCATCTCGAGATATCGTGACCGTTATCGTCCCAGATTCTGACTTCCCACACATCCGGCGCTCACTGGGCAATTCTATACCGTGGTCGACGGCATTAGAGAAAATATGAAGTAGCGATTCGCGGAGCGATTCAGCTCCGGCTTTGAAGAGGCATGGCTCCTCATGAGATCCGGAGAGCTCTATTTTGAGCGCAGGTGTCAGCTTTCCCACTCGACCCGCTACAATCTGGATAACCCTTTGCATTTCGGTAACTATTGCCGACGGACGTGGGAGAAAAAGTCGGGTGCGCTGAAGAACATCCTCAGGTAGAGCCATACCAGACATGGCGGCCGAAACTATGGAATCTACCAATCGATATGTTTGCATTTCTTCCAGGGAACGACTGCCCCAACCAAGAATTTGGCAGCCGATAGTTCGCAACTCTTGAACGTCATCCCAAATCGATTCTATTTGCGGCTTCACGGGCTTCGCTGAATTGATCGAGCTTTCAATTTCGTGAATCTTCGCAGCCAGGGCGTTGAAACCAAGCGTTCTAGCTTCACCTTTAGCCGTATGTAAACGCACAAGAGACACAGCCTCTCCTTTAGAGATCACTGCAAGGGTTTCCGCGATTGCGTTCTCAATCCTTGTGAATCGAGCTTCTCCTGTTTGCGCCAGCACACCCACGTTTTGCAATTCAATAGCTTTAGCGTTCGCTAGTTGTCGATCTTTTTCCTCCGAGGTAACATCAGTGGCTGATATCAAAATGCCAGTAATGACTCCTTGATTATTCACTACAGGTTGGTAGAGCAGGTCTATACTTCGATTACCTGACGGATGTGGTTTAATCAATTTTTGAACAAATTGCGCGGAATTCATTTCAAATGACAGAGAATCATCACCGATCGCCCCTAAAAGACTATTTTTTGAGCGATCCAAGAGATCTCTTTCCGGTTCTAACGCATCAGCATAAAGGGTTGATAGTGGTTGCTCAATAGCAGTTCCTGGCGCGAGTCCAAAAATATCATAAAGACTTCTCACGGGTGCGCTTAAAAGCACCTCTTCAGGTCCGATTATAAAAATGGCGTGCCGCACGGATTCGAGAATTGCGATTGTCTCACGTGCTCGTTCTGAAATCTTGCGGGATTGCCCCACGATAAAGAAGCGAAAGCGTATTATAAAATCGAGGGCCATTTGAATAAAGACGCCTATCAGGACCCCAATACCAAAACCATCTGCATTTGTTTTGAAAAATTGTACATTTAATAGGGCGATACTCACAAAGAAAATGGACGTTGTGACAATAGCCTTGATTGCTGCTCGCAGCCTTGTACGACCAAAAGTAAGAATGTAAATCATCACTGTCAAAAGAGTTGGTGTTGTTGTCGAGAGCTTTAGTAGACTCGCTCGATTATAGAGCACAAAGGAAAGCGACCATTCCACAACTAAAATTAGAACTATTAAAGAGAGCAGATCCTCAGATCCCACGCGCTTTGGAAGCAATTTTTTGAGTTTCCAAAAGCTGAGGATCGATATCCCTGAGACAACGTGAATGAATAGGTGTGGCCAAAGGCCGGTTTTGGAGAATGATGTTAGACCAGACGCCAACAAACCTGCAGCCACTAGGCATACTGGGCCTCGTCGTAAAATGACTTGTTCTAAGAGCTGGTCAAAAGAAGCTGCCCAGGCCTCTAGGTTGCTTTCTATATAGGCATCGACGTCGCTGGCAATCCCTGGCATAGTTTTTTTGCGCAACCAAAACTTTCGCATAAACCGCTCCATTTTCCAACTTTACCGTAGCAGCTATCGTATCATAGTCCGCTGAATTATTTAGCCTATCTGATATTTTAAAACTCAAAGATTCTGCAAGAAGATCCACTATGTTCGAACGTCGGTGATACGCTTGACTTCTGTGAGCATCGGCTGCTGGGCCACAAGTTTCTGCAGCCAGAGTTGGTGCTCAAGGAGGGATGAATGGTCGGTGGGATCGTCAGACAAATTTTTTTTTGTGCAGCAAACGACGGGTCACAGCTTGGTAAGAGTAAGATCTACGCGGAAGTTCTATCGAAAGACGGCTGCCTGGGACTCGCCCCGTTCGAATTCGTAGACAGCAGCAATACAGAGAACTTGCTGTTTCCCAAGATTATTCTAAAAGTCTCTTGTCCCAATATGAAACCTTCTGACGATGAAAATGTAGGATTCAATTACCTTCAAGCGACGACCGATGGCAAACGAGAGTTTTATTTGCAGCTTAGTAACGCTGAAGAATTCTGCGCACGGGAATGAAAGATCAAGTCCATTTCGCCGAATGAAAGAATGCAGCAACCGAACCTAGTATGGTTATTAAATGGTATAAATGGTCATCTCGGGAGACTAGGCATAAAAGAACGCGTAGCATCGAAAGTATGTCGAGCCTTGTGGACTCAATCAGGATTTCCTGCAAAAGATCATCGATAAATGGCTGATGACTCGCGAAGGTCCCATCATCGCCACCCCTCTCGTCAGAATTTCCTCGTGTGACACTGGCATATTAGCGAGTAAATGGCCGATATCCATCCGACTCCTTGGTTAGGGCAAAGCGGACAAGATGCCTAACCTCAAGCCACAGTGCTAGAGTTTTCTTGCGACAGAACCGATGGAACGGTTAGAAGACCCACCGGATCGCTCTAGGACGGATACACTGCAATTCTTGCCTCCTGGGCTTTGATAAATCTTTCCGATAGGAAAGTTTGGAGAGGAGCCTATGATGGCATTTCTGCTGAAATTCACCCAACAAACAGGAGCTTACCTGCTTCGTAACCTTAGCTTGTTGTGGCTGATCGGGGGCATGAGTCCCCTGGCCTCGGCTGATTTTGCAGATCCTATCGATCTCCGCTCCGTTTATGATCAGACGTTTCAGCGCGAACTGGGCTCCCAACTTCCATTGGTTTCGGACTTCAATCGCATCGAACAGTTTAAAAATTTTCTTTCGCTACCGACGCTATCCGAAACCCATCGCTATCTCGCTCAACGTGCACTGCTCTCGCTTTTGGAAAATTCTGGACTCATAGCGGAACATCAGGCCCTGTGCTTGAAGATGAAACCTCGGCAAGATGACTTTGTGATTCGAGCCGATTGTCTGGCGCGTGATCTCAAAATTCCTCTGCAAAAAAGAAAAGATCAACTCCTGGAGCTTTTTGGCGAAAGCACTCGCGCTCAGCAGGGTACAACCGTACCTTCTCGAGTGGCACTTGATTTGCTTTACCTAGCCGCCAGCAGCAATGATGTCAGCACAGTCCGTCTGATTTATCAAAAGGCTTTGGAATTAACTCCCCCCGAAGCTCGGGCGAGCCTTTTCAATCTTAAGTGGGCTGTTGCCACTCTCTATTCCAATACCATGAACAGTCACAAAACTCAGCAGGAAGGTCTTAAAATTTGGGATGATTTGGAAACGGTGGCTCGGCAAGAACCCAGTCTCGCTCTCGCAATTCCGTCTATCTTAATCAGCCGAGGGGAAGTTTACATCAAACAGGACGATCTTCAGGCGAAAGCCCTGCAAATCTTTGCAAGGATGCCCAAGGAGAGTAGCTACTGGATTGATGCCAGTATTTATAGTGCAGTGGCGTGGATGCAATTGGGACAAGCAAACAATGCTTGGAATGCCTTGAAGGCTGTCGATGTCGACAAGCATCCAGATCCGGAGCGCAGGCCTATCATGAAATGCTACGAAGTCATTGTGAAAAAATTCCTTGGTCGAACGGACGATGTGGCTCCTTGCTTCCAACTCCCCGAAGAAATTCAAGCCGATACCTTCTTGCACATAACCCAGCTGCTGGCCGATTCCAGGCTGAGTGAAGGTTCCGAAAATAAGTTCTGGAAACAGTTTTGGAAATTCTTTATGAATCATTTGAAGCCTGAATTGCAAGATTCCAGTGACCTTGCTGTCAATGCTTTAGAATTGGAACGAGCTCGTTCGGAAGCCCAAATCAAAGATCTGCAGTTGAAAAACTTTGGCATACTAAAATACTTCTTTGCCCTTCTGAGTATGTCGTTCGTATCCGTTTTGCTTATGCTATGGCGATTGCGTTTGAAGAATCAGAAAATCTTGAATCTGCAAAAATACATTCAGGAATCTGTGCTGTCGCGCTTTCTGCCTCCACTCATCGTTAAAGAAATCCTGGCCGGAAAGTCCCGTATCGAGTCCCATCCCAAAGACGAATGTGTGACGATTCTATTTTGTGACATGATAGGCTTTACCGCTCTAGCCGGAAAACTGGGGGCTGAACAAAGCTCTCAAATTCTCAATCGGTTCATGCAAGTTATGACAGAAGTCATTTACCTCCACGGAGGAACCATAGACAAATTTATTGGGGATGCGGTCATGGTCATTTTTGGGGCGCCGAGCCCCTTGACCGAGACAGAACAAATTCAAGGATCAGCGGCCTGTGCCCGCGCGATGATTGCTGCCATGGAAGGACTCAATCATGATCTCGAGCGACTGTTCAGGACGACAATTAAGGTACGCATTGGAATCAATCACGGTTCGGCCATAGTGGGAACCTTTGGCAGCGAAAAACGCTCAGACTATACTGCGATAGGGCCAACAGTGAACCTCGCCTCCCGCATTGAGGGGCAGGCGGGTCCCAATGAAATCCTGCTAAGTCCATCGATGGCAGCCCATTTGGAAGCTGAGCAGCTTGAGGATCGTGGCCTTTATCGCTTGCGGGGGATTGATGCAGACATTCGGCTCTATGCACTGAAACTACAGGAATCCCCTTCAGTTCAAATGGCACAATAAAAGGTTCCGCCCCACTTCATTCATGGGGCTCGTTATACCATTTATCATCGTCGACTCGACGTCGATGAATCAAATGCCAAGCCTCGCCGGCAAAAAGTTTGCCATACTTGAGGAGCTCAGGGTCTTCCATCGTGCCTTCGGCGCGCACGACGATGTTCAGCTGATCCACTTCTTTGGCTTTGATCTCGAGGTTTTCTGCATCTTCACGAGCTTGGGCATGCGTCTCGTAAAAAACCACTCCATAACGCTTCAACACAGGGGGAGCCTTGCGGCTCACAGCCTCGACCCCGGCACTATGCGAATGAGGCTCTATTTGGCGAGTTGGGCTTTCCCCGCCGCGTCCACCCTGGTTCCCTCCACCGCCGCCTCGACGACGGCGTCCGCGATGGCGTTCGTTATTGCCACTGCTACTGCCCTGCTGGTTGTTGGGACGTCTATTCAAACTCGCTCCTTGAAGTAGAACAGAATTCACGGATGACGGCAGGCTGCCACTACCTTTGCAATGGCATCTGCGATCGAAACACGTTCTTGCTGAGCACTATCCCGATCACGAAGGGTCACAGTTTGATCTTCAAGAGTCTGAGGATCAATCGTGATGCAATAGGGAGTGCCTATCTCGTCATGCTTTGCATAGCGCTTGCCAATACCCTGGGCATCGTCACAGCTCACATTTAAACCGGCTGCACGCAATTGCTTGGCGATCGCTTCCGCAGCTTCGGGCTGCCCATCTTTCTTCACCAGAGGAAGGACGGCAGCTTTGATCGGAGCAATGGCGGGATGCAATTTTAAAACAGTCCGTACTTTCTCTTGACCCTGCGCATCGACGCCGCGTTCTTCGCTGTATGCGTCCAGAAGCATGGCGAGCACTGTCCGGGTTAAACCAGCTGCTGGTTCGATCACATAGGGCACATAGCGCCAGCCTTGTTTGCCAGTTTCAGGATCGGCCTTACCTTGGTCGAAATAGCTCAACTTCGAACCGGTCGCTGCTCCATGTCGCTTCAAGTCATAGTCGGTTCGAGAGGCAACCCCTTCCAGCTCGCCCCAACCCCAAGGGTACATATATTCAATATCGTAGCAGTCGTCGGAATAGTGAGCGAGCTCGTTTTTTTCATGCTGGCGCAGACGGAAGCTTTCTGGACTATTGGCATACTTGTGGTACCAGGCCATGCGCTCTTTGGTCCAGTAGGACAACCAAGCCTGCTGGGTGCCAGGCTCGATGAAAAATTCCATTTCCATCTGTTCGAATTCGCAGGAGCGGAAAATAAAATGCTCGACGACGATTTCGTTACGGAAGGACTTGCCTTGCTGGGCAATGCCGAAAGGCACCTTCATCGATGTTGTTTGTTGAACGTTCAGGAATTGGACAAACATCGCCTGAGCTGTTTCGGGGCGTAGGTAAACCAGAGATTTACGCAGGCACTCTTCATAAAGGCCGCGCATCTCGCGCTCATCAAGTTTCTTATCTTTGATTTCTTTGAAAAACTCCGAAAGTGGATCGACAGGACCCAATGTGGTTCGGAACATTCCATTGAACTGCCGCTCATCACTCAAGTTCGGTGAGCTACACACAGGGCAAACATAACCACAGGCCGCGACTTGGCCTTTGAGCTTCTTGCCAGAGGATTTGCCGCCTTCATGAAAGACAAGTTCAGTTCCAACGTCAAGCTTGGGAGCTTTATCGCCGCGAAAGCGTTCTTTGCAGTTCAAGCAATCAACCAAGGGATCGGAAAAACCTGCGACATGCCCAGAAGTTTCCCAAACTTTGGGATGCATAATGATCGAGGCATCAATGCCTACGATATCATCGCGCTCATAGACCATCGAGCGCCACCAAGCGGCAGCGATATTTCTCTTCAGCTCAACGCCGAGAGGACCGTAGTCATAAGCGGATTTAAGGCCGCCGTAAATTTCAGAGCTTTGGAATACAAAGCCACGGCGTTTGCAGAGCGACACGATTTTTGTCATGAGGTCCAGTTCGTTCAAAGCTCCAACTCCTGCACAGGCTAAAAAGGTCAGAAAAGGGAAAAGATAGACTGTTCCGGGTAATAGCTCAAGGTGGAATCGGATGGGTGAGGGGGCGGGATGGATCGACGGGAGACGAGACGGAGCCTTCTGTCAGTCAAAAAGGTGGATATCCTTCAGGACCGAGTGGAAGGCTTACGAATCAAGCAAGCTCAGGGCCAATTCCGGCCTTATGGACACCTGGACGGAACGCGGACCTTGGGTCTCTAAGGATTGTTGGGTCAGATAGGCCGTTGCATTGCCCAATTGGACATTCTCATCGATCAGCAGATCCTGGGCTTCCGGAGCATCGACTGTTTCCGATGGAACCAGCGATAAATTAGGTACACCGGCATGGACGGGCGAGCTTGGCAGGTTTTGGCGATAAGCACTCAAGTCGCTGGGGACGCCGTCCAAACGTTCTATACGTCTGAGAACTGATGGCTCGACCCCTTGGGCGGCGATTTTGACGATGCGATAGGGCAATACATCAGCCTGAACTTTGCGATCGAAGGGCAGAACGATGTCTTCCAAGATCTTGGCCTCTGTCACTCGATTTTTCTGTTGAGCAATATGCTGAGTCAGTCGATGCAGTTCGTCCTGGAGGGACTCATATTCCTTGCTGGCTTGGCTTTCCTGGTCGGTGATGGGCTGCAAAGCTTGGCGCAAACGCTGAATGAGACGCAGACTATCCCCTTGGTCCACTCGATTCAGGTGGGGACTGAGTGCGTGGCCTCTTTGGACCTTGGAAGTATCAATATGGCTGAATTGAACGTGACGAGCGCTTCGCAAGCGAGGCTTCTGAGCCAAACGTTGAGGTTTGGACTCAGCAATGTCGCGTTGCATGCGCAAAATGCAGATAGCAGTACGTTGTCTCAATCCCATATCGGACCTCCTGTCGCGCCCTGGGAGACTCGGCTTTTCGTATGAGAGTGTTCGGTGGAAATTTTGCCAGCTTAAGAAATCAACTCGAGAAGCGCCATAACAGTCTAAAACTATTAAATAAATTTAATCGATGGAGCGCCTTTGTCAGTGGGACTTGGCTGGAGAGATTTTCAAAAGGCAGTGCGGTGATCTTCAAGAGTGAGCAGGTATCTCTCATTGAGTCGTCAGCTTCTTTTCATTTCAACGCCAACAGGAGCAGCTGAGTGTTGCCTTGCTTTCGCCGCTCATATTGCGTCCAAATGTCTTCGCAAAAATTCACTAGAAGTTTGTCTCTAGGGCCAAGGCACCAAAAAATCCCTCAAGAAAATAGCCATGCCCGAAGTTGTCTGTGCCTTTTTCCTCGTCTGAGGTATGTAGGGGACAAGCCACAAGATGTCTGTAGCGTAGTCGAAAGATTGTCATTCCGCGCGAGACAATTACGAAGATTGCGGCAATTCAACCGGAGTATCGATCAATAGCTGAAAGCATTGATGGTGATTGGATCACTTTCTAGGGCTCAAATCTCCGAGCTGCCTGGAATCAAAGCTATCGATGTCTATCCAAGTTAATCTTTTGCTCATATTTACCTTTCATGATTCTGAAATCTAGCGAGTGACATATGCAGTATGGCGTGCGAGACCTGCATTTCACCTTAAGTGGGGCAACGCGTCAGTGTCAAAAAATATTTGATAGATATCTTTGAAGCTGCAATATGTTTGGTTCCCAGAACTCCTTAGGGATCTGCAAACGCAGAAACATCCCCTTTGAAAGGACTCTAGTTTATGTTACTTCGCAGTGTACTCTCATTAGGTTTGCTTGCCGGAATGATCACAGCTTGTGGCACTCAAAACGCACCTCAGTCGTCTGAAGTTGCCGGTTTCAGCGATTCAGTAGCCTCTCACAAAAGCCCTAAGAACGACGGCAAAAATTATCCAACCCAGTTTTTCCTTGTGAAAACAACAGATCGCAACTTGTTAGATAGTTATAGTAGCGTGATCAAGACACTGACTCCCAAGAATCCCAACGACAACATGAAAACTCTGGTGCCCGGCACCTATAAGATTCAGCTTAAAAAAGGCGAGTATATTTTCACAGGCTCCTACTGGCATTACGAGCAATTCGGCTCAGGTCTGCCTCCTTATGACAACTTTATCGGCGGTCTTTATACGATCGAAAATGGCAAGTTAGTAGCCAGCACTGGCGGAACACTCTCACTGCAAAGCTCTCAGTCGGATTTTGTCGCCATACCGAGCCCCGCTCAATTTATGCCAAATGGTGTTTCTGAAGGCTCGATTGATGTATCGAAATTCAAAATCAGCGTATCAGGAGACAAACTTATTGTCGACTTTCCTCAATACACTGACGGTCGAAGTTTCTAACGAATAGGCAAGCGCTAAGAGACTCTTTAGGGAGGCCTTCGAAGCAATAAGCTCCCGCGTTCAGTCTCGGGAGCCGGGGTGCTAGAAGCTGTGATCGATGAGTTTCCGAAAGTCAGAGGAGTCATTACGCTTTTGGAGGATGTTAAGTGAGTGACTTGGAACTGGTATTCATGGAAGAACGCCAAATGTATAAGTTGAAGCGCGATCCAGAATCAAATAGCTATTTATTTATAATATTAGTTGGGGGAATCGGACAATACTTAGTCCAGTTTCCTCTGACAGCGGATGAATACGCAAGCTATCAGAAGGATGGCAAGAGCTACTTGGATCATCTTGCCGCGGAGGTTCGAACTCGACCAGAATTTTATGATAATCGGAATAAGGCTTAGGGGGAGAAAATCTAAGCCGCATCGCTACATCCAGCTACCTAAGGCTCTTTCAACTCAATGAACCGAAAAAGCTATCAATGAAATTTTAATCCCACTCAGCAATCTTCGTCTTTGCTATCCCGAAAGATTTTGTGAGCCTGAGGCTTCATTTCCTGCCATTCAAATTTTTCGAGAAGGAACTTGGTGTCGATTTCGTTATCGAAGTGACCAATGTTACAGATCACGGCTGCGGATTTCACATGAGTCAGCATGTGCTTGTCGCAGGCGTTAGCTGTGGTGGTTACGATCAAGTCGGTGGTGGTCAACAGCTCATTGTTCAAGCCCTCAGTAGACTTGGTGTTGATGCCGATCGAATGCATTAAAGCATGCAGGATGCGGGTGACCTTGCAAGAGAGTGGATCAAGCAACGCGGTCAAGCAGCTTCAACGCCCGCCAAGAGCTTAAATTCTTAATCTCCTGATATCATGAAGGTCAGGCCGGAATTGAGGACGATTTTAGCCAGGGTAATATTGTTTTTCTAAATAAAGCCGGGTAATATGCCGATAGGTCCCCATAACGGTTTGGAGAGACGATGATGAACGATCAGATTAAGATTTGCACGGCCTTTGCCGGCCAGAAAAAAATTGCCGAAGGTCCGGTGCTTGAAGTCGCAGGAAAGGTCAAACGCTATCAAGATAAGCATCCTGATGAATTGATCCTGATTTTCGACAACGCGACAGGTACTCAAATCGAGCTGGACCTGAGAGGAACTGTTGAGGATGTCCTGCACCGGATTCCAAGAGACGACCTAGGAGAAAATGAAAAGCCAGGCCCGGGACGACCGAAGCTTGGCGTCATTTCTCGTGAGATTGGACTTCTGCCGCGGCATTGGGAATGGTTGGCTTTGCAAGCAGGAGGTGCGTCGGTGACACTTCGGAGGTTGGTGGAAGAAGCGAGAAGACAAAACAGAACCCAAGATGCCATTCGACAATCGCAGAATGCTGCTTATAAGTTCATGTCAGCAATGGCGGGAGATTTGTCTCATTTTGAGGAGGCTTCGCGGGCATTTTTTGCCAAGAAAAGGCCCCTTTTTGAAACACTAAGCGCCGCCTGGCCGAAGGATATTCGCGAGCATATTTTGAAAATTGGGGCTGAGGCATTTGAAACAGAAGCACAGTCACCTGTTAAAAACGGTTCATGTTCCAAGCAGCTTTCATAAGGAGAGATACACACCAAAGAGGCCGAGGCTAAAAGCGCTTCGACCACTTGGTGACGGCAAGAGATCATGGGAAAGTCTTCTGATCAATAGTACAAATCTAAATTTAGAGGGAAACAGCTAGAGGAGCTTGTTCAAAGCTTTGTCTGACTGCCTCTTCAGTCGCCTGCAATCGTTCCAGATGTCGAAGAATGATCTGTCGATCAGCTTCGCTGAGCTCGGCTGCCGGAACTGCTTCGTGCAATTCTTTGAGGGCAGCATCGATAGCGCTTAAAGTCGTTGATCGTTCGGCCTCGGGAATTTGCGTACTCAGCTTGCGCATTTTATAAAGGGTGCTAATCTCGCTGTACATAATGTAATAGCTAAGCGCTTCTGGAAAGGCGAGTGGTACTGAGCTCAGGACTTGAATACCCTTTTACACGGAGCTGGGCAGTGTAGTGAAGGTGTATCCCCAGTCGTTGGTATTACAGAGAACATCCTCATTGATTGCCAGGTCATCGCAGAAAGCAAAATTGCGGGTTGGTTCTTCGCCAAAATAAGCCCAACGAATAGCTGCGATATCATAGGAGCCAGGACTTTTAGCTCGGTTTCGATTCCACCTTGGAGCATAGTCCATCACAGAGGAAGCATCTTGAACGCCATCGTGCATTTCCAATTCTGTGGAAGCTTTGAAGTTGTGGGTAAGTCCTAGGGAATGGCCAACTTCATGCATGATCGTCTCGAAATAGTAGCCTTGCAAATACTGCTCACGATTGGCCACCGTAACATCTGTGATAAAAGGTAGCAGTGGTGTTTCCCCGCAGTTGAGGTGAACAGGAACATTACCAATCCGTCCGATCACATGCTTCGGATCTATTTTCTTAAGATTTTCGGAATAAGTCAGGATAGGTTCGTAAATTGTTGGTATGGAACCATTGATGAGAACTGAGCTGGTGAGGTTTACGCCGGTAGCGGCATCACTCAGGTGCGGCGCTGCGAGGCCAGCAAAACCCAAGCTTGAGTCACCGTTTGGCAGCCAACGTATGACATGAAAGCGTGGATCTCCTATATCTATTTCAGCAGTTGCGTCTTGCACAGAAATCACGTCCCAACCGAAGGCTTTGTTCCAAGCTAGCACGGCAGAGCGAGTAACCTCAGCATAAGCGGCAGGCACGTCTTTCAAGAAGAAGTTGATCTGTGGAGCAGATTTTTGATTTGGATCAAATGCAAAGCGTTGGATGGCCATATTTTCTGGAGTCGAAGCGATTTCACTGCCAACGAAGAATCCAAAATTGCGTTGGCGTGCTTCCGCTGCGGTGATTGGTTGTAAACTTGAATTCACGGCTTTCAAGCGACGAAGAAAGAGCCGAATCGTAGCACTGCCTTCCGTAAAGGTGTCGGTGACAGTGCCCGACGAGTCAGTCGTTTGACTGGATTTCACCTGAACTCGGTGGCGAACGTCGGCGACAAAGGTATCTGCATCCTGCTGAACGTGCAATGTTTCAGGTTCACCTATAGATTTCCATTCAGAACTATCAACGTTGGTATATTCGCCCCCGCGCTTATTGATTTCGGTATTTAGGGCTAAACTGTTGGCAACGCTTGCAAAATCAATAGCATCATGTGAGTCGTCATAATGATTGAGATTGAAAGTTAGGAGAGTTTGCTCTGGTGCAGTGATCGGATAAATCCGCAGTTGTCTGCCAGCCAAGCCCTCGACAACCTCAAGTCGAACTCGGCTTACTTCAAAGGAAGATAGCGCGAGCATCATGTCGCCCAAGCCTTCCTGGCCCACAATAGAAAATGCTAATCCAAATTCATCGTTTAAATCTCGATCCTCAAGAAGTCCAACCCGAGGATCTTCCGTGGGAATGAATTTAGTCCGAGATACCTGAGCTGGATGACAGGCACTCAAACCAAGGACCACAAGGAGAGCATGGAGCGACAAACGGCTACGACACAAGATCATAAAAACCTTTCGAGTCAAGGGACTTGGAGTTGCAGTCCTTACTGCATGACTCATAGATGACGGTTTAACTGAGGTCATGCTGCAGACCACTCGACGTGCCTCACCGCAGGATGTGGGCCGGACATAACTAGCTGAAAATGATGGAGTTTTAAGAAGTGTGGCACAGACCTTCAGACAGCCGCCCAATCTTGATACACCATGATGAAGCTCTGCTAGCCTGCACACAGCACGGCTGACTTACACACTCCGCATAAGCTTGGGCATAAGTTTCCGGTTCTCACAGAGAGGCGCAATGGCGACAAAACCGACCTCAAAGGCGCAATCCCAGCGCAGCAATGAGCGCCATTTTAACATATAAAAATCCTTCTAAAGCCACACTGACGCTCCAAATTGCTATGCCTGTCTGCAATATTGAGCAGAACTAAACGTCTTGACGAGGATTCGATCGAGAACGTCTGAACTCAAAGTTTCATTTTCCATAGTTTCCCTTAACCTTTGGAGTATTTATTATGTCTCAGAAACACCTTCTTTCCCTGGTCGCCTTGACTCTCATCCTTCAAGCCTGTAGCGACGGCAAGGACGAAAAAAACCTGAAACGTCGCAACAAGGAACTGACCCAGCAGAACAACCAGCTGGCCCAGGATAAGGACCAGATCCTGGCCGAGCGTTCCGCCGAGCTGGCCAAGTCCCAGCAGGAACTGGATGACACCAAAGAAACCCTGAACAAGGCGAAGGAAGAAAAAGCCGCTGCCGAGAGCGCCAAGACCAAGCTGGAAGCTGAGTTGGCCACGCAATCCACCTCCACGACCGAACTCAGTGAAAAACTCATCAATACAGAAGCAGCCATCAAGGCGAAAGAAGAAGAACTCAACAAGCTGCGTGAGACTGCGGCTACGCATGATGCCAATGTCCAGAAGCTGAATGACCAGCTCAAAGTAGCTGAAGCCCAAGCCAAAGCGCTCGCGGATGAGCACAACAAACTGATAACCAGTCGAGACGAAGCTGTAGCTGCCAATGCCAGCAACAAGGCTAAACTGGAAGCTGAGCTCGCTGAGAAAACCAAAACAATTCAGGACAAAAATGCTGAAATCGACACTCTGAAATTAAAAATCGCAACGTTGCCAAGCACCCCAGACGTGCTGGCTGCCGAAGTTGAAGCACTGAAAGTGAAGCTGAATGCCGCTGAAGCCGACGCCAAAGCCGTCGCTGACGAGCGCGATAGTTTGAAAGCCTCCCTAGAAGACACTAATGCTGTAAGTGCGAGCACAAAGGCCGAACTGGAAGCCCAGCTTGCTGCCAAGAACATAATCATTCAGGACAAGGATGCAGAGATCACCGCCCTGAACGCTCAGGTTGCAGGTATCGGCAACTCCACGGAACTCGCTGACGCCCAGGCAGAAGTTGCCAAGTTGAAAGAAGAACGAGACGCCCTTAAACTTGCCATCACTCAAGCTGAAGCCGCAACGGCAAAAGCTCAGCAGGACATCGTCGCGGCCAATAAGAAAATCGCCGCTTTGGAGAGCAGCCAGGCCGGTATTCTGAAGAAGAGCCTCGAAGACATTCAAGGTCTGTGGCTCAACCAGTATAAGGTCACAGGCATCGCTGACGCTGCCTGCTATGAGTTCGTGCACCTCGGCGCAACAGGCAGCTTTACGCAAGCTGTTGCCTGCAGCGACGGTCGGGTTCAATTCCAAAAACACAGCTTCGATCGCTTCAGCGCTCAGGCGATTCCCGAGCAGGAAGAAATCGACTACCTCGGAGCTTATGGCTTTGTTGTGGACGGTGCGGCCTCAAGTAGCACCTGCCAGGATCCGGCCGCTTCCGTACTGAAAGCTGGCAACCGTCTCGTGTTTGAAATGACCACTCAGGACGACCCCGGAGCCGGCAATTTCAAGTCACGCTCCATGATTGTGAGCAAAGACTCTGCGTTCAAAGGTTTCATAAACGCTGGATTGGTCTTTACCAGCAACCAGCTGGATTACGCGGCCATGGCTGCAATCGCAGGCCGCGCCGACGCCAAAAATCTGCATAAGGCTGCGGCTATGTTTGTGGGCGCTGTCGAAGGAAAAGGCACAGGCATTTCGCTGGGCTGCTTCGATGCAAACGGGAAATTCACTGCACAAACTTCTAACTAATAAATTTCGAACTGAAGGAAATAAAGCTTATGAAAAAAGTAATAGGTTTCTCGGCTCTGCTCGCCGTCAGTGTAAGTTGTGGCCCAGCTTCCAAAGACTCGGAATTGAATTCGGCCTTCGACCGTGAAAGCAATCCAGAGCAAAGCGGCCTGGAATCTCTGAACTATGAAGCTCTGAAAGATGGATTCATCGCGAAAACTGAACGCACTCCCTGGACCGATACTTACTGGCCAAGTGTTAACCAAGGTCTGTCCCATCGTTGGGCTCGACTGGTTGAGACTGTGACATCTGAAATTGGCCTCGTGGATTTCCTGGATTCGCACCTAGCCGAAGTTGCTAAAGCAAAGCCTTCCGTGTTCCTCTCGCCTGCAGAAAAGTATGATTTGATCTATCGCTGGCGCTTTAACAAAGCGCTGAACGCGGAAACTCTGGCTGGTCTCCGGACTGAACTGGCTGCCAAGGAAGCTGAAATCAAAGGCGCCGAGGACCTTGCTCAGAAGCGCACTGCTGTAGGTCAGATGTATAGCGCATTGAATGCAAATAGAGCTGCACTGCAATCTGTGCTTCCGATGTCACGTGATGGTTGGACGAACTGGACCAATCGGACCTCGTCGCCTGACTACATGTACCTGAATCAGGCAGGGACAGGCGACGGTTGGGGCTGGGAAGGCATTTGCCATGGCTGGGCACCTGCTGCGCTTTTCTCTGAAGCGCCCAAACATGCTGTCAAAGTAAAAATGGATGATAAAGAAGTCCTCGTAACAGAGGGCGATATCCGCGGTCTTCTCTCCTACTCCTGGGCTAACCATGCTCCAGATCAGGATCAATATTTCATCGGTCGCCGATGTAACGTCGATGTCGCCAACGAAGACAGTCGCGGTCCATTGGATGAATCGGGTCGCAACGTATACGGCAGCCTTCAGAAAACTGCCGAAGATGCGAAAGTCAACTTCTCGCTGGTCGAGGAAATGAACCCAAGGTGGCTCGAAACCAGCTGGATTTATGGTGTGTTCAATGGTAACGCCAGCTTCCGCTTGTACAGTGTCCGACTGCATGATGGCGAAGGAACTCCTTCGTACCTGATGGAACTGAACTACTACGATCAATCCGTTCGTCGCTGGTCGAAAATGTTCTTCCATGCCGATCAGGTCACCAAGCTGAAGAGGTTCGTCAGCGATCGAAGCGCTCCTCAGCCTCAAGCTCTGGCCGCGGTTGACATCAACGGCTGCGGTGACGTGAACCCTGCTGTTCTGCATACTACGATGATTAAGGCCCTGAAAAACGAAAAGCTTGGCTTCGTCATCGACCGGACCCAAAGTGGTCAGGTTTGGAACCAGCCCGTCCACGCCGCAAACGTGCTTGTAGGTCCAGCTCAGGAAGTTTCCAAGCTCCTCGCTAAATTTCCAAAGCTGATCGAACGTCTGGCACCCAACACGGCTCGCATTGCGGAAGTGAAAGTCAAGTTGCAGTGGTCTTATGAGCCCAGCGGCCCTTCGCTCGACTACGATCCAAGCTACGACATTCGCTATTCAAAAGGTCCTTCCGACTTTCAGTACATGCTCGAGTTCGACAAGAACGGTCAGCTGATTGGTGGCGAATGGGGTACTTTGGCTGAAGTTCAGCCTGCCAGCCAGGTTCCAGACTTCATCTTCGGCTTCAAAAAAGACTCGAAACCAACCGACAGCCTCCAGTCTGGCTTTGATTACACTGGCATCATCGGTCAGATCCATGCCTGTTCGTTGAAAGATCAAGCAGATGGTTCTGAAGTGGTTCGCGGCGCGCCAATAAGCTACGTGAACTGTGAAATTACCAAAGCAGCTCCCTGATCTTAGTAGATAAAAGCGCCGCAGTCGGATAGACTGCGGCGCTTTTATTTCGGGCAAGAAATGACTTATTCGACAAAATCAGGCGATCTTAGTACTTATATTCGTCGAGTTTGTAAGGACCATCGACGTTTACATTGATATAGGTCGCTTGGTCTGGAGTCAGCTTGGTGATCACGCCACCGAAACCTTCAACCATATTACGTGCCACTTCTTCGTCCAGTTTCTTAGGCAAGACTTTGACGTAGATGGATTCGCTTTTTGTATCAGCCCATTTTTTGCCGAACAGATACATTTGCGCCAAAACTTGGTTAGCAAACGAGCCATCCATGATGCGCGATGGGTGGCCTGTGGCATTGCCAAGGTTGACAAGGCGGCCTTCGGACAGCAGAAGAATGAAGTTCTCTTCGTCTTTGCTATCGCGGAAGATTTTGTGAACCTGTGGCTTCACTTCCTGCCATTCAAATTTTTCGCGAAGGAACTTGGTGTCGATTTCGTTATCGAAGTGACCAATGTTACAGATCACGGCTGCGGATTTCACATGAGTCAGCATGTGCTTGTCGCAGACGTCGATGTTACCTGTAGTGGTCACGATCAAGTCGGTGGTGGCCAAAAGCTCTTTGTTCAAGCCCTCAGCAGACTTGGTGTTGATACCATTTTTGTAAGGTGAAACGACTTCGTAACCGTCCATGCAAGCCTGCATCGCACAGATGGGATCGATTTCAGAGATGCGAACGATCATTCCTTCTTGACGCAAACTCTGTGCAGAACCTTTGCCGACATCACCGTAGCCGATGACCAGAGCTTTTTTACCGGCCATCAGCATATCTGTGCCGCGTTTGATGGCATCGTTCAAGCTGTGACGGCAGCCGTATTTGTTATCATTCTTGGATTTAGTCACAGCGTCGTTGACGTTGATCGCAGGAACTTTCAGCTCGCCTTTTTTCATCATATCCATCAGACGGTGAACGCCTGTGGTGGTTTCCTCGGTGATACCGTGGATTTTGCTGAGCAGCTGAGGATATTTGTTATGGATCATTTCGGTGAGATCGCCACCGTC
>JBGSTF010000264.1:0-33211 GCA_041736645.1 Oligoflexus sp. | reverse complement strand
GGCTGACTAAGCCCATGGCGATGATCATCACCGCCTCGCCCAAAATAAATTTGTCAAACTCACTAAACAGGTAGTAATTATAAGCCACCATGAACACGGTGCAGATAATGGCGGCGACGATTCCAGCTCGAAAGCCTTTCCAAGCATCGACTAGGATATAAACAACCAGAGGTAGAAATTCGACAAACAAAAGCGAAGCGTTCATGCTCACCCTCCGAAACCAGTAGAGTCATGATAAGCGCTCTTTCATTCAATCGACAATGCTAAACCACCAGTGCCTATTCCAAAGGACCACTCGCGAATTCTCCCGGTTTTTCATTAAAGTCCAAACCTTAAGGGAAGCTACGCCCCATCCATGACTCTTAACTCTATGAGCAAACCGCCGATACTCTTACCGAGCCGACAGTTTTCAAGGAGTTCATGTGGTCAGCACAATTTACGACATGGTGATCATAGGGAGCGGGCCAGCCGGAGTTCAAGCAGCACTCCAAGCCGCGCGATTGAATAAACGGGTCATTATCGTTGAAAAGCACCCCGAGCGTCTCGGCGGCACTTGGCTGCATACCGGAACCATTCCCTCCAAAACCCTTCGGGAAGTGATGGCTGCCATTCGCAGTATTCATTCCCATGTGGGTGCACATTGGGTCCAGCGGTTGGTGAATACTCTTTCCACCAAACGTCTCACCGATCGGGCTATCACAGCCTCCATGGATGAAGAAAAGATCGTTCGTGATCAACTGGCTCAGCATAAAATCGAATTGGTCCATGGTGCGGCTTTTCTGGAAGACACCAATACGGTCAGGGTCAATCCGAAAGACGGTGACAGCTATGTGCTGAAAACTGATTATATTGTCATTGCCACGGGTTCCCGTCCACGACGTCCGCCCGATATGCCATTCGATGGTTGGCGAGTGTTGGATTCCGACGATATTCTTCGACTTGAAGCCATTCCCAAGTCGATCACGGTCTTTGGAGCAGGAGTTGTAGGCTGTGAATATGCCTGTATATTCGCCGCTCTTGGCGTCGAAACAACCATAATAGACGCTCGAACTCGAATCATGCAATTTATCGATCAGGAAGTTGCCGAAGAGTTAAAAAAGGCCATGGAAGAGATGGGAGTGCGCTTTGAACTCGGTCGTCAACTCCAGAAAATGGAAGTCGATGGCCCTTTGGTTCGTACGACTTATAATGATCTCATACTGGAAGCTGATATATTCTTTTTCGCCGCCGGAAGGGAATCCAGCAGTGACCACCTAGGCTTGGAACGGGTCGGCATCGAAGTCAACGATCGCAAGGCAGTGAACGTGAACAAGCACTTTCAAACAACTATTCCAAGCATCTATGCCGTCGGTGATGTCATCGGCCCTCCTGCTCTTGCCAGTACCTCGGCTGAGCAAGGACGTTTAGCCGCTGCTCACGCTTTTGGCATCAAGAATATCCTGTTTCCTGAATTCTATCCGATCGGTGTGTATACCATTCCCGAAATGTCCTCTGTAGGACTCACGGAGGAAGAACTGATCAAGAGCAAAGATCTTTATGTCGTCGGTCGCGCTCGCTATGATCAGATCGCGCGCGGCTATATCCGTGGCGATAGCTATGGACTGATGAAAATTCTGGTCTCGCAAGTCACTCATAAGCTGCTTGGTGTGCATATCGTGGGCGCTGACGCCGCCAACCTTATCCATATTGGTCAAGTTTCCATGATAGCAGGTATGACGATCCACGAGTTCGTCAATGCCACCATCTTCAATTTTCCGACGCTGGCAGAAGGCTATAAGATCGCTGCTTTCAATGCTATGGCGGAACTGGAGAAGATCGAAACCACTCACGATCTGAACCAAAAAATCAGTTAACGGGTTAGCTAGAGGATGCCAGGGCGATGCTGCAAATATTTCTCCAAGAAGCAGGAAAAGTCGTCATCGGCAAAGAGGAATCGTTTCGTCTCGCTTTAAGCTGTCTACTCGCCGGAGGCCACCTTTTACTAGAAGACGAACCGGGCATGGGAAAAACCACCTTTGCCAAGACTCTCGGACGACTGCTCCATCTTAATTTCAGCCGTATTCAATTTACCTCAGATTTACTGCCCGCAGATATCATCGGCGTCTCCATCTTTGATCGAGAAAAGCAAAGTTTCGTCTTTCAACCAGGCCCAATTTTCAGCCAACTTGTACTTGGAGATGAACTCAATCGCGCCTCCCCGAAAACGCAGAGCGCTTTCTTACAGGCTATGGAGGAACAGGCGGTCACTGCTGATGGCCAAACCTATGCTCTGCAAAAGCCTTTTTTCTTTATTGCGACCCAAAATCCGCGACGGAGCATAGGAACTTTTCCCTTGCCAGAATCTCAGCTTGATCGCTTTATGATGAAGTTGGAATTGGGCTATCCAGGTCGGGAGGCAGAAATTCAGATCCTCTTGAACGGCGATTCTGGTCAGGCCCTCTGCGATCTTCAGCCGCTCTGGGAGCCTCAAGAAATTCTTGCTCGTCAGACCGAGATTCGCAAAATGCATGTCGCTCCCGCTATAGCCCATTATATTGTCGATATTGCGCAAGAATCGAGACGATTGCCACATGGCATTTCACCAAGAGCTTCGCTGGCCCTCCTCCATGCCGCTCAAGCCTATGCTTGGCTGGAGAATCGAAGCTTTGTCATTCCGGAAGATGTGCAAGCCGTCGCGGTTGCGGTCATGAGTCATCGCTTGGTCAGTGGCGACGAACTGCGTCCTGCCATAGGCCCTGAAAGGGCAAGGGACCTGTTGAGTCAGGTATCGGTCAGATGAAAAAAATTTTCATTCCCATCGATCGTCCAGGTATTCTTCCGACGATCTATGGCTTTGCATTTTTCACTCTCATTGTCGATGTCTTTGCCCTCGGATTTTTTCGCAATTCAGGCCCCTACCATACGGTCGGCTTGACTTTGATCGTTCTCGGTATGGTGGCTATGATCCAAACCAACAGCAATATGGATAGCGTTACGGCCGAGGTTCTGCAAAGTGAAGCCGGTGAAGAAGGCGGGACCGCACGCTTATCATTGCTTCTACGCAACACCCAAAAGCAGCCACGATACAATCTCTCGCTCGTGCCACCCAAGCAATTCCACATGCTTCAACCTGCCATTGTCAACGAACTGAAGACCAGTTCCACCGTCCACATTGAATTGAAGTGCGAAAAGCGTGGCGTCTATCCCCTGCATCGTTTCAAAGTTCAAAGTCGAGGTTACTATGGGCTCTTCAACGCTTGGAAATGGACCTTAACTGATGCTCAGCTGGTGGTTTATCCGAAACCAGAAGGTGCACAGCCACTTCCTGAACCGGTCGATGGAGGTGCTCTTCTTTTCATGTCAGGCGAAGACTTCACTGGCCATCGACTCTATCAAACAGGAGCTTCCCTCAAGCAAGTTGACTGGAAGGCTTATGCTCGCGGTCAACCTCTCTTGCTCAAGGAATTTGGCAGTCGCGGCGAAGGACCCATCTATCTTCGCTATCAGGACGTAGCCGGTCAGGACCAGGAAGCCCGTTTGCGGCAACTTTCGGCCTGGGTCTTTGCCTGCGCCAAACAGAATAGACCATTCTCCCTGGAAATGCCGGATTCCATGCTGGTCGAGGGTTTGGGTCCTGAGCAGCTGCGTGAAGCTCTGCGAATGCTGGCCAGCTTCGAGGAAAAGCGATGAACGGAATTCAAAACTTCGCCTTGGTCGTTTTGAGCTTTCTTTTGACTCTACTTCTACCTGCGCTTCCCAGCTGGCTCATTCTATCGGCTGTGGCGCTGGGACTTTGGAAGTGGTGGATACTCCGCACAGGGCAAGGACAACCGCCTCGACTGCTCCTTCTAGCGATAGGGGCGCTCCTCATCTGTCTCATACTTCTGGACGATAAGCCCCTTGTTAGCCGTGAATCAATGATTTCTCTCGTCAGCATTAGCAGTTTACTTTTCTGCCTGGATAAGCCCCACAGTCGCCAGGTGATGCTGGTCCACAGCAGTTTCTTTGGTCTTCTCGTCAGCCTCCTCGTGATGCGCAGTATCAACCTTCCTCTGTTCTTATATTTTTTCTTAACCATTCTGATATTTTTTAGTCTGATGCTTCATCATCTTCCGACTTCAGCAATCTACTCTCTATGGCCCATGGGTGGTAATATTCTTAAAATATCATTGCCTGTGTCAGCCATACTTTTGCCTATCTATTTCTTCTTTCCAGAGTTTCGTCAACAAAATGCAGAGTATGCTGTCAGCGGAATGTCGGATATTCTAGAACCCGGACGTATCGCCAAACTTGTTCTATCAGACCGATTGGCATTTCGTGTGCGTTTTTTGCAAGAAATTCCAGCAGGCCAATCTCTGTACTGGCGATCCGCAGTCCTGGAAGACTCCTATGGAATGATTTGGCGAAAGAATCGAAATCCAGTCCAGGAAGATTATCAACAGCGCCCTCTGGCTGCCGGTCTCCAGTACGAAATGTTCACCGACACTCGGCTTGGCGCCAATATACCTTTGCTCGAACACACTCTTGCTATCCAAGGTATTGGGACTCGTCCAAGCCAGGTTTGGTGGCAACCGCATCTTCGCGTATTCCAAACCCAAAACGACATCATAGTCGTAACCGCAGCGCCTCATGATCGCTTTGTGGCTCGAGACCTTCAAAGTAACGTTGAATTGAAGATTCAAATCTCTGAACGAGTCCAGGGTTTGGTCGATAAGATCAAAATTTTGCCAGCGAAGCAGCAGGTCACATATATTTTGGATCTCATGAAATCATTTTCCTACACCCTTAACCCAGGGACGCTCAAGCGGGATGATGCGCTCGATGATTTCTTGTTTGAAAGGCAGCAAGGCTTCTGTGAACATTTTGCAGCTGCTTTTGCCAGTCTTTTACAGTTAGCGGGAACGCCGGCGCGAGTCGTAACGGGCTATCAAGGCGGAACATTTATCGGCAATAGTGACTTCATGATAGTTCGAGACAGCGACGCTCATGCCTGGACCGAAGTCTTGCTCGATGGTCGTTGGCAACGCATCGATCCCTCAAGCGTGGCTCGCAATGAAAGCCAACTGGAATCAAAGCAGCTTTGGATCACGGCTCTCCCTTCCGCCTGGGCAGCCTACTGGCTTCGCCTCATGGTCTTACACCTGCGTGAGTGGACGGAACAATTTGAATATATTTGGATGGGCATAGTTGCCATTCTAGCGATCTTTGTGCCCCTGCAAATCTGGCGAATGCAAAAAAAGCGCCAAGGCTACCCGATCTGGCAAAGGTCCATGGACGCCTTCTTGATGACTCTGCAAAGGCGCGGCTTGATCCGGGATCAACACGAGGGCATGCGCGATTTCCTATTCAAAGTCAGTGTATCACTCCCTGAGCTTCAAGAAGCGATGATCCAAGTTTCAGAGCTCTATCACCTGCAAGTCTATGGGCCACAGCCTAATCTGCAAAAGGCTCAAGAATTAAAAAATCGCTTCCGTCAACTCCGACTTTTACTTAACAAGTCGCATTCAAATTGAAGCGTCTCCTTAGGGGGCCTTTGGCTCTTCTGATACAGGCGCTGGAGTGACAGGACTAGTGATTTCACCATTGGCCTGTTTGGCCTTTAATTCAGCCTGTTGCATGCGAATGCTATAGCTTCGCATGCTGACATTCAAAAAAACCACAAGCATGCCGACTATCGTCGAAATGATAAAAACTTTAGCCATGAATTTGGCTTGGGTCGGACTGGGCTGACGCTCACTCGTCATCATCACTGGCCTCCTTAGCTTCCAAAAGTAGCTGATAAAGATCGGAACGGCTCAAGCCGCGATTCTTGAATTTTTGTAGAAGATCTTTGAGTGTCGCACCTGCCTTAAAGTGCTCCATCGCTTCGGTGCTTATTTCGTTAGCTGCTTCCGCTGCATTCACTTCCGGCGTCTCAGCGTCTTTGCCCAAGGACACCATGACCGTCGCTTCGCCTTTTAAGAAATCATGATCGTGACACCAGGATCTTGCCCCTTCAACATTGGTCGAAAGAATCTCTTCGTGCAATTTGGTCAATTCCCGACCGATCACCAATTCAGCATGAGGGTACAGTTCCTGAATGACTTTCAATGCTTGATCCAATCGTCTCGGTGCTTCATAGAAAACGATCGAAGCCCTAAGTCCCCTCCAGCTGGCAACTTCTCGAACTAAGGCGGCTTTCTTGGTCGGCAAAAATCCGATGAACAGCAGCCGATCGCTGGGCAATCCTGAAGCGGAAACCAAAGCAGTCAATGCGCTTGGCCCTGGAATCGGGTGGACTGCAATGCCTCGTAGTTTGGCTTCTCGAATCAAACGATAGCCCGGATCAGAAATGCAGGGAGTCCCGGCATCGGATATAAGAGCCAGCGACAGTCCATCGCGCATCAGTCGATCAAGGATTTGAGGCGTCTTTTCTTGTTCAACATGATCGTAGTAGCTAATCAGCTCAGCTTTCTCACGACCAATTTGTTGCAAGAGTTGCCGGGCTCTTCGGGTATCTTCCGCGGCGATGAGATCGACGTTTTTCAGGATTCGGATCGCCCGTTGCGAGATATCGTCAAGGTTGCCGATGGGAGTGGCCACGACGTAGATGGCAATGGATGGCTTGGCCTCGGTCACGATAGATCTCTCGATAAATGGTGGTCGTCCCATAAGGAAACGGCTCCCAATCTAGCCTGAGATGCCTTTGAAAACAATGACGAGCTGGTGTTGAAGGTGTTCCAATCTGTACTTTTTGGCCTATTTTGCCGGCTGGGAGGGCCAACTCCAAGGTAGAAAGCCTTCCCGACGGACCAGAGCGAAGCCATGATTGATCAAGATGGGGCCCGAACATTCTCTATGCCACTTCGATCGTGCTTTTCGATATCAAATCAGTGAGCGAATTCTACTAAGTGGGTTTTTAGCGGGACGATATCGCTTAGATTCAAAGTTCGCGGGACTTTATAAGGTATAAATCCCAAATCCAGATCAAAAGTTTCGGCCCCTTCCAGTCCGCCTCCGTAGATGTGTACTGATATCGCTCGCTCTGTTCCACACTGCCGAACTTCGTGTAAATCAAGATCGGGGGGAAGGACATGACTCGCATCGCCGACAGAAAGCTTTTCCTCCGATACCAAGCGGAGCGCATTGGATTCTCGTTCGAAATTACGAATACGCAATTGCCCTCCAAGTATGACTTCAATTCCCCATGTTCCATGAGAGTGAATCGGCGTTTTCACTCCGATGTCCCAAATCATCAGTAGAATCATGAATCCATACGTGTGGTCCTTCGAGACAAGATACCTGCCGGGCGCAAGTTTCCGTGATAATTGTACAAGTTGATTCAGTGATGGCTCTAGGCTAAGTCCCAGCGTTCGAAGCCGCGATATATCAGCCCCAGTCTTGGGACTACCGTGGGTCCTTAGGAATTTGCGAATAGAATCAGATAGTCTTTCCATGGGTACCTCTCGAAGATAGAGCCTTAAACATTTCTTGAAATTTCATCCCAGCAATAAGCTCGCTCACGACGAAACCGACATCAATCGGTTCTTTCTAAAAAACGACACCAAGTCTTGGGCTACTGTTCGGAGCAAAAATGGTTTTGACTGTAAACTGTCCTTCTTAACTCTCGCACCAATGCAATATATGATTCGCCACTGATCAAAGAGCGCTTGATAAGCATCCCATAAGCGCGTTTGCGGATCCCAAATATGGGTGGACTCAGACCCCACTCCGTTGACTTCTACCACCTTAAAGTCCAGCCCCAACATAAGCTGATTTTCGTTTTTATACTTAATGTCAAATCGTCCAACATGAAAATTGGGAATAGTCTTGGCCAGTCTATCAAGGGCGTCTTCAAGGGCCGGGGTGATCATGTCTCGCCCGTCGAGAAAGATCGCTCCTTGGCAATGATTCCCAGAGTTGGTGAGCCGAAATTCGGCCCCCTTTTCGGGAATAGATTCTAACAATGCCTGATGTCTTTTGATGTAAATCGGCGCGATGATCCGAGCTCGCCTATCTCGTAGAATAAGGTCTCCTAACTGGGAATTCCCATCCCCGATGAGGGTCGGAAGCTTTTTATCGGTAAAGGAAATGATGCGACCCTTCAAAGCATAAGGCTCTTTTACAAAAAACAAGCCGGCTTCATGCGGCAAGGCACTAAATTCTTGGACAATGACTGCATAGTCAGCGTCTTCGCAGTACTGGTCGAGGTCGATTTGATTTTGAATAAGTCTGACTCCGTAGCCACGCTGGCCTTGATCCGGCTTAAGTATAAGGGGAAAACTCAGATTTTTCTGAACAATCAGACTTCGGGCTTCCTTTGGGTTTTGGCAAAGGAAACTTTCAAGACCGTGATCCTGATGGTCACTGATATGCTTTAAAAAATCCCACTTTGATTCCCCAATCAGACCTCCGTTCCGCACACCTGGATTGCAATAAAGAGGTGCTGTGATACTCCGGTGACGAAAGGTGAGCCAAAGAGCATAGAGCGCTACGGGTGGGTAGAATAACCATGGAGGCCAAAATTCAAAATGGGTCCAGCGCCGCCAGCTATGTATCAGGGCCTGACGTTGCCAACGATCTGTTGTCAGGGGAATGAGGCGTTTCATACCAATCATAATGATGAGCAACGCGAAAATGCCGAAGAATAAATGCGATTTAAAAAGTTGAAAAAATACGCTTCCAAAGTAGAAACAAGTTCCAACCCAAACCAAGACTGAGGGCGTAACGATCAAGACAAACTTCAGCCAAGGGTATCGATAAAACCCTGCAAGGGGATACACGGCAAGTCTTGCTCCTGGAATGAAGCGGCTCATTGCAATGGACCCAAGTCCAATCGGGCTTTGATTGAACTCTTTTCGCTTGTGAGATCTGGGAAAGAACCGACCCAAGCCATAAAGCCCAACATCGCCGGCAAGAATGCCGATGAAAATAGCCCAGAAGGCTGATCCTACTCCCATTCTTTGCTCCGCTACCAGCCCGAGACCGGTGATCAATGCCACATCTTCCAGTACAAAAGTGCCAAACAACAGAGCCCAAAACGGGTAATCATCGGCGAAGCCGGCATTTAAACTTAAATTCGCAATAGCATCCAAAATGACACCCATCATGACTCCTCATTCTCGGTCTTCTCCTGAGTGGCGGTGACCGCTTAAACATTACATTCCCTAACTGGATTCGCCCGGCTCACGAAAAAGTTTCAAGCCTTGTAAGAAAAAGTTCCCACCATGCACTCACAGGAGTTGCTCGCAGCGCAACTCACCTATCGGACCTAAAAGCGGTCCCTAACTATCGAAGGATCAAAGCATCATGAAACACAGAGTGGCTTTACTATTACTACGGCTCCTGTCCGCAGGAATCCTACTCCAAACCCTTTACTTTAAATTCACTGGAGCCCCGGAATCGGTCTTTATCTTTTCAAGCCTTGGTGTTGAGCCCTGGGGCCGTTATCTATCAGGAATCACAGAACTTCTCGCTGCAACCCTAATTCTTATACCGAGCACGCAAGCATTCGGAGCGCTATTGGCCTTCGGTATAATGGTTGGTGCTGTCTTGAGTCACATTTTTATCCTTGGAATTGCCATACAAGGAGACGGAGGCCTTTTATTCGGCTTAGGATTGTGTGTCGCCATCAGTTGCTCGGCAATAATTGCTTTTCACAGGGATGAACTCACAAAGTTTGCACAGTCGTTTTTTGTCACGCTGAAAGGAGTACAAAGTGGGAAGGCCAAGTAAATCAACAGTGCTGTCGACCGTTGCTGAAAATCGCCCCCCCCAGTTTGCACCTGTAAGCTCGAAACTTTTGGCTCAACGCTTTGGACTCAGTTTAGGCATGAAAGGACTTGAGCAAAGCGACTACGATCGACTCATGAAAGCGGTCAAATATGAAACTATGGATATAGCATCGCCTTATTTCATGAATCAGCTTTTCTCTGGAATTTCAGAGGTCGCGCTTGCTGCCGATGCGCTAGTTGCTGAAACGAAAGCGTCAATGGCTACTTTCGAAGCCAGTCCAGTATTTTCTTCCATTGAAGGCGAACTTATTCAAAGTCTCGCTCATCTCTTTGGTTGGCATGCAAAGACAAGCGAAGGCATTGGCGTTCCTGGAGGAAGTTTCGCGAACTTTATGGCCTTACATTGCGCAAGGCATCGACTTCGTCCTGAAGCGAAACGACAAGGCATAGGCAACGAAAGATTTGCCATTTATGTTTCGCAGGATGCTCATTATTCCTGGCAAAAAGCTGCTGTTGTTCTTGGATTTGGATCAGAGTCAGTTGTTAAAGTAGAGATTGATGGCAGGGGCCGAATGGACTTGGCTGATTTGGAACTCAAAATCAACCAAACCGAGCGAACACCTCTTTTGGTCGCAGCAACAGCCGGAACTACTGTATTTGGAGCCTTTGATGATCTACAGCAGTTGGGAGCATTGTGCCGAAAAGCAGGAGTTTGGCTCCATGTCGACGGTGCTTGGGGAGGTCCCGTGATATTTTCCCAAACCCATCGAAATCTCCTGCAGGGTATTGAAGCTGCAGATTCCGTAACCTTCGACGCCCATAAGCTTTTGGGTGTTTCCCTGACATCGGCACTGTTTTTGACTCCGCATCAAGGTTCGCTTCAAAAAGCCAACGATGTATCAGGGGCCGAATATATTTTTCACGATCAGTCGGACGTGAAAGACGACTATGACCGTGGACCTACATCTTGGCAATGCGGCCGACGTGCTGATAGTTTTGCGTTCTGGGCCTTGTGGAAGCGCTATGGCACTGACGGGCTTGGTCAAGAAATCGATCGATTGATGGAATTGCGGAAATCTTTTGTCGCATGGCTGCAGACTCAAGATCGGGTTGAGCTGTTGCACCAACCCGACTTTCTCAATGTTTGTATTCGCATCAAACCACCTGAAGCCGTGGATGACACATCTGGCACTTGGAGCCTTCAAGTCAGAGAGCGCTTACGATCTGAAAATAAGGCGATGGTCAACTATTCCAAGGATATTTTTGGCAAACCCTTCTTGCGCTTAATTATCGCCCATAAGGAACTTCAATCTGCCCATCTCGAGCAAATCGTGAGTTGGGCGCTGGAAGTAACATGAAAAAAATGTTTCTTATGCTTGCCTTGATGACCGGAGGATGCTCAAATCCGATGGCACCTATTGAGGGCGATATCGCTGCATTTGAGCAGACCAAGTCTTCAAATTTTTTTACTATCCAAGGGCGCCATCGCGTCGTTCATGGAGCTCTAGCGGGAGACGACCACCTGAGACCTCTCTTGTTTATCCATGGCTCCCCAGGTTCGTGGAAAGCCTGGGCCCATTTTCTCAGAAATGCGAATTTAACGCGAAGATTTCAAATTTTCGCAGTTGACCGTCCCGGGTATGGTGGCTCAGGAGCAGGTGTCCCAGAAGAATCTCTCGCCCGACAGGCCGAGGACATTATGGAAATTCTTCAGCAAAACAAGAGCGGGCTTTCGGCACTCGTTATTGGACATTCAATGGGTGGCCCTGTTGCAAGCGCTCTTGCCATGGAATTCCCAAGGAAAGTTGGCGGACTCATACTCGTCGCAAGTTCTGTTGCGCCAAACCTGGAACGAACCAAGTGGTTTCAAATGCCTGCTTTATACCCACCATTTTCTTGGATTTTACCCCAAGATCTGGCCACCTGTAATAAAGAAATACTCGCCCTCAAACCTGAACTTGAGCGAATAGAAGAGGGTTGGCAAAAACTTCAGATTCCCATTGCTATCATACATGGCGAAGAGGATGATCTCGTATCCCCTGCCAATGTCGACTATTTGTTGTCGCGATTAGATTCGCATTCGGTCGTGAGTGTTACACGAGTTGAAGGACTTAATCACTTCATCCCATGGAAGCGTCCAGATTTGATATTGAATGCAATCGATGCGATTGATCAGAAACTAGCCCCAAAAAATTCATTGAAGCTGTAACAAAAACCACTTTCCCGTCTCTCATATGGGAAGTCGACGGTTGTTTCAGCCAAGATTAAAGCCCACATCAATTGAGGAATCTGATTATGAAGATGAGAAAACTTTTCCGACTCGCAAGCTTACTAGCATTTTTATCCACAAGCCAAGTCTTTGCAGGCGAATACTTCGAAAAAGACGGTGCCGCTATCCAAGGTTACGACCCGGTCGCCTACTTTAAGGAAGGCAAAGCCCATGCTGGCAATCCGGCTATAACTCATGTCTACAAAGGATCAACATTCCGTTTTGCAAGCCCAGAAAATCGAGACGAGTTTGCTAAGAACTCAGAAAAATTTGCACCTCAGTACAACGGCTTTTGCGCCTATGGTGTCGCAAAGGGAGCAAAAGCGAAAATAGAACCTGAAGCTTTTGCGATCGTGAATAATAAGCTATATCTCAACTACGATAAAGACATCGCGGAAAAATGGCACAAAGATGTTCCAGGATTTATCACTAAAGCCGATGAAAACTGGTCAACCGTTTCGAAACTGACGAAAGTTGTGCAGTAACTTTTGCTCAGACAAGAGCACAACTCTTGTTCGGACTCGTAGACTTTGTCCGATCTCGCAGTGACTTTTTATATGCCAATGACACATGGTTTTGCGGGCCTAAACGTCGGAATGAATCCGGCCCAACGGCCCACATGCATATGATATTATTATATTTTTTAAAACATTCCCGCCGATACTCCACACGCCGCAACTTTATTTGACTATTCAGTACAATTCATCTAGAAAGAACCGTCGTAAGCGAATTCCTCTACTTGCGAACTTCAGAGATGAATGGAGTATCAACTCATTGGCAAACTTATCGGGCGCGTTGCATAAAAAATTAAATTTGTATCCGTCACATCAAGACTCGGTCTTTTTAGACGCTATTCGCTGTCGCGATAAGCCCGCACTCAAGGCTCTATTCGAGGCCTTGAACCCTGCGCTTGTCAAAATGCTGTCTTGCCACGGAATCTTTGGTGAAAAAGCCGAGGATCTGATTCATGAAACCTGGGAAACCTTTTTTCAAAATCTGCATAAATTTGAGGGCCGGTCACAGCTCAAAACCTTTGCATTGGGTATTCTCATCAACAAAATTCGGGAGTTTCGCCGCAGTTCTGCACGAACTGATTTGGAAGATGACTCCGAAAAAATATTTAACCGTAGCTTTACGCCAGAAGGCTGGTGGGCGCAAGAACCAGCGGATCCTCATAAGCTTATGGAAAGCAAAGAAATAGGCCAGCAGATACAGGAATGTATGGAAGGCCTGACCGAAGCACAAAAATCCGCTTTCATACTCATCGAAGTCAATAAAGAAGAAGCCAGCGCCGCAAGTAATCTTTTGGGTATTTCGGTCTCTCATCTTAGAGTCCTTATTTTTCGCGCGAAAGACAAGCTACGGTCCTGTTTAACTGGCAAGCTTGCCTACTGAGAAGAGAACATGAAAGTAACTAAAATATTTCGAAGATACTGGCATGATCTATACTACAAAAATAACTCGCCCAGGCGCATGAGTTTTGCCATGCATTGCCAAGCGGTCACCGAAAGCTACGATCTGAGGCAGCAGCCGGAGACTCTTTCGGAACGACTACGACTCCAGGTGCATCTGAGTTTATGCCAGGCCTGCAAGAATTACGTTCTCATCAGTCAGGCATTGGGAAACGCAGTGCGAAGCTCTTCGATACAGAGAGATGATAAACCGACCCTAGACAAGCTCAATAAGGCACTTCTGCTTCGTCACGGAAAGCCTGAACAACCGAAAAAGTCATAAGCGATGTCACGTGCGTTAAAAGTTCCCCGTCATCAGGCACTTCAAGCGGCTATGCTTTTATTCTGGTCGCAAGGCTATCACGCAACCTCTGTCGACCAATTGCAAGCCGCAATGGGTCTTCAGCGAGGCAGTTTTTACTATCTTTTCAAAGACAAACGAAGGCTTTTTTTGGAAGTCGTTGCTGCCTATAAGAACTCTGTCGTAGAAAGACGTCGAACGCTCGTTCAGGGTGCATCTTCCCCTTCCAATGGTGTCAGACTTTTTTTTCAAGATATCCTCGAACACTCGCTTTCCACCCTCGTCTACCCAGGCTGTTTGAATACCAATTCTGCCATAGAACTCGGACTTTTCGATCAAGAAATATCCAGCCAATTAGAATCTGGAATCCAGACTTGGGAAGCATTTTGGGTGGAAACCCTTACACGTTGTCAGGCCTTAGGAGAGATTGAAGCGAAGTCAGACATTCATGCTAAGGCCGGTCTTCTCATTGCTTTAACACAAGGACTCAATGTTCTTTTTAAAGTTCATCGAGATCGAGCCTTTCTACAAAGCGTCATCGATTCGGGCCTGGATTTTCTGCCTGCAAGCTCGCGCGTTACCGTTACACAAAAATAATTTCTTATCCGCTGTAACATTCGCGAACGCTCACACTCCCATACAATGTGAAGACCATTCGTATCAAATTGAATGACCATCCTTTAAAAAGTTTCTTAGGAGAAACTATGAAAAAGAAATCGATTGCCCTAGTCTGTGGTTCTCTCAGTGCTGCTGCTTTGGTGGGTGCATGCACCCGTGCTAATGCCCAAAAGGGTGAAACTGTTATACCCTATATCACCTACATGAACGATGCCGCTCTCGACGACAAAACTCGGGACGAAAATAATTCTCAAGTAAATTTGGGAGGAATAGATGATGAAGGGCGAACCGCGCCTCTATTCATTAGAAATGACATTCCAATCGTCTACAATACTCCTTCGCCCTCACAGGTGAAGCCTGAGCTGATAGGGCCCGTTCAATTCATCCGGTCTGCTCGGGTCCACGAAGATGAAGGAACGGTTACCTTCAGATTGTATCAAGGCCACCTGGCATCTGGTGAAAACCAATGGTACATTCTAACCGACACGAATAGTCGAGAACTAGCTGATCATCAAGGACTTGGCTTTTCTGCTAAATTGGGTTTTGCAGACCATGGACGCGCAGTACGGTCAGCAAATATAGCGAATGATGGAACATTTGTTTTTGCAAAAGGCGAAGTCGATTTTGCTCCGGTACGTAATATAGTTCCGGGTGATGCGCCCAATTATTTTCCACCTAAAGTAGCAACACCAGGATCGACAGCGGACAACGATTATTCTCCAATCGTTCGTGTGAATGGTGTTTACTACAATGCTCCAGTTCTGGCTGGTAATATTACCGCCGATGAATTACAAAAAATGGGTCAATCCGGCAATATCGACTACTCAAAAGTCCATGATAAAATTGTCTCCATCGACCTCGATCGAAATCTAGTCACTTTAAAAATGACAGCTGGCTATTCCTTTTCTAAGCCCGTTTTCTATGTATCAACTGACTCCAATAATCCTGTAGCCGCAACACTAGAAGAATCGACTCTGACCCCTGCTCTCGATGACGCGAATCAGGACATACCCGATCACTTCACGGGTCAGGGCAATGAACGACTCGCCATCTTTATCAATGGTCCTACGGGCAAGGACAATCCTTTCCGTCAAGGTATTCAGAGTGCCATGATCGACGGCAGCTACCCTTTGAATATTTTTGGAGGTATTCCGACTATCAATCTTGACTACAGTCCTCTGTGGGACGCTCAGTTGGTACAGTGGAGCCAAGAAGCGATCACAAAAGGCTATCGGACACGAATCATCGACCTTCTCCACATGTATGGACTCGAGAAAAAAGGAGTACTGGAAGGTTTTGGTGGCGGCGCAATTAAGCGAAGTGGCATCATTATCAACTGTCCAGTCATCTCCCGCCTCCAATGAGAATGTTCCAATAGGAAACTGTGAAAAAGTTGAGAGAGGGCTAGGACCATTTTGGTTCTTGCCCTCTTCTGAAATTTTTGTTCATGGCTATCCGGGCTTTTCCAGCAGATTCTGAGATAGCTGATAGTGCGATGGATGACCGTCTGACTCAACAATACGTCTTTTTCAGCAGATTCTATCTACTAAACTAAGGAAATTCTTACTGTCTAACGAAATGGAGGCTACCCATCCCAGTTACATCCTCGGAACAAGCGGTAACGAAAGACAGGCTCAAACTATTCTCCCCCAACGCTTTAGCCAGGGTTGTTGTTTTTTTGGAGTCTTCTGCTTTCCAAGCGATCGTGGCGGTTTTGCCGTTTTCTTTGATGTCAGTTTTATCACGGATGAGCAGAATATTCATGCCTGCATCTTTAAATGTCCCAACCGATTCCTGGGCGACTTTACGGCCTATATCAAGGCTTGTCTCTTCTACTGCCTCAGAAAATCTATCGCCGTCAAAGCGATAGGTCATCGCTAATTTTTGGCTTTTTATTGCGGCGTTCATTGTTGATTCTAATTGTTTGTCGCTGCAGCTCACATGTTGCAGGTGCCATGAGCCAGCAAGGCTATTCTGCTGGGCGCTGGGAGTTACACAACCGGTGGCAATCGATCCGACTACAGCTACAAGAACAGCTACCTTTTTCATACTTCACTTCCTCTCAGGTAAAACCACGACCGACTACGAATCAGATTAAGCAAAACTTATACCAACCAAAATGACTACGTACCGTGCAGACATCGCGGATGTTTGTACATATTGACACATCTAGCTTCAAGTGGTAAAAGCAGTTCAGAGGGCGTCAATATGACTAGACTAATTTTGTTATTTCTTACATTACAGCTGGTTACATGTGGTTGTCATAGACTGATAAACCGACTAGAAGTTGTACGGCTCGAGTGTGGCGAGCTAGATCGATTTCAACCTTCTGATTTCACATTCATAAAAGGCACAGCTCCTGGAGCCATCCCCGTCTTCCGCGATCAAGTCGAGGCTGAAGCGAGCCTTCGGGTCGTGTCGTTTACGTTGAGGAAAGCTGACCTTCAGGTGACAACGAAGGGATGCCTTGCGATCCCTACTAAATCCATCAAGCAAATAAAGTTCCCATTTCGATTGGTCAATGTCACCTCAAAGCTAGCTGCAGACATCGATAACCTGGATCACTCATCGGTCAATCGTCTGGAATTCTCTCCTGATCTTTATAGAGATTCCTTTGTGGAATTCCAATGCAGCGCTTTTATATCGACCGCTTCAAACGCGGCTGAATCACTCGCAAAAAACATCGAAATGCAAGGCTTGGGACTTTTCAAGGTTAGCTCAGTCGTCCTAAATAATCCAAAAAGTGAAATCCGCTTTATGAACTATTCGTTGGACGGTAAAAACCTAGCACTGCGCCCTGTAACGACACCCGTGGCTGATGAAGTCTACTCAATTGCCGTCGAATATACTGACGGCCAAGGCCAAACCCAGACCCGGAAAATTGACAATTGCCAGGTGGAGATAGATAGCAAAGAGCCTTCATTTATTCTGGCAACGGATGAAGGTCAGGTATCACTCGAGAAGCCCTTCGTTGTCGCCGCAGGTAAAAAAATAGAAATAAAAACTAGCTCCAGTGAATACGAATTGTCTTTATGTACTTCACTCTTGCTACCCTGTCGTCAAATCAAAGACTCCATTTTCACTTTTGACGACGAAGGCGAGTTCACGTTGAAGGGCAATTATTTCAAGAAGAATGGACTTGAAGGGACATTCCGTTTGTCTATCAATGTAGACAAAACACCTCCAACCCTTGGCGCAAAATTTTCCGTCAACAACTCGAGCATCTTATCAGGTCTTATAAGTCGGCCGATTGATGGCTCAATTGACCTTGATTTGAGCATGAGCGATAATCTTTCGAGTCCAAAAGTTCTGCTGAACAGCCTTGAATGTGCCTTCTCTGTTGTGGATGGAATTGGCGGAAAGATTCAGTCTGATATCCGAACCGTTCAAGTCGGTAGCAATCCAGACAGCATGATTACATTAAACGTAAATCAGTTCAAATCATGTAGCACCGCGTTCGCAATAAATGGCAGTATGCTGCGTGCAAAGCTAGTGACCCCGACTCGAGAATGGTACGGAAAAGCGATCAAACTATCATTTAAGGTCAGAGATTCGGCAGGCCTAATCACAGCTTCGTCAATAGTTTCTACTATTGATGCGGAATCCTTTTTTACTCATAAAAATCAAACCCAAAAGGGTATCAGCGTCGATACAGGGATTCTGGTCCTGAATAGCGGTCTTCTCATCACCCTGGATGCCCAAAAGAGAAGTATCCTCTCATCCAGCAATGCAGGCGAGGAATGGACTGAGCACCTCAAGCTCGACCGCGGCAATTTCAAACTGTTAACCGCATTGGATGGACTCATAATTGCGACGACCCAAGATGGGCATTTTTATCAAGTCAGCGATTTAGGAGCGACTGCTATTGACGAGCTGACAGGCTATGAGTCCGCGATTGCGATCGGTGAAGCGGTATACCTCGCCACGAAGGCTGACAAGATTTTTAAGTTGGAGGCTAGCCAAATCAAAGAGATCGGCCCAGCTCCAGAGCGCGTATTTGCAAACAAGTGCTCTATCTTCGGGACACACAGGCTATTTTGTGGCCAACTCGGCGAAGTTGAGGAAATTGACTTGTCGCAGGTATCACCTAAGTGGACCACGAGCGATAAATGGGGGATCTTCGCGAGCCCCAATGGCCTCGTGAGCGTGGGTATTAACTCCATCGAAATTGAAACGCCTTCAGGCCGCAAAACCTCGGTGCCCGCTCCGACCCTTTACTTGACCATTCGAGATGCATTTATAGACAACCAGCAGCGTCTGTGGCTGATTTCTGACTCTAAAGGTCTGGAGGTATTTGACGGCAAGGCCTGGAATAGCATGAGTAGTCAGACTTCTCTGCCCATGGATTCGCCGTTTTCAGGGCTTATTAAAACAGGAACAAACCTGACAGGAATCTTCGATCGCAAAATCCTATTCAACTTCATCGATCATTCAAGCTTCAGTGAAGTTTTTTTTGACAGTCCGAACGCTGAGTCATGTGAGCGACTGTCGACGAACGCCGCAGCTCTTGCTGTCTCTTGCATCGGCGCAGACGCAAGTCGCCGGGTTCTTTTACTCGATAACACGGGGTTGAAAACAACTGATATTCTGTCGGCTAGCGATCCTGCTGCTCTGTTCCCTGGTGACAAGAATCACGGGTTCATTGTGGGAACAGATGACGGATTCATGCAGATTAACGAGGATATGAGCCTTACACCTGTCCCAAGTTTGGGCAAATATAGCGCTAGAAGTAAGTTTGGTCGCTTGACTGATGACTCAGTTGTTGTCACAGATAGCAGCCTCATTTCAGTCTTCAATGGATTCAGGACTCTCACAGTATTCACGACGTCAAAAATCGCCGAATTCATTCGCAACGTGATTGATTTGAATGGCATGCCTCAGACGCTTAATATCAACGCGACTCCTGAGCTTGAAGATCAAGATAGCTTAACGAAACCTTTCACTTCAGCTGCCGGAGAAACGTTTGTCGGCGGTCGCGGCGGCTTCTTTACAGTGAAGCCCGGCGAAATCAGCTTTACTAAGCGAGGCGATGAAACCGATCAAATTGTCGGTCTACTCCTGAATGGACAGATATTGACACAATCTGCCATTAAATCTCGCTCGAACAACAGCATTCTATCTTTTGATGGTGAAGCCATTGGAGGGCTTGCTCGCAGCAAGAGTGCAATCATCTTGACCAATTCTTTTGATGGCCTATCGATGCTGGTCACCGATACAGCTGGGAATTTGCAACGACGACAAGCGCTGGGTTTGACTACGGACGAGTCTCCTGAAGTCACTCATGCCGACGGAAAAATGTGGCTCGTTGGCAAAAATCGGATTTTACTGTTCTGAAAGGTTGTCGAGGCGATGATCGAAGGCGCTCAATCCTTGAGCCGCAGTGTGGATTAAGAGAAACTTGAATGGACACCGATAAGGCATCCATCTGCGAGTCATTGAATTAAGAGAAATGAGTCCGATTCTCTCTAGCAATACATAGCTAAGTTTAGTGTTTATCAAGGCCATAAGCCTTTCTGCAAAATTCAACGCTCTTTCCTGATGTTATGCAATCGCCTTCAGCCTTTGCTAGCTCTCTCTCCCTCAAAGCACCGAGGTTGATAAATTTCCATTTGAAAAAATTCACAGAATTGCAAACCATTCGGCGAAGAGAGATCTGGACAGGTTGAATACAGTCACGGCAGCCTTTCGCGTTTCAGAGCAGGACTGTTCGGATGGTGGACTCATCCCAAAAATGCGCCTTTCGAGTGTCTTTAATAGAATCCTCTCAAGCTGACAACCGACCATGCTACGAGCGAAGCTAAGCCTCAGACTTCTCTTCTCTTGTATCACGGTCGGCTGCTCATGCGCTCCAAAGTGGCATGCGCAATATCTCGAGGCAGCGGCATAATCACATCCTCAAACTCGGGGTCCGCTCAAAAAATTAACAATTGGAAAATCATATTGTTCACAATTTATGCTGACATTGAAGCTGGAGAGGCATATAAAAGCAGGACTGACAACTTCAGTCTATTCACTAAGGCAAAGGACAATACATGAAGAAGCAAACGGCCATTTATCGTTATGCAGCGCTCTCCCTAGGTCTCGCCCTTTCAACAGTTTCTCAAGCAGAAGCGCCCCAGACTTATGAAGGCTCATTGTTCAGCGAAGTCTGGGACCAAGTGAAATCAGACCCCTACGCAAGCCTGCCCCAGTATGAAGTCAAGGTTTCAAACTTCTTCAACGGCCTGAAAGATCTGATGCTGGAGAATTCCAAACGTACTTTGTCCGAACAAAGTGATGTCTTGCCGCACTTTGACAAGCTGGTCCACCCAAACGGTATTTGCCTCAAGGGTACCTGGAACATCACCGCTCAAACACCTTACACCGGAGCCTTCAGCAGCGGTACCAAAGCACTGATCATCGGCCGCGCTTCCACCGCGCTCAGCAACACCAAAGCAAATGAGAACCGCGCCTTTGGTTTTGCAGGAAAGATCTTTCTGACCGAAGACGAATTTCACAAGCAGCCGCTCAAAACAGCCAACTTCTTTACCATCGAAGATTTAGGCGGAACCCGCAAAAAACATTTCCTAGACTCAGTTAATACCAATGATATCATTAAGATATCACCAACTCTGACAGCTTTTTTCAAAGGTTTGGAAGGGCTGGTCGTGGTCCGTGATTTTCCTTTGGCCGAAGGCAGCAATCTTCAAACGGCTCTGATCCGAGAACTTTATCCTGTGAGCGAACTAGGTCTGGCCCCTGGCCAACAAGCAAGCACCCCGACTTGGCTCAAGATCGAAGCAGCCACTGATATGCCCCGCATCGACGAAAATGATTTCCGCGACGAGCTTAATCTGAGCAACTACCCAGAGGGTTTGCGCTTCGATATCTCAGTTGCCAGCAAGGGCAGTCGCTTCGGTGACAAAGCTTGGCAAAAAATTGGTTCGATCGATGTCGAGGAAACAATCGTGTCCGACAGCTGTGATCATCGCCTGCATTTTGCACACCCACGCGCTCGTAAGATCTACTAATCATTGACTGGCTAGAATGATGGCACTTCCATTTTGCCATCATTCTTTTTTTTTGCTTCAAGGTCGGGACTCTGGCCTGTTCCTTCGAAATTGAACGCAGTCGAAGAAGCCCATCGATACATTCAAAAAGGTATTAATTCTCCGGCGCACTCCAATCCACCGCTCACGCTGCCCCTTTGCCCTGCCTCTTTTAGAGTTCCAATAAATTTCAAAAACACATCAGCCAGTTACCTTGAACTATAAGCCACATTAAGAAAGCTTCTTAGATATTTATGTCTTGTACCGATGCATAACTCACTGGAGTTGCTCGAGCTATGCAGCGGAACTTGATCAAAAACATCAGCTTTTTTTCAAGCTCAGCGAGCCTAAGGGCTTGCTACGCTCTACTCCTTCTTACGCTTTGCTTGGGACATGACCTTAAGGCCGATGCAGATCCTGCGGAATCGCTAGGTGAGGAAAAGACCAGCAATGCTAAACCCGCAAGCGAGCCCTTATATTCTGACTATACAGTCTCAGCTATTCAAAGATTTCTGTGGATGGATGTGGGCAGTCCCTTGGGATCGACTGTCACCGAAGAGATGCAATTTCTATGGGTCCTTGAGGACCGTCTGCAAACAGAGGAAAACCGCTATCTTGCAGCCGCATACTATACCAATTATCTCATCGACACTTTGAAACATGCTCGGGTGCAATCTCTTTGTCAGGAATACCCTCCTAAGCCCGATCACTATGAATATGCAGCCAACTGCACGCTCGGTGCCGATCTTCCCATTCTGGAAAGCACAAAACGCATTGAAGCATTGGGCGATGAAGCTTTGAAAAAGTATCCCAATCGATTGGTTGCCGTTGGCATCTTTCGAGCCGCCGGCTCTCTTCTCGGTAATCAAGGTCATGCCCATGAATCGATTCGGATGTATAAAAAAGTTTTCGAAGCGCTGCCTTCTGACGCCGCAGAGGATATAGCTGAATCCAAGTTAAATCTCGCTGCCGCTTATGCCAATCCTCTTCTAAGCCAATCCTTGCAAAAGTTAGCTCCTAAATACTACGCAGAAGTGCGCAGCTGGTACACAAAACAAGAGCCCACACCCTATATTTTAGGGCAAATCAAATGGGTGAGTTACAATAAGGCCATCAGCCACCTCTTTATGTTCGAAGAATACGAGCAGGCTTTGTCTGATCTTGATACTGCGGAAGGCTACGCAGATCTCAAGGCCGACATTAAAGTATTCAAGGCCTATGCCTTTGCTAAAAGCAAGCAGCCTGAAGCAGCACGGGCAACTTTGAAATCTGTCGACCTGCAAGGTTATGCTGATCCAGAACGTCTGGCATTCCTTACCTGCTATATGGATCTCAGTCGACGCATTATGGGGGATCCAATTTCCCTTCAGTCTTGTCTCACGCTTAAAGCCCCACAGGCCGATGTCCTTTTGGACCTTACGGAAACAATCTCCAAACTTTCGCTGGATCCTCGTGAAGAAAATCAGATGTGGCGAATATTCTATAAGTTTTTCTCTGAACATCTGAAGCCAGACTTCCAAGATTCCATGGCCTCAGCGGCATCAGAAGCAGAACTGCAACAAGAGAAGGCCGAGAGTCGCCTTAAGGACTTGAAGCTTAAAAACCTGTCTCTCTATCAAGATCTAACCTATGCTCTGCTGGCGGTTGCGGGAGTCTGTGGTCTTGCCCTTTTTCTAGCTATTCGATCTTGGAAAAACTCCCGAAAACACGCTACAGAGATGAGCACTGAAAGAGCTCGATTGCAATACATTATGGATAACATTGAAGAGGGCTTGATCCTTATTCGGCCTAGCCTCCTCATGGAACCCGAAGATTCAAAGCATTTGACTCAAATTACTGGTGGCCATGACTTGCGTGACAAAAATCTGAAAAGCCTTCTATCACTCAGCAACCTGAGCGAGGATTCGCAATCTATAACGATTCAATGCCTAGGAGCGATCCTGGGCGAAGGTTCATTGGCTTGGGAATTAAATCAGCCCAACCTTCCCAGTGAGGCCCAGATCGATGATCGCGAAGTTGCCTTCTACTGGCAGGCCCTGTTTGAGGGTGATGTTATCCATTCCATACTGCTTGTCCTACGGGACATCACAGCGATCAATGCCTTGGAGCGCACATCTAAGAAAGCTCGTGAACAAGCGGATTGTATGCTTGAGTATGCTCGAGAAATTTTAAGCTGCCATCCCAGGGCCGTCACTAAATTTCTTGGGGAACTGCCGCGCATGATTCAACTGCTATCCTTTTCAGCCCTACAGTCAAACGACACCACTAACGCTATGCATATAGCTCATAGCATCAAAGGTACAGCACGGACCCTTGGACTTTTGGATCTACAGAATCAGGCGCATTGGGTTGAAGATGAACTGAGAAGCCACAGCACCATCGAGTTGAAAGTCCTGGTGGATGAACTCATTGATTTAGCTCAAATCTACAATTCAGCGATGCAGCATGTTTTGGGTGATATCTCCGATATGGATGTTCGCAGTCTTTTTGATTTGGTAGCCCATCATAAACCAGCCTTGGAAAGACAATTGGCGGCAGCAGATCTTAGCTTGGGTAATCTCATGGTGGATGAGTCTATATCTCTGACTCGTGCGGAATTGCAACCTTTAGCCGAGGTTGTTCTGCACGCTCTGACCAACGCTGCTGATCATGGATTTATTCTCCCTAAAAGACAGGGCCGTAACGTGGATGACGCCCGCTTCGCAGTGTCGGTCTTTCAACGGGGGGACCATCGAATTCTCATCCTGCGGGACAATGGTAATGGCGTAGACCATCAAAAAATTCATCAACAGGCTCAAAAGCGTGGATGGAGTCCAGCCGAAGATCAAATTTGGAGTGATTTTCTGTTCTTGGAAGGCGTCACCACCGCTGAAAGTCTGACAATGACAAGCGGTCGGGGCGTTGGCATGTCGGCCATCCGCAATGCAGCAGGTAAATTGCAGGGTCGCGTTCAACTTCTTGATAATGATGAAGGACCTGGAGCCATGCTAAAAATCACTTGGCCGGTCGCGAAGGATGTGGCTGCCTAAGGCCTCCTGAAATTCAACACCGAAGCATTTCAACGAACGAGAGACTCGATTATCAATGGCCATCGATAGATGATCGCCCCTGTCGAAAAGAGGAGCGAAGTGAGCGCCAGAGTCATAGACGTCAATAGAGCTCGCGGGAGTGAAGCGTCAGACATTGATCGCCAAAGGTTTAAAGCCCAAGAATCGGATTGATCCCAGAGCGCTAAATTCTGAGTTTTCAGAGTGCAATGGAAGATAAAAAGAGCAAGGGAAGCATAGATCAGAGCTAAGGCAGTAAAACAACATATGATAATTGGAATCGTCGTCTTATCGCTGGGCTGGTAGAGAAGGTCCTTAAGATAGAGAAGTTTCTGACCCACTGAATGGCCCACGGCTGGCAAATTCAAAGAATTGAACAAGATATTGGTTGAATAAAAAGAGTAAGTACAGAGCAAAGGTGGCGCAAAAGACATCCATAGCTCGAGAGTATCATCCAAGCTTCTTTCTTCTCGAGGCATTTTTCGCAAACTCACCAGCATGATCAACGGACAGACATTCATAAATCCCAGAAGAACAGAATTCAGCAGCATAAACGACAGTATTTGACTGCTTAGTATTAAAAGCAGCAGAAGGCCGAGAGAGGCGAGAAGGTCCCAATGTTTCAGCGACAAAGGTACCAGTTTCATCCGACTGCTCAACGATTGAGTCCCGGGTCCTATACAGTATTTATGTCCTTTTTCAACAGACAATGGCCTGACATCACATTTACGCATCAAATAAGAGAATACGAATATACAGACAAGGCTAGAGAAAGAGGCGAAAATCACTTGAAAATGGCCTAGAACCGTATCCATATACGAATACCTCCAAAGAGGCTCAATCAATTATCGCGAACAGCTTCGTGATCAGCTTGGTTCTCGATAGAGTGGCTTTAGGATGGGTCTGCTGCCAAACTCTACCAAACCGTCGAGAGAGTCAAGAAAAACTGCTGAGTGATGGTTTTTAACCAAGTGTTAAAGTCGCCAAAGCAGCGATGGATCGAGATCCTTGGTGACAATCCAGCCAAAGATATCAGAGTTTGAAGATTCAATAATTCTTAGCAATGCACGTTCGTGTGAAAAGACTCCCTTCCAAATGACGAAAGCTGGCTGAATAGCCAGATCGAGTTTTGACTGTTCCATCGTCAAGTTCAGATTTATGCAAAAAGTTTCATTCGACAAACTTAGTGAGGGAGCTTTCCGAAAAGTCGCTCAGCGACTCAACAGTTTCCACCTGATCAGAGGCGAGCAAATTTTTAATGGCTCTCAGAGGGTTAAGAGGTGTATTTTTAAATGATAAGAACGAAAATTTGGGAGCATGCATGAAAATGGAAATGGATTTCCAGGGCTCAGAAATTTCTGAAGTTATTGTAAGCCCTGACGAAATTGAGATTCGCTTCAGCCATGCCGTGCTCGTGAACCTCAGTCCTTCCAGCCGAGAAGGCACCAAGATCGGCATCAAGGCCAGCATTCGCATTGGCAAACCAAAGTACAAAAAGCTACCTAAAAAAGGTCGTCTGACCGATGGCGAAGTCTATGGCATCCCAGGAAAGCCATTAAATGGGCGTATTGCCCTTGATTCTCAGTACCAAAGGGACTGTGAATTGTCACTATCCTACGAAGATAGCGATTACACGATACAGGGTAAGAGCCTCAAGATTTTTGTTGATCTCTCAAGTTTGCCGCCGGAGTTGAAGCATTAGACCGAACTACGTTTGAAGATCGGTGCGGATTCAGAGATACCAAAGATAGCCCAACTCAACATAGGAACCATCCAGAATTTCTGAAATTGAATTCTTGATGATCTTAATCTCTCCCGTATCCTTCAGAAGATCTTGCGGTCCAGGATCGAGCAAAGTGCTGCGCTCCCAAACTCCATGCAGGTAGGGGCCTGCTCCTTCGGGGCTCATAAGACCCAAGCCCAATCCCTTCACAAACACTTGGTGGGATTCATCCAGCCCTTCACTTTTGATGTTCTGCTGAGAGATCAAACCATTTGCATAGATGTAGAGAGGGAAGTGCTGAGAGAGATAAGCTCGAAAGTAAACACCCGCTTCATTGCGCCAAAGAGAAAGATCTGCTCCCGACGATTGCTGCCAACCACTTCGTCCTATCAAACCAATGTCGGCCCTGGAAGAGAAGGGATAGAGGAGTGCATAGCCGACCGAGGTCATGAAGAGCGCCAGCGCTATGACGAGCACCAGCTCTTCCCAGCGATCCACCCGAATATTTCCACCAAAATAAAAATTCGTGGAAGAACTTGGTAATACAGACGAAGCTTCGTGATCTTTGGTCCGATAGTCTTTGCCCCAAAGATTAAATCCGAGACTCGTACTGACCGCAGGTCCCATGGCACAAACGGCTTCTTGATCAGTCAAACGCCCGAGGCATCCATGCAAGCGTCCTAGGCCTAGGCCCCATTCATAGGCTTGCGCTTCCCGAGCACTCAAGCCACAGAGCACGAACATAATAATCAAAAAACGACAGCACGATGATCTTCTTTTTGCCATTATTTACAAAGCCCCCTTCAAACTTTCGTCCTTTCGATTCTTGGCCCGTTGAAAGCGGGCCTTTTCTTCTGGTGTTTGCGGAACAAAGGGCGGTATTGATTTTGGAGCACCCTTTTCATCCAGGGCCACCATAGTAAAATAGCAGCTATTGGTATGCCGCAGGCTTTTCTTAACAAGATCTTCCGCAATCACCTTGATGCCGATTTCCATCGATGTTTTACCTGTGTAATTGACCAGAGCAAGAAAGGTCACCAATTCACCGATATGAATCGGTTGTTTGAACAGAACTTTGTCAACCGAAAGGGTCACAACATAGCTCGCGGCATAGCGCATCGCACAGGTATAGGCCACTTTATCGAGATTCTTTAAAATTTCCCCGCCATGCATATGACCTGAGAAGTTCGCCATATCCGGAGTCACCAGGACCGACATCTGTAAGGAACGAGGATTGAGCGCATCGGCTTCCGTTTGCATCGAATTCTCCCGAATGAATGTGTATGTCTTAAGGATCAAGGATAGGCCGTCTCGGGGTCAAGTTGCTTTTTTCAGAACGGATCATGAGCAATCGAAGCTAGTGATCGATAAACATCGGCAGTCAATTCCTCTCGCCTTGGATTGCAAGTCCTCGCTTTGAAAACCAAAAATGTCTTTCAAAAAAAAATGTACTCAGCTCTGACAACTTGTGTTAGGAATTTATCTGGAATGTGTCGGTATCGTACTGGTTGATGCAGGTGAACCGATGCTTTTATATCAGGGAGCCTGGGTCCACCCGTGGTGAGCATGCCTCAAAGGTAATTGAGGAAGCCTGAAGCGTGTGGTAAGGCACCCACCTATTGAATGGTGGGTTCCCTGGCAAATCAGATACGTCGAATTCCGGCGCATTCCTCCTCTCTCTTATCAAGCCAAAAAGCCCAATTTGCCGACCAGCCTTTCCAAAATGATGCTTACCAAGGGTTTTCTCGTGAAAGCACTTGTAAGACCTTTGTTTCCTCTGCTTAATAAGGACAACTGATAACCTCTCCGCGCACAGGGTATTCACCATGGAACTGTCTCTTTCCAAAAGAATCTCTCAGCTGCAACCGTCACCAACTGTTGCCCTCAATATGAAGGCCAAAGAGTTGGCTGAACAGGGTCACAAAGTGATCAATTTCTCGGTTGGCGAACCGGACTTTGCGACACCAAAACCGATCGTTGATGTGGCTATCGAAGCACTCAACCAAGGCAAGACCAAATACGGCGCCGCCGGAGGTGGTTTGCCCATTCGCAAAGCCATCTGTCAAAAGCTCGAAACAGACAACCAACTCAGCTACCAGCCAGGACAAATTGTAGTCGGCATCGGCGCTAAGGAAATCCTTTTCCACTTGAATTTGGCCTTGATCAACGAGGGCGATGAGGTCCTCATTCCGGCTCCCTACTGGGTCAGCTACACAGAACACGTCGTCGCTGCAGGCGGCAAACCTGTCGTGATTCCCTACCCGAAGGATCACAATGGACCTCGTTTGACTCCCGAAATGATTCAGCCTTACGTCACAGCCAGGACCAAAGCGATCGTCCTGACTTCGCCGAACAACCCAGCGGGTTATGTGATCCCTGAGGCTGAATTGCGTCAGCTTGGTCGATACTTGGCCGACAAGCCCTGGTGGATCATCGCCGATGAAATTTACGAATATATGTCCTATGACTTCCCGGCTATTTCCTTGGTGACGCTCTGTCCGGAATTGAAAGACCGCTATATCCTCGTCAACGGCCTGTCTAAAGGCTACGCTATGACCGGATGGCGAGTCGGCTATATGGCTGGTCCAGCCAAAGTCGCTGAGATGGTTCGAACTCTGCAAACCCAGTCTTCCACCTGTCTTCCACCGTTTATTGAAGAGGCTTCCATCAAGGCCCTCAGTATGGGTGTCGACGCGATGAAAGATAAAATGGGTACGCTCAAAGCCCGACGCGATATGGCTGTCCGGCTGCTGCGCGAGATGCCAGGTGTGGATATGATGCCGCCAAATGGTGCTTTTTATGTGTTCATTGACATTAGAAAAGTCCTTGCAAAATCTCCTCTCTACGCCAATGATAATAGCCTCGCTTTCAGCGCCAAATTGCTGGAAGCTCATCACGTCGCCATGGTTCCTGGTGAAGCCTTTGGCGCTCCAGGATTTCTGAGATTGAGCTACGCTGTCGCCGATGAACAGCTTCGCGAAGGCCTCAAACGATTGGGTGAAGCTCTCAAGGCGATCTGATAGCAGACCGTTGTTGTCATCGAAAGATCCGGCGGGCGTGGCCTGGGATGTTTATTCATAAGTATGGCTGCATATTATGCGCACTTGTGACCAAAGATCCGGGGCTGACCCGCTATTTTTGTATTATTTAGAGTTCTCTCATGGGACTCCTGGCAATCAAGGCAAGGGAGCAGGAAAATAAGCATGTCCAAACTCGATGAATGCGTTCAGCGCATTGATGAAATCAAAAGCACCTTTGGCGAAGACTGTAGCCAGGGGATTCTGGGCGCGCGCGCTGTAGAGGACCTCAAGGTCAAATATCTAGGCCGAAAAGGTCTGGTTACAGCTCTGATGGAAACTCTCAAAGAGATTTCCAAGGAAGACAAACCAGCCGCGGGTAAAATTATCAACGAGCTGCGCAAAGGCATCGATGAAAAGCTCGAGTCTCTGCGCGCAAAGGCCGAAGAGGGAGCTCTCGATCAATCCCTGGCAGCGCAAAGGCTGGATGTCACTCTACCGGTCGAAGCTCTGCAGCAGAAGGGCTCTCTGCACCCTGTGACCCTGATGCGTCGCATTATACTCGATGCCTTTCGCAGCCTGGGATTCACGGTCTATGACGGTCCCGAAATCGATTTGGATTTTTATAATTTCGGAGCCTTGAACTTTAAAGACGATCACCCAGCTCGGGACATGCAGGATACCTTTTTCATTGGTGATCGGGCGAAGACGATTCTCCGGACCCATACCTCCAATATTCAAATTCACGCCATGATGCACGAAAAGCCGCCTCTTCGCATCGTCGCTCCTGGCCGAACCTATCGCTGTGACAGCGACATCACCCACACGCCGATGTTTCATCAGGTGGAAGGTTTCGTCGTGGATCGTAATATTGATATGGGCGATATGAAAGGTGTGATCGATCAGCTTCTCAAAGCTGTATTTGGTCAAGATCTTGCCACACGTTTGCGGCCTAGTTTTTTTCCATTCGTGGAACCGGGTGCCGAGTTCGATTTGCAGTGCGTGAGTTGCCGAGGTAAAGGCTGTCGCATTTGTAAGAACACGGGTTGGCTTGAGATTGGTGGACTCGGCATGATTCATCCGAACGTGTTCGAAGCTGTTGGCTATGACAGCGAAACCTACACAGGGTTTGCTTTTGGCTTCGGCATCGATCGAATTGCTATGTTGCGCTATGGGCTGTCGGATCTACGCCAGCTTTTTGAAGGCAATCAGCCGTTCCTCGGTCAATTCCCGATCCATCCTTGAGCTGGAGTATTTAACATCATGCGTATTTCATTGCTTTGGCTCCAAGACTATGTCGACATTCATGATCTGAGCCCTGAATATTTAGCCGAACAATTGACCCAGCTCGGTCTGGAAGTGGAAGCGGTGGAAAAAATCGCGCCGCTGACGGGCGATGTAGTGGTGGGCCAAATAATAAAAGCCGAACAACACCCCAACGCCGATAAACTCCGCGTCTGTCAGGTTAATGTTGGAGGCGCTGAGCCACTGAAAATCGTCTGCGGTGCACCCAACGCTCGCGACGGAATTAAAGTCGTTGTCGCTCGGATTGGTGCCGAGCTACCAGGTGATTTCAAAATCAAAGAGAGCAAGATCCGTGGTGAGAGTTCTTTTGGAATGCTCTGCAGCGAGCAGGAATTGGGACTTTCGGATTCTCATGATGGCATCATGGAATTGCCTGCAGCAGCACCCCTGGGTCAATCGATCAGTCAGTATCTGGCACTGAATGATACTGTCATTGAGATCAGCGTGACTCCCAACCGCAGTGATTGCCTTGGTATTATCGGTGTGGCGCGCGATCTATCGGCAAGGCTGAAGCGTCCGCTCAAAATACCAGCTCCTAATCCCAAGCGCTCTCAGGAATCGCTCCAGAGTTCCAATTATATCGCAGCCCAACTGGACAGCGAAGGTGACTCTCAGCGTTTTTGTGCGCTTTATGTCAAAGGCGTCAGGGCATTGCCTTCACCCACATGGCTGAAGCGTCGTTTGCAACTTGCAGGTATGCGTCCGATCAATCTGATCGTCGATGCGACGAACTATGCCATGCTCGAAGCAGGACAGCCCATTCACGCCTATGATGAGCGGGATGTTCAAGGCAAACTGATCAAAGTTCGACGTGCCCAGGAGGGCGAAGAATTTACCACTTTGGACGGGCAAAAGCGCAAACTTGTCAGCACCGATATCGTCATCGCCGATGCTCAAAAGGCTGTGGGCTTGGCAGGTATCATGGGTGGAGAAAATTCTGAGGTCAAAGCAGACACCCAGAATATTATAATCGAAGTCGCCCATTTCAATCCTGTGCTGATTCGTAAAACTGCGAAACGTTTTGCGCTGCATACTGAAGCTTCCCATCGTTTCGAACGCGGCGTTGATATCCAGAATATGCCTTGGGTGGCGCGACGCGTCGCCGAACTAATCTACCAGGCGAGCGAAGATCTCAAAGCTCAGGGTGTGGATTTGCCTTTGCCAGAGATCGCCGCTCAAACTTTGGATGTCTATCCTCAAGTCAAAGCTCCTAGCTCTGTGGCTCTACGCGTCGCTCGTCTGCGCCAGATCACGGCCCTCAGCAGTATCACTCGTGAAGAAATCGTGGCGATTCTGGAATCTTTGGGATTCGAACTCACCGACAAAAAAGACGAGCGTCTCCTCTTCACAGTTCCTAGCTGGCGACATGATATCGAACGGGAAATCGACCTCATCGAAGAGGTTGCTCGTGTTTATGGTTTTGATAAAATTCCATTCAAGCTGCCTTTGATGGAAATCAGCCATTTACCCGAACATCCGCTGATTGATTTTCTCGATCAGAATAAAATCAGTCTGGCCAACGCAGGTTTGAGTGAAGTGATTACCTTCCCCTTCATGCATGCTGGCGATCTCCAGAATCTTGGCATTCAGGATCAGCATCCTTTAGCAGCCGCTGTGCGTCTGGCCAACCCATTGGTCGAGCAGCATGGCCTTCTGCGAACGACTCTCCTTCCTGGTCTTATCGCCAGTGTGCTGGAAAACCGCCGACATGGCAAACAAGGGGTTCGTTTGTTTGAAGCCGCACGAACCTTTTACGAGCCACAGAAATTTGTGGGCACTGCTTCGGCTGCCTGGACCCATACTCGTGTGCAGGGCGGACACGTCCCGGCAAAGGCGCGCAGTGACGACCGTCCTTTGGAACGCAATATGGTCGCAGGTATCTTGGACCAACCATTTTCGGAGAAGTCTTGGAACCAAGCAGAGGTCAAAGCGGACTTTTTTCACGGTAAACAGATTTTGATGCAATGGTTTGCTGCCTATGGCGTCCAGTCCTTGCGTTTTGAAGCAATCGGGGCTGAAGATTTCCCGTGGCTGCACCCAGGTGCGTCGGCGGCTATCTGGACCGAAAAGGGTGCATTCTTCGGCTATCTGGGTCAGCTGCATCCACGAACGGCCAAAGCCTATGACCTCGACTACCAATCTCCACCTGTCGTTTTTGAAGTTGACCTTGAGGTCCTTTTGGAACAATGGCAGATCAAGCGGAGCTATGCTTCGGGAGCGACCAAGTTCCCGCCGGTGTCGCGAGATTTGGCTTTGGTTGTCCCAGAGTCTGTCAGCTTTAGCGATTTCATGAAGAGTTTCAGAGGATTTAAGCGTAGAAAGTATCTGCGTGATCAACGTCTGTTTGACGTTTACCAGGGCACCAATATACCCCAGGGGAAGAAGAGTATGGCCTTCAGTCTGGTTTTCCAGTCTGACGAAAAGACTCTGACCGATAAAGATGTCGAGAAAGAAGTGGAAGCTCTTCTCACCCAGCTGAAAGAGGATCTCTCGGCTGAACTCCGATAATTAGGAAAGGAAAGTGCATGAAAAAGAGTCTGCAAACTCTCACCCTCGCCGTTTGGGGTTTGTCCTCGATCGGTATGGCCAAGGATGTCGCCACCATCAACGGTAAAGGTCTGTCCGAGGATCAGTACAAGGAAGCTCTTGCCCAACTAGGCCCTCAGGCTGATATGGTCAAAGGCAATCCTGAAATCAGAAAGCAATTTCTGGATCACATTATCGAGAGCACACTTTTGGCGTCCGAAGCCAAAAACCAAA
>JBGSTF010000253.1:0-2582 GCA_041736645.1 Oligoflexus sp. | reverse complement strand
CAAACGTGGTCGCCAAGCCGAGCGGAAGCTGCGATTGGCTATTCGCACGAACTGATGAAAACGGAAAGCTGTAATGTCAAACCTTTGGACCGTGCACTTCACTGATCGCTTACAATGTACATACTCTTTGGCTTCAATCATTGAAGGAAGCTTGAGAACACTATTGGGAGACGTCACCACAAAAGCCGTCCACCAGATCAGAGTTGCCGCGAACCAGATTGCGATGTCATTTTGAACTTTTGAATCGGTCATGGTCTGATCCCTTCATTTTTCCTGATCGCAGTTGACAACCTTTTTGCAGACTACCTATGGGGGTTATGATCAGCTCGTGCAGCCGTGACTCAGGATAAGCTGGGAGTATATCGGTTCATTTACATAGGTTCCTTTGCAGATTTATCGATCCAATGATTGATTTGTGTCTCCAGGACGCTGAGTGGAACACTGCCGTTTGCAAGAATATTGTCATGGAAAACTTTCAAGTCGAATCTATCACCCAATTTTGCCTCGGCTCTAGCTCGAAGTTCTTTTATCTTGAGTTCGCCGATCTTATAACTCAATGCTTGTCCCGGCCACACAGTATATCTGTCGACTTCGGCCTCAATATCGTGATCTGACTTGCCTGTATTTTGTTGAAAGAATTCGATAGCTCGGTCACGGCTCCAACCTTTAGAATGCATGCCTGTGTCGACAACAAGACGGACGGCTCGCCACATTTCATATGTTAGCTGGCCGAATTTCGAGTATGGATCTTTGTATAGGCCAAGGTCTGCCCCGAGAGACTCTGCGTAAAGTCCCCATCCTTCGATGAAGGCTGTTACCCTGTTGAATTTTATCAATTCGGGTACATCTTCCATTTCCTGTGCCAGGCTGAGCTGGAGATGATGTCCAGGAACGGACTCATGAAGGATGACAGCTTCCATTCCCCATTTGGGCTGGGACTTCAAATCGAAAGTATTCATGAAGAAATAGCCAGCGCGCCCGGCCTTGACTGACCCAGGCATATAGTAGGCGAGTGGTTGTGATTTTTCGCTGTAACTCGGAACTGGCGATACGCCGTAGGTGAGTCGCGGGAGTTTACCTATAAGTTTTGGCAATTGTGGATCGATTTGTTTCGCAATATCTCGGGACTTTACAATAACGCTTTCGGCATCGTCAAAATAGAACTGTTTGTCGGTGCGCAGGAAGATTAAAAAATCAGCGAAGGATCCCTTAAAGTTGACTTGCTTAATTATTCCTTCCATCTCGAGTTTAATACGCTGAACTTCTTTCAAGCCAATATCGTGAACTTCATCGGCGGTAAGGTTAGTGGTGGTATGCATCTTAATGAGATAGGAATACCACTCTCGACCTTGGGGCATTTCAGATAGGCCAATAGAGTCCCGGGCCTTGGGATAGTAGCTGTCACGAAGAAATGAGCGCAGCTTTTCAAATGCTGGTTTGACTTCTGTCTTGAATATATTTGAAGCTTCCGAAGCTAGTTCTTGTTGCCGCTTGATTGGAATATTATCAGGAAATTTTTGAAATGCTTCTAAGAGAGGGCTTTTGAGCGGCTCTCCGGAGATCAAAGCTTCGATCTGCTTGTCGACGTCCCTGAGTGTGACTTTAGGGGGAGTGATTCCTTGTTTCATGCCGGTAGTGAGTAAGTCGATGGTTTGATCAATTACGCCTGGTATTCCATGAAGCCTAGAAAGCAAACTGCTATAGTCTGAAAGGCTGGCCTTCTCTTGAATAGACAGAAGGCGGGTGATGGAGTTCTGAGGACCACCAAGCTGATCGATAGCCAGAAGTTCGGCATTGTATTTTTGGCGTTCAACTGATCTTTGTGCGCTATCTCTTGTAATTTCAAGAAACAATTGCTCTCGAGCCGAAAGTCTCTTTCCTCTGAAATCGTTCAGTTGACGTAGGAAGATGATTTCATGTGCATTCCGCCGAGCTATTGCTGTTGGCGACATGTCGGTCCATCGGTCGTCATGACCTTTAGTTCCAACTCTTGTTGCTAATTCAGGGTACTCATCTAATTGGTATTGCCACTCTTTTTCAAGTACAGCTCGGAATTCTTTGTCAGCATTTTTAGCTTTGGCCGGAGCTGCTAAAATCAGTAAAGTAAGTGCTAGAAGCCAATATGTTTTCAAAGTAATGCCCCTCAAACTGGAATTAGTAAAGTGAACTGTGTCCTCGGAATCTAGTTCAGCCCAAACTTCCTGCGTTTTCCATCCAATGTGGACCTTGAAATGTTTACTGCTTTGCAACAGGATGATATGGATTCGCTTCTTGCTAATGCCCTTACAAGGAAGGTCTTTTCATAGAGGTCCACGCTTTGTTCATGGTCAAAATCCTCATTCAGAGATCTCACTATCATGGATTCTGCTTCACTACCTGAATGCTGTGTTGTCTGAGCTCCGGATTTTTTGTGTTCTGGTGATAGCATCCCCTTGAATACAGGAAAATTCTCGACTGCAAGTGGAATTTCATCGAACTCAGCTGAAAGTATCCAAGATTCTAGTGCTTTGAAAAGCTGCCGAATATTGCCGCGCCAGTAGTAGGTTTTGAGAAGATCGACAAGTTCCTTGAATAGCGGGGGG
>JBGSTF010000201.1:0-8725 GCA_041736645.1 Oligoflexus sp. | reverse complement strand
GCTTTAAGCTCGGTTGTGATCCCAAATACTTCTACAGCATGGGGTGCTGATATCAGTTTCCCTAAAAATCAAAACTGTGTTGCCTGGAAAACCAAAAAAACCATGTTTCTTGTGAAAAGCGAAGAACCATTTGGGATCAATTGCAGCATCACTCTTACGGTCAGCTCTCCTGCAGCAGGCTTGAAACAAGTTCTTGTTAAGGTACCTATTGATAAATTCGATAGCGGCGAAGTTGATCGAGACAAAGAGGTCCTTTTGTTGCTTAAAGCTGATAAACAAAAGGATCTTGAGTTTCTTTCGAAAGAGATACCAGAAGCTCAATGGCCCGAGTACCTTGCTGGCAAGATGTCTGTGCTTCAGGGAACCTTGAGGATTGCCGGAGAGAGTTACCCTGTCGATGTGCAATTGAAGAAATCGGAAGATACGGCCCAAGATTTGCTTTCCGGCTCACTGGAAACCACCTTTACGGCCTTCAAGATTGCGCCTCCTAGTGTTGCGGGGGGAGTGGTGGCAAAGGTGAAGGATACTTTGACACTGGTGTTTCAGTTGAATCCCGCTTCACTTCACTAATCTGCACCGGACTGGGTTGATTCCAATGAAATTTTCCCGCCAATCGTTGCAATCAAAAAGCTAAGGAAATTTGTACCAGTCTTGATTTTGAATAGCCGGTATCTGAGCTATCGCTATCTGGAGGAGATGACCGTAGAGCGGGGGCTTGAAGTTGACCTTACCACGATCTACCGCTGGGTCATCAAGTTCACACCAGAGCTGGAAAAGGCTATGCGCCTCCTTAAGCGGTCAGTAGGCAAAAGTTGGAGATTGGACGAAACCTATATCAAAGTCAAAGTTCAGTGGAAATACCTTTATTGTGCAGTCGACAAGGAAGGCAATACCGTTGATTATCTTTTGACAGCAAAACGAAATAGGAAAGCCGCCAAGCAAAGTAGAGGGTTCATCCTCTGCTGAAATCTTCTGTTCTATGGCTGCATGATATCTCGCGAATCCAGCTGATTTCTTGCTCAGAGATTGCAAACGCAACACAAGCGGAATTCTACAGGCGCTCAAGAAAGATTGCAGGATGTGTCGGCGTTAAACAGCCCCGAGGATCTAAAATCAGTACCGATCCGAGCGACACGTTTCTCACTTTAAGTCGTGGCTTTAAAGCCGGTGCCGGACATTGGGCTTCGGTTGACGAACTGCCCGCAGGATTTAATTTGATCGGCGATGTGGCGAAAATCCATTTTCGCTTTCTATACACAGGATCTCTCGGTATTGTACGAACTTAGGAAGTTCCAGCTTTTTTTGTTGATCCGGCGTATCGGAATTTAGTGAGCCATCAAGGTCCGGACGTCTGGCAAAACCAAGAACTCACCCGCATGATGCTGCCGATCTTACCCAAAACGGGAGCTGCGGCGATGGCCGAGGGTTGGGCGGCGCTGGTGAACAATCAAAACCAAGGCATCGGCCTGATGAACGGTAGCAGCAACCACGGCCTACAATATTACTTTGTAACTTGTTTTTATTGAATGTTTTCATTAAGTTATAAGTATCATCGCAATCAAAACGCCTGCTCTTATCCGAAAGGGCTTCGGCTGCGAGTCGACCTTCGCTCAAGGCCTACCGATCAATGGGCTTCACCACTTGCAAAAGCGAAGTTTGTCCAACAATTGGTCGTCGCTGTCAAAACCTGCAGCAACCGTCCTCATTCATCAAACTCATCAAACCGCCTAAGCCGCTGGAATCTCTTCGCAGCCAGCCCGCAATCAGGATGCACTCGTAAGGCACAGCCCTTGCTCAAGAGACTTTTGTCAGAGTCATTTTCAGGCTGAACATACGGAGCCCTCACACCTTTCATGAATTCACAGAACGCTTGATTTCCGTGCACGAATCGTTGCGACGATTCGCTGGTATGACTTTGACAAAAATTTGCTAGTACGCGCCAACAAAGGAACTCAAAATGAAGAAGCAGAACCACCCCGAGACACTGTTGACACTGGCCATGGGATTAACTTTGACTTTTGCTGGAACCGCTTGCGGTAAAAAGGCTTCAGATAGCAATCTTGATATAGTTGGCGGTCGCCGCGTAACAACAAGCGACACAGGTCCGGAAAAAACATCCACCGTGGGCCTGAGCGGTTGTACCGGAACTATTATCGCCCGAGACCTGATACTCACCGCCGCTCACTGCTATGATAACTCGGTAGAAGGCGGCTATGTCTTGTTTGGAATGCAGTTTAATGGTGCCGATCGCAAGATCATCTCCATTGCGAGTTCAACAGTCAATTCCGCCTATACCGGCCCAGAAAATGATGTTGCTTTGCTAAAACTGGCGAGTGATATACCGATGGGCTATCAGGCTGTGAACATACTGCCACCTGAAATTCCCATGAACTTGGGCGAGACCGTTCGTCAGGCAGGATATGGCAGCGACAACAGTCCTAACTCTTTTGGCACCCTTCGAACAGTGGATAGCCGCTACGTGGGAGACACCCAGCTCGGAGCTTTAAGCGTTCGCAATGGACAGACGGCCGCTTGCAGCGGTGATTCGGGCGGTCCGCTTTACGTGCAGAAAAATGGCCAATGGTACACGGCTGGCATCACTTCGACAGCGTTTATGGATGATCAGCGTCGCTGCACGGGTGGCAATCAATATGCGAGCGTGAGCCAGAATTATAATCTCATTGTGGCCATGGCGCAAAAGCTTACAGGTCGCCAGAATCCCTTGGGAGCTGCCCCTGCCCCAGCGCCCAAACCTGCCCCTGAAGATCTGGGCAAGGGTTCGATTTCCCCGAGCGCCCCCAACCAACCGGCTCGCTTTGCAATCCTGAGTTCTTTGACCGGCAGCGGCAACCAGCTCAGCTTGCGAGTCAAAAATGTGTCAGGAAGAATTGCCAAAAATTGCGAATTCACTCTGAGTCCTGTGCGAAGGTTCTTTGGCTTCTACTCTGTCAGCTATGACATCCAACTGCTGGTCCCCACATCAGCCATGGATGAGGAAAAGCAACTCGATTTTACCGACCCATACAGCGCCCATCCGTACCTCACAGCGATTGAAAGCTATTCGGTAAAAAAGGTCTGCAGTGAATAAAAAAATCGAAGGATAGAGAACAAAAAAGGCAGCCTTTCATCGGGCTGCCTTCTTTTTTCAACAACAAGAGTCTTAGGATTTAGGAGGAGGCGGTGGCAATTTGAATTCAGGCGGACGTGTAGGAGGCAGAACGGACGACAATGATCCAGCTATAACATCGTAGCCGAAGGTTTTATCCGTCGTCTTATCCAGGTCGATAGCATAAATGCCTTGAGCATCTTGCTTCACACACTGCTGTGTAATTTTGTTATCACGATCTTTGCCAGGTGTTCCATAGGCTGGGTTTTGACCTGTTGCTGTATTACCAGCTTGACCATTGCGAGCTTCTTGGAAAGGATGCCAGAATCCAGCAGGACTCAGCTTAACCGTCCCTGTCGTATCGATCGCTGATTTACGGATTGAGACCTGGTCAGTCGCACCAGAGATGCCGCAACCACTTAAGAGACCTTCACTGTCAGCAGTCAGATTGAAAATAAAGCCTCGGGCTGATTCCTGCAGGGCTCCGCCTGGACTGTTCCAGTAGCTGATACTGCCGGCACCCGTTTCTGGAACGACATCGAAAGACACCAATCGACTTCCCCCAACATCATCATTGGTGGCATCTACAGGGAGAGCTGCGTAGTTGACAAAGCCATCGGCGGTGAGTGGTTCGTATTTCGTAGCGATCATCGCGCGCACCAGCTCAGCTCGCATCTTTTCTACATCATTTTCAATGGTCTTTTTATATTTTAGCGAGAGGACTGCATTCTTCGGCTCTTGAGTATTGCCCGAGCGCACGTAGGTCAACACTCCAGCTTCTTCGTTTTCCAGACCTTCCTGAGCCGGTGTATGACGCAAGACCATCGCATCGGTTTGAGTTGAATTCGGCTTTTGTACAGTGATCGAAGTCGTATAGGTGATAACTCCGGTATCGGCATCTGCAGTTGCCAGAACTTCAGCTTTCAAAAACTTAGGAGCTCCCGTGGGAGTTGTTGCGGTCAAGACATCGGTCAGATCCAATGCATCACCATCAACAGTCGGCTTACGGACATCACGTCCGGCTTTTTCAGCTGCCTTTTTCTCGACACAGAATACACCCTGGACTTGTGCCAGTGAACGATCGACGATGCTGATCACCGTGTTGACTTCTTTATTGGCAAAGGTCGCCATACATGCCTGAACACCCGCACCATCTTTACCATCAGCCGTTCCATAAACTGTGCTCAGGTCTCTGGCACTGATCTGCCGGTTCATATCGCTGTCGAATTCATAGCAACGTTCCTGATGCTCGCCACCATCTTTCTGCTGCCCTGGATCGAAACACTCTCCTTCGCCCTTCAAACGTTTTTCAGCCTCTGCGATCTTTTGTTCGGGAGGACGATCGGTGCCGGTGGTATCAGCTTGGGGAGCGGCGTCACCAAGAGCCAATCCAGTCGAGCTCGAGGGAAAAACCGAAAGTGCCAGCGTCCCCGGATAGGCCGACGCCAAAGCATTGATCGCTGATGTTTCTGTCGAAGTCACTTTATCTGCGACGGTGCTCGCTGCATCGGTCGCATCAGACTTGGATCCACAGGCTACTGCCACGGGCAGTAGAAAAACCGGAATAAGCCTACGCATCAAATACTCCTTCATCGTAATCAATCCATCGTGGGCAAGGGTCAAGCCAGACTAGCTCAGTTACTTACCCCATTATCTTCGGACGCCTGCCGATAAGTTCTTTCTTACAACTGAGTACCATTCGAAATACCTCTGTTCTGATTGCCTAATATCGCGATATGAAGGATATTTTTAGGTCATTATTTTTTGCAATGAGCCGCTGTATCCGTCATTTATCAGCTCTACGGCGGCATAAAAGGAGTCTGTTCGGCGCAACTAGGCAGAGCAATTGTCATTTCAGACAGAAATCGGAGCATTCCTCTCACCGGTTTGACTTGCTTTCACCATTGATTCATGTCAAAAAGCATGGAGGAACGCTGCCTTGGTGGCGCTATTTGGATCCCAGACTTATCTCCTCACAGACATGCCCAAGGCAGGGAGTGAAATCATGCAAAGCGAACCATCGAACCTTTCGGTGCCACCAACAATTTTTGTAGTCGACGATCAGGAATCAATATTGAAATCCATCCAGTCGGTCCTGACGGATGAGTCCTATCGAATTCTGACCTTTTCAAGTGCTGAGGCACTCGAGGAAGGCTTGCGACAGGAACAGCCAGCCATGGTTTTGCTCGATATTTGGCTGCCAGGCATTGACGGAGTGGAAGCTCTCAAATCACTCAAAGTTAAATACCCCGATCTTCCGATTGTCCTCATGAGTGGACACGCTGGTATTGATATTGCCGTAAAAGCCATGAAGGCGGGAGCCTCAGACTTTCTTGAAAAACCATTGAACCTCGATATTCTTCTGGAAAAAATTGCCGCCCACATGCCAGCCCAAGGGGGTGCAGACCGCAGTCACCCGACCATGCCTCCGACGGCCCTCGCGGAATTTATGCGCGGTGAGGCCGCGTATCTAGCACCATCCACACAGCCACAGCGCACGGTTTGCAACAACGCCGTTCTCAATGGAGTTGGTCTTTTGAGCGGTCGTCCGACCGGTGTCATCATCAGTCCAGCCCCTGTCGATTCAGGGATTACCTTTAGAACCTTGGACGGCGTTGCCATTCCGGGACATATCACAGCCCTAGATAACTTTGATCGCCTGGGCTCTGGTCAAAACTTTACCGCCAACTCCACAGTCCTGGCCCAAGGCGGACGACGCATCCGCACGGTAGAGCATTTACTCGCTGCCTTGCATATGATGGGTATTACCAATGCATCCATCAAGGTTGACGAAGAAATTCCCAACGTTGATGGCTCTGCAGCAGATTTCTGTCGGATCATCGCTGCGGCAGGAGTCAAAGACCAAGACAAACCAAGAATGGATATTATTATCCAGAAAAAAATTGCTATTGGCGGCGATTCGGACGAGGAAAAGTATGTCTATGTTGAGCCTTTCGATGGCTTTGAAGTCGTTATGCGAGTCAATTATCCTGCGCCTATCTTTGAACAAAAGTTCCATTTTCGCCCGAGTGAAACATCCTTTGCCGATGAAATCGCCCCGGCCCGATCATTCAACACCTTTGAAAACATTGATATAGCGCAACAACGTGGAATGGTTGGATCGGGCTATTTAAATTCCCACATCATCATCCATGAAGGTAAGGTCATCAATACCAAGCTGAACTTCCCGGATGAATTTGTTCGCCACAAAATTCTCGACCTCCTAGGAGATCTTTATCTCTTGGGCTACAGCCTACGTGGTCGGGTCGTTGGTAACATGACATCCCATGGGATCAATCAGCAGCTCGCTCTCAAAATTCACCAGGCGCTTTCCCAACATACATAGGGCAGGAAGGGTACTGTCGCAAGAAAACTCTAGAATTCTTGAATTGAGTCAGTTTCTTGGGATGCACTGAGATTTCTCGAAGGTAAGATTAACCAAAATGCCCAGCCATATAATCTTTTGTCAAAGTTTCGGAAGGACTGGAAAACATTTTTTCGGTCGGCCCCATTTCAATCAATCCACCTAAATACATAAATGCCGTCAGGTCTGATATCCGTCCGGCTTGCTGCATATTATGAGTGACCATAACTATGGTGAATTCTACCTTGAGCTCTCCTATGAGCTCTTCAATCTTGCTTGATGAAATGGGATCCAGTGACGAAGCGGGTTCATCGAGTAAGAGCACTTCGGGCTTGACAGCGATTGTGCGAGCAATGCAGAGCCTTTGCTGCTGACCTCCTGACAAGCGTTCCCCTGATTGTTTTAACTTGTCTTTCACTTCATCCCATAGCGCGGCTTTGCGCAGGGCCCATTCCACCCTTTCGCTGACTTCAGCGCGCGGCAATCGTTCATAGAGTTTTATGCCAAATGCAATATTGTCAAAGATGGTCATAGGAAATGGAGTCGGTTTCTGAAACACCATTCCGACCCGAGCTCTCAGACGTGACACATCACAATTAGATGCAAGAATGTCCTGCTCATCAATGACGACCTTGCCTTTGGCAATATGCCCTGGGTAGAGATCGTATATTCGATTGAACACCCGAATGAGAGTTGACTTGCCACAGCCCGACGGGCCAACTATAGCAGTCACCTTCTGAATAGGGATTTCCATATGAATTTCCTTGAGCGCTTCAACCTTCCCATAATGAAAGCTCAAATTGGAAACTTTTATTTTTGGATGTCTTTTTTTATCGGGCTCAGTCATCGAGGAGTCTCCACGGCGCGTTTGACAAAAAGTTTGGCAACAATATTGAAGACTAAGACAGCCAGAGTGATTAAAATGGCTCCAGCCCATGCCAGTCTCTGCCAATCTTCATAAGGACTCATAGCAAATTGGTAAATCACAACAGGTAGATTGGCCAGTGGCCTTGAAAGGTCGGCACTCCAAAATTGATTGTTCAGAGCTGTGAATATAAGAGGCGCCGTTTCTCCACTGATGCGAGCGATGGCCAGCATGATGCCTGTAACTATTCCGGTTTTTGCAGCCCTAAGAGTCACATAACCGACAATTTTCCACTTGGGTGCACCAAGGGCAGTTGCGGCCTCACGAAGACTATTAGGAATGAGCCTTAGCATGCTCTCGGTACTGCTGACAACGACCGGAATCAAGATGACCATAAGGGCCAAGACACCTGCCCATCCCGAGAAATGTCCAACATTGGCGACGACAACTGTATAGATGAAGAAACCTATGATCACTGAAGGAGCCGAAAGGAGTGTCTGCGTTACAAAACGAGTGATATGAGTCACGGGCGAAGGGCGCCCCATTTCCGCAAGGTATATGCCTGCGAGGACACCGATGGGGGTTCCCGCCAAAGTTGCAATACTGCTCATCAGGATACTGCCGAATATCGCATTGAGAAGACCTCCGTCAGAGCCCGGCGGAGGAGTCATCCGAGTCAAAAGTTGGGGCGCTAGTGACGAATATCCCTTTTCAATAAGAGTGAAAAGGATCCATCCGAGCCAGAAAAGTCCAAAAACCATAGCCGAGAGCGAAAGACTCAAAGCCATCCTATTGACAAGGGCGCGTTGTCTCTGCAGGGTAAGTAAGGCTTTCAAGATGGGCCTCCGTGGTTGGACTCAACTTTGCGTAGAAGAATTTTTGAAGCACCAATAACCATGAAAGTGATGACAAACAAAACCAGACCGAGAAGCATAAGAGCTGAGCTGTAGATCGGACCCACGGCTTCGGTATATTCGTTTGCCAGCACCGAGGAAATCGTGCTGCCTGGCATAAAAAGAGAAGTTGAAAGGCCGTGGGCATTGCCGATGACAAAGGTAACCGCCATCGTTTCACCAAGGGCTCGACCGAGTCCGAGCATAATCCCGCCGATCACTCCGATTCGGCAGTAAGGCAAGGTGATATTCCACGCCACCTCCCAAGTGGTTGCTCCCATACCATAGGCCGATTCCTTAAGGAACCTAGGAACTGTATCAAATACGTCGCGCATCACAGAGGCGATAAAAGGGATGATCATAATCGCCAGAATGATTCCTGACGTGAGCATTCCAATTCCCATAGGGACACCAACAAAGAGACTTCCAATGACGGGAACTTGGCCAATCGTCTGACTAAGCGCAGGCTGCACGTAAGTAGCCATGACCGGTGCCAG
>JBGSTF010000163.1:0-2967 GCA_041736645.1 Oligoflexus sp. | reverse complement strand
TGACTGCTTTCGCCATGCGGCGGAAAGGGGAACTCCAGTGGGCTGCCGATAGTTTTAACACGCAAGTTGGTGAAGCCGACAGTCGTGGGGTGGAGTCCGAACTGATTGGAAATATTTTGCCATCATGGCAAATCAAGTTCGCTCACGCTTTTCTTCAGACAAAAATCAAGAGGGATCAGGACAACGAAGGCAATCAGCTTCCGCTAGCACCGAAGCATCATTTGAGTCTTTGGAACAATGTCGAGCTGTTCAAGAACTATGAGGCTAGCCTTGGGCTGGTCCAAACTGCCAAGCGGTTCAATAATAATGCTAATGAAGCTGAATTTGGATCGCTTACCCGCATGGATGCAGGGATCAATTACTCAAAATCTGGAACTAGGGCATCACTTTTTTGCGAGAATATAACGGATAGAAAATATTTCTTGAATGCCTGGGACCAAGTTAACGCGGTACTGGGAGCAAGACGATCCTTGAGCTTACAGTTGAGCTACGAAATCTAACGCAGTTACTTTTTCAATACCAACGAACCACAAAAAGGCTAAAGTATGCGAAAACTCCGAATCAATATGCTCTGGGTATGTCTATGTATTTTTGTAGCCAAGCACCCAACCTTGTTGCATGCACAGCAGGGTAGCGCCACGGCTATGATCGAGTTTAGTATCAAGCAAGGACCTCTCGTGGAGGCATTGAAAGCATTCTCAGAGGTTTCCGGTGTTAAGCTGGACTATGATTCCCAGGCATTGCAGGGTATCGAAACATTAGGCGTAGAGGGTTCCTATACAGCCCAGAGCGGTCTAGAAAGATTGCTGCGGCACCTTCCAATCGACATCAAATTTATTTCGTCAAACCGATTCAGCTTGCAAACGCACAAAGGTCTATCGATTTCGGACGTTCCAACTCTGCAGGCCGTGGAGGTTATTGGGCGTGCATCGGTGCAACCTTTCTCAGAATATTCATTTGCAACTAATAAGTCGGCAAAGCACATATTGGATATTCCCCAGTCGGTGAGTGCAGCCACGAAAGAAGTCATTCGCGACCACAATCTCCTTCGACTGAACGAAGTTTCACCCTATCTATCAGGTGTCAATGAATTCTCAAGCTACGACGATGTAACAATTCGAGGTTTTCGGAACTATGACGATCGCCGGGTTAACGGGATGCGCGCTTACAACAGTTTCTGGAGCCAACCTTTGATTGCTCATCTGGAGCGGGTGGAAGTTGTCAAGGGCCCTGCTTCAGTCATGTTCGGTGATGCGAGTCCAGGTGGTGTCATCAATATGGTTACTAAAAAGCCATTGCAAAAAAGTCTGCACGAGGTCACGGCAACTGTCGGCTCCTATAAAAAGCAGTATGCAGCCATAGATTCCACTGGCCCTATCGACGAAGACCAGAAATTCCTGTATCGCCTTAACCTCGGCATTGAAGATTCAGAATCATTTCGTAATCAGTATTTTAACAAAGCCCAAATTGTTGCTCCCTCCTTGAGTTTTCTGCCAACAGAAAAAACGAGGATAAACCTGGACTTTGTTTTTACAGATAACAAGTCGGTCCTGGATCGGGGGCAGCCGAATATTCAAGGGGCTCAGAGTTTAGGCGAAATCCCTATTAAACTCATGGTGACGCAACCGGGGGACAAACTTGACACGACCACGTCCTCGACTCATCTGACGCTTGAGCAAAAGCTTGGCCGAACCCTTTCAATGGTCGTCTCGCATATGCACTATAAATACAGGGAAGAGTTGCTGGAGCATGCGATTCTTGATTACATAACGCCGAGCGTTATTTCTCTGGATTCTTCCGATCGTCGATCGAATGCCAACGTGTATTCAAATTCCGCCTTCCTCCTTTTCGAATTGGATAGTGGCTTTGGCAATCATGAAGTCGTGTTTGGGGTTGATACGAGTCACAAAAAAGATCGGTCAAAAAACTGGTATGCAGAGAATGTTGGTGAGTTTGATCTGCTCAACCCGAACTATAGTAATCGTGATACCAGCGCCTATGCTTACGAGTTCGAAGCATGGGGTGGGGAATTGAAGACTCGTGGACTTTATGTTCAGGACCAGATTCGATGGGATCGCTGGCAGATGATTTTTGGTCTGCGACAGGAGAACTTTAGTTCCAGTCCTCTGGGTCAGAAAAAACAATCCGGGTCCGCTCTTCTCCCGCGCCTGGGATTCGTCTATCAAACATCAGAAGGATCGAGCCTCTATGCTTCCTGGCTGAATGGGTTTGAGCCTCCCGAAAGCTGGAGTAATTCGGAGCAGTATGGTGGGCCTTTTGATCCAATGGATAGTGAACAGATCGAAGTAGGTTTTAAGCATATGGGTTTTGACGATAAACTTCTTATGACAGCAGCTATCTATCAGATCGAAAAAAACAATGTGGTTGTTTGGGCTAGTGATGAGACCAATTCCGATCTCTACCGGCAAAGAGGACAGGAGCGGGCCAGAGGGATTGAATTGGAGGTCAATGGGCAGGTATCAGAGCGATTCAAGCTGATGGCGAACTATGCTTACAATGATACGCGAGTTACAAAAGAAGAGAAGGTGGATCTTGTGGGCCGGCTCAAAGAAAACGCGCCTCTTCATGCCGCAGGAATCTGGGGCAAATATTCAGCTGGAGCTGGTCTGAGCTTGGGCCTTGGAATCAACCACGTTGGTCAGCGAGAGACGTTTGAGAAATCCTTGAAGCTGCCGGAGTATACCCTCTATAGTGCTGCCATATACCATGCAATGAACGATCTATCTCTTGCCATCCATGCGAATAATCTTTCGAACAAGACCCACTGGTCTGGCGGTTATGATTACGGACGTGTTTATCCTGGGTCTCCTCAAACATTTAATCTGTCAATCAACTATAAGATATAATGAAACTTGCCCGAACGATTCCGCTTATTCAATATTGCTGAAGCGCCTCATGCTGATAAGCGGCTTCAGCGGTTCGGGTTTTAGAGATCGTCCCATCATG
>JBGSTF010000161.1:0-5493 GCA_041736645.1 Oligoflexus sp. | reverse complement strand
ATAGCCTTTGGAAGTGACAAAAAATTCACTGCCGGGACCTTCCAGCATGGTCTTAATGTGAAAGTCGAAAAGATTGACATTGTTCACACCAGATCCAAGCTCCAAAGCATCATCTTTCGATAGAAACCCTTCGAGCTGCTTCGTGGCGGACTCATTGTAGGCAGCACTCAACTCACCAAAGGGTTCGTAGCTTTTCAGTTCAGCGGCAGTGAGCTCCGACGTTGAATAATTAAGGCGCAAAGCGAGAAGGCTGCGTAAGGTATAGGCTTCTTTTTCAAGATTGCCGAATGAGTCGATCGCGCTTTCCAAATAGGACAACTCGTCACTCAGGATTGGTACGATGCCCCGCTGACGAATAGAACGAAAAATATCCCGGCCCGCGTCGAACGGATTTTCAGACTGCCGTTCGATTTTATCCGTAGCAACCAGTGACTGCTCGTAACACTTGTTGAGGTCGGCATCGTTGTAAGTGAGAATCGTGAGGGCTTCGAATATGGCTTTACCTACAACTTTTTGCCGATCTGCAGCCGGGACTGTCGTTGTTTCACGAGCAAAAAAGTCTTTCATTTCGCCTGTGCAGTTTGCGAGTCCAGTGGTATCACCAGCATTCTGAGGGGTTGTGCAGACCTGGACGGCGAGGGCTATATTGTCTGATATTTTCAGATTCTTGCCTAACGGATAGCTATCACGTTTGCCTTCCAGATAAATCATGGATTTAGGATTCGAATCTACTTTCCAGAGGGAATGGCTGATTCCCAGCTCGTAAGGCTCGGTCCAGCCGTATACAGGGCAATTGGCTTCCAAACCGCCAATATCGGTGGCGGGATTGAATTGGTCTTTTAGGTAAACATTCTGTTCATTCGCATCAAACTGATTGCAATTCAGGTTAACAGACTGTTGGCTCACGAGGTTGGACGGCAAATTCTCACCGCTGATGGTAATCGCAGGCAGGAGTTCCCCGGTTTGAATCTTGATCTGTTTGAGACCACTCGTCTTCTGACTTGTGCACGCAAGCAACAGAATCGGAAGGAAGACCAGACTTCTAATGACATGGGGAGTGTAAAGCATAATGACTCTCTATGGAAAAGGGCCCGAGGCTCCAGCGTTTCAAACTTGATGTTTCGCGTCAACGAACAGCGGGGGAGATAGAATTATTGACTTACTAAGTCAAGTTAAAATTCCCCCGCAGGAGCGAATATCGTTCTCAGAAAAGGGCCATGCACTGGCGTTTGCCGCATTCTCAGAGCAAGGCAACTCGACTTAGTCTTTACTTGCCAATTCCCGTTGTTCGTGTGTAAAACAGCGCAACGTGACCCATGGGCTGCAATAAATTCCGGAAACTTTGGTCATGATTGCTCGACCCTATGTCGCAAGAAGGCAAACAGGATGATGCACAGCCACAAATGTCTGATATTTTTAGCCTCGCTTATTTTTTGCTGGTCTAGCCTCTCTTCCGCCCAGCAGCCAATTTGTGATGCTAGTTCAACCGTTTAAGCCATTTGTACAGAGTTTCAGGCCAAGCTAGCAATTCCAAGCAACCTTGCGGATACCCGTACCAATCTTCAGGATTCCTATTTCACTCTTGGTGAGGAAATCGAGCGGAATCTCTGAACTCAAACCTGACCTCTGATTTCTTATTAGGAAACTGATCATGAGCCGTGGCATTGTCCTTGCTTTTTTTATCGCTGGTTTCCTTTCATCCTGCAGTTTTGAGAAAAGCAGGACATCTTCACGACTCAAAAACCTTAGCGAGGGGCGGCAAGCTTCTGTCGAGCTTGTGGCCAACATACCAGTCCCCATTACGGTCAATCAGCTAGGTCAAGCTACAACGGGTTTATCGATTCAATCGCTGGCGGCCGGGAATGGTCTGACACCAAAGGTGTCTCTTGGCTATTCTTCTGCTCAGCATGGTGCAGGAATTGCAGGTTATGGTTGGTCACTGCAGGCAGGCTCTGTCATCGGGCGCTGTCCCCCGCAGCCTTTCTTCGATGGCAGGCATGGATCGATTGAGTTCAATTCCGAAGACCCGCTTTGTCTCGATGGCAAACGACTGGTCCTGATCAGCGGTCAAGCCTTGGAAGATGGAGCCGAATACCGTCAGACCTACGAAGATTTTTCGAGTATTCGCTTTCTGCGTAATACCGCCCATCCTTTTGGGTCTTTTGAAGTCTGGAAGAAAAACGGTGAGATCCTTAGCTATGGACTCGATGAACCAAGTTTGCTCGTGACAAACGGCAAGCAGGCAGCCTATCAGTGGCACCTGAGCCGCTTACGCGATCGTCGGGGAAACGAAGTTCAATATATTTACGAAACCCCTGCTGAGACTGAGCCACGCCTCAGCTCCATTCTTTACGGGGCCAACAGCACAACTGACGTTGCTCCCAGCCGGAAGATAAGCTTTGAATATGAACCCAGCCCTGAAGGGGAGGCCCTGAGTTACGGACGCCAGCTGACCATGAAAACAGTCGGGCGTCTGAAAACCATTCACGTCTTCGGCAGCGAAACAGAAGTCTGGCAGTACCGGCTGAATTATGAAGCGCAACCCCAGTCACAGATAAGCTTGCTGAGTTCCGTCAAGCTTTGCTTCCCTAGTGGTGCTTGCACTCCGGCCAGTACCTTTGAATATAACACGGAAGCTCAATCCCTTACGGCAGCTCCAGCTCTGCAGTATCCTGCACTGGGCTATCACAGCTTGCCTTTGGAAATCAGCACCCGCTTTGCATCCGACCTGAACCGGGATGGCTTCACCGATATGGTTGCTGTGCAGAAATCAGGATTGAAGGTTGTCTGGGGGAGTGCCGAGGGCTTAAGTCAGACTATGGCCAACCTGCCCTTTGAGATGCCCGACGCCTGGCGAGGAAAACGTCATCCGGTTATGATCGGTGAATTGAATGGTGACGGGTATCCTGATCTCATAACTTTTCTTGATACGGCCAATTCAGGAACCACCGCAACTTCCACTGGAATTTGGGTGGCTCTTGGCAATGGCCAGGGATTTGATCCGGGAACTTTTGTCAGCCCCGACTTTGGTCAAGGGTGGAATTTCACTGAGCAGGACCTCACCCTGCAGGATCTGAATCTTGACGGACTTACGGATATTGTTGGTATCAGTATCAAGGGCGTGCAAGTCGCTTTGAGTCGAGGAGATGGAACTTTCATCCTGGACGACATGAAAAAAGCTCCTTTTTGGATCAGCGTTGCTCAGACTGATGTCCGGGATTGGCTGAACAAAAAACGGCCCAGAATTTTCACCGATGTGACCGGCGACAATTACCCGGACCTCATAGTTTTTAAAGATGACGGTGTTTATGTTGCCAAAGGCAGCGGACAGTCATTCGGAGCGTTTCAAAAGTGGTCCAATCAGTTTGCTGGCCCATCTAGCTCGGCTGCCTATATTGATTTTCCCCGACAGATCGTTGATGTCAACGCCGATGGACTCGCTGACCTCGTCATGTTTCACCAAAATCGTGTGCGCGTAGCTTTGAACAATGGTGAAGCTTTCCTTCCAGATGTCACATGGCTCGAAGCTTTGGCGCCGACGGAAGGATGGTCGGAGTATAAAAACCTGCGGAGCATCCTCGATTGGAACCGTGATGGGTACAACGACTTTATCGGCCTGGATAAAGCCAAGGGTCTGGTCATTTACCTAGGAAACGGGCGCCCCTTTCCAAGTGGCGAGGCCCTTACGAAGAGGATGATTCAGCTTAAAACTCCCAGCTTGAGCGATTGGTATAAGGACAAGAATCCTCTTTACTTTGCCGACTTCGACAATAACGGAACACTCGACTTTGCCGCACTTTTTGGCCCCGGATTGTTGACTCTCAACACCAGCGATATAAAACCCCATCTCACAGCGACTCAGGATGGGTTTGGCAAGCGCACGCAAGTCCACTACGCGCCCGCTTCCAATCCCGAGGTTTATTCCCAAGACCAAGAGGTTCGCTATCCCCTGCGTGCCGTCCTTACCACCGACCTTTTGGTTCGGGACATCGAGGAATCCAGTCGTCCGGGCGAGCTGCGACGTCTTTCGTATTTCTTCAAGAATGGGCTTTTGCATCAAAGCGGCCTCGGATTTTTGGGCTTCGCGGAGTGGCACGTTCGTGACCACCAGGCTCAGACCCTGACTCAAAATTTTGTGAGTCAGGACTACGAACGCATGCTGCACGGCATGCCCATCGGACAAAAGGTTTATCAAACCAGCGGGCCCCAGCCGGTTCTCATGAGTGAAAGTCAGAGCACCTGGAAAAGTCGCCAGTTACGTTCTGAGCTAAAGCACTATCGCCTGCTGCTCGATGACGTTTCGATCACACGAAACTATACTGAAGCAGGACCCCTGCTCGCTACGATCACCAGTAGCTCTGATTACGATGATTACGGAAACCTCATCGAAAAAAGCGTCCGGACGGAGGAGCCCAATGGGAGGGTCTTTGTCACCGAAAACATCAACCGCTACGATCAGGATGATCCTTCACACTGGTTGCTTGGACGGATCACGAATGCCAAAGTCACTCGTTCCCGAACAGACACCGCCCCTATCACGAAAAAGTCGGCCTTCGTCTATGACAACGAAGGACTGCTTCGCGAGGAAATCGTCGAGCCCGGCACAGAATTTGAACTTCGGAAAATCTATACTCGCCTGAACAATAAATTTGGCCATGTTGATACCCTACAGACTATCTGGGTTTCCAAACCTAATGATGGCCTCCCCGGAAACTCCACAATCAGTGGCAGCAACTATGATGGCCAAGGGTTTGTGCTTGATGAGTATAACGCTCTGAATCATTCAAAGACCTATCAGCTCGATCCGAACACAGGCTGGGTGAACCGGGAAACGGATGCCAACGGCTTCTCTGCGTACTTTGATTACTACGAAACTGGCTCCCTCAGAGAGCAGACCAACCCCGACAACACGAAAGTCCTAAATGAAACGTTCTGGTGTAAGGATGAGTGTCCGGAAGGTGCTTTGAGTTACGCTCGAGTCTCCTCAACAGGAAGCGCGCCTGTCCTGTCATTTATCGATCGAGAAGGCCGTGAGATTCAGAAGGAAACGACAGACTTCAAAGGCCGCCGAGTCCTTGTCCGTCAGGAGTATACGGTCAGTGGAAAATTGGCGAAGGTCTCGAAACCATACTTTGCCGGCGAGACTATCCTTTGGACTCGCATGGAATACGATGCTCTTGATCGATTGCACCAGACCATAACCCCCGACAATGGCATCGTCGTGACTCAACGTGATGGTCTTACCATTACAACACTTGATCCGCTTGGTCATAAGACGATTAAAAAAGCTGATGCTCTTGGCAATGTCCTTGTTATTGAAAATCATAAGGGTGAAAAGCTCAGCTACGAGTACGATGCCTACGATCGTATGGTTGAGGTTAAGGATGATGCAGGCAACATCACACGCCAGCAGTACGATATCCTCGATCGTCGTATCCTGCTTGATGACCCCAACACTGGTATCAGCACCACAGAATTCAATGGACTAGGCCT
>JBGSTF010000150.1:0-29355 GCA_041736645.1 Oligoflexus sp. | reverse complement strand
AGCCCATGCTTTGGCATGAAACCCATCAGGATATCCGTTCTGCCGATCCGTCCGTGAAACAAGCCCTGATGAGCTATGATGAACTGTGGCCAACCAGCGGTGTTTGGTCCGTCTTGCTGGCTAAGGATACGGGGAATGAACTGCTGGCCGTGAATGCTTCGCGTGGGAGCAACGGCGCATTGAACTTCGCCAATACTGTATTGCCTCAGGTGCCGGCGGCTTTCGTCTTCAATCTCGATGCCGAATCTCTGTCACGGATCATCAATCAGTTTCGCGCTGGCGGCGGTGTTCACATCCAGTATGCCTACACCTTCAGGGCTCTCCTAGACACTCTGAAAGCCAAAGTAGAGATCGACTATTCCCGCGTTCAGAGCGCGATCCAGGAAACGACTCTTAAAACCAAGAATGAATGCTATCAGGGATCGGCGAGCGTGACCTACTACATCGGTACAGCCAGCATACGTGGAAACCGCTGTCTGATTGATAACAAATACATCAATGACCTGACCAAGAAGCTGATTGATGACAATTCCATCAAAATCAATATCGTCGATGATGGTGGAAAACTAGCCGATCAATATCGAGCCTTGGTGACAGCTCAGATCAGTGAAATCGTGAAAAGTGCTACGTTCGAACCTTTGAGCGATTCGCTATTGACGCCTCTGAACCCGCTCACGCCATCAGGAAATGGGAGTTGCTTCAGCGGCGTGGAACCTGGTACCAGCATGAAAGTACCAACGGATGCTGCTGGCAAAGTATTGGTCAAGGGTGGAGGCACCACTCCAGCTACTCCAGGCACCACTCCACCTACTCCAGGCACCACTCCACCTCCTCCAGGCACCACTCCACCTCCTCCTGGTGGACCGAGCCGTGGTGGACCTTCGGAATTGCCCTCCGATTCTACGGCCCGCGCTTTGCGCTTACCAGCCTCTAGCGAAATAGGCGGATCAACAGCAGCTGCCGGATCAACAGCAGCTCCAAAGAATCTGATATCGATTGATCTCGCATACTGCAGAAACGATGCAAAGTACTATGTGTATGACAAGCGCGAGATTATCCAGAACCGTAAGATCACCTATGAGTTTGATCTCAAGGGCATTCGTGAATTCCCTGGGTTAGTCACGGGGAGTATCAACTACCTCTGTAATCTGCCCGAGTTCAACAAACGATTTGTGCATGGTGACCAGCTGCCTGGATCCCCGTATGAATTTGGTTGCCCAGTCTACGCAGTGAAGCGTAATGATCAGTGGAATTTCTGGAACAAAGCTATGGTGGATTACGCCGTTTCCCAGGGAAAAATGTCACAAACGATTGATCTACCGATCTTTCAACCAAGCAATCTGAACGCTCTGAGTGTTTTTGGTGGTTGGGGTTCAAATTCCAGTACGTGGTCACCGCAATAAATTTCAGGTCAACGAGTCCTAAATTCGATCTATTGAAATGTATAAAAAAAATAACGACGGGAGTATTTAATGTATCAGAAGTTAAAATCAAAACTCATAGTTGCTGGCCTGACAGGGCTCGCACTGACAAGCTCCTTGGCACATGCCATACCGACCCTTGAAGACGTAAGAAAACTTGTCGAATTCCAAAGAAAGAACGGTACTATCGACACAACGACTGTGATAGCTGACAACGAAAATGGTGAAGTTGTGTACGTTCCATGGGACGCTGTAGCCCTCGTGAATGATACCCGCGGTAAGCCTATGTTCGGCTTCGCCTATACTGAAATGGGCGGCAAGATCAACATGGTCGTAAAAGCCGGCTATTCGCCAGATACTAAAGCCAAAATCAAGGAATTGACTGATAGTGGTTACGTCGTACGCCCAGTGCCAGTCATTGCGGGTACATGGTCTGTGGTTGGTTACGATTTGGAGCTGGGCATGAACCGTACCGTGACAAGCGGCTCCGTTTCGACCAAATACTTCGAAACCGTTTTCCCAACTTCGCCCATCGGCCTTTCCGTGCGATTGAACGCGGACGACTTGAAACTCATGGTTGGTCTTTTGCAGACAGGCGCGTCTATGGTCCTGAACTACAGCTATAGTTTCCGAGCCGCAACACCAAAAACCAAGTTTGAGATGACTATTAATCAAAGTCGGGTCGATTCGATCATTGAGGAAAGTCTACAACGCGCGACTCGTAAATGCGTGAAGACCCCCTCGGGCGGTGCCGATATCGAAAGCTGTAATCCTGATGGCTTCAAATTAGAATATGACGTTACAGCTGACGGCAGCAAGACCATTAACTACGAAAAAAGTACCTTTTCCAATCTCGAAATCGAAAACTTGAATCGAATAGCGACCGAGACCCAAGCGGTTAAAGTGAATTCCTTTGGCCTCTCGGCTCTGGAACAAGAAAATGCCCGTAAATTGGCCGAAAAATACATCCAATCAGTTTTCTTCACTCCCGTGACCATCGAAGGCTTTCCTGATAATGCTGTGGCAAAAGGCCAAAACGGTCAAGATCTTTGCAAGATCGAGGGCCATCCTTGTAAAACTGTAGAATGTCAGGGTTACAGTCAGTCGTATAAACGTCGTGCACTGAGTTCTAACGAAACAGTTGAAAAGACTTTTACTATGGAATCATGGGGTACTCAGATTCTCCAGGGTCATGTTGGCTTTGCGCTCTCGAGCATTTGCCGCGATATCCCTAACTATGTGGTTTACGTCCCCGGTGACGGTTCACCCATCAAGAAGGGTTGCCCAACCAGTTGGCCAGTAGTGAAAAAGCCAAGTGCAGGCGAGCGCGTCGACGCGGAAGAAGGCGGAGTCGAAACAGATCCAGCTGGCGACATCTGGGGTAGCCTGATTCCTAGGAATGTTCCGAACCCATCGAGCAACGGTTCGACAACTGCCGGTGACTTTGGATCTGGTAGCTTGAAAAAAGATCCTACTGCTCCTATTAGCAAGCCTGATCCTATCTTTGGTCGTCCCGTAGTCGACTAAGATTTAAGATCGTCAAAGACTCACCTTCACGAAGATGAGTCTTCGAATTCCAAGAAATAATCTTTTTAAGGAAGAAATAAATGAAGAAGTATCTATTTCCCATTTTGGCTAGCATGAGCTTCGCTGGTGCTGCAATGGCTCAAGAGGAAGCGAGCCCAGGGCAAGCAGCAGAGCAAGTCACCAAAGATGATCTTGTCATCACTACCAAGCTGATCGATCTGCGGATTGAAGATATCACCGAAGACCACGTTCCTCTCCGTTCGAAGGTGATTCCCCAGACTCTTGAAGCTCGGAATCCTGCGGCAGGCACTTTGGTCAACACTTTGGCAAAAACAGCTTTCGACATTTTAAGATCGGAAGAGGACCAGCCCTACGCAACGATCCAGTTGGGAGAAGCTCTTCCAGGCGGCGCAGACTGGACCAAGCTGATCGGTGGACAGCGGGTAATTGCGACCTATAACAAGACGATCGAATCCCTCACCGGATTGACCGATATCTTGAATATAGACTATGAAATCGCCTATGATACCAATGTGAAGCATTCAAAAAGCGCTGGTAGCTTTATCCGGAACCTGCGCTTCTCCCCGCTTAAGGTCAAGGTCGATCCACTGTATACCCTTAAGGTCAGCAGCTATTCGACTTCACCAGTGAATGTCGGCACTGCTGCGAATCCAATCGCCCGCCTGGACGTTGAACTGACATTTGCCATCGATAGCTGGGTATCCAGCTTGAACATTGCCAAAGATCGCTTCTACTTCTATGGTGATTCGACAGAATTCGATGTTACTCAAGGTGAATTCCAATAATGACTGCATAGAGGCTTGTCAGAATGGGCAAGCCTCTCTCCCCCATCCCGTCCGAACTTCCCTCTTCGATCCATGCAATATCTTCAGAGCTTGACTGTCCTCACTCAGCGTATCCCGAGCCTGTCCTGCTTACATTGGAAAGGAAATTGAGCTATGGAAAGGAACGCCCCGACTCGTTCTTTTACTCTCCTGTTTTTATTAATATTTTTTGAGGCATCGGCGGCCCTTGCCCTGCCCAATTTGACTTATCCGCAAAAGCTGAATGAATTTCAGCAGCGCAATGGCGTGACATCCACGACTCAGATCTTCGGTGATACCAAGGATGAGAAGCTCGTCTATGTGCCGTGGGATGCGGCAGCGATAGTCACTGACCAGCAAGCGAAACCCATGTTTAATTTTGCTTATAACGAACGTGGTGGCACAATACAGCTCGTCGTGAAGACAGGCTATTCGCCTGCTACCAAACAAACAATTAAAGACCTCAGCGATCGAGGTTATGAAGTGCGACCTATGCCGGTTATCGCCGGCTCCTGGTCCTTAGTTGGTTTTGATCCTCAGGAAGGGGCCCAGACTCTTTCCTCCGGCTCCATTGCTAACCGATACTATGAAACCATTTTTCCCACCTCACCCGTTGGAATTGCGCTAAAACTTGGCGCCGAGCATATGAAATTAATGGTGGCTCTGCTCGAGTCCGGAGCTACCTTGGCGATCAATTACAGCTATTCTTTCCGTGGTGCCGTCCCTGCTGCAGATTTTGAAGTGACCATAGACGGCGATCGGGTCCACGAGTTGATCGACAGGAAATTAGAGCATCTTTCCAACAAATGTGTAAATGATCCGTCGAAGAACGATGGCTCAGTCGTATGCAGCAGCAAGGCAAGTCGCCTAGTCAAAGGCTACGATCGTTCTGGTAAGGAAATCATGGAGCACGAAGACTGGCTCTTTGCTGTCGTAGATATCAATACATTGACCAAAGCAGCTCTGGACGATTCGGCCATTCAAATTATAGGTCGGGACTTCGACTCCATTCAGATGTATAACGCCAAAAAAATGGTCGAAACCCTAGTTGCTAAAACCTTCTTTGAACCCATGAAGAGCGAAGGTTTTGCAGAAAATCTGCTGATGGATGCCAAGTATTGTCAATCCGAGGAAGCCCGAAAGCATGAACTTGACTGTCAGGGATACAGTCAGTGGTTCCAACTGAGGAAGCAGTTCGAACCTCAGGAGTTTGGCCTTCAGAAGACACGTTTGCAAACCTTTGGGACTCAAATCCTGCAAGCACAAGTCGGTTTTGCTTTATCGGGAGTTTGTAAGGACCTAGCCTCGTCTGTCGTCTATGTGCCTTCCAATGGATCACCTATTCAATACGGCTGCCCAACAGCGTGGCCTGTGCCCAACAGCGAAGGCACGGAAGAGCGTGTGGACTCGGTCCTCGGGGCTGTCAGGACAGACCCCAGGGGCGAGGTCTGGAAGAATTTGGTAGGAACATCGGCTATCAACCCGGCATCGAATGGAAACGTCAAGGCGGGTGAGTTCGGCTGGGGTTCTCTGAAGGCGGATCCTCAAGCTCCGCGCAGCACGGTTTTGCCAAACCCCTAAACACTCTCATAGGTAAGCTATGGCTGGTATTTTCCATATTATTGTCGTGATCTCGGCGGTCTTTCTGATCGCTTGCGACTCACGGAATTCGTCAACCCTCAAGATCGTTGGAGGTGGCTTGGTTGATTCACCCCTACCATTCTTTGTTGGTCTTGTCGAAGAGGGCTTGGAACAACCGGGTTGTGGGGGCAGCCTCATCCGGACCGATGTGGTGCTTACGGCTGCGCATTGTGTGAATCATTTGCGAGGCGAATTGCAGGTCGTCATTGGGGTAACCGATACGGATTCCACGACATCTGATCAATATCGACGAGTAAAAGCGATCAAGATCCACGAGGGATTTACTGAACCCTCCTTTCAAAATGATATCGCCTTACTCTTCCTCGAAGAAGAACTGGACGATCCGATCTATTTGCTGGGATCGCTCGTCAAACTGAATAGGAACAAGGACCTCCCGCGAGCGAGAGATGAAGCCCGAGTCGTAGGACTTGGCAATCATTCGTCGTTGGGTGCTGTCTTCGATAAAAGACTGTTTCAAGTCACGGTTCCAGTGATAGACACAGGGATCTGTCAAAGCATCGGCGGGACCTACTCACAGGTTACAGAGAACATGATTTGCGCGGGCAATTTGGATGCCGGCGGGCGCGATGCCTGCCAGGGTGATTCTGGAGCGCCTCTTTTGGGGGGCTTGGATGATCTTGAACAAATAGGCCTCGTGAGCTTTGGGCAAGGCTGCGCTCAGACGAAAAAGCCTGGAGTTTATACTCGTATTTCCAGCTTCACCGGCTGGATTGATGCTTCGATTGCTGGTTATCGAAATCCGATCAGCCCGCTATGCGCGCAAACTGTTGCGAACCAACTCGATCTCTACTGTTTTCGGGAAGTGAGTCACGAGTATATTGAAGATCAAGACGAACAGTTGAACACTGTCACGGAAATACTTAAGAAACCTCGTCGTTGGCAGCTATCGAGCAAGAGTTCTGCGCTACAGGACCTTATATTCGCACCTGACACCATGGTCATCGGTTCCTGCTCTTCGCGGACAGCAAAAGGTGATGCATTTGAATTGACCTATCTAAGACCAAAAAGCAGCGAACCCAAAGTTGATGCTTACCTAAAAGTTCATGATCAGCTCTATCGGGCCTTTGATATTCCAAAGAAGACTAGGTATTCTTTGAGCTGTTCGGGTTCAATAACTTCGGGTGATACCGTCTATTTTGATCAGGCGACTCAGGAATTGGCCTATTTGGGGACCTTCACCATGTCCGGCAAGAGAGCGCCGAAGCCAACGGCAGAACTCCAGCAACTGACCAGCTGTGGTACTTATCCCCACAAAGTCGCGGTTTATAGCGACGCGATCGGGACTCAGTATGCGGAGCTCGCCTGGGACGACCAGACTGAGTCGGCATGGTATGTGCTCAAGCGCACTATCGAAGGGGAAGGCCTTGGCCTTGTCCTAAGCCCAACAGAAAATCGACAAGGCATTCTGGAAATTGTGAATGATTCGCCTCTGGATATATTTACGTGGAAACTGAGTTGTCCATTTTCCTTGGCTCTCTCGACCGAATCAGGCATGAAGTTCAAGAGTGAATCCCTAGGGCGTGAGCACACTTTCCTGATTGATTCTGCTTTAGAACCGCTTGGCAGCCTTCGGTCCGAATCTAGAATTAGACTTAAGATTGAGACACCGGATCGTGACTTAGTGGATTTGGTCGGGAAAAATTGTCGATTCAACGGAATTCCACTGCAGTTGGCTCTGAAGAAATGAGCTGGAGACGAAGCATATGAAGTTTTGGGTGTGGGCCACAGCTGGACTTTTGATAGCTGGGTCTTTTGCCGCTGGCTTGCGACACAAATCGCCGGTAAACTCAGTTTCGGTTGACCAATCTCCGGCTCCAACTGCCTCCCGACAAGCGAGACCGGCGACGTCTGAGACTGCCGTCGCCTTAGCCCTAGAATCCAGAACCCAAGATTCTTTGGATAGCGCACTTGGAAAGTTTCGAAAAAGGCAGGCCCTATGGGACGCTGAGCGTCGAGGCGGCGAAGGCGCGTCCAAGCCTCTACTGGACGCCGCAGAATCTCTTGCTCATATTTTGGAACTGGAGCATGAAAGTAGCGAAGAATTAGCTCAGTTCCAAGCGTTTTACCTCGCTTGTGCGAAGGACCCGGAGGTCATTGTGGTCATTCGAGCTCAATGTCTTGAAGCCTATGTGCAAAGCCGTCAGCTTTCTCCACTCCAAGTTTCCCAGCTGCTTCCAGAGTTTCCCGAGCATGTCGTCCGGCTTTTGCAAGCTCTACGATAAATCTTTCGAAAAGCGATATAAGTGGCTATAATTTCTATTGAAAAGTTTTTTGTTAGTCTGCAATAATCACAGCCACAAAGAGTCTTCAGTCTGGACATGATTGTGGTTCGATCGATTGATGTTCAACCCGTAGCCCTGGGCCTAAGCCCCAACATTAAATGAGAAGGATTTATTTCATGAAATGGCCCAACCTAGTCACAGGAGCGGCTATCTTCGGCTCGCTCTCGTCGTTCATGGCCCATGCTCAGCCAATGAAGGACAAGCGGTTTGAAGTCAAAGCCCAAGGCAAAGCAATTGCCGACGCTTACGATAGTTTCTACAACGACCCTTCGTCAGAAGACTTCTTCGAATTTTATGCCTTTCCTAAAACCATTGAATTGACCCGCGACGCTTTCTTTGCAGCGACCACTTTCCAAAAGGAAGGTACTGCCGAAGGCGGTCTCAAATTGACTCTCAATGTTCCACTATTGAGAAACTTGGACAAAGAACTGGATACTCTGCGCTTTGTCAATCAAGAGAAGAAAAAGCAGGCCTTTCTTGTTCCTTACACTCTTGATGACTTGAAGATCGAGCCCAACTCTGTCGATGCTCGCCTCGTCCAGAGTATTGCCGTCGAGACGGCCAAAGGTTCGGCGAGTGATTCCTTTAAGATTACGATCGTCCTCACAGCCGAGGGTCTCAGCCGTTGGACCACTTTGAGCCGGTCCAACCGCCCTCTGATGACTTTAGCCAAAATTAAGTTTACCAGCCCTTTCTTGCAGGACAGCGGCCTCCAGAGCGTGGCTTTGGAAGTTCCTTTTTCAATTCAATCGCTGCCCAGCCTGGATCAGGATTTCGATCCCGCCATGGGTTTGGAATCACGCGGTTTCAAAAGTGGCCAAATTGAATTCTGGACGCAATTCCGCAGCTGTGAAGCCCAGGCTAATGGCCAGCTGATAGCTTTCCCGGACGAAAACCTAGTCAACTATCCCTTCGCCCTTGCTTCGGCAGAGCGCACCAAATTCCTCGATGCTATGAAGCGAGGCTTTCGTTCAGCTCAACTGACGCAAGCCGATGCCTGCGCTTTGACAAATGACAAGACGGATGCCAAAACCTATTGGATAGACTATCTCAACTCCAAGAGCATCACTTGCAGCAATGTGGAAGATCTCCCAACCTGGCCAAATATTTACTTTGATATCCGTCTACAATCGCAGACCTTCATCAAGCAGGTAGAAGCACTCTATCTGGCGCTTGTTCAGGAATGCAGCAGCCCTCTCTCAGTTGGTGAACTCACCCAGTCGTTCAACGCCAAAGGATGTTTCACCGAAGCCAAGGCGACTTTTTCTGAAGCTTTGAACGCCACCTCCCTGATTCAAAAAGTGGAAATAAGGTCGACGTTGGCACCGAGTTACTATTCAACGGATTTCAAGATCATTCCCATCGACGATTTTTCGTACACCTTGCAGTTGGCATTTATACCATCCTGCAAAAAAGAGATTGACCTTTTGGTCCTTAAAAAAGGTATAGAAGCCGCTTCAGGGCACAAACTGCCGCGTGATTCAGTCCACTACATCAATTATCCAAAATGACCGAGAATACGGCGCGCAAGCATCGAAGGTTCGCGCCGGTTTGTAACTTCATTTATGAGGGGATTTCATGAGTCAATACTTAGGCTTTGCATTTATCTTCAGTCTCTTGGCCGGTACATTTATCGTCTATATGCAGACCAAGGCCCAACGTCGTGATGTCGACCTTTTGATCAAATACAGTGAAGGTCCCGAAAGCCGTTCTTTCCTACTCTATAAAGCCCTCACGCTGCAGACGCAGCATGCGTTTCATCTGCTGCTAAGCCTGGTCACTGCGGGAGGCTGGCTGATTCCCTGGTGGGGACTGACAATGGCGCAGTCGGCGCTTCGTCGCCAATTAGAAGACGCAGCAGCTAAGACCCTTCACCCGCGCTGATAAACGAGTGGTCCAGTTATAGATCTCCATGACTCTTCATCTGACCCATTATGAGATTACGGGCTACCCAAGCATCGCCTGCATAGCCGTTTGGAAAAAGAGAACGTGCAGTAGCGACGAAGCGGCCAAGATCATAAGCGGGCCCATGAATAGCCCATTGAGTAGCGTCTTGGCGGATTTCTATGTGATCTGTATAGCCCGCTCCCTGGGGGATAGGAGTATTAAGAAATCGTGCATACCTTACAAAATCTTCAAAAGGAAAGGGCTGGGATTGATCCAAGGCAAAGGCTCTGATGGCGTTGAGCTCGGTTAGACCAAACCCTTCGGGCAGCGAAGTTTTCGCAAAAAGTGCCCGCAGGCGAAAGCTAGCAAGATCAAAAGGGATACCCTTGCTAGCAAAGTCGATAGCTAGAACAACAATTTCGTTTTGCTGGGTGATACCCAATCCGTCGGGGAGAGGAGAGGCCACAAATCTTGCCATCAACTGAAACTGTTCAGGATCGAACGGAAGCCCATGAATCGCAAACCCAATAGCTTGCATGCGGACCTCACGAGGATCTTTAATTCCTAAACCGTTAGGTAGGGGGGTACTGACGAAAACTGCCATGTTGCGGAATTGATCAAGACTAAAACCAGGATCATTCAGCGCGAAATCCAATGCAGTTCTGCGGATTTCCTCTTGATTGACTAAACCTAATCCATCAGGCAAACGGGATTGGGCAAACTGAGCCATATTTCTGAATTTTTCTGGATCGAAATTAACCCCTTTCACGATATGTTCGAAAGCGAGATCATAAATTTGTTTCGCATCACTGAACCCTAACCCATCGGGAAGCGGCTTGAGAATAAATGAGAAAGCCTCTTGAATTCTCTGTTCGCTTGCGAGCATCGGCCCCACGGCGAATTCCGTTGCAAAGTTTAGAATCATGTTAGGATCAGAAAAACCAAGTCCCTGCATCCTCGGCATCATGATGCGTCGGGCTATCCATTGGAAACGAGAAATCCTTTCTGGCAAGTCAGTGGACTCGGCAAATCGACGGTTTATCTGCATCGGGTCCTGGCCTCCAAAACCGCAGGGTAGGGGCGCCGCTACAAACTGATTGTTAAGCTCTGTAAAAGTTGGACAACCGACCAGTACACAACTCACTTTTTCAACCTGAGCGCTCACATACCGGATACCCGGCACACCAAGGTCGATAAGTTCGTCTTCGCCAATCATTAAGGCGGGTTTAAGTGAGCTATTTGGTCCTATATCAAAAGCCTGAGAAACAAGAAGGGACCGTGTCACTCCAAAGTCACCCTGCTGCCGATAGAAGCCTTTGACTATCACTTGACACTGCTGATCTCGTCCCGTGTTATTAATTGCTTCAAGCCGCAGAGAGATATCAACAGGCCCCTCTGGACTCGCATTGACGATAACTGACCCAGAGGGTTCAGCACATAAGCTCCTCGTTCCAAGGAGGAGGATAAAGGCCAAGGTGGAAGAATAGAAACGTCGAGCAAGCATATAGACCTCGAAAAGTTTGTAAGGGTCCACCGTGGACAATCAGTTGATTCCAATTGGTAATTTAGGGTAGCAGTCCCCTTGAATTGACCAATAGCTAGTAAACAAATCATGAAAGACGTCTGAACTCGTTAAAGTACCCAATGCATAGCCCAGCTCTGCACAGACTGCATTAACATCTCTCTCACGTCCTTTAAGCTTGGCGGCATAAGATGGATTTGCTTCCGAAACTTCGATTGAGCTATTGTCAAAACTCTCGTCAAAATTGTAAGTTTCTTCCGCTTTGGTCCGGAACGAGAATTGATAGCCCGCTTCTACGCCAGCTGAAAATCCGATCTGTATCCAAATCGGTTCTGTCGGCACACAATTTGTTCTGGCTATTTCGCCCCCGCTATACCGGGCGCCAGGAACACCAAGATTGGCAAGTTCCTCTTTGCCTCTTTGCAATGGCTCTGACACGAACCCTGAAGGATTAACCCTCATCATAATGCGGGATAAAAGCACGCTGCTTCGTGACTGCGGATCACTCTCCTGGATTACCGTAGCTTTTGCGATCAATTCGCAATCGTATGGTACCTTTTCCAGGCTTGCAGCTGTAATCACAAGACTCTGATTCAACGGAAAATCAACGCTGACGGCGAATTCCAGAGCAGGCTCGGCCTTGGCCGAACCGGCCACTAACAACATAACGTAAAACAATGCAAATTTTCGAAACACTTCTTGCATACGGAATCTTCCTTTTTCTACCAAGTTCAAAGTGCATTCTTATCGAGGAAAGTAGGTAAAACATTTCGCGTACGAGAGCGCTCCTGAGACGTATTGAACACCCGGCACTCCTAGGTCACGAAGGTCTTCTTCTCCGACATACACTTTGGTTTTATCATCCGGTCTTTGCCGTCCAGGAAGGGTCACAGTCGTCTGTACCAATAGCTCACCGACAACGGCGGGGCTGCTTTCCTGCTGGTATCGTGACTTGATTACAAGATCACAAATCATGGCTCGCTCATCTCGACTCAAGAAAATAACTTCCAATGATCGCCTGGTTGGTTGATTTGGAGAGATCGCCATACTCAGATTCTTAGCAGGAACTTCTTCTAATTTTCTTGACACAAAAATTCCGGGGAAATCTATGGAGATTCCAGACGTATTCGACGACAGTGGCTTCAATCCAAGCTTGAGTTGACTCGCCAGTTCACCATTTTGGGCGATACAGTCTGTGATGAAGCTGCCCACATCGTCTTTTGTGAAGGGCAGACTGACTTCAAAAAACTCAGTTACCCCCTCTTGCTTCAACATAAACGATGCTGACTTTGAGATTGTTTTCTCGTTGAGAATGCGCATGGGATTGGCATCGGTCGGAATGATCCTAAAACAGACGAGCTCTGAATCCAAACGTGCTGTAAACCCCTGTCCTTGCGGCCCTCTTGCCTCAAATACGGGCTTAAAATTCCCAACAGTTGTACTTGCCGAACCCAGTCCATCAAAAACATTGTGAAGAAAACTTGCTTCGACAAAGCTACCGGTGGTTTGTTGCGGAGGAAAAATGATCCTGGTTATAGTCTTTTCCTTATGCCGAGCCTGGGAACCTAGAAGTGGATCAGCGACCTGTTCAATTCGAGTTTCTCCATCTTTCATCCAAAAGAAGTCTTGAGATGAAACTGGGTAAGCTTCCGGCGCAAAATTCACTCCGGCAACAGCACTATTGAAACCGAGTCCTTTTCCTTCATACAGCCAGAAGTTCTCGTTTTCCGACACAAAGGAATTGTCACTTTCAGTTACATTTTTGACAAGCGAGTTATGATCACTGCCACAAGCAGAAAAGATCAGACCATAGGCGTAAAGAGGCGTAATTAAGAACATATAGAGATAATGCTTCATTCTATTTTCTCACTCCTACTAGACTTTCTGTTTGGACCCTAAAACACCAATTCTCGTATAGAACGATTCAGTCAGGCCTTAGTCCTGAAAACTACGCAGGATCGAACGGTGGGGTCATATTCGTAGAGCAAGGGCCCACAAAAGCCCTTCTCTGTCAGGACAAGGCTGCCGTTAACTAATTCACAGGTCTGATGGATTTCTCCATACTGGATGGGTTGATACCTGTTTTGACCGACAGGAATATCGAACGCGCACTTTAGGATTTCACATTCGCGTTTCCAACTATCGAACCGATAGGCTTCGGATTGACAAGAGGCTGTCTCAATCTCAATAGGCGAATTATTCCGTAACTCGCAGCTGGTTACAATCGTGCCAAGGTTAAGAGGCGTAGCTGCACTGACCGCTTCGCCAACTCGCAATCCGCTTTTGCATAAGGGAATAGCCTTGCATTCTTTTCGTTCAATTGTGGCTGCAGTATACTTGATTCCGGGAATGCCCATGTTCCGCAGCTCACTCTCACCAATAATCAGAATCGGATCAAGCTCGGAGAGGGGAGCAATTTCGAAGCGGGCACGCAGGAGAAGGCTCCGGCTTTCTGAGCGGTCGCTTTCCGCCCTGTATTGAGCTTTAATTGTTACTGAGCAATCGAGAAGCTCGTCACCGGCATTATAAGCGGAAATCTCCAGGCTTAAATCAAGCGGTAGGCTTGGGCTGGCTACTACGTCCACGCTGTCATGGGACTGGGCCGCAGCAATGGGTGTTAAACAGCTGATCACGGCTCCCAGAATCATCCGCTTGGAGGCCAATCTTGTCCAAGCCCGGATAAGGTCTCTTGCCATATACATCTTACTGCAATCCTCCAAATATATACCTCAGCCACAGAACGAGGCCATTCGGAGTCATGACACTGAGGAGCGACGAATATTGCACGGATTCCTAGGGAAGCCAGAAAAATCTGGGATGCATGATCAAGGCATAAAGCCATTCTCAAATAGCAATCCCAGTCAGTGAATAGGTATGCACCTGGACGATTTCCGTTCCGTTGTTCTCTATCAAAATCTGGAGCGTCCAGTCGCCCGATTCTGGCAATTCGAGGACACCTGAAACGGGAATTGTCGAGTAAGCATCCAGAGAAGGTTTAAAGTACGGGCCGTCTCCGGAACCTCTGTTCAATGATTTGAGAGGATTCAGGGCATCATGAAGAACAACAATCTGGTTACCTTTCCTTGCCGTGACGGCTGCACCGAGCGCACTGCTGTTATAGGGTCCTGGCCTGAATGTAACCGTTGCACTGATAAAGACTCTACGGGGATGCGGCAAGTTTATGATGGTATTTCCGAATTTAGGCATCTCTGCTGCTCCCTCGCCTGCCTTCCGAGGGCTCACTGCCAACTCAGGACTACCATAGGATCCTGGACGGCTATTTACACTTACAACTATCGGTCGCTGGCTCTCCAGTTGTTGAAGCCGAACTTCCTGGGCCGCCACAATCTTCGAAAGCTGCATGACTAGAGCTTGAGCGGTCTGATCGACGTCCGCACGCGAGACATTGGCTATCAGAAACAAGCTGAGCAGACTTGCAAGCTGGAGTAATTTCTGGAACATGAAAGTACCATTGCAAAAGTTAAAGAGCCTGACAGGAACACAGCTAGCTGCATCGGTCAGTACCTGCTGACAAAAGGACAAGCTCTATGGAAAATGAACTTGCACTGAGGGATGCCCAGTTTCAGATTTCCGACTATCTCGGACAACCCGTCTGTTGAGTATCCAGGTTGAGCACCAGCCCCCCGAAATCTGCTGAGCAGGGACTAAAGCGAATGAGAAGGAATTGTGACCAAGGGCTAACCGCAGACTGGAACTCATCGTATACTTGAAAAGAGTAAGGGACGAAGAAATTCAGCTCTTCCTGAATCCCCTTTGCAAAGTCGACAAGGCCATCACGCTCGATAGATACTTCGATAGCCAAGGCCCTGCCATTCCTCTTTACGTTTATAGTGTGGGGAGCCAACCAATAGAAAGCCGCTTCGGGTTGAGCAAAATCTTCAAATCCTGGGCTGACCACTGTGTAGCCGCGCTCTCGTAGCGCCTGGATTCTTTCTTTCGTAATTTTCGTAAATACTGGCTCCGCTTCGACCGATATGGAAGCATGTTCTTTGGAGAACAGCACTTTGACTTTTGGTTTGTCATTTACGTCTTTGATGATTTCCATGTCATCGTAAGAGACAACGAATGCTTTGTCGCTACCATAGACAGGCCATATTCTCCCGTCCTGCATTATCGATTTGACGGAATCTGGAATCGAAGCGTCGGAGCGAAAGTCAGGAACCAGTGGAGTGCAACGTTGGAAAATGACTTTCGCGCTGTGGTAGCTGAGGCCGGGAATACCAAGATCTATCAGGGTTTGAGCCCCGATAAGGGTGGTTGGAGCTTCCTGCTGCATGGGTGGCACGCTTATCGTATGTTTAATGAGAGATGCAGAGGGTTCTGTTTCACTCTGCTGAGAGATATTTGCTTCAAAAATCAGCTCGCATTCCTGACTATATGATTTGGTGTTAGCAGCAACGACTCTTAATTCGTGTTTGAGAGGCAAGTCAGGAGATGCTGTGAAAAAAACTCCATCATCGATGCCTGCGAAGCAAGGTGTGCTCAGCAAGCAAAGGGAATAGATAAACGCAGATAGTTCACGATTCATATGTCACTCTCTCAGTCTAAAGGAGCTTTTTTGACCTACCACGAGGCGCTCAGCTGCTTAGTCAGAATGATTAAAGAAGTCGCGGAATATTGCGATCCATTGCTAAAATTCTCGCCCGCTGTCAAATCGAACTTAGGCTTGGGGTCGCAGTTGCATTGCAGAAATCCAGCATGCTTCTCTATAGGCAATGCCCAATCGGCCTTATACTGATCGTTTTCCCTCATCTTTTCAAACTGTTATGGCAACAGCATCATGATCAATCTCATCTTGGCGATAGGCGTTTTTCGGCGCGACCCGTCGCCAGAAGCATCAACTTGTAAACTAAAAAATGACTTCGTTCGGGTCAGCCCCCTGAGCATAGGCAATCGCCGTAGTCTATAGTAGCGTCGTATTCGAAATCGCTAGCACCGAAATCTTGATCGCTTTCTGCAGGCGGAAAAGCGCTGAAAGAGTATGTGGCACTCTGCGTTCCAACGTTTGCTGTCACTCGTCCTTCGCAGCCGCTGAAGTTCGCTGGAACGATGCCGCGCAAATGGAGTTCGTCATTTTCAATGGACTGAGTCAGCCAGGTGCAGGTTCCGGTGACTACGAATGGCCCCCATTCTTTGGCGGGGACACCTTCTTTGGAGAAAAGAAGCTCCACAGTCCGGCCGGATTCATAGGATAGTTCACCGCGTTTTGCCAAATGTGGGAATTTACGCACGCAATCCTTGTCGATGATAGTGCTTTTTGAATACCTTAAACCGGGAAGTCCGAAGTCCCGCAATTTGTCCTGACCGATTGCCACGCGGGGTGTTGTCGAAGCTTGAGGAAAGACTAATAGGGTCGCTTCGAGGAGAAAGGCATTCAACGGACTCACTTCGCTTTGCTGGATAACCTGTGCTTCAACGACAAGGTTACAAAGATAGAAGCCATCTTCCCGACTCAAAGTCTCGATATCGACTTGCATAGACAACGGGGCCTCGGGGCCTGCTGTAAAAAAAATCCTTGCAGGCTGGTTGCTTTGGGCCGACAGCGTTGAGGCCAAAGCCAGAAGCGGCAAAAGACCGAGCCATCGCAAGGCAATCCCTGGGACCTGAGTTTCTTTCATGGATTTCCCTCGTTGGGTGGACAACAGAACAACGCTAGGACGCATGAATCCGGGATTTATTGCAAGGACCATTCATGAAAAAATAGTCAGATAAAACATGGAGTTAAAATGCTATTTGGGGTCTCTGCAGCTGCGGTTCGCAATAATTCCATGTCCTGAGGGCAACAGTGGACGAACTGCAGCGAACTCTTGCTAAAACTCGAAAAAAAACAGGCCCATCGGCCTGCTTTTTTCTACAATTTCCTAGCTAGCAACTGATGTTCAATGCATTGACTTCGTCGCCGCTGGTCCAAGTTTATCCCACAGATAGGCAAAACTGAGGGCTTGCCTTTCCGCCAATTGCTGAAGGTTTGCACTCGCGCTGTGCCCACCTTCGATGTTTTCATAATAAAGAAATCCATGCTTCTGATCAGCCATGCGTGCTGCCATTTTTCGAGCATGGCCCGGATGCACGCGATCATCTTTGGTGGAGGTCATAAAGAAGACTTCAGGATATTTCTTGCTCTGACTGAGGTTTTGGAAAGGTGAATACTTCGAGATATAGGCGGCTTGCTTTGGATCGTCAGGGTTGCCATATTCCGCCATCCAGCTGGCTCCCGCCAGAAGTTTGTGAAAGCGCTGCATATCCAGCAATGGGACCTGGCACACCACGGCGTTGAACAGCTCAGGATGCTGAGTGAAAGTCACGCCCATGAGCAGACCACCGTTGCTGCCGCCTTGAATGCCCAGATGCCTCGGCGAACTGACTTTTTGGGCGATAAGATCCTGGGCGACCGCAACGAAGTCATCAAACGCATGCTGACGATTCTCTTTCAGAGCGGCCTGATGCCAAGTGGGCCCAAATTCTCCACCACCACGAATATTCGCTAGCACATAGACACCGCCGCGCTCAAGCCATAGTCTACCGGCCACGGTCAGGTACGATGGCTGCATGGATACTTCAAATCCACCGTAGCCATAGAGCAGTGTGGGATTTTTGCCGTTGAGTGGCAAATCTTTCCGATGAATAAGAAAATACGGAATACGGGTGCCGTCAGAGCTTTTGGCAAATTCCTGACGAATCTCCAGACCGTCAGCTTTAAAGCGCGCCGGAAGCTGCATCACCAGCTGCTTATCAAGTTTGCTGCCGTCCATCGCGAAGAGGCTGGTCGGGGTTAGAAAATCCTCATAGCTCACCAGCAAGCGGTTGCTGTCCTCGTCAACCGAGCGGAAATTAATCGTTCCTTTGTCATCCAATGGCAAAAGTTGCGAGGTCCAGTTTGTTTGCTTCAGGTCGAAACGCAGAACTTTATTGCGAACATTGTCGAGCAAAGCCACATAAACAAAATCTTTGCCAATGGCGACGCCATCCAAGGCTTGCGTTGCCGTAGGTGCGTAGACCAGCGCAATAGGAGCTTTGCCTTGGATCAATTGGTCTAAAGGCGCTGTGAGCAGAGATCCAGGTCCAAATCCAGCCAGAGCGGTCCGATTGGCGAACAGCAGCTGTCCGCGGAACACACCTTTGACATCAACATCGGTAGGGAGAGGCAGTCGGATGATTTTGCCATCTTTGAAATAGGAAACTTCGGCTGTGAAAAAGGTATCTGCCCTAACCATAAAGACATGATCTTTGTCGCCATCCTGCATCACCAGGGCACTGACCGACACATCGGCCTTTTGGCCTTCAAAGACCAGCTTTGCGGCGCTGGCAGGAGTCCCACGCTTCCATAGCTTCACCTGCATGGGGTAACCAGAATCGGTCTTTGGCGCCGCATCACTCGCATCCGCTAGCAGCAAAGTATCGGCATCCAACCAATCCGCTCGCGATTTACTGGCTGGCAATTGGAAGCCGTCTTTGACAAATTCTTTCTTGCTCAGATCGAACTCACGAACCTGGGCCGCGTCGCTGCCCCCTTCAGAGAGGACGATCAGACAGCGCTCAAATTTGGGACGCAAGCAATCACTTCCGCCGAAAACGTAACTCTTACCTTCCGCTTTCGCCAGGACGTCGACGTCCAGCAGCACTTCCCATTTTGGCTTATTGCTGCGGTAAGCATCCCAGCTGGTCCGACGCCACAGGCCGCGGATATGCTCCGCATCCTGCCAAAAATTATAGACGAAGTCGCCGAGGATGCGGCCTTCGGGAATCTTATCTTTCGCCTCGAGTATTTCCAAAGCCTGGGTTTTGAAGGTGCTGAAATCCTTGTAGGCATGCAAACGATCCAGAGTCCGGGTGTTTTGCTGACGAACCCAGTCCAATGGCTTCTGTCCGTCCACCTCTTCCAGCCACTGGTAATCGGCATCTTTCTTGTCTACGGTCATCGCCGGTTTTCCTTCAAGATGAGGCATAAAAAGGAGAGAGCTCAGTGCCATCCCCTTGCAGATACTTTTGCGCACGATGATATCCTTCCATAAATCAGCTTTGCCAAGCTTTGGGATGTATCGTCGTCACCTTAAAAGCCGGTTGAGACCTTGTAAAGGAAATTCTGGCAGCAAGAGCGGGAGGATCCCGCTCGCCTGTCGGAGCCTTCTGGTCCCGCCCGAGATGACCGGGTTAGGACCAAAGGAAAGGTTTGTTTGATCCGGTGGGGGCGGATCTCAGCGCATCACAGGGCACGGTTCCAGGTGCCACACGTCACGCGTATACTCCTGGACGGCTCGATCGGAGGAGAACCAACCGATGCGGGCAATGTTAAGCAGCGATTTTTTCTGCCAGCCTCGATGATCGGCATAGGCCCGATCGATCGATTCATTGACCCGAATGTAGTCAGGAAAATCGGCTAGATGATAGTAGTGATCGCCCCAAGTCATCAGACTATCCCAAATCGGAGCAAAGCGCTGCTGATCAGCTTTACTGAAGAAACCACGACGAATCTCGTTCAAAACAAGCCGAATGCTGGCATGCTGCTCAAAAAGTTTTGCTGGTTGATAGCCATCCGATTGGAGAGTCCGCAGTTCGTTAACACTGTGACCGAAGATAAAAATATTCTCCGCACCGACGTGGTCTCTGATCTCGATATTGGCCCCATCCAAGGTGCCAACGATCAGTGAACCATTCAGACAAAATTTCATATTGCCCGTACCGGATGCTTCAGTTCCTGCCGTGGATATCTGTTCAGAAAGGTCAGCAGCTGGAATAATTTTTTCCGCCAGAGACACATTATAGTTGGGCAGAAAAACCACTTTAAGCACGTCGCGGGTCAGAGGGTCACGATTGATCACGGCGGCCACAGCATGGATGAATTGAATAATGAGCTTAGCCATGCGGTAACCCGGCGCAGCCTTACCTGCAAAAATAACGGTCCGGGCCTGGTGCTCCTGGCGATAATTTTGACGAATATAATGATAGTGATGCAAACAGTGCAGAATCTTTAAAAGCTGTCTTTTGTATTCGTGAATCCTTTTCACTTGAACATCAAACATCGAAGCGGGATCAATGCGTTCATTTAATGTTTGATGAATAATCGACGCCAGCTTCTCTTTGTTGTGACGCTTAATCACCGCCAATCGTTCCAGGAAACTGGCATCATTGTGATGTTTTTCTAGCTGCCTCAGCTGTTCTAGATCGGCAACCCACTCCTCATGACCAAGACTCTCTGAAACCAGTGCACTCAGCTCAGGATTGGCGAGCCTCAGCCAGCGACGAGGGCTGATACCATTGGTCTTATTATGAAATTTTTCTGGATAGAGACTGTGAAATTCCGGGAAGATTTTCTCTTTAAGCAGTTGGGTATGCAGTTCAGCGACGCCGTTCACCGAAAAGCTGGTAATCACGGCGAGGTTCGCCATCCGAATATCGCCCGTGCCCTTGCTCAAAATAGCCACGCGATCGATGAAGCCTTGATCGTAAACTGGTTTTTCGCGAAGGCTGCGAATAAATCTTCGATTCATTTCTTCAATGATTTGATAATGTCTGGGCAGGGTGGTTCGAAACATCGATGCTGGCCAGCATTCCAGTGCCTCGGGCATCACGGTGTGATTGGTGAAGGCTATGGTTTTCTGAGTGATCGCATAGGCATCCTCCCAAGCCATCCCTTCCCCATCAATCAAGAGGCGCATCAGCTCGGGAATGGCCAAGGTCGGATGAGTGTCATTGAGCTGAATGACCACTTTTTCCGGCAAGTCGTAAAGCGAGGCATTGCCGCTTTTATAGCGCTGCAGGATGTCCCGCAACGATGCCGCAACCAAAAAATACTGCTGCCTGAGTCGCAGCAGTTTACCGAGTTCATTGGAGTCGTTAGGATAGAGGACCTTCGATAGAGCCTCACTCTCGACCTTGTCCATGACAGCTCCGACGTAATCGCCGGCGTCAAAAATGGAAAAATGAAACTCTTCGTCGGCCTTGGCTGCCCATAGTCTCAGGGTATTGACATTCTGGGTACCATAGCCCGGAATAGGCAAATCGTGCGGCACAGCCATCACCTTATGCTCCGGTTCCCAGTCAGCAAACATATGGCCGTGAACATTTTCATGGAAAGCACTGCTGCCACCAAAGCCCACTTCATAGGCATGGATGGGTTTCTCAACTTCCAAAGGACTGCCAAAGCGCAGCCATTGATCCGGCAGCTCCTTCTGCTGCTGATGATCGATCACCTGGCGAAACATGCCAAATTCAAAGCGAATGCCATAGGCATAGACGGGTAGACTTTGCGTCGACAAGGAATCCAAGAAGCACGCGGCAAGGCGCCCCAGTCCGCCATTGCCGAGACCAGGGTCGGCTTCCAACTCTGACAGGGTATCGAGGTCGATGCCCAGAGCATGCAACGCTTCCCGACTGACATCCAAGAGCTCCATATTGATCAGAGCGTTCTTCACCAGACGCCCAAGTAAATATTCCATAGATAAATAGTAAAGACGTTTGGAGTTGCTCCGGAAATAAGCACCTTGCGTGGCAATCCAGCGACTCATGAGCAACTGCCGCACGGTATGGCTTAAACCAAGCAGCTGCTCTCGCGCTGTCGATTTTTCCAACACGGAACCGAGATTTTGCTCAAGACTTTTCCGAAAACTGGTTTGAAATGCCGCCACTTTCTCGGTATGAGAGGGGTGATCCAGGATCACCTCAATAAGATCACGCACGACAAACCTCGTTCATTGTGGTTTCTTCTCCCTTTCAGGAGAAGTTTGGCGTTAGAATAAACAACAACAAGCCCCTCACTCTAGCAAAGGGAGCCGAGGAAACCAATATGCACTCAAGTACACGCCCTTCTATCCCCTTCCCAGGCGTCGATATCGTTCCACCCGCATTGTTGGATTCCGGAGTTTTAATCGGTCAGGTGCAGCATCTCCATTTGGAGATCCCATGCGGACGCCAAGGTCGGGTCCGACTCGCCGAAGGCTCGTATCTAAGGGGCACGGTTGTTCTACAAAATCCAGAGCCTGGGGCTCGCGCGAGGATCTGGACGGATGCTATAAACGAGCCCGATAATCACGATTTTCAGTGGTTTGATCTCATCCAAGATGCCGTGGGCCATTGGCATCTGGAATTGCCTTTACTGCACACGGGTTGCTTTTTCTTTACCTTTCAATACACTTTGGATGGAAAACAATGGTATTGGCAGTCCGGAACTTACTGGCAGCTGCTGGTCTATCCGAAGCAGCTTGCTGCCATGCGCATGTTCACTCTCATCCCAACTGCGTCTGGTCCCCTGCACCATTGGGAAAAGATTTTGCGTGATGCTGCAGGCTTGGGCTTTAATATGATACATATTCTGCCATTGACAACTCAGGGACATTCACAAAGTCCCTACGCCGCCAAAGAACTGTTCGAAATTGATCCGGACCTTTTAGATCCCGCGTCACCGGAGCTGAAAAACCTTGAGTTCTTAGTTCAATTGGCTCAGTCCCTCGAGCTTGGTCTCTGCTTGGATCTCGTTTTAAACCATGTAGCCATCGATAGCACCCTAGCCCAACGGTGTCCGCATTGGATTGTGCCCGACCAAGAAGAAGCAGACGGCATGAAGCGAGCGGGTTTTTTAGGTGTTGAAGGCTTTCACAAGTGGAATGACTTAGCACTTATACATTATAATCACCCTGATCAAGCGACGCGCAAGGCCATTTGGAATTACATGGGATCCTATGCCATGTTTTGGGCAGCTTATGCGGCTGCAACGCGTGGCATGATACGTCTTGACAATCTGCACAGCACGCCACCATCCTTTGCGAGTCATATCACTCGAACGATTCGCTCAAAATATCCGCAACTTGGCATTCTTGCGGAACTGTTCAGCACCCATGAAGCCACCCAGCAAATGCTGGTTGGCTACGAAGTTGATCTGCTCTTAGCCACCACCTGGGAGCATCATTTCTCGCAGGAATTGCGTCGATACTTCCGTTATCTGCATGATTCCGCGCCACAGATTCCGTGGTTTACCCCCGTCAACTCCCATGACAGCGGTGTCCCCGCCGAGGAATTTGCCGACGTCGCCGCAACCAAACCTCGCTATGTTCTGTCGACCCTTTTGGGAACAGGCACCGCTGGGATGACTCAGGGCGTCGAGCTAGGAATCCTGACTAAAATAAATTTTATAGGCCGTAATCCTTCGCTTCAGTATGCTCCAGGAGTTGATTTTCGAGGCCTTATCAAGAAGACTAATGAATTGCTCGAAACCTATAGCGCGTTTCAATTGCAGGGCAATCTCCAGTTTATCGATAGCAATCATCCTGCCATCATCGCCGCTCTCCGCAATCCTCGCGACCCTAGCGAGCCGCATGGCTTGGTGATTGCCAATCTAGACATTCATCAGAAACAAAGCCTCACTCTGGATTTACGGCTGCTGGGTCTGCAGGCCCACCGTTTCCGCGATGCCTTTACCAACCAAATATTCACCCACGACAGCCAAGTTTGGAACTGTGAATTAGAGCCTTGTGGATACCAAGTCTTGATTTGCGAATGAATCTTTATCACTCTCTTATTGATTTTTAACTGTTTTCCTCTAAAGATGCATCGGGAATCATTCGGGATCTCAAGTCCATCGGCGCGCCTTCAAGCTCACCCTTTAGAGGACGGGCCGTTGAGACCAAGTTTACAAGGACGGGCCATCATGCTTCATCTGACCAATTCCGCGCTGTCTGACCTGAATCTCATGCTGAATCAGGAATGGTTGGAAAGCAATAGTCGGGGCAGTTATGCCTCCGGCAACGTTTTGGATTGCCCGACGCGAAGGTATCATGGGCTCTTGGTGAGCGATGCTGGCTATCTCCCCGATAAGCACGTCCTACTCGCTAAACTTGAGGCCAGCATAACGATTCGAGGCCGGACCATCGACCTCTATAGCAATAAGCATCCAGGGTCGGTGTTTTATCCGGAAGGCTATTCCAATTTTGATTCGTTTCGCTACGATTTAGTGACAAGTTCTGTGTACAGAGCGGGGACCATTCATTTGGAACGCTCGCAGATGCTGCTTTACCAACGCGACGCCGTACTCGTTCGCTATCGTCTGCAAGGCAGCGAACCCGTGCAAATTACCGTTCGGCCTTTGCTGGCCTATCGAAGTCATCATCATCTGGCTCATGAATCGAGCGATATTCAAGTTAAAACATTTCCCGATGCCGACGGCCACAAGATTGAACCACTGCCGCAAAAGCCGCCGCTCTACATGGGTTGCGATCAGGATATCGCCTTTTATCCAGGGCCTTTTTGGGTTAAACAGGTTGAGTATAGCAAAGAGCAGGAGCGAGGATTTGACTACCAGGAAGACTTGTTCTGTCCAGGACTCTACGAAACCGTCTTAGAGCCGGGTCAGGAACTGACTTTTGTGTTTGGTTTATCGCCGACCCCGAGGCGTGACATCCGTGAAGCCTGGAATCAAGAGCTTCTGCGCCGCACAAAACTCCGCGAAAGCTATGCCAGTGAACAGCCCATCCTCGGTCGACTGAAGTATGAAGGGGAAAAATTTCTCATTGCCCACAATGATCAACAAACATCCATTGTCGCGGGCTATCCCTGGTTTGGCGAATGGGGTCGCGATACGATGATTGCTCTGCCTGGTTTGACTCTAGGCCGCGGCCAACCGGAACGCCTCTTGCCGGTGGTCCGCACTTGGCTACAAAAATCGCGAGATGGACTCATTCCGAATTACTTAGGTGCCTCTGGACAATCGCCAAGCTACAATTCCGTCGATGCTGTGCTGTGGATGTTTTCCAGTCTGCAGCAGTATTGGGTTGCCACTCATGACCGGGAGGGTCTAGCTTCGATCATACCCGAGCTTCTTGTCCTAGTCAGGTCCCTCATCGAATCGCGACACCCTCTGGTTCGCGTCGATGCCGACGGCCTTATGCAGGCAGGCAACAATGCAACTCAGTTGACCTGGATGGATGCCGCAGTGGATGGACGCCCGGTCACGCCAAGGTCAGGCTATCCGGTCGAGGTCAATGCCCTGTGGCTTTCGGCTCTGATGTTCATGCAAGAGATGAGCACCCTCACAGATCAGACAGGGGCCGCCCCCTGGATTTCGCTGCTTGAACATGGACCTGCAGCCTTTCGTAAAAAATTCTGGCTCGCCGATGGCGGCTATCTCGCGGATTGTATCAGTTCTCAAGGCGAAATAGACCGGCGGATTCGACCCAATCAGATACTGGCCGTAAGTCTTGATTTCAGCCCTTTGAACCATGCCCAGCAGCAGAGTGTGGTAGATGTTGTCACCACCCATTTGCTCACTCCCTTCGGCCTGCGCACCTTGTCGCCTGAAGATCCATCCTTTGTGCCTTTCTATCAAGGTGGTCCGAAACAAAGGGATGCCGCCTATCATCAAGGTACGGTGTGGCCATGGTTACTGAGTCCCTATGCAAAGGCGGTCATGAAGGTGGCTCCTTCCCCAAGTCAGGGCAAGACCTTTCTTCGACAAAACCTGGAGCATCTGTGGCACGATCATCTCAGCACTGCTGGACTGATGGGAGTTTCAGAAATTTTTGATGGCTACTCTCCATTCACACCAGATGGTTGTATTTTTCAAGCCTGGAGTCACAGCGCCATCATCGAAGTCCTCAATCTTCTTCGGCCTGATCCAGAAGAATCCTAGCCGTCGCTTCATCTGCTAGCAAAAGTGAAGGATTTGCGACGAAACATTACGAAAAGATACGGTGCAGAACCGAGGGCGTCCGCAGTATAGTGGCCAGGTCTTCGGGCACATACAGGGTGAGGAAAATCGATGCGGATACTCATGTTTGGTTGGGAATTTCCTCCGTTCATCAGTGGCGGCTTGGGAACGGCGTGCTACGGCATGACTAGGCATCTAGCGGAAAGCGGTGAGGAAGTTGTTTTTGTTATGCCGAAAGCGCAAGGTGTCATGCCACGCGAGGGTTATCAGATTCTTTCGGCAGATGATGTGAGTCGACAAAAGCGGCAGGGTGACTTCCCTTTGCCCGATTCTGTCAGTGTCCTCACCGTTGAAACCTCGCTGATTCCCTATATTGAAAATCGTGAATATGCTCGGCTGATTCAACAATACCAGGGCTCAATTCCACGCAAAGGCGAAGGCTCGCCCAGCATCATCAGCCTCTCAGGTCACTACGCGCAGAATCTTTTTGAAGAGGTGCAGCGCTTTGCTGAGGTCGGCTGGCACCTGGGCCAAAAGCCCGATTTTGATGTGATTCACGCCCATGACTGGATGACGTTTCCGGCGGCTATTGCCGCTCAAAAAGGTTCGGGTCGACCGATGATCGCCCACGTTCATGCCACCGAATTTGATCGGACCGGCGATCATCCAAACGAGAAGATTTATCAGTGGGAAAAGATCGGCATGGACCATGCTGATCGCATCGTCGCCGTCAGTCATCGAACCAAACAGACCCTAATCGATCGCTACGCAGTTCCAGAAGAAAAAATTGATGTCGTGCACAATGCAGTGAGTCACGAAAAACTTGTCGACCCCTCGACAATTCACAAGGGTTTTCGGGAAAAGCTGATTATTTTCGTCGGTCGTGTGACCTTGCAAAAGGGTCCAGAGTATTTCCTCAGGGCCGCGGCCCAAGTGCTGAAGGATCATCCCAACTATCGCTTTGTGATGTGTGGCGCAGGGGATATGCTGCCCCGTATGATTGAAGAAGCAGCCAGCCTGCGCATCCAGAACCGTTTTCACTTCACCGGGTTTCTGCGGGGTGCTGCGGTGGATCGTTTGTACTCCATGGCTGATCTGTTTGTCATGACCTCGGTTTCCGAGCCCTTTGGACTCACACCTTTTGAAGCTATGCGCTATGAGGTTCCGGTCATTGTTTCCAAGCAGGCCGGTGCTTCGGAGCTTCTGCCGAAACAGGTGCAGGTTGACTTTTGGGACCTGGATCGATTGGCCAAAATGATGGTTGATTTCTGTGAAAATCGCAGTCTGCATACCGAACTGATGGCGACCCAGCAAGAAACTCTGCAGGGCATGTCTTGGCGAAAGGTCGCTGAACAGCTCAAGACCATTTATCGAAAGGTGCTGCAATCATGACGGGAGTTTGCTTTTACTTTCAAGTTCATCAGCCTTTTCGTCTCGCCAAAGATTATGATTTTTTCAAAATTGGTTGGGATCGCAGCTACGAAGATCACGCGACCAATGCAGCCATTATGCAAAAGGTAGCCGACAAGTGCTATCGCCCCATGAATGCCCTCCTGCTGGAGTTGATCAAACAGTGGAAGGGACGATTTCGCATCGCCTTCTCTATCAGCGGGGTATGTCTGGAACAGTTTCAACTCTATGCGCCTGATGTGATCGAATCCTTTCAAAAGCTTGTAGCCACAGGCTGCGTCGAAATTCTCGGTGAGACTTACTATCACTCCTTGGCTAGTCTTTTTTCCCCCGAAGAATTCGTGGCTCAAGTCACCCTGCATCGACGCAAAGTTCTTGAGTTGTTTGACTATGATCCCGTGGTGTTTCGCAATACTGAACTTATTTTGTCAAATCAAATTGCGAGCATGGTCGAAGAGCTGGGCTATAGGGCCATGATTGGTGAAGGGGTCGACCGCATCCTCGGTTGGCGCTCCCCCAACTATATCTACCAAGCCGCCCCTTGCAAACGCATGAGTCTATTGCTCAAAAACTATCGACTTTCCGATGATATCGCGTTTCGTTTTTCCAATCGCTCATGGGAGGCATGGCCATTGCGGGCCGAGACTTTCGCTGAGTGGGTGCATCAAGTTGCCGGCAATGGCGAAGTGGTGAATCTCTTTATGGACTATGAAACTTTCGGCGAGCATCAATGGGCTGATACCGGTATCTTTGATTTCATGCGGGCCTTGCCGGGACAAATTCTTCAGCACAAAGATTTTGAATTCTCGACCCCGCGTGAACTGCTCGAAAAACATCAGCCGATCGGTAAGCTGTCCTTTCCTACGCCCGTGTCCTGGGCCGACCTTGATCGCGATTTGAGTGCCTGGCTTGGCAACTCACTGCAGGATTCTTCGGCAGAACGCATCTATCGACTGGAAGGAATGGTCAAAGGGCTCGGCGACTCCGAACTCTTGCATGTGTGGCGTAAACTGCAGACCTCCGATCACTTTTACTACATGTGTACCAAGTGGTTTAGCGATGGGGATGTGCATAAGTATTTCAATCCCTACGAGTCGCCCTATGACGCCCATATCATATACAACAATGTTTTGAGCGACTTTGAAGAGACCCTTCTGCATCGTTGGCGGACAAGAACTCAGGCTCCCGAAAGGCAGCCTGAACTTATGCCGGATCCTGTTTATGGTTTTGCAGAGATGGCTCCTCAACTTTAGACCGAAGCTGAGTTGCGGAGAAGAAAGCGCGCTGAGCCTTCACCAACGGCATTGGATTTTATGCGGACGACAACTCCTCCAAGACATGACTCCAACGAAGCCGTGTCTTTATCCCTATCGCCGACGTCAAGCTTGAAAATTTTTCTGCTTTTTCTGCGTTTGGGTCTCACATCTTTCGGTGGACCCATAGCGCATCTTGGATATTTTCGCGAAGAGTTTGTTCACAAACGGCGATGGCTGGAAGCCGAGGCTTATGCTCAACTGGTCTCCCTTTGTCAATTTCTGCCCGGACCAGCCAGCAGTCAGGTGGGAATGGCTATCGGTTGGGGTGCTGGAGGGATTCGCGGGGCATTAGCCGCATGGACAGGTTTCACCTTGCCCTCAGCCTTGGCCATGGCAGTCTTCGCTCTGGGCATTTCTCACTTTGAAGCCAGCCTCGGTTCAGGCTGGCTTCAAGGACTCAAAATAGTTTCCGTCGCGATTGTGGCTCAAGCCCTGCTTGCCATGGGCAAGACCGCCTGTCCTGATCGGATGAGGGCCAGCTTGGCAATTGCAGGCATGGCCCTTGCTCTTTGGATTCCATCGGGTTTGGGTCAGATTGCGGTGATCATCGGCGGAGGGCTGCTGGGCTATTTCCTGCTGTCGCCTCCTTCCATTCCTCCGCAAGGTTCCCTGCCGCGCCGCATGAGACCAGGCCCGGGAATTCTTATGCTGGCTGTTTGGCTAGGACTGCTGCTGGTCTTGCCGATGGTCGGCCGCTTTTTGGACTCTCCTGCCCTCGATCAGTGGAATCGATTCTATCGGACGGGATCGCTGGTGTTTGGTGGCGGCCACGTGGTGCTGCCCTTGCTAGAGGCAGAGCTCGTGCCCCGAGGCCTCATCTCGGAAGATCTCTTTCTCGCTGGCTATGG
>JBGSTF010000138.1:0-7006 GCA_041736645.1 Oligoflexus sp. | reverse complement strand
TAGCGCCATATCCACTCCTTGGTTAGGACGATGTCGACAAGATGACTAACCTTCAGTCAAAATGCTAGAGTTTTCTCGCGACAGAACCGGCTCGTATATTCCTGGTGCAGAAGGTATATCTGTAGGCAAAATCAACCGTATTCGTAAATTTGGGGTCATTATAAACTAGCAAGAGCAAGAGTCGAGTTGTCAATATAGGTGCATCATGAGTAATAATGCCGAGATTCTGATACCGGAAGAAACTTCCGAGACCCAACTATTGCAACTTGACGAAATTCAAGAAAAATACTTTTTTTCCAATAAAACTCGAAGCGTTGAATTCAGGATTGAGCAACTTAAAAAGCTCAAGTCTGCTTTGCAGTCACATCTGGAAGAAATCTATCAGTCGCTCCGCTTGGATCTTGGGAAATCCAAGCGGGAAGCGTATGTAACAGAAATTAGCAGCATCAATAGTGAAATAGCCTACTTTACGAAAAATCTAAAAGAACTAGCCCACAGACGGCGAGTCGCAACACCAATATTTTTGCAGCCAGCAAAGAGTTATATTTACCCGGAACCACTCGGACGGGTTCTCATTATATCCCCATGGAACTTTCCTTTCCTACTAAGCATAGTTCCTCTGATTGGAGCAATTGCTGGCGGAAATTGCGTCGTGCTGAAACCGTCCGAAATTAGTACACATGCATCGCAGGTCATCAAGCAAATTATCGATAAAATCTATCCGCCAGAATACGTAAGCGTAGTATTGGGTGGAGCGGAAACCTCACAGACTCTATTGAAGAAGCACTGGGGGCACGTCTTCTTTACAGGAAGTCCCTTAGTTGGGAAAGTAGTAGCCCGGGCTTGCGCCGAACAACTTAACCCAATGACTCTGGAGTTAGGTGGAAAAAGCCCCGTTGTTGTATCAAGAACTGCTAATTTGCCGATTGCTGCCCGACGGATCATCTATGGCAAGGGTACAAACGCTGGTCAGACATGTGTCGCACCTGATTATATTCTCGCGCATGCCGATATTCGAGAGGAGCTTATCTCGCTGCTCAAGCAGGAAATTGTCAGGCAATATGGGTTGGACGCGTCAAAAAATAGCGAATACGGAAGAATCGTGAATCTCACACACTTCGATAGATTGGTCGAATTGCAGCGAGGCAATCATGTATTGTTTGGTGGGAATCACAATCGAGCTCAAAAGTATTTCGATTTGACACTTTTGGACAGTCCGAATCCCAAAGCAAAAATAAGCTCAGAAGAAATCTTCGGACCTCTGCTTCCGATACTTTCCTACTCGAAATATCAAGAAGTCGTGCAATATGTGCTTGCGAAGCCGAAGCCTCTAGCCTCATATATCTTCTCCGAAGACAAAGACGAGATAGCTCACTTCATAAATGATATAAGTTTTGGTGGCGGCTGTGTGAACGACACTATTGTGCATCCATCGAATACCAATTTAAAATTCGGGGGAATTGGTGCCAGCGGAATCGGCAGCTATCATGCCTATCAGTCATTTCGGACTTTCAGCCACTATAAGTCGATTGTAAAGTCACCAACGTACGTGGACCCTTCCATTCGATATTTGCCAAGTTCTAGGTGGAAAGAAAAGCTTCTTGGTTTGATTAAATAGGGAATTCTGTCTTACAGAATGAAAACGGCATATCATGTGATGTTTGTTCAATTTTTATACCAGTTGAGATGGAAATGAAAAGAGTGATCACGAGTCTCATGCAATGGATCGAAGGCATCGTAAGATTATTCGTCCGTGCCGAGCGTTTTAGTAATGAGGACGATCATTGGTTTGCTAGGTCGGCTTTTATTTATACCTACATTGGTGCATTTGTAGCAGCGAGCTATGCGGTTTTTTATTGGGTCTTCGATTCCTATGAGGCTTCACTTTCGCTTGCCGCATTAAGTGTTCTGCTTATTGCCACGACCCCTCTCCATTTATTTGGAAAAAGTCGACTCTTGGCGAAAATTAATCTAGCTTCGACCAGCGTAGGGCTGGCGGGAGTTGTCCTGCATATGGGAGGGGTCGATTCGAGCGCAGCTTGTTGGCTATTGGGAGTGACACCTGGAGTGACGGCACTGCTGTTTAGACGAGCAAAAGAAATTTTCCAACTTACCAGCCTCACTCTCTGTCTTTACTTTGGAATTTTTATTGCAGAGATTTCTGGTTACAATGTCTATCGCTTCGCTTTTGCCGAAGGTTCGCTCTATGAACGAATCTATACGTACGTACACTTTACGGCATTTTGTCTTTTTATTGCCACGGCCTTGGCAATCTTTGCGACAACTCAGCGAAAATTACTAAGGGAAGTCGAGCGTCAAGCGCGCGATGTGAAAGCTATATTGGCTAATATTCATCAAGGCATATTCACCATCAATTCTTCTGAGCTGCGACTGGGAAAAGACTACTCGAATTTTTTGGAACGAATAGTTGAGACCAAGGATATTCAAGATCGGAATGTCATGGATCTAATTTTTGGAGATACTCATCTCAACAGTGAACAAAAAGATATGATAGAAGCAAACTTAACTTGCTGTATCAACGAAAGTGCGCTCAATTTTTTTGTCAATGAGGAAAATTTTATCCGTGAGCTCGTGTTTTTGACTCCAGATGGCCGCGAGAAGTTGCTACTGGTGGACTGGCAACCCATTGTCGACTTGAAGCGTGACACGATAGAGAAGATGCTGGTAACTTTGTCGGATGTAACTGAAATAAAGAAAATGGAAATCCAAAACAAAAGACAGAAAAGAGAGATCGAAATAATCAGCGAAATCTTGGAAATCAGCATTGACAAATTCGAAAAGTTCATGCGAAGCGCTGCTAAGTTTTTGGAAGAGAATCATAGAATTACTGGGGAGAAGCCCGATTATGAAAATCTGAAGATTCTATTCATCAACATGCATACCATGAAAGGTGTCGCAAGAACCTATCACTTCCATCACTTGACCGCCACGATTCATGAATGTGAACAATACTATGCTCAATTGCAAAGAGCAGAAATTGTTTGGCACTATGATGAGGCAATCGAACAACTTCATAGAGTCCAAAATGTCTTTGACGAGTACAATTTGATTAGTAAGACTAAATTGAAACGAAGCGACAATTCCGATCAGGTGAAAATTGATATGGAATCAGTTCGCGAGAATATTCGTCTCCTGCAAAAAATCGAGGGATATAGCTTTGATGAGAGGCTTACGCCCTTTGTGCAAAATGTTAGAAATACCTTCTATGGCCTTTACTACATGGAAACGGAGGCGCTATTTGAAGAAATATGCAAGTGCCTTCCTTCCTTAGCCAAAGACCTAGGAAAGCCAACTCCGCATATAAATTTGCGTTCTATAAACGCCGGAATAGATGGTGATGGCTGCGAGATCCTGCGCAACATCTTTATTCATGTTTTGCGTAATTCACTGGACCATGGGATTGAGCTGCCGGAGATTCGCCTCAGTCGAGGCAAGCCCAAAGAAGGAATGATCGATATTGATATTTCCGCTGGAGCAGGTGACTCTCTTTACATCAAATTTTCAGACGACGGTCATGGACTTGCGTTGGAAAAGATTCATGCCATTGCTGTTCATCGGCATCTCATTGAGCCAAATGTTGTGAATCCGGAGACGATCGCCCAATTGATCTTTCATCCTGGATTGTCGACAGCCAAATCCGTAACCGATATTTCGGGACGAGGCGTCGGTATGAGCGCTGCACGCGAATTCATCGAGCAAATCGGGGGCCGTTTGGAGCTGCGCCTTAAAAATTCAAGTGAAAGGCTGGAAGCCAGTCCTTTTGAATTTATTTTTGTTCTTCCGCAGCAGTATTATGTGATCTATAAGTACGAAAAAATTGTTGCTTAAGATCAGATCGATGGCAAGGTCGAAGCAAAATCTGTGCTGGAGATTTATGCCGCTTACTCAGAGGGCCGATACCCAGACCCCTTGAGGGATCAGCAGATCGCGCATTTAGCTAAGAGATGAATACATCCGCCTGGAACATCAATTGCTCAAGATATAAGAAAGAAATTTTTTGGCTTCCAGAGCTTTATCGGATTCCAACCTTAACTTACTGAAAGCAAAGCTATGTTGCTGCTGTCGGTCGGTGGCGGATTGCGATTTACTATATATAATAACCATATAGGTTCCACTCGCCAGCATTAGGTCTTTAGCGATTGTCACTTGAGTTTGCCCCATAGGAATTGCAATCCGAGCCCGCACTTTAGGGTTCTGTCGCAAGAAAACTCTAGCATTTTGACTGAAGGTAAGTCACCTTGTCCACATCGCCCTAACCAAGGAGTGGATATGGCGCTAAGTTTCAAGGGACGGCGCTATCAAAAATCGATTATTCTAAGCTGCATCCGCTGGTACCTCAGTTATAAGCTTTCCCTCCGAGACCTTGAAGAAATGATGGCTGAGCGCGGCGTTGAGGTGGATCACTCCACCATTCATAGGTGGGTTCTCTGCTATAGTCCTGAGCTTGAAGCCGAAATGCGAAGAAGAAAACGTCCCGTTGGAGACAGCTGGCGCTGGGATGAAATGGCAATCAAGATCAAAGGTGAACTCAAATGGCTTTATAGAGCCGTAGACAAGGATGGCGATACCATCGATTTTCTATTATCAGCTAAACGCGATGAGAAGGCAGCACTCCGGTTTTTAAAGAAAGCCATTTTGCAGCATGGAGTGCCTGAAAAAATCAATGCTGATAAATCTGGAGCCAATGCAGCTGGTCTCAATGCTTTCAATGAAAACTATCAGACTGATATTGAGCTAAGGCAGGTGAAATATCTCAATAACATCGTAGAACAGGATCATAGGCGGGTGAGGCAAAGAATAAGGTCGATGCTGGGCCTAAAGAGCTTTATGTCAGCGGCAAAGATCATCTCTGGAATAGAGATAATGATCATGATCAAAAAAGGCCAGATCGATATCAATGGGTCCACTGCCTTTGAGCAGTTTTACGCCCTCGCAGGATAATTGCGTCCTGGTGGTGATGCCTTCGAAAAATCAATCGCGTCTATGAAAAGTTTGCGACAGAACCCAGGATTCTTGCGTCAGTTGTGACGGCCGATGAAGAGCGCTATCAGAGCCGCACAGCTTTGGTAGCTCAGATGTCCCTTCTGCGCTTGGGCTTGGCAATAACTGTCAATCCCCTTGGAAAAACACTGGTAGTCGCTGGCTTTGCAGGCCGCAGCCTTGTTCAGGCTGAAAGCCGCGACCAGACTTCCATAGCGATAGCTAAGGGCTTCCGCCATCCGCTGCCGATGGTCATCGCCGCGGCTCATCATCTCGTATCGCTCCCGCGCCGAAATAAAGCGATTGGCATTCAACCTCTCGACCACCAAAGCATCCAGCATAATCAAACAGGCACTTTGCTTGGAACTGTTCGCACAGATCCGAGCTGCGGATTCAAACGAGCAACTCAAAGCCAAAGTCGGATCCGAGCTGCGACACACGCCGCCGAAGACTGATTCGGAGTCTTTTTCAAGGCGTTTTCGTTCCATTGCCGGCAGGCTGCGAACCGCATTGATCAAGCGTTGCAGGTAAGCGACGCGTTGCTGTTCGGTGGCCTCAAGCTCAGCGGAATTCACCTGAGAGATTGGCTCCGAATCAGGTGACGCTGGAGTTTTGGGTGCAGGCGGTGCCAGGGGAATGACAAGAGCCCGGATTTCCGTGATCTCCGCAGGTGGAGCTTCCAAAGGATCGGCCTTGGAAACATCTGCCTGCCCAGTCGCCAATGAAGTCGGCACGCGCTGCATCTGTATGTCGGTCGAGCCCTGGATCAGTGAACTCGTCAGCATCAAGCCGAATATTCCAAACCAGAGTTTCATGGCTTGACCTCACTTTGCATATAGGCCTTGCGGAAGCGATTCACAAAGTTAGCCATATGCGGCTGCCAGGGATAGACGTTTATATACTTCGGATATTTGTAAACCCACTGATCACCAGCCAGGACATCGCTGGAGCGCAGGAGTTCAAACTTGGCCAGCATCATATTTTCGCCACCACGGGCGATTTCGCTTTTGAAACGCTCTTCGCTTAAGGCTATTGGACTGTTACGGTCAAGGTTATTGTAGGAAAAGTCCGGAACAAAAACCCGCGCTGTCGCCGAAAACAATTCGTGTGAGGAGTAAAGACCGTTCGCAGCTTGCGCGGGTAAAGTTACGGCATCAACCGCAAAACTATGGTCACCGAATGCCAGCGTTCCATGGACAGGTTCAGCCGGACCTGACTTCATCAAACAGTGAAAGCTGACCCGAGCCCGTTCTTTCTTTTCCGGTGCTTCAACTGCTACTGGCTGCGATTCCTTGATTTTATCTTGGTCTTTTAGTTTGGGAGTCGGCGGTGGATAGGCAAGTTCCAGTCTTTGGCGTTCCACAACGGCAGCTACGCTAGGCAGAATGCCAAAGCTTGTCAGCGCGCGCTCTCCCTGGGCGATCAATTCCGAACAGGTATTCGGAGCCGCTGCCCAGTGGATGATATACGGGCGGCAATAGTTGGAATTCCGACCCACTGCCGGATTGAACAGGAGGTGACCTAGGGTGTCTTCCAGCTGGGCGCCGGGATCCTCACCCTGTTCGGCCATGCGGAACCGCAGTTCACGCAATTCATCCTGGCAGTGGTTGGGATGCAGGCGGCGTCGGGCTTTGGAGAGGATCCCGCCTGGCTCGGGCAAATCGGTAAAGATATGAATGGCCGTGCGTTCGACGCCCAAAAAACCCTGCGCATGATTTTTCACGAGGCCTGGCAGTTTTTCCGCTTCGGCTGTCAGGGTGGATCTATCGAAGTTCTTTTGCAGATCTTGCGAGCCGGAAACTAGGCCAATCATGAATTTTTGAATCAAACGATAAGAATAGTGGGCGCCTGGTTCGTCATATTGCCGATGGGTACAGATTGCTTCGTCCTGCTCGGATTTATCGTCGGCGCAGTCACCGAGATCTTTGGTATAACCAAGCGCGAAAGCCTTTTTCACCAGATCGCAGCCCATTTTGGGAGGTTTCACCGCCACCACGGGTTCGTC
>JBGSTF010000133.1:0-19908 GCA_041736645.1 Oligoflexus sp. | reverse complement strand
CATGCATCAAGGGGTGGCCTTGGTCGGCAGTTTTGGAACCAGACAAAGAAGCGACTACGGAGCCATCGGCGATGCCGTGCATATTGCCAATCGTATCCAGGCGGTAGCTGGTCCCAATGAGATTCTCTTAACGACCAGTGTGAAGCATCACCTGGATAGCACCCTTTGCTCTCGTCGAGGGGATCTCAAGATTCGCGAGCAAAGTCAGGCAATTTCCATGCATAGTCTGTCGCTTACCGCGGAGCTGAAGGCAGCCTAAGTTTGTTCATTAAGCTCTGTCTCGGATTTCTTTCGTAGAATCTCATCAGCCCATTGCCTCCTTCCTTAAAAGAATGTTTTCCAGCCGCAAAATGCGCTTGTCTTTCATCCTACAGAGTATTACTCAATGCGTACTAAGCGCGCTGCAGTTGCCTCCTCTTTCCTGTCTGCTAGAGAATCTCTGCAATTTGAGTTCAATTTTTCTTCTAAGATGGGGAGGAGTCAGGGCATGACATCCAAATTTGTTCGAGGCATCGCTATGTTCAGCTGCTTGGTAAGTCCGGCCCTGCAAGCGAACATTGTGGGATCTGATCTGCAAAACTTTATACCGGCAGCCAGCAGTGTGGATGGAGTCACCGTAAACAATGCTTTGACTTTAGGTCAAGGCCGCTTCGGTCTGGGCTTATTCGTCGACTATGCGGCGAACACCCTGCCTTACTTCAAACAAGATGATGGATCGACCCGGGATCGCAGCAAAGCTTTCAATGACTCGGTGACAACAGTCGATCTGCAGGCAGTCTATGGTTTGACCAACTTCTGGGATATCAATGTCGCAGCCCCCTTTATTGTTGGCGAGCAAGTGGGCAATCAGGAAGAAACACATGGGTACTTTGCTCGTCGAGGCTTGACCGGCTACCGCATTGGTACCAAATTGCGGGTTTTGCAGTTCGGACCTTTCGCTTTGGGATTGGTGGCTGATGCCGCTTACAATCGAGTGGAGGGTAATCCTTATTCGGGCCAACGTCTCTGGCCTTCTAATAGCTTGCAAGCGACGAGTTCTTTGAGTTGGGGGCGCTGGCTTTTGACTGCAAATGCTGGCTATCGATGGCGTCAAGGGCAACCAGGCGAAACCATCCAAGAGACCCTGCCCGTGGAACGATATGGTGATCAAATTATTTACAGTGCGGGAGCTGTTTTGCCGTTTGCAAGCTCTTGGGCTGTTTTAGGTGAAGTCTATGGTGCCCGCAATTGGGATGACTTTTCGGAAGAGTCCGCGCGCTCGACCTCAATTAGTGAAGGCACAGTTGGTCTGCGCTATGATTTAACTCCGGACATTCAACTGCACCTCGGGGCAGGCGGTGAGCTGCAGCATTCGATAAGCAGTGCAGATGCCCGGATCTATTCCGGCATTCGTTGGACGTTGGGTGAAAAGAAGCTCGACACACCACCAGCAACTCCGACTCCGATTGCTGTTGCCCCTCAAGCAATCGTTCAGCCGGACGCCGTTATTGATCTGGATGAAGTGTATTTTCGCTTTAATTCTTTCGAAGTTCGGGATCCGCGGGCCGTTGAGGTGATGGATCGATTGGCAAAAATTATGCGGCTGCATCCAGATATTGAGCGGGTTGTGATCGAAGGCCATACCTGTGACATTGGCACCGATCAATACAATATGAAATTGAGTGATCGTCGGGCCGACGCTGTAGAAAAGTGGCTCACCAATCGCTATGGAATTGAGAGTCGAAAGCTGCAGTCAGTCGGATGGGGTAAGTGGCAACCAAAGCTGGCCAATACCAATGAAAAGAATCGCAGTACGAACCGTCGGGTTAGTTTCAAAATCTTCTTCCAAAAGACTCCGGTGACTTCGACAGTTTACCAAGCGAGTCGCTAGCACTGATGCGAAAGGCCTAGTTCATCCGAAATCCTCTTATAAGTTCTATCTGTAAGTAATTACAGTAAAATATGTCGATTTCGGAGGCGCCTTTGCGGCCCTCGCCCTGCCTCCCCATTCATACCTTTCGATCTTGGTACCGATTTTCTCAAGTCCTATCGATCGATTGCCATCCACGGAACCTGACTGCCAGGTGCCCTCTTGCTGTTGACGATATGATTTTATGAATCGGGAGGTCAAACGGCAATGAATCATTTGGAAATGTCCAATAGGCTCCTTTTGGAAGAATTGCTCAGTCTTGAGTCGATGATTCGTATGATGAAAGATCGCCAGGCCTCGGACTGGATGCTCAACAATATCCGCAGTCTGCTCTATTCGCTGAAGTCCCGAGCTTTTCTAGCGAAAAAACTGTCGATAGCCGACTTGATTCATTTCATGCAGAAGTTGCTTTATGATCTCCCCCTCAATGATGCAATTGATCTTCTGCTTGAAGCATTAGAGCTTTGCATCCAGGCCTTCGACGATCAAACGACTTCACCTAAGATTCAACATTTGCTGCAAAACTATGAAAATTATTTGAATCGGATGAACGCTCTTCCCAGGCTTGTAAGTCAATAGATCGATGCATGAGAATTTCAGCAACTCAGATTCTTAGCGTAGGTCTTACGGTTTAAACTACGCCAAGGCAAGTCCTGCTCTCTCGAAGAGCAGGATTTTTTTTGCGCGGAGTGCGGATGGAAGAGTAAGTCAGCGAACGATAAGTCGCCGGACTTGGCATGAGCGTACAAAATGGATATTTCCTGTTCAAGCACAGAAGGAGTGAGCTGGGTAGCTTGGGCCATGAGCAGCGCACATGGCGCTCAGCTGAGGCCGTTGAATGCCAAAAAATGTTTCCGGCCAAAGCGTGACAATGCTGCTTGAAATCTTTGTCTCATGGTTATTTTTTTCAAAGATAATCTCTTGGTTTGAGGACGAGGTGGGGGGAATCTTGACGCCAAGGCATGAGCTGGCAAAGTCCGGCTTTAGCCTTGGAATTCCCGGAAAAGTCTCAATTCCCTGCTTCCTTTGGCTTCGATGGCTTCCTTTTGTAAAAGACCAAAAAGTCTTTTGGACACATTAAATTCGATAAGACCGGAGGAATGGCCCCTAAAACTTCGTGCTAGCCAATGGGTACCCTTTTCTTCTTATAATGGAGCGGTAATCATGGATTCACTCAACGAGGATGCTGCTGATGGCTCGTGATCCAGTCGCTGCCGCCCGAAAAATCGTTCAAGAAAAATTTCCAGGTGCGGTGTGTGCCTTTGCCAGTGGTGACTGGCAATGGCACGAGGAAACACCGTATTCGATCATCTCTGTGGTTGTGATCAAAACACGCGTTGAACAAGCCTACCGAGAAAGTCTTCGCGTGGATCAACAGGCGATCGAAGTGTTTGTTCATGACCCCGAGAGCTGGGATTACCTCTGTTTACATCGGGACCGTGCCCATGCCGATCCTTCGGTGGCCCGGATTGTGGCCTTGGGCGAGGCCCTGCTTCCCGGCAATCCAATGGCAACGGAGATGCAACAACGGGCCAAAGCCGTTCTTGCCGCAGGCCCTGAACCCTTGCAGGAGGAGCAGAAAAAGCAGAAGCGATATGCTATTTCTCAGCTCCTTAATGAACTCCGAGCTCCGCGCAACCATGGCGAAGCGATGGGCAGTCTCAGTGTGCTGCACGAGACGATGGCAGATTTCTATCTGCGCACGTCCGGGCATTGGTCGGCCAGTGGTCGCGCGATTCCCAAAGCGTTACAGGCCATCGATCCGGATTTTACCAAACGCTGGCAGCGGGTGTTTACCTCAGCTTTTATGGGTGATCGCAGCGGTCTGCCTGGGCTGGTTGATGAAGTTTTGGAGCCATCCGGTGGACTGCTCTTTGATGGCTGCATCCGTAAAACCCCTGATGGATGGAAGCAACAACCTGTCTCTGGCTGAGAGGCTTTTCTAGAAGCTCTTCCTGGCAAAAAGAACTGAGGCAGACCTCAAAGGGCCTGCCTCGTTTTGATGTAGATGTTTGGCTACAGAATACAACACTCCACGGCCATGGATAGGGACAAGGTACAGGTGTCGGCAAGACCCACTTTGCTAGGAAAAAGCGGTCTGGTGGTCTTTATACTTTCGGATAGCTAAACAGAATATCCACCATGCGATCTTTTTTGCCTTGAATGGGAATGGTACAGGGCCCAGTGAATTGACGAATTCTAGGCTTCTCGCCCTTCGTGTATTGGAATTCCATTCTGGGTGCAATGGCCCTGATAATCAAACTGGTGGGTTGCAGAGCAAAAATCTCTCGCTCTTCACCATCGATCTTGGCTGACTTTTGGTAGACGATTTTAAAATGAAGGGATTCGAAACGGTAGGGGAGAACAAGATCAAATTTAAGCGGCGTCCCACTTAAGAGGGATTGCCAGTTTCTTAAGATGAGGTTGTTGAAAACTTTACCGTGAAAAGCGTTCTTTTCCCAATTCAACGTTCCATCTTTAAAGGCTTCATTAGCTCCGGGGCGATATTTGATTTTCATTGTATCGCCCTTGGTTACAACGTCGGTGTCTTCGCCCGTGACTGGATTTCTAAACTGGTACTCTTCCACTCGCAGAGTGCTATTGTTGTAGACGACGTTTTCATATTGCACTTCTTTTTTGCCAAGATCGTAGTACCAAGTTTCCTTCTTGGTGCTGCCCGAAACCTGGCTAATATCTTCATAGCCACTAAAGAAAAGTTCCTTGCTATCCGGATCGCGGACTTCAAAGTCGATTCGTTTTACGTCTTCCATCTCATAAGGTGCTGCTCCAGCAACCTGGGCGGCTCCTACCAGTATAAGTGCTAAAGGTAAGTGCTTGATGTTCATTTTACGTCCCTTTCCAAGAAGACAAGTCCAACAAGTTGATCCTATCTTAGTGGGAGTGGGCGGTTGGCGTCAATCAGGCTAAATAGAAACAGGTCACAGGCTTAAGCCCGTGACCTGTATGACGATGACATGGGTAGTGGGATTCCCATTGAACTTGAATTGCTCTTTAGTAGCAGGCTTTGTAGGTGAATTTATAGGCGATTCGATCCAAAGAACCCGTCGACCAGGTGGCGAATTTGCCATTGTTGCCGCGGGGAGCCACGCGGACCGCATTGTTCAGTGTCAGAGCGCGATCATCGTCGCACGAGCTCCAAACCAGATTCGATCCGCTGAACGTGCGATCGAAAGTATAGGCTTGGTTGCCGGTCGGACCATTGGCTGTGGATGAACTGGTGAAGGTGTCGCCGCTGCCAGCAAAGAATCCATCAAAGCTACCGACAAATTGGTCATTGCTGCCGAGCTGATAGGAGCCCCAGCTCACCACGCGTTCGATCGCATAGCGGTAGCCTCGGGGGGCTTGCACGTTGAGTGTGATCGCACAGTTTTTACGGCTGTCTTCCAAGCTTATTCCCGATCCCTTCACAACTTTGATGGAGTAGGCCTGGTTCAATTCCAGAGTGAGCCATTGTCCGTCGAAGCCGTAAGGTATGGCCTTATCATTTTGAATTGGACAGCCGCTGCCATTGGCTTCTATCGAGTCAAGGCGAACTTCGGTGGCTTGGGCAAAAGAGGCTGAAGTCAAAGTCGTCAGTAAGGCTAATAGATAAGTTCTCATGGTTTTTTTCTCCTGAAGCAATGTTCCTGAAATCAGTTCTATCGCAAGTGCAGGAAGAAGGCGAGAGGCTCACAGTACGAAGTGTTCTGTAAACTAAGTTCCCAGAACAAGGTGTTCCTCGACGTGGGCTTAAGAATGTAGGACAAAAGGACAAACCCGCATATTTTGCTCAAGTCTTAAGCCGCCTCTGCCGATACCAAGGATTCAGGTAAGAATGCGTAGAATCGAACTAAGATCCGAATATTTATGCTTTTTTGATCTTCCCTGCTGGAGCTCGCCGCTGCTGTGAGCTGGCGCGAACCTTTCGACCCTGATCCCGGGCCATCACCTTCCATTCATTTTTTCCCGTTTGTACGAATCCGTTGGCAGTAACTGCTAACGGATTCTTTTTGTGACTTGCTCAAGCAGCCAGGGATTCATTGAGAGATTTGTCAGCCACCTGAGTCTGCGGAGGTAGATGAATGGCCAAAGTAAAGCGGCGGTGGGAGGGAGTCGCGCCAGGTCCTTCGAGTACCAGATTGAGAAATCCTCCGAGATGTTCGACAAAAGCTTTAACGGCTTCCATCCCAACGCCGCGGCCCGAAATTTCGGTCACCTTGAGCGCGCTCGATATCCCGGATACGAAGATTAAGCCAGCAACTTCGGCATCGCTTGCGGAGCTGGTGATCAGATGTCTTTCCATGCCTTTTTTGCGTAAGATGCTCAGGTCAAGACCAGCACCATTGTCCTGATAGAGAATGCGAGTGTATTGGTCATCATGCTGCAGGCGGAGCTGGATCTGTCCCTGCTCTGACTCTTGAAAGCCATGATCCAGACTGTTGCGGAACATATGAACAAAGATGTCTTCGATGCGTTCCTGGCCTGCTTCGTCCAGATAAAAGTCTTTGCCTTCGATCACGACCGTAGGTGGTTTGCGTCCCAGCTGCTGAGCTAGACTCGGCAAAGAGCCGATAACGGGCTTGATCAAGGTACAAAAACTATTGGCACTGAATCGATCCAAACTGCTTAGGATAGCAGCCAGTTGAATCCGACTTTCTTTGGAAACCAAATCCAGTGTCGGACCGACCAATTGGGAAAGTCGCATGAGGCTGGTTTCCAGGTTGGCCTGATCAGCTCGCTTCAGCTTCTTGTCGTGCACGCCTTCATAGGTGATCAGGATCGTGGCGATCGAGTCGAGCATTTCTTTGATTCTATTGAAATCCTTCTCCTGAAAATTCTTTGGATTCAAGCTGAACATTTCCGTTTCGACTTCATGCACGATTTTGGAAATATCGCTAAAACCATAGGTGCGGGCATTGCCTTTAATGGTGTGAACATTGCGTAGCATAATATGCCAGTCGAAGTTCTGATCGCGATTCAGCAGAATGCTCTCGCAGGTCTCCAAAAGCTTACGTGCCGACAGCAGAAATCTTTTGAATTTGCTTGCAGGGATTTCCAGAATCTGTCCGATAATCTCCAGTTCATGCTGCTTCGACTCTGCAATCTCTTCGGCTTTTTTGACTTCCGTCACATCACGGACAGCCGCTAGAATTTTCTGGACATTACCAACATGATCTTCGATCGGAGCCCAATCCACCTCCAGATATTTATTCTGGTTGGCGTGCTTGTAGCGCAGCTGTCTGGGTAAAAGATGGGAATTGATTTCAAAATTAAACGCTTCCTGGCCGAAGCTGAAACCAATTGCCGTGCGAACCTGGGCCCTTACGTCGCTGCTCAGGTTGGAACGATCGATCAGATGTTCAAAAAGGGATTTACCCTGCAATTGACTGGTACCGACGATTTGTTCCAGATACTGAGAATACTGGGGATGAATGGAGCCTTGCGCATCTATGGTGCAGATGCCCTGGTGAATATTATCCAACATCACGCCCATGCCTTTGGTTTGTTGCCAAAGTTCTTCGGTGCGGAGCTTGACTTGGCGTTCCAATTCAACGTTCATGTTTTCAGTGAGTTGGCGGGCTTCAATCTGAGCTTCCAGGGCCGCTTTTTGAGCTCTTCGGATCTGCCGATTGATGTCATTGATCTTGTCACTGGCACCGATTGACATCAAAAGAACCTGCACACCCGTACCAATTTCTATGCAATTCACCGTGGTAAAGGACACCGGAAGAATCCCTATCTTTTGCATGCCATAGATGATGGATGCAACGATCATGGAGATCCACGACAGGAGGAAAAATCGCGCTGGTTTGTAGCCCTTGCGGAGCGCTTGCACGCTGGCGGATAGGATGACAAGACTGGTGCAAAGACCCACCACTATATAAACTTTGAGGTAGATGTAAGGCAAAAAGAAACTACCAAGGCAACAGGCTGTTAAAGCAGTCATGAACACCATGAAGGTTTTGTAAAGTCGCGGATAGTCCCTTACGGGAAGGAATTTTATCGTCGCAAAAGCTGCGGCTAAAAAGGTAAAAGGTGCCGTGAACGCCGATGCTGTGTTGCCCCACCAGATGGATTCCGGCCAGAGATATTCGAAAGCCAAACCATTCATCACCAACTTAAACACCAGGATTGCTGACCAATACCAACTCAGACAGAAGTATTCGAAACTGCGAGCACCTATGGCCATCAAGAGGTAATAGGCAATCATGATGAGCATAAGGCCAATGAAGGCACCTTGAATCAATTGGGTTTCATGATCTTTTTTGAGCACTGCTGATTTGGACTCAATGGACATTTTGAACTCAGACGCACCGAGAGTTTGCATCCGGACGAAAAATTCCAATGGGGCTTCACTTTGCAAGGGTACAGCAAAGTGAAAGTAACGGTGCTTGAGATCACGGCTTTCGAAGAGCAGACGGTCTCCGGAGCTTTTATGGACCCATTGGCCATCTTTTTTAAAATAGACATCGACATAGTCCACCAGCGGGTTTTCCATGACGAAATACCAGGGGCCTTCGACTTTTCCATCAGTTTTTGCCTGGAAATGAAACCAGTAAGCATTGCCGGTGAAGCCGTAGTTCGGGACCTTGTGCTCTTCTGCTACGAACTTGCCTTCGCCGAAGGCTTGCAATATCTGTTCAAAACTTTGGCTGCGACTGCTGTCCACCCAAACATCCAGGCCCTTGGTGAGAGGGATATCGTCTTGATCAATGGTCCAGGTTTCGCCGCCAAACAGTGAAGATCCCTGCAAGAGGAACCAAGCGGTGATCCATATTTTCCATGTCATAGCTCTATCTCCCTTCGGAACCGGTCTCTAGAAGGTGATCGGCACTCAAGCAGAATACCTAAGCGGTAATTCTGATAGTTAGATATGAATTGAAAAATTGTGTTAGGGACCGGAAAAATTTGGCAAAATAATCGGCAGGAACAAGCCTTAGAGAGCCTTTATTTGCTGCATCACCCCGATCACGCCGTCGACTATGAATTGGATGGCGATGGCTGTCAGGATTATACCCATGATTCGTGTCACCAAGTTGATGCCTGTTTTACCAAGCAATCGGTATAAATACGGGGCACTCTTCAGAAGATAGTAGGATGCTAAAAAAACCGAAGATATGGCCAAAAGAAACAGAATATTGGACCACAGTCCTTTGGTCTGACTGGCTTGCAGAACCACGGTGGAGATGGCTCCAGGTCCGGCCAGGAGTGGGGTGGCGATGGGAAAAATAGAAATATCCTCGCGGGCGAAAGATTCATTTTCTTCTTCGGTCTTCACTCGCTCGCGATGGGCATCGAGCTGAGCAATGCCGAGCAGGAGCAAGAGAATCCCCCCGGCGATTCGGAAGGCCGGAATAGAAATACCAAAGATTCGAAACACGCCTTCGCCCGTGAGAGCAAAAACCCACATCACCAGAGTCGCAATAAGACAGGCTTTGCGCCCCACTGCGGCACTTTCTTGTTTGGAATAGCGATCGGTTAGGCTGAGAAAGACCGGGATCACTGCGACGGGATCGACGATGGCAAACAGAGCGCTAAAAGAGGAGGCAAAGGTCATGACCGACGATTTTAAATCCACAACAACTCCGCAAGGCTCCTCGCGCCTCATGATGCATGGCAGGGCCCAACGGCGTGGGCTTCCCTTTAGTCAATCAGCATAGCAGCGTTCTCTTCCCATGGAAAAGGCTTTTGCTCCTGTTCATCAGCCCGGTGCGTGGGGCGAGTCATGGTGAGCTGAGCTGCGGTCAGAAGACCATGTTGAAAGGCAGCCTCAGCATAGGATAGATAGTAGCGCCAACTGCGAATAAAGCTTTCATCAAAACCAAGCTTCTTCACTTCGTCCAGCTGGCTTTCAAAACGTTGGCGCCAAGCCGCCAAGGTTTTTGCATAGGACAAGCCGATATCTTCCAAACGTCTGATACTGAACGCTGATTTTTCACTTGCTGCACTCAATAATTGGGATAACGAAGGAGTAAAGGCACCAGGGCTGATATACTTGCGGATCCAATCAGCTCCACCGTGATTTTCAGCGCGAAAGCGTTCAGGAGTCAGGAGTAACTGATGGAGCATGATACCCTGAGGCTTGAGCAATTCATCGCAATGGGCGAAAAAGCCCGGTAATTCCTGAGCATCCAAAGCATCTAACAGTTCGACCGAGACGATACGATCAAAGCTGCCTTTGACCGAACGATAGTCGAGCAGGGCTGGAAAGACCCGTTCTTGGAGGCCCATCTGCTGGACCTTTTGCTGTAGAAAAAGATGCTGCTCCTCGGATATTGTTACGGAGGTGATTTTGCAGGGAAAGCAGAGGGCAAGGTAGAGCGACAGACTGCCCCAGCCCGAGCCGAGTTCCAGGATATGATCACCGGGCCTGATTTTAAGTTCTTGGGCAATGCGACGGTTCTTGCGCAGCTGGGCTGCCTCCAAGCTCTCTTGACCTTCAAAAATCGCACTGGAATTGGTCAATGTAGAATCGAGCATAAGGGCAAAGAAAGCACGTTCCAGTTCATAATGAGCGGCTAGAGCATCGGTAAAGCCACCGACCCGAGCTCCTCCATAAAGCATCTCTTGAATCTGCTGCACACCCTGCAAAAACTGAAATAAAGGATGATCGCTGGCTTCGACACGCCCCAAGGCATCCAGCTGATCGATGTTCAAAAGAAACCAGCGAATCAGGGCGACCAGATTCGGTGAATCCCAATCCCCCGCGACGAAAGACTCACCAAATCCTAATTCTCCTTGGCGCATAAATCGGGTGAAGAAGCGGTCATTGCGAATTTCCATTTCGGCCTGAATCTTCTGCCCAAAACCAAAGGAGTAGGCATGAGGATCGCCATGCACCCGCAGCGTCAAATGTCCGCGAGTCATGGATTGAAATTTTGCCAGGACAGCACTTTTGTACAAATTGCTCTGATAGTGTTCCCAACGCCGAAGTGTACGAGGTATCAGTTCTTCCATGCGAGTCTCCGCTGGGCATTCCGGCTAGGACCGACGATGGATCTCGTGCCGTGATGCCATAAACCCCTGAAAGGCTTAACATGGACCGACATTGGATACAGCCTTTTCGGTCTCAAAATTCTGGGCAAATTGGCATCGATTAGCTTATATTTTCATGGGGCTTGCGTTAAGTAAAGAGTGGACTTAAGTTTTTAGGAAGGGACGCCGATTCGCTCAAGAAAGGAGGGTGTTCTATGTTGATCGTAGCCGTTGTGACAGGTGTAGCTCTTGTTGGGGCAGCGTGGGTTGTGGCCGAGGCCACCAAGCTCAAGCCTTCCCTCCAGCCGGTGAAAGCTCCTGCTCGGAAGCCTCTTCGTAAGTGATAGGGCTTCTTAGTTTAAGCAATAAAATCATGCTGATAAGTGTGATCCTTCAGACTCGTCAGGCGGGAAGAGCTCCTATATGCTCATCGGAGCTTTTTTTCGAGTTTTAGGGTCCATAATGAAGCGGCGCAGCTTGCTTAGCTTTGAATGCGCCAGTTAGGCGTAAGTGGTTCTCTAGGTACGTCGGGACGATCGAGAATCTTCTGCCACCACCCCACATCGTGCCATTTGCCGAATTTATAGCCGACATTTTGATAAATTCCTATAGCGGTAAAGCCCATAAGTTCGTGCAACCTAACACTACCAGCATTGGGCAGCGCGATCCCTGCAAAGGCGTTAGCAAATTGAAGCTGCTTAAGATGTGTGAAGAGGTGAGTGTATAGTTCTTTGCCGATTCCTTGTCGGCAATGTTTTTCGTTCACATACGCAGCAACATCCACTGACCAACGATAGGCTTCCCGAGCCCTGTGTTGTGATGCATAGGCATAACCCAGGAGGACGCCATCTCGCTCATAAACAAGCCAAGGGTACAATCGAGCCGTTTGAACAATCCGCTCCCTCATTTCTGCTACAGATGGAGGATGATCTTCAAAGGAGATTGCCGTCCGTTGAACATACGGAGCATAAATCTCTTGAATTGCTTCTGCATCGTTGGTTCCAGCCGCTCTTATTTTGACATTCATCTGTTTACCCTAAAAATCTTTCGGTCGACTTTGAATCTCGCGTAGTCGACGTATTTTTTGCGTTGACTCTGCAGCCTGCACTGGGACATGTTCTGCAAACATACTTATGAAAGACTAAGATGTCGATCTAGATAATACTGAACATTCTTGGCTGATTTATAGAGCGCCAAGGTCCAGTCCGATAGCTCTCCTTCACATTCCCACCCGCATCGCGAACATAGTCTCCGATGTTTCGGTACTCTGGAAAATACTGAGCGGGAGATTTTCCACTTGGTGCTGGAAGATATCTCGAAGCTTGCTTGCATGAATTCGGTCGAAAACCCACAAACTTGGCGAAATGACGAAATCAAGGTGACCATTCAGGGCCTCGCCTCCTTGCACTCAATCTGCTGGATGAAGGAACAAAAGCTGCTGGAAATCCCCTCCATCAATACCGCTCTTATACTGGAAACCCAATGGCTCTGGGAAGCCCTCAGCACTCATGCCGCTCAAGAATTTCCGGAATGGTATACACCGGCATCGATCATGGTCTGCGAAGTATGGACATGGATAGTTGAAGACCCGGAAGTACTTGGCGGAAAGCCAAGTATTCGCGGTACGCGTTTGTCGGCGTTACTCGTCGCCAGAAGCATCGGCTACGGTATGAGTTTCGAAGATATCAAAGAAGCCTACGGTAGCATCTCAGAAGACGCTGTACGCGAAGCTGTGCTCTTTGCTGTAAAGGAGGCTGAGAAGTACGATGAATTGGTTCATCGACCGAAACACGCCTGAGCCGCTAAAAGAATTCTTTCGCTTAAACGGACAGCCTTGTGTTCACGCCAATGAAGTAGATTGGGGCGAATTGCCTAACGGAAAGCTCGTCGATCGACTCTACGCTGAAGGTCATCGAGTGATCGTTACACATGATAAAATATTCGCGGTAGACGAAGCCCGCAATCGACTATTGAAATTGTATGAAGTTGCTGTCGTTATTATCTGTAGGAAACCCAAACCACACGACCGCTTTCGGCTACTTGGCTTTTGAGATGTGCGGATAGGGCTGGGAATTTGGGTCATTGGCTAAAGTCCAAGTTTTGTCTGGAAAATACTAACGGTCGGCCTTCAGGAAAAACCCAGGTGTTCCATCGTCCGGCGAAGAAGATCGGGGTCAGCTATATATGGCAAAGTTACGTGACCGTTGCTCTGCTCGTTATAAAGTGCCGAAGTTTCGATCGAATGCTCGTTTCCAGCCCAAGCCCGACGGGCCACACCGCCCATGACATCCCAAGGGAGTGCGGTGTTGATGATCCGATCCACTTGCTCGCTGCCATCTAACAGCAAACCAAAGCCACCGTTGATAGACTTACCTATACCGACCCCTCCACCATTGTGCAGAGCACAGAGAGTCATGCCTCGCGCCGCATTGCCGGCAAAAATGTGGGTTGCCATATCAGCCATGATATTGGAGCCATCCTTGATATTCGACGTTTCCCTATAAGGAGAATCGGTACCGCCTGTATCATGATGATCACGCCCCAGCATGAGCGGACCCACTTCACCCGCACGAACCATAGCATTGAAGCGCAAAGCCAAACGGCGCCGACCTTCCGCATCCTGATAGAGAATGCGGGCCTGAGTGCCCACCACCAACTGATAGGATTTGGCCTCACGAACCCAGCGCAAATTATCCAAGTCCTGGTAGCGAAGCTGCGGTCGCAAGCTGGCGATCGTTTCTGCTGCTGCGGCATCGGTTTTATCCAGATCAGACGCTTCGCCGCTCAAGCACACCCAGCGAAAGGGCCCATAGCCATAGTCAAAGAGTTCGGGGCCTAGGATATCCTCAACATAACTAGGCCAGATAAATCCGGCCCTCTCGTCACTGCCATTGCGAGCGATATCTTTGACGCCGGCATCGAACACCGATTTCATAAAAGCATTGCCATAGTCAAAGAAGTAAGTGCCCCGGCGGGTCAACTGCAGAATCATTTCGAAATGCAATTTTAAACTTTCATCGACCAGCTGACGAAACCGCGTTTTATCTTTGGCCAGAAGATCGGTGCGTTCATCGAAGCTCAGCGACACCGGACAATAGCCTCCATCATAGACAGCATGACAACTGGTTTGATCGGATAGCAGATCGATCGGCACGGCATGCAGCACAGCATAGGCTAAGAGCTGGACGATATTGCCATGAAATGCAATGGCGATGCCTTTCTTCTCTTGCATGGCTTCTTGGGCCCAAGCGAAAGCTTGCTGGGGATCTGCCGTCACCCGGCTTACCCAGCCCTGCGAGCGCCTTGTTTCCACGCGTGAAGCATCGACCTCGGCGATGATACCTGCGGCTCCAGCGATCTCTACCGCTTTGCCTTGAGCGCCGCTCATGCCGCCCAGTCCTGAGCTCACAAAAAGCTTGCCCCGTAGGTCGCCATCGATGGGAATTCCTAGTTTCTTGCGTCCGGCAATCACCAAGGTGTTGTAGGTGCCATGGACAATACCTTGGGGGCCAATATACATAAAGCCGCCAGCGGTCATCTGTCCATAGTTGGCCACACCGATCGCAGCAGCTCGCGCGAACGATTCAGGATTATCGAACATTCCCACCATGAGGCCATTGGTGGTGATGACCCGTGGTGCCTCAGGGCGCGATGGAAAAATGCCCAAGGGATGGCCAGAGTGAAGAACCAGAGTTTGATCGTCCTGCAAATTTTCCAAGTAGAGTTTGGTGAGGCGATACTGCATCCAGTTTTGAAAGACCTGCCCTGTTTCGCCATAGGTCACGAGTTCGTATGGATACAGAGCGATATTGAAATCCAGGTTGTTATCGATCATCACCTGCAGAGCTTGTCCGGCGAGGCATCGACCTTTATAGGATTGAATCGGTTGACCCCAGAGTCGCCCTTGCGGTCGGAAGCGATAGCCATAGATGCGCCCATGATCCCTGAGTTCGGCAAGAAATTCAGGAGCGATTTGATCGTGGAGCGAAGGGTGAACGTAACGGAGCGCATTGCGGAGGGCTAATTCGATATCAGCAGCATCCAGTTGTAAGGAGCGCTTGGGAGCGCGTCTTATGCCTGATTCAAAGACGGGCTCGGGCGGCAGTTGAATATCCAAAGCAAAAACCATAGTGACCCCTCATGAGCAGTTGGCCACGGAATCATGCCGCAAAACTTGGAGAAGGGAAATAGGCGGCTTTAAGTCCGTCGTTGTGGGCGGGTCAGGCCGCTCAGCAAGAGGGCTCGGTCTAGCGCCTCGTCAAGGAGCCAAGCGATCGGCAATCAGCGGATATCGACTTTTGTTTTTAACGTGCTCGCGCAGGGCGCTTTCCAACACGGGCAACAGATTTTTGTGCTTAATATTCACGATCATATAGAGGTCGATAGAAAAAATTTGATGATCAGAGAAGACCAAGTCATTCAAGAGAGGATCGGATTTGCTTCTTAAATCCTCTAGGACTAAAGTAGAGATTGCACCAAAACTAATACGACTGTTACCGACCATTTTCAAGCATTGCTGATATTCGTCCAAAGGAAAGAAACGAAGCTGTTGTTCATCATAGAATTTTTTCAGCGAGATTTGGGTCCATCTGGGGCCACAAATGGTTTCGCCCTTCATAGCAGGCGTGGCCATTCCTGGACTTGATTTTCTCGAGAAATAGACCATTCTGAACTTGTAGTAAGGGAACGGCACGGCTACAACATTTTTCAGCGATCCGAATTCGCTTTCTGATGTGAGGGGATCGCTATCAATCGTCCCAGCATTGGCGCTGAGAGTTATGCGGGCGGAAGGCATTTCGATAAATTCGACGGCAATGTGCTTGGGTTCGAGTGCATCTTTGACAAAAGATAGGAACTGCAAATAGCTCGGGCTGGTGCGATAGTAGGGGTCAGCATCAATGCCCATGACCAACTTCAGCGGTTTGCCGAAGCTCGGCACACTGAAGATCAGACACAGAAGAAGGCAAGGGCTAGGGAACAATTTTTTCATGAGCACCATCAGCATCTATGGTTAGGGTTGTAATAGAATTGCATGGGCGGCTATTTTTCATCAAGGATTTCCGTCGAATGTTCGTGTATACAAGCCGGACAGTGAAGAGGGCTTAGACGCCAAGGACAGCCAGCTGTTTTGCTAACAATCCGGAAAGCTTGGGATATTTTGTGAGTCTTATTGGCATGGAAAGTGCAGCAAGTCAAGCCTTGCATTGTGCTCAGCATGGAAGGGGAACCCTTTGGGATCGATATCCTTGGGGATAAAAGGCTCAATGAAAGTTTTAGCAGTGGTGTATCTGCTGCTGAATCTTTGCGTGGCCACGGTTCCTCGTTGCGATACCATACTTGAAATTATGCAGAAAACGATGACCCACCAAAGTTGGAGCTCATTGCTTCATTCTGGCTCGGTGACTGAGCAGAGCAGCTGTCATGACGCTCAAGCTTCCCAAACAGCGCAATTCACTCATCACAAAGTCTGCGAATGCTCTTTGGTCAAATTTGTATTCGTGACATTGGACAGCTTGAATCCTTCTGATTTTATCGGCTTCAAGGTCGAGTCGATGACGCTTATAACTTTCGACATCCCGCGCTGGAATTCGGTCCCAACTCGTGGTCCCGAACCGCCCTATCCTCGTGTCTGATACCCCAACTGTTCTTGCCATTTATATCTAAATATTGAGCGGATGAGGCAATGTGCTATCCAGCGCTGGTGAGACGTCAGAACGTGACGACGGCATGCGCTTGCCATGAGGCCTTGTTCGACCTTCTTTTCAACGATCATTTGAGGATTAATACTATGAAAACTTCGCAATATATCAGCGTGTCGATGCTTGTCATGATCATGGTTGCCTGCGGCGGCACGTCCAGCAGTCCGTCGCCAGCGGGATCGTCCGACAATGCTGCCGTATCGGCTGAAGAAGCCGAGATGTGCGCGGAATTCGCGGAAACGCATGATCATGAAGCCCCCGCAGGTTTTACCGCCGCCGCGAACAACAAATTTCACGTGAAAGTCGATTGGTCAGAGAATTTGCTGGCCGGCGAATTGACAAATTCGGCCAAGGTCACTTTTCAAAGTCCTCATGGCGAACCTATGGGGCTTACGCTCAAGAGTTTTAAGCTCTTTATGCCGTCCATGGGCCACGGCACAATCAAGGCCGATAAACTCATTTTTGCTCGCGATCCGGTCGAGACTCATGTGTGGTCGGTGAGTCAGATTTATTTTTCCATGGGTGGCGCTGCCGGAGAATGGGTTGTCGATGTCGAAGGGTCCGCCTGTGGACTCACTGACAAAGCTCGGGTCACCATCCAGCAGGAGGTTAAATAATGCGAGCAGCTGTCAGCAAAGCCTCTATGCTTCTGGTGAGTGTGGCTTTGTCCCTTCTGGGGCAAAGAGCCTGGGCTTGTTCATCGTGTGGTAGCGGCGGTGCTGACCCTGTGATTCTGAATCCGGCTGAAACGGCTAAGTTCTATCTGGGATTGAGCCAACAGTCGGGCTTTCAGGATATCGATTCCAAGGGAAATAGACAAAAGAGCTATGGACCAATCTTGAAGCAGAGCATGGATCTGGCCTATGCCCAACGTCTTTTCCCCAGAATTTTTGCTAGTGCAGTGCTGAACTCGGGTCGCAATGTCTATGGCTCCGAGAGCCTTATGCAAAACGGTGACGTCACGCTCAACAGCAGAACGACACTGTTGCAGCAAAACATGGCAGAGCCCTGGCTGCCTCAGCTGCAGATGATCCTCAGTCACCGCTTTGCGCTGGGACGCTCGGTTTATAAGCAAAAGCAAGAGCACTTCTTGGACGTTTTTGGAGCCGGTTATGATGAGACGTATGTCGGAGCCGATCTTTGGTATGGCATGAGTTTTATTGTAGCCGGAGGAAGTCTTCTCTTTGGTTTTCCTGAGGCCGAAGATACCGATTCAGGCTCATTAAAAGTCGGTCTATTGCAGAGGTTGATTGGAACCATCGGGTTTATGCCTTTGACCGAGGCTAAGCTTATCGGTGGTTTCATTCATGAGCAGCGTGGCGGAAGTGAACTGGATGGAAAGAAGCAGACGAATTCGGATAAATTGAATCATGATCTCTTTCTCACTGCGGAAACTCTTTTTCAGGAAGGCAGTAACTATCGTTTCACGCTGAGTAAAAAGGCTGCTTTCGGTAGCAATAAAAATGCAGTCAAAGCTGATCTTGTGACTATCGCCTGGATGGTGTCCCTATGAAAATGATAGTTTTGCCCTTGGCCCTGGTCTGGTGCCTGCTACAGGCATCGTCAAGTCTTGGCTGTGTGGCAATGGATAACCATCAACTGCAGCAGAAGCTGCTTGATAAGCCATCGGAACAGCTGGTTTTCTTCGCTTCGTGGTGCAGCAGCTGCAAGGAACACATGCGCGAGGATTGGGCCTCAAAAAGTTATTTCTTGGCTGTGTTTGATGATCAAGCCGCTGCGGAAAAAGCTTTCCGAGCCTTCGTCGGAGAAAAAAATATAGAACGCTGTATCTGGGATAAGGATGGATCGATTGCAGCTTTTTATAAGGTAAAATCTTTGCCAGCTCTCCGCTCCCTCTTATCCAAGTGATGCCTTTCATGGCGCTCCTCTCGGTGGGGGCGTCTTGGATTGAACGGAAGTCGTCCAGAACCTAGTCAGTATCTTGTCTTGATACCGAAGACCTTGGACTGAGCTTAAGGACGCGATATTTGCTATATTGCTGTTCAGCCAGTCTCGATCAGAAGATTCAAAGGATAGTAAAATAACCAAAAGAATCGACGTCGAGTAAATTTAATTTTATATGTGATCTCTTGTCGAATCCTTTTGCTTTTCATTCTTCTCTTGCACCCTGAGCAGTCCGCACATAGACTCGTGCAAACTCGGCAACTTTAGCTTGAGTGAAGGAGCGGCCATGAGGTGTTTGGCTCATCCTCGATTGTTTGGAATCGTGGTGGCAACTCTGGGAATTGCTATCCTTGGATACTTGCCTTATCAAAGCATGCAGGCAACGCGCCATGTTTTGACTCAAGTAGCAGATTCCTATCATATTCAAAAAGAACTGTCCGATATTATTCGCTCCGACCTGGAGTCGCGTCAAGAGCTCTTGGCCTACCTGAGAACAGGTGATCTCGGCTCCTTACAAAGATTCATCTCCACAATCGAAGAACCTTACCATGAATGGGAGCAGGTGAAACGATTGACACAAAGCAATCGCGAGATGAATTTCGGGGTCAGGGAAGTTGGTGAAACACTTCGGGAACAAGAGGAGCGCGGCAAAGCCATCGGGCAAGAGCCGTGGTCCATCGACTTGAGAGATCGCTGGCTCGAAGCTGCTAATTATGACAGACAGAAGCTGGGGAGGCAGGTTGCAATTCTTGTCGATCAGCAGGAGGCGACTCTTCAAGCGTCCATTGGACAATTGGGCCTCAGCGAACGCAACACCAGTCTGGCTTTTGGTACCGTAGCTTTGCTGGCCATAGGTCTGTTGACTCAATTGGTGATTCGCTTGCGTCGGGAGGTGGCACAGCGGCAACAAAATGCTAGGCTCGCTGAAGACTTGTGCGCCCAAGCGAAATCAGCCAATCAATCCAAAAGTTTATTTTTGGCTCACATGAGTCATGAGATTCGCACACCGATGACGGCAATCATTGGGTTTTCCGAACTACTGAGTCAATCTCATTTGGCCGCAGAGGATCAATCGAGCTATATTGAAATCATTCGACGTAATGCGCGTTCTCTCTTGCAAATTCTTAACGATATTCTTGACCTTTCTAAGGTCGAGGCAGGGCATATCGATATCGTAAAGGAAGCCTTTGAGCTCCAAACGACTCTGGAAGAATGGCTATCACTCCTTCAACTCAAAGCTCTTGAGAAAGACCTGCAGTTGAAATTGCACTGGGCTTCCGCCCTACCGAAATCGATCCTGTCCGATCCCACCCGACTTCGACAGATCATTCTCAATATCGTTGGCAACGCTATCAAATTCACTCAGTCAGGGTCTGTGACTGTATCGGTGACTTGGCTTGGGTGCGAGGAAGAGGGGGC
>JBGSTF010000123.1:0-1695 GCA_041736645.1 Oligoflexus sp. | reverse complement strand
GCTCAATGTTTTCTTCTTTATTTCACCACAAAGACAGGTCTGAGACAAACGTGTTTGGAAGGTGTTGATAAGTTCAGCGCGGCCCCCGAGCTTTTCGGCTGTTCGGGATAGGGATGCCTGAAGGCTGGCCGGCGCTGCCTTACCAATGGATTTTCCGTAACGTTTTTGCATGGCTTTGTAAGAAATGTCTTCAAACTTAAGAATGGTGCCAAGTGCACACACTTCGTTAGCTATATTGCCGTGAATGGTCTTCCTATATGCTGCGACCTGTCGATCCAAATCCTGTTTTTGATCCTTCAGTTTCATGTATTTTTTGGAGCGTTTGAGTTTTGCCCCTTTTTTCAATTTTCCTGTTTTGAAGGCTTCCTTATTGCCCAGCCTTATCGAGCGTGACATAGCTCGCTGGAGTCTCTTTGAGCAGAGAAGCATTGCATCCAGCGATTGCCCGACGATTTTTCTCTCGTAGGAATGCTTTTCATTCGAAATTGCAATCGCGGAAGGTCCAAAATCAACCGAAACATTTTGAGTCTTAAAGTCAACACCAAGCCGTAATTCAAGCCGAGCCTTGTGTTTCCGTTCTTTTGCAGAATCACGATAAGGCTGACCTTCCAAAGCTATCTGCACAAACCAGCGGACCTCGCCTCTAATTTTTCGCTTGAGAATGACTGTATTTTTTACGCGACATGAGGCTGCATTCTTGAAGTATTCTGGGCTTTTATCAGCATTGAGGGCGTAGAGTCGTTTCTTGAAAATCATGACCGCCCCGTTCTCATCAAACTTGATCTGAGGCGCTTCAGCGTTGGAATTTCCACGCATGGAAATTGTTGCACTTTTGCCTTTAAAACGGCAGCGTTTGGACTTGCCAAACATCTTTTTTTCTACAGCACTCCAGGCTCGCTTTCCAGCATCCTGAGCGACCTTTGATGGCACGAAAAGTTGAAAATCCATGGAGCTTTGACGAATCTCACTGGCCAAGCTGATGGCTGCGTACTCGTTTAATGAAAACTCGACTCTAAGGTTAGCAAAGGCATCTCTTCTTTGTTCGTTGGTCTTGCCACTCACAGTCTTCGGCAATCCAAGCGCAGCCTTGTATGTCTTGCTATCCCGCATCTGATTAAGCCGCCTGAGTAGCTTACCAAGCACTGCATTATAAATTTTTCGGCTCATCTGGGATGCTACATCAAGTTTGGAAAAATTCGAGGTGCTAGCAGATAACTCCGCTTCAAATATAAATGTTGGTGTCTTGCTACGTTTAGCCAATAGTCCTCTCCACTTGGATCGGAGGGATTAAACCATACAAAAATCATACAAACAAGAAAAATCAATCTCCGATGATGGGAGCTAGGTGAGTCCTCTAACCTCCAACCAAACCCGTCCTGTTCCTCACTGGTTCGGGACGGGCTATGGTCGGAGTACGTCGGACAGTTGATCGAGTCAGCATTCATAAAGGCCAACACTCTGATTCACCTCGTCAAGATTGGAACAACTTGGAAGACGCATAAAGACAAAGTCATGAAGATAAAGATTGAAGTCGATACTCTGCCACCGCTGGGGTTTGCTACCGAGGCCAAGCCTCACTTTCGGCCTATACCATTCTCTATCAAAACCTTAACTCCGCCGGATCTTTTTGCCGGGAAGCTGCACGCAGTCCTTTTTCGCGATCGCATCAGAAACCCCAAGGGCCGTGATTGGTAT
>JBGSTF010000120.1:0-17481 GCA_041736645.1 Oligoflexus sp. | reverse complement strand
TTGGGAATTGATGACCTGGGACCAGTGTTCGCGCTTTGTAGGGCTGGATCGCTTGCTCATTGTCACTCCTGTGTTGGCTACAGAAGCGAGACTATCGCAGGTGAAGGGTGGGTTTTAGGTGTATTTCCCTAAGCGCTTACGCTGTTTTGAAAGAAGCGTACCTACATTCGCCTGAAGATCGGGATATCGCTTTCCAATATGGACATATGCTCGGAGAACTGGCATTTGATCCTTCAGGGAAAGGTAGAAATTATTATCAAAAACAAGCGGAAGCAGTGCTAGGAAAACTATCCGAGAATCTGCAAGGCGCTAGCTTTGAAGAAAAATGGAAGATTCTGCGTCACCTTTATTTATATTCTGGGAAGCATTTGGAAAATAGAGCTCTGGGACATGAAGAAGTAGCGCGAGGCAATCAACTCGGCGTCTTGAGTGTTGGTTTCGGTTGTTTACACTATTCCCTTGATCTCATAGGCGCTGATCAATACCTCCAAGCCAGATCCTTTGCAAAAGAAGGCGAAGAAGCTTTTCGAACCCTACTTTCGATCGACAAGCCTAAATATGGCAGGCATTTGGCACATGCCCTAACTCTTGCAATCCTAGGCCACAGGCAAGAAGCATTGACAGCAATGAGAAAGGCAGCTGATCTCATAGGTCAAATGCCTGTAAAGCTGGACGCGCATTATGATGAAATCGAAAGACTCCTGTCGCTGGCCGAAAGGCAGCGAGGAGAGTCGACGAACAAAAATAGCTAGCTCTTGTGTCATCGCACTGCATGATCCATGATCAAATGGCCAAAATTTTCGATTATTTAGATCGCCATTCCTTGCGGAGAAGCGAATAGAGATATTGGTCACAGAAACGTCCACCAATGAACATAGTTTCGCGCGCAATCCCCTCCCGGAAAAAATTACACTTCTCGGCCACTCGTGTCGATCCAATGTTATCGACATGCACATAGAGCTGCAATCGATTCAGGTTTGAAAATGTCGAAAATAGATAGTCGCTAAAGAGGCGAAGGGTTTCGGTGGCGTAACCTTTACCATAGTCGCTCGTTCGGAATAGCATATAGGAAATTGTTTGGATATGAGTCGAAGTCTCCGTGAAACTTATCTCGCCGAGAATTATCTGATCGTTGCCACAAATGAGCATTCGACCCCCACCTTCTGCGCCTCCCCAGAATCCAGTTTGGTGATAATGGGCGGCAAATCTCGCCAATGTTCCGAAAGATTGGCCATTGAAAGGCATTTGAGTTGCGGCCAAGCACTTTAATTCCAGGGCGGATGCCAGATCTGATTCCTTGTAGTTCCTAAGAAGAACCTTGCTGCCTTGAAGCACTTTTGCCTCGCTTTCACGATATGTTGAAATTTTAAAGTCAAAAATCCAAACTGAAGTATGCTCGCTGATTAACCGTTCCTGCGATGATTTCTCCAACAATCCACGCCGGACCAAGGCGTTGATCACTGGGTCGGTTCTTTTCTAGACTCTGGTCCGGAGTTGAAGCACGCAAATATCCTTAAACTGACATAGCAACATCGTGGATCTAAGCTATTTGGTGGAAACCAGCCCGTAGGGGATTAAACTTCTGAAATTATTATACTTCTGTCAAATGCTGCCATCCAATATTTTCCAAAATAAAAATGATCGCTTTAGCGATAAGAATTTCAGCTATAATAACATATTCATTTTTATCGCTCTAGAGAAGGGAATGATTTCTATGGCCAAGAACCAGAAACCAAAAGGTCGAATCGTAGAGATAATAAACTGGATCATGCTTTTTCCGGTTTCGATTTTTGGCTTCAAAAAGAAAAAATAGTGGGTTCAAAACTTTGGTCGTTACATCGCGTAAACAGAGAGGAATCCATTGACAACGGAACATCTAGTATGGGATTTCCCCAGGGAAATCTTTAAAATTGGTAGCTGGGGACCGCGTTGGTACGGATTGATGTTCGCAATTGGATTCATGGTTGGATACTCAGTCTTGCAAAAAATGTTTAAAAAGGAAGGTCGCAAAGTCGACGATCTGTCCTCGCTTCTATATCATGTGATGATTGGAACCATAGTCGGTGCGCGCCTTGGCCACTGCCTCTTTTATGCTCCAGAACAGTACTTGAAGAACCCGATCCAAATACTCTTTGTATGGGAGGGTGGGCTTGCAAGCCATGGCGGTGCGATCGGTGTTCTGATTGCTGTTTGGCTCTATCGGCGAAAGCATCGAGACCAAGGATACATCTGGTTAGCTGATCGCCTTTCCGTAGCGGTGTCTTTCACGGCGGCATGTATAAGGATTGGTAACTTCTTTAATTCCGAAATTTTGGGAAAGCCAAGCGATCTTCCCTGGGCAATTATCTTTGTGCAGAATGGCGATCGTATTCCCCGACACCCGGCCATGCTCTATGAATCCTTGAGCTACCTGATACTTTCGGGATTTCTATACTCGATATATCAAAAAAATTCAGGGGCAATTCGCGGGCAGATGGTCGGATTGATGTTCATTTGGATTTTTGTGAGCAGGTTTTTTATAGAGTTCATCAAAGAGAATCAAGTCTCGTTTGAAAGTGGAATGCTCTTCAATATGGGACAAATTTTGAGTCTGCCCTTTATCGTCTTGGGAGTGGTTGCTTTCTCGGGAAAGCTTGTGCAATGGGCGCCCTGGCTCGATGGAAAGACAGCCGAATGATCTCTGCAACGTTGCTGAAGTAGGTACTGACAAGCAGACTAGGTCTTCGAAATTCGGATCCGGCATCAAATTGGGTTCTATTGCGCTTGACTTTTTCAAAGTTGTAACTCATTGAAATGACGCAGCGGATCAGGTCATAGTGTTCAATATGTTCAGATAGTTACAGCTTTTTAAATATCAGCCGCAAGAGAACTAATTTTTTCTTCCGTCGCAACATTTCCCCATTCAAGCCGTCTTTATAGCCTGGAACGTGCCCGGGCCCTGCTTTTGGTTTTCAGCACCGTCAATTTCCGGTGGATTGCCTGGGCTTTCGATTTAACAATGGGGAACAAATATGAAACAGATTTGTTTGGGACTTCTACTTGTCACTCTCGTCAGCTGTGGCAGCGATCATAAGAAGAATGGCAATGCGGTTGATACCAAAGATTCGGCGCCCCAAGATACTCCTGCTCCGGCTGTTCCTGTCATTCCTCTGGAACCGGTACCGGCTCCTGTCGTTACACATGAGCCTACGCCTGCTGCAACTCCAGTTATCACACCCGAGCCAATACCGGCTCCGACCCCTGTGTTGACACCAGAACCAACCCCTGACCCCACACCGACACCTTCGATTCCACAGCCGACTCCCTCTCCGGAAAGCGAGCTCGTTACAGTCAAGACCGTTGCCCAAGGAAAAGTTTATATTCCGAAGACTCTTGTCGTTCAAAAGGACGTTGGACACAACGTTAGTTGCAATGATTCCATTGGCAAATTGGAACTCAACTTCAACGTTGGAACCGATACCAATGCATTTGCTCCGGCTGTGAACGTGTGTACGAAGGAGCTTCGATTTCGTGAGGTGAATTTTGACTCAGACTACCAGCTAGTCAGAGCTGCTGCTGGCGACGAGCCCATCACAAAGCAGTCTATCACTGCCTTTGTCTATGAGGATCTGACGTCTACCGAGAATGTTCCTTTCAAGGCCGTGATGGTGCAGTTGAAGGAGTTTGCGAACGGCAAGAAAACGATTACCTGCAATGTGGGCTTTTCCAATTCAACAAGTTACTACGATCGCGACGATGTGTGTAACAGCGTGAAGTTTGCGAAAGTGAACGTCGTAGAGAATGATAGTCAGATTGAAATAGTATTCCCCGATGCTCAAACCGTGAAGGTTCCGTTCTTTCCACTGAACGATGTTTCCACTTACCCAGGGCAGACCTTTGAAGATTTGAAGAGGATCCTTATGAACGCGCCTGATGACGGTGATAGCCATCTTCAACTGGGAGTCTCGACTTCGGTTGGTTCCGATCCTGCTACTCAAAAGGAGTTTCTCGCCTTGTTCACAGAATGGAAAAATGCCAAGCCAAGTCGTGAGCGACTTTACTACAGTATGCTCGGAAACATGGGGTCGATCGAAGCTTTGCCCATCGTGCAGTCTATGTTCGATTCCAACGAGTGTTCTATTATGAAAAAGGCAGTGACGGCTATGCGCCGTGTTCCTGCGAATCAGGCACTTGATGAATTGATGCTGGGTTCGATGGAAAAGGCCTATGCCCGAACCCTGGGCTGGGGAGATTCCGATTGTTCCAGCATCGTTCGCGACGGAGTCGATTATTTCACGAAACCTTCGGCTACCGTCCTGGAACGACTCAAAAAGCTCTATGACAGCAGCTCTGAGAAAAACTGGGATCTCAAGATCTACCTGCAGCGCCGCTTGTAACGCAAAATTCTGTGAATATTATTGACAACAATAAATCGACTCTCTCAGAACACTTGGGTAAGGATAAGCTATAATGACTATTAAAAAGGTTCTGTTAGGAATCACGCTAGCCGCTCTTATGAATGCCTGTGCCACGACCGGTAGTTTGAACGAGCAAGGCTTCACTCATGACGCCATCTACTATTCCGTCCAATATCAGAACTCAGCCAGCAAGGCCTTTTTGCCAGAATCCTGGACCATCGACCGCTCGCCGAGCGGAGCCGTAAGCATCAAAGAGAATCGAACCTTTAGTGTCGAGAGCAAAAGGATTGACGAAGATATGTCCGATCGGGTCTTTGTGCAGAACTTTGATCTTTTGTTCAAACACAAGGAAACCAATGGAGCGATCGCGGTCATGAGTTTTCCACTGTCTGAAGAAAAGGCCCGTAAAAAGCTTGATCTCTTAGCTGGTCACTTTGCTGAGCTATTAGCTGATCGCAGCTTCAACGCCCTTGGCAATCCCGCCAGCAGCAATGTGAATCTAGCTGATGCGCTTCTGGAGCGCCAGATGGTGACAAACCTTCTGGCGCTGAAAGAATCTAGAATTGGCAAATCAGAAATGCTGACTGCGGAGTTCGATGTCGCCCAGTCGGCTCAGCTCAAGATCGATCCGACAGCTCGACTCAAGCGGGGCAAAATCGTGATCATTCGTCCGGAAAGTGGCTGGAACAGTAAAGTCTTGAAGCGAAATCATGCCAATAAAGTCATTGAGATCGATGCCCGCTATCCGACTGCGATTGTGCTCACGTATGTGATGGACGCAAAATACTATGAGCAATATCTCCCTGAATTTGAAAACTTCGTGAAACAGCTTCGTCTGAAGCCTTCCGCAGAATCCGCCAACCAGCGGTAAGGGTCCAGAGCTGGCCACCCGAGATTTGGGTGAACACATAAGATTCCAAAGTTGTTTTTTTGTAAGGACAGTTTTCACTTCGTACGAAGGAAGTTTTCCTGCCTTTCAAATGACTTTATTTTTTCGTCAACGAATTCCAAAACCGCGGCCTTTATGGATGCCTGGCGATTGATTCCCAGCCGTTGTGAAACGGCATCAAGCGCTTCCAACATCTCTATTGTAAAATCAACGTTAACCCGAGCAACATAACGCGGAGATGCCTCTTTTTTGGAAACCCTCGCAGGCGGTTCTTCCCGAGCTGGCAGCATTGGCCCCGTTCCCTTGATAACGGATGCCGTTTCGAGGCTTTCACCACGGTCTTCCATCGCGAGAAGTTCGTCATTGCTCAGGCCTTTATCCTTCTTCATATTTTTTCTTTTCTTCTCCCGAAGCTTTCCAAAACGTGGCCAGCCAAGCTCTTCTTTTCCTCATCCTTCTTATCGTCCCAATCAAACAAATCTTGAGTCTCCCAGCAATATTTGGTGTCATTGGTATATGCAATATACCTTATTGCATTCGAATTCGATATTCTAGCGTTCAGTCTATGGCTAACCAACTGATTTCCTATGACTTTATGATGTCGCTCGAGATCTTGTAAGAGATTATAAGTTGTCGATATGACTGTGTTTAAGCTCGAGTCGCTGGATCCAAAAGCACTATCAGACCGGAAAAGTGGACTGTCCGGAAAAAATAAATTGCACACAATCTAATTCTAAGGTAGTCAGGGTGCTGCATCGCCTATCCCACTAGGAGGCTCCCATGACTCTGAATCCTCTAACTTCCAGCGTATCGTCATCCATCCAGCCCAGTTACAAGAAGGCGGTGGATCCAGGAATGCCATTGGTCCTGAACGTCGAGCCGACCAGTAGCCATGGTCCGAGTTTGAGCGAAATCAGGCTCATGCAAAAAAATTATTTCTTTTCAGGAGCGACCCGCTCCTATGAATTTCGTGTGCTGAAACTGCAATTGCTACGCTCCGCCATTAAACGTAACGAAGCGAAAATTTTGGAAGCCTTGCATGCTGACCTGAAGCGCAGCCCGACCGAATCATTTCTGGCCGAAGTTGGATTTCTTTACGACGAAATTCGCCATACCTTGGCTGAACTCAAGGGTTGGATGAAGCCTGAAAAAATCGGAACACCTTTGCTGCTCGCTCCCGCGAGAAGTCAGGTCATACGTGAGCCACTCGGCGAAGTTTTGATCATGAGTCCTTGGAACTATCCCTTCCAGTTGCTGATGGCACCGGTGATTGGCGCCATCGCTGCAGGCAACTGTTTGGTGCTGAAGCCCTCGGAAGTGAGTCCCAACACTTCAAAGCTTGTGGCTGATTTGATCAATGAAACCTTTGCTCCCGAATATGTGACCGTGTTTGAAGGTGGCGTGGAAGTGAGCCAAGCCCTCCTGGAACAGCCATGGGACCACATCTTCTTCACAGGCAGTACGGCTGTCGGAGCTATTGTCGCTCAAGCTGCTGCACGCTTTTTAACTCCTGTCACTTTGGAGTTAGGTGGCAAGAGTCCAGCGATTGTCGATAGCACGGCCAACATTGAAGTCGCAGCTAAACGCATTGTGTTTGGTAAGTTTTTAAACGCGGGCCAAACCTGTATCGCTCCTGACTATGTTCTGGTTCATGAAACCAAGCGCGATGCTTTGGTGGCGGAAATCGAAAAAGTTCTGCAAAAATTCTATGGCAAGGATATCAAAAGCTCTGACGCTTACAGTCGGGTCATCAATTCAAGGCACTTCGATCGTTTGACTCGTCTGATGGACGAGGGGACGATTGCTTTCGGTGGACGAAAAAATCGCGAAGACCTGTTCATCGAGCCGACCGTATTCGTCAACGTGAAAGCTACTCACCCCATCATGCAAGAAGAAATCTTTGGACCTCTGCTGCCGGTTATGACTTTTTCCAGCTACCAAGATGTGGTTGCGCAGGTGAGAAGTATGGATAAACCACTGGCTCTTTATCTCTTTACAGAAGATAAATCCATGCAACAGAAAGTTCTCAGCGAGCTCTCCTTTGGCGGAGGAGCTGTCAACGATACCGTGATGCATTTTTTGAATTCTGGAATGCCCTTTGGTGGAGTCGGAGCCAGTGGTATCGGCTCGGCCCATGGCTTGAATTCGTTTCTGACTTTTAGTCACCGAAAAAGCATGCTTCTCAACACCACCAAGATCGATCTGCCGGCGCGCTATGCTCCCTACCATGCATACAAGGGCCAGCTGTTTCGCTTGCTGATGGACCGGCAGCAGTCATTCGGCTATTTGCTTTCTTTGGTATTGTTCAGTGCCTTTTTCATTTTGGGAGGTATCGCCCATTTTACCAATCCAGAATTCTATCTGAAAATGATGCCACCCGCCGTTCCCTTCCACGAAGCCATGGTCGCTATCAGCGGCGTGATTGAAATCGGACTGGGGCTCCTGCTGCTCACCAGCCGATGGAGACAGTTGGCGGCCTGGGGCATCATCGGTCTGCTCATCGCTGTGTTCCCTGCAAATTACTATATGTTCGCTAACCCAGAACTGTTCTCGGATGTTCCGAGTTGGGCCTTGGCCATCCGCTTACCCTTCCAGGCAGCATTTTTGTACTGGGCTTATACGTTTACTAAGAAGCCGCTCTAAGGCTTTGCTCTGACTCTCTGACTTCGCATCCCATCGTGGGGCCTTTTCATCAGCTTAGCTGACGATAGGGCCCTCTTTTTTTCTGGGCTTGGCTGACTTGGTGTTTAGCTGCACGCTCGATCTGCTGATTTCCAAAAGGCGGGTGGCTACGCTCAAAGGTGTGAACCTACATCATTCGCCTACTGCAAAGTCTCAAAATCAATCGAAATACCCCCCCTAAAAGTCCAACACTATGGAAAAATACCCCCCATGAAAGTATCTAAAAAAATTTAATTCAATGATATTATGAATTTAAAGTAAGTATGTTGAGTAGGCATGTTGAAAGTTCGATTCGGGCTTGGGCGGAAGAAGGTAACAAGCACATCAACTTCACATGCATTCTGTTGGCAGCCTAAAGCCCATTGAATTTTTGTGTTACAAATGGTATTATATGATCTGTTAATGCCTCAATCAGAGATCAAGAGACAATATGTTATCCTTTGATCTTGGGACACCTAAAGATAAGCAGGCCCTCCTCGCGCGAAAATTCCGTGAGCTTAGGGTTTATCGTGATTTAACGCGAGAAACTCTGGCAACGATGTCAGGCGTGCCGGAACCAAGCATCAAACGCTTTGAGTTGACAGGAGAGATTTCTTTACGCTCGCTGCTCCGCCTTGCTCATGCATTAGGGGCTATAGATGAATTTGATCAGTTGTTTCCCCTGCCCATCGCCCGATCCTTGGATGAAATTGAAAAGCAGGAAAAGCAAAAAGCTACTTCTAAGCGTAAGAGGGGGCGTAAATGATTCGTCGTCTGAAAGTTGGTTTGCTCTTTCAAAAAGATAAGACGATTCCGGTCGGTGAGATGCTTCGCGCAGAAAATGGTGTTATATATTTTCAGTTTGATGCCAAAATCTTGCAGAGCACACTTTCTATTTCACCATTTAAGCTCAAAAGTGTTCCGGAACCTCAGTCACCATCGGGGGCGGATTTTTCTTTATTTGAAGGCCTTTTTGGTGCGTTTTCTGATTCATTGCCTGACGGCTGGGGTCTCTTGATGATGAGTCGAGCGATGAAAAAAAGTGGAATCGATTTTTCTTCGTCATCGGGATTGGATCGATTGTCTTTTGTTGGAAAGCATGGGATGGGGGCATTAGTTTACGAACCTGCAAATGACTTTCCTTTGGAACTTCAAAAACCTCCAGACCTAGCTCGGTTAGCAGCCGAAGCAAGTCATGTCTTGGGCGGAAGAGCTGGTGATGTGCTGACAGAACTTATGGTTCTTGGTGGTTCACCTGGTGGAGCTCGACCAAAAGTCCTGGTCGGTGTCAAAAAAAATAGCGAAAATCCTTACTTGATAGCAGGTGTGGATGATCTGCCCGAAGACTATGAACACTGGCTTATCAAATTCAATGGAAAAGAAGAGACTGCGGATGCTGGGACCGTTGAGTATATCTATTCGCTAACAGCGAGAAAAATTGGGTTAAAGATGCCAGAAACCCGACTCTTCATCGATAGCAAAGGTCAAAAGTGGTTTGGGGCAAAGAGGTTTGACCGTGGCCCAAACAATTCCCGTCTTCACATGCATTCTGTTGCCGGTCTTGTTCACACAAATTTTCGATTGCCTGAGTTGGATTATGAAGATCTTCTAAAAATTACCCGCGCAATTACCCGGCGTGAGGATGACTTTCTGGCGATGTTTCGCTTAGCTGTCTTTAATGTTGTCTTTCACAATCGAGATGATCATGCAAAAAATTTTGCATTCCTTATGTCTGAATCTGGTGAATGGCGGCTCGCACCGGCTTTTGATTTGAGTTGGTCTCGAGGACCCGGAGGGGAGCATACGACATCTGTTCTAGGAGAGGGTAAAATGCCGACAATGGGTATGCTCATTGAGCTGGCTCAGAAGCAGGGATTGAATGGAAAGCTGGCGCAGGAGATTGTTCTTGAAGTACAAGACGGAAAGAAATTTATGCTGCAGTTGTTGCGACAGTTTAAAGTTAAAAATCATCCCATTTTTCCTATATTGAAAGAAAAGAGCAGCTGAATGCTGCCCCGTCATGTCTCTATCCCCTCGACTCCCTTCGATGAAGTCCTTTTCTTCTTGGCCTAGCTGCTTTGCTGGTCATTTGCTACCCTATATCTGCAGCTTATCAAGCGGCAGGTGGCTGTCTTCAATGGTGAGAACCTGCCGATCTCCCGGAGGACAGATTCTGATGGAAGCCGTGCCTTTTCCCCAGCGATGGCCCTTTTTTGGAAATGTTCCTCAATTTGCCTTAAAAAAATCCTACGCCGTCCTCAACCAAATGGCGACTCAGTTTCCAGGGATATTCGATCTGCAATTCCCTGCTGGCGGCTTTTACGTCGCTTACAAGCACGAGTATGTGGCCGAATTCCTCGATACAGAACGCTTTCAGAAAGTGGTGGACAGTGCACTGCTGGAGATTCGGCGCTTATCAGGTGATGGGCTTTTCACAGCCCATACGGACGAAGAGAATTGGGGTCTGGCTCATCGAATTCTAACACCAGCCTTTAGCATGAAAAATATGCGCGACTATATTCCCATCATGCGGGAGGCCGCACAGGAACTCTTGAACAATTGGAATGATCGACCCGGACAGCTGATTGAAGTTTCCGATGACATGACCCGCTATACTTTGGAAACCATAGGGCGTTGCGGATTTGGCTATAGCTTTCAATCGTTTCAGCAAAAAGAGTTGGATCCCTTCGTTGGCGCCATGGTTCGCTCCTTGGATTATTCCGTCAAACGGGGTCAAATGTCACAGTTGATGAAACGGCTGACGATTCGCAGCAATCGCCAGTTCGAAAGAGACTGCGATTTCATGAACAAAATGGTGGATGCCCTAATTGCAGAACGCAAGGCTGACCCCAAAGGCAAAGAGCGCCATGATCTCTTGAGTATGATGCTGCATGATCCGGATCGGACTTCGGGAAGGACTCTGGATACGGCTAATATTCGTTATCAGCTGATTACGTTTTTGATAGCAGGTCATGAGACTACCAGCGGACTGCTATCCTTTGCCCTGTATCTTCTCATGAAGCATCCCGAAGCTTTGAAGAAGGCTCAGATGGAAGTGGATACGATCCTGGGTGATGATCCTCAAACGGAGCTTGGACTCGGTGAAATGGCTCGACTCCGCTATGTGGGGCAGGTGCTCCGAGAGTCTCTGCGTTTGTACCCAACAGCACCCGGATTCTTTGTTCAGTCTACCAAAGACCAGAGCATCGGTGGACGCTATGCGATTCAAGCCAATCGTAGCGTTCTCATTCTCTTGTATCACCTCCATAGAGATCCTGAAGTGTGGGGACAGGACGCCGAAAAGTTTGATCCTGATCGATTTGCTCCCGAACGTTTCAGTCAAATACCATCGACGGCTTTCCGTCCCTTCGGCAACGGCAAACGCAGCTGCATCGGTCAAAATTTTGCGATGGTGGAAGCCACCCTTTTGCTCGCTTTGATCCTTCAACAGTTTGATCTGATAGATAAAGAAAATTACCAATTGCAGATCATGGAAACGATGACCATTAAGCCAGACGGTTTTCGCTTTCAGGTGCGTCCACGCCGAAGGAGTTCGAATGGACTTGGGAAAAACTCCCCAAATGATCCCATGACTTCAGCAATCTAGTCGACGAATTCGCATATTTTGGCATCTTGTGTTCTTCTTCGATGCTCTCTAGCATGAGAGACAATTCGTATGAAAACTCTACAGCCAGGATGTGAAATGAAGATGCTAGGCACAGCTTTCATCAGTTTACTTTCTACAGTTGCATTTGCTCAACAACAGGATCCGGTCACCTACTACCAGCATGTTGCACCTCTCTTAAATCAGCAATGCCAGGGTTGTCACCAGCCGGGTGCGATTGCTTCGTTCCTGCCTCTGACGAGCTATGCCCAGGTCAAGCCCTTGGCAAAGCGCATCAAAGCTGTGACTCAATCACGGCAGATGCCTCCTTTCATGCCCGACAACTCCGGCAGCTGTGCTAGCTATCAAAATGCTAAAGTATTGAATGATAGCGAATTAAGCCTGCTGGCAGCATGGGCCGATCAAGGCGCCCAAGAGGGGGAATATGCGGAGCAGCCCGAACCACAAAGCCCTGCAAGCCTTCCCGGTCAAACCCATTTGGCAACGATGGCCGAACCCTACCGACCTGATGCGAGCAAGCACGATGACTATCGATGCTTTGTACTTAATCCTGGTTTTTCAGGTAGCCAATCGAAATTTCTCACTGATTATCTGGTCGTTCCAGGCGATCCCAAGCTCGTTCACCATGTTGTGGTCTATCAGGTGACTTCCGCCAAGGCCGGTGAGCAGGCGCTTAAGAATGATGAAGCCGATGCAGGGCCCGGCTATACGTGTTTTGGTGGAGCCAATGTTTCGGGCGTGCGAATGGTTATGAACTGGGCACCTGGAACAGGAATCGTCAGTTTGCCAAAAGACACAGGTATACGATTGGATCCCGATCTGCCCTTGGTTTTTCAGGTGCATTATCACGTGATGGGAACGCCTGGCTTTGATCAAAGCACCATCAAAATGAAGTTGGCTGATAAGGTTCCTCTGGAAATGACCCCTACTTTTCTGAGTCCGCTGAAGCCCCTCAGTATTCCGCCGCAGACAGTTGCCTATGTTCATGAAGGCAAGGCTTCTTTGCAAAGTGCCTTGGGTGGCAATCGTCCCCTCAAAATAATGGGTGTAAGGGCACACATGCATAAGCTCGGTTCACAGATGCAGGTTTCAGTGAAGACCGATGCAGGTGACAAGTGTCTTATTGATGTTCCTCGCTATGATTATCAATGGCAGACGAGTTACTTCCTCAATCAGCCTGTCGATATCATGAGCAAGGATAGCATCAATATTCGATGTGTTTACGACTCGACAAGCCGCCAAACGACGACACGCTGGGGTGAAGGGACTGATGATGAAATGTGCCTGGCGACGCTCTATACAATCGCTCGATAGGCTGTCGTTCTTCGACTGTGCCTCTTTATGACAAGACAGTAAGAATGTTTTGGCAAGGCTCCTGGAGATAACTCCAAGAGCTTTTGTACTTTTCGATCCAAGTTTCAATTCAAGGGCTGTTTGATAGAGCCTCGAATCGCTTGTAGTTTAGGGATTCTACACCTCTTCGTTGATAGCCCTTTTCAGTCCTAAGCGGCTGAAAAGTTCGGACATGGATTCATTCTTATCTTTCTTATCAATCCACCGATAGTCTCAATGTATGTATCTTGAAGGTTCGGAGGATATCGGGCCATGAAGATGAAATATGTCTGCCTGTCATTCTCTTTGCTGCTCAGTGGCTGCTTTAACATGCCGATTCTTTCTAAAGGACAGGTTTCACCCCTTAATACTCAACCGCGTTTGGCTGAAACAACCGAAGTCGCTGCTGGAAAGTCGGTATCTGCCTTTGATCCTAAGTCCACGGTCGCGACCACAATTGCGGCTCCTTCAGGTGCCTTGGCCGGGAGTTCCATCACCTTTCCGCCCGGCTCGCTTGGAATTTCAGTGAATTTGGTGGTCGAGCAAGCCGTTGGCCTATCGCAGACATCGTTGACTTCATCTTTGGGCATTAGCAGTTCGGTGGCAATTACTCCAGTCGGCGCTGGACTTATTATTCGACCATCAGAGAATGTCGATCTTACCAAACCCCTGACTATCGCCATGCCGCTTGATCCTGCCGCGGGCTTACGGTCGTGGTTTCATAGCCCTTGGAAGCTTTTTGCGCAGAAATACTACGCAGTTTTCTATAAGTCTTTCATCGATGGCGAATTGAAGGCCGGGGTCATTCCGACCAATGCCTTGCGTCTGTCCGATGATGGAAAAGCCCTCTTCGAAGGCTATTTTGGTGCCTATTGGCTGGTCGAGGTGAGCAGTCCGATCGAGGAAAAAATTGAAGTCAAAACTGATGAGCCAATCGTTAATAAGGATAATGTATCTGTTATTGAGAGCACAGGAATCGTGACAGAAGAAGCAGTGAATGCCAAGGCGTCGATTCCGACTGTGCAATGGCTGGCAGTGATGATGTCTTTTGATGCCGCAACGCGCAGTGTAAGTTTAAGTGCCTCGATCGCAGAGGGACGAAGCTTAAATAACTGTCGTGTTGATTTTTTTGAAGATCCGAACAATACAACCGGTATCAATGTGACGACTGACTCTAAACTTTTGGCTATTTATGTGGTCCAAAAGACAAGCGCTCACCGTCTTTACGGACGTTTTCGTTGTCTCGATGATCAAGGTCGCCAGTCGATATCCGAATGGAGCGCTGCCATCTCCATCGCCGCTGTGATTGTTAATCTTGCTCCAGCGATCTCTGCCGGTCCGGCCAATTGGATTGTTTACACCGGACAAGTCATAGAGCCAGTGGATTTCTATGATTCCTTTACGGGCAAGGATTCGGATCGTGATGGCGACGGGCTGGTTTATAGCTGTGTGTATGATAATAGTATCGATGGAGTGGTGACCAGCTCAAACTCCTGCGGCAGCATTCAGAATGCAGATCAAACGCTAGCGGCTTTCAGTTCTTCGAAAGGGACCTTCTATGATTGGATACCTGCAGGGGCTGCAGCTGGACTTGACTTTGAATTCAAGGTTACCGCGAGTGATTCCAGAGGAGCGACTTCGTCGGCCATTTTCTCCACCAAGGTCAAGGATGGATCACCCTTGCTTGGGACCGTTTCTAATCGGATCTTCCCGAACTCATATCTGATGACGACCAATACCTTGGCGCTCAACTTCGACAATTTGCGAAGTGGGGCAGGCAGCGACACAAATATGAACTATTCGTGTACGTACAAGACTCTGATGGCGACTGATAGCAGTGCTACGAATTGCGCTCTACTGCCCGGAACCTTCAGCTTTGACAGCACCTTGGGCGAGATGAGCTGGTTGCCTGGAAACAGCGGAGCGGGCGCCTATGAATTGTCGATTGTGGGATCTAATGCAGTAGGATCCAACACGCGAAGTTTCAAAGTCGACGTGCTGCCTGGAATCGATACGAACGCTAGGCTTTTTCATCTGGATGCTAGGTTTGCTGACAAGGTGCGCGGGGGTGTAAACTCTTCGACATCGACGACTAGCTGGTACGATCTGACAGCGAATGGATCTTTGGGAACTCTCTATAACTTCAATGCCGCCAGCGCTTGGTCGGGATCAGCTACATCGTCATCTAGCGATCCGATGGCCTTAAATTTTGACGGTGTAAATGACTATGTGAACTTTCCGGATACGAATTTTATAGCAAAATCTGCCCTTCATTTTGATGCCTGGGTCTATCAGGGGAGCAATGGCAGCGAGAAAGTAATTTTTTCAAATTCGGATGTCTCGGGTCATGGTCTTATGCTTTCGGATCGAAAATTCTTGGTGGGGAGCGGCGGTAGCGGTTCCTTTTATGAATCAAGCGTCTTGCTAGATGCCCCTCAATTCTATTGGCGGTTTTCGACGATTTCAGGAGGCACAACGCCCGATTCAAGTGGGAATGGCATTTCGGGTATTCTTCAGAACGCATCCAATGTTTATGCTGATACGAATGACATTAGCGCCCTCGGGCCAGCGATTAAGACCCTGAGCAACGGCTATCTAAGCCCTTCTACTACGATCAATCTAGGTTCGAATTGGACGATGGAAGCATGGTTTCGCTATCCTTTTCCTGATGGCTGCTCGACTAGTTGGTGTACGCTCGCTCGTGGAAATGGCGATCACCAAATTATCGTTCAACAGAGCAGTATGCAGCTTGGCACTTATATCGGTGGATTTTTCAGTTCCGGGTTCAACATGCAAACCTTATCCACAGGCTGGCATCATCTGGCCACTGTCGGTTCAGGCGGCACCACTAAGTTTTATATTGACGGCGCCCAGGTTGGATCGACTGTCAATGTGCAGTCGACCGAGCAGTTGGTCTATGTCGGAGGACTGGGTACCCAACCCTTCGGTCAAATTGATGAATTTGCATTCTATGGCAGTGCCTTGAGCGCTTCCAGAATCGCTGCACACTATGCTTCGGCTTCCGGCATATCATGCGCCTACACGATGAATCCTGGAACTTGGAACCATCTGGCTGGTACAGCCGACGATAGTTCTCAAACGGGGAAATTCTATGTAAATGGCTCGCAAGTCTGTTCTTTTGCGATTCCCGCAGGACAAACTGTGGCTGGTAGCAGTACCTCACTCATGCTGGGACGTTCTTCTGCTGGAGCTTCGACATCTTGGCAAGGCAAGATTGCGTCTCTCATTTTTTATGACAACGCGAATGATAGCAATATCGTAAGCAACTTCACCGCAGGTTCGACCGGCTTTAGTTCGATGCCCAGCAATGGTCTTCAGCTCTGGTTGAGGGCGGATAAGGGTCTTTTCCAGAATGCCAGTCGCACGGTTCCTGCCTCGGCTCAAGATCAACCAGTGTTTGCCTGGGTTGATCAGAGTGGCTCCGGAGGGGATATGATTGTAAACTCAAACCTGGATCAGGTCACGGCCCGCCCCATTCTCAAGACGAATGCTCTGAATGGTAAACCCGTCTTGAGTTTTGACGGAGCGGATAACTTGCAAAATGTGATCAGCTATTCTTATCCAAACACCTTATTCATCGTGGCTCGCTACACGGGATCCACCCTTCGAGAGCGAATTTTGACTGGAACAACCGGGAACTGGCTCTTTGGTTGGTGGCAGGGAAGCGCCGATGCTTGGTATCCAGAATACTGGATAGGGAATATGAGCCCGGCTGATACCAATTGGCGAATGTATGGCGCTGATCAGGATGCAGGAAACCAAAGATTCTATCGAAGCAATCAGTTGATCGGAAGTTCCAACAACAGCTATGTCCAGGCTCCGCAGGGGTTGACCTTGGGCAGTTGGGGAGGTTTTGGTGAATGGTCGGCCTGTGAGGTGGCGGAAGTGATCTACTACAACCGAGTCCTCTCCGATAGTGAAAGAGCTAGCGTGTTCATGTACTTAAGCCAGCGCTATGGGCTCTAAAGATTAGAAGGATTCATCAACGCAAAAAACCCTGCTAAAGCAGGGTTTTTTGTATCAAGCGTCAAGCAGTCAATTACAGGGCCATTTTGCCCAGAACTTCATCGTCTACTTTCACTTGAGCTTTGTCGCGAAGACTCTTCACAAGATCATTGCGAGCGTTCATACGAATTTCTTGCTCGACATCAGCTTTCTTGTCTTCAAACTTCACGCCGTCACCGCCACGAACGTCCAAGACTTTGATGATATGAAAGCCGAATTGCGTCTTGATCAGCTGAGCGTAGACTTTGCCTTTTTCAGTCCCGAAGGCAGCCTTTTCAAACTCAGGAACCATACGGCCCTGTTTAAACCAATTGAGGTCGCCACCTTTGGAACCGTTTTTCTCGGTCGCGTATTTTTTGAGTTGATCGTCAAAGTTATTCTTCGCCAAAACTTCTTTCAGGACTTTTTCGGCCTGAACTTTTTCTTTTTCGCCGAACAGAATGTGTTGAGCTTTAACTTCTTTTTCAGTGAACTTAGCTTTATTCGCTTCGAAGTATTCTTTCAGCTTGGCATCGGTGCTGTTGTCGGCGATGTATTTTTCCAAGTAAAGC
>JBGSTF010000106.1:0-6873 GCA_041736645.1 Oligoflexus sp. | reverse complement strand
GCAATTAGGCTTGCGCCGGAACCCCGATAAGCATGGAGAGGAAAGTCACCATCCCTCAGCGTAAACTGTGGGATGGCATACGTTCTGTTAAAGGCCGTGATTCACCTTTGAAAAGATGAGCGCTATGAGGGCAATGGCGACAGCGAAAGTAACCGCTGCATAATAGACGGCTCCCGATCCTGTTGCCGTCTGACGAAAGCGCTTGCTGGAAAGTGGCTCGGATTTCGTACTCAGAATCACATTGGCAAACAATTTTTGATGCAGTTCTGTACGCATGGTCTCCTCACGCAGAATTTACTGTTTTGATTATATGCCTGAACCCATCTCTCCTAAACAATTAAAAATCAATGGCTCCCCATCATACATCAGTTTTTCCCCTGGAAAACTAGCAAAAACAGCCAGATCCAAGTGGATTGTCTTAACCATCGTTAGCTTTTTTCCCAAGAATACTGCCGTAGCAAGGGGCAAAGAGGAGCTTCGCTGCGGCGTTCCATAGAACGCCATAAAGACTAAGATATCGGCCTTCAATTCCACAAAATATTATAACTTTCAGTCTATTATGAGGCCTTCGCCTTCACTTCGATCTCCCCCAATAAACGTCGAACGCTCCCTACCAGCTCACTCATCCGAAAGGGCTTATCAACGAATAGGTCGGGCTTCAAATGAGAATGCTTGAGATCTTTTTCCAGCCCTGCGTAAAAACCGCTACACAAAATGACGGGAGTTTGCGGACTCGATTCGCGAACCTTAGCCAAGAGCTCAAATCCATCCACGCGATTCATTCGTATGTCGGAAATAATAATCTGCGGCTTGTGTCGCTGGAAGATACTGAAAGCCCGCGCGCCATTGTCAGCCGTAAACACATGAAACCCAGCCGCGGTGAGTCCCGCTTCAGCAAACTCACGAATCTCTTCATCATCATCCACCAGGAGTATGCTCTGGCCTGCGGGAATAATCTGGTCGCGATGGGTGCCAAGCACCGAGGTCGCATTGGGCAGAAAGACCCGAAAACAAACCTCGTTGGGATTTTCACTGCCGACTTCAATAAACCCTTCGTGCAGTTCGACGACCTTTTGCACAATAGACAGGCCCAGACCAACTCCGTCCTTACGGGGCTCGGCGTTGCTGCCCTGAACGAAAGGCTCGAAGAGGCGTCGCCCTTCTTCAGCTGAAATGCTTTGCCCTGGGTTGCTCAGTTTGAACACCGCGTAGGTGACCCCCTGCCTTTCTTCAAGCAGGGTCTGCGCCGTGATTTGACAATCCTTGGGCGAGTATTTGATGGCATTCATCATGAGGTTTTCGATGACCTGGCGAATACGGCCCGTGTCGAGATAGACTTTGATCTCATCCACATGCCTTGCGACAATAGCCTGCCCCTTTTGATAAGCTACGAGGTTAAGGGATTTCACGGCCTCATCAATGATACTGCTGAACACAACCTGATCAAAGGCCAGCTGCAATCCACCCTGAGTGGTGACCGACTCCAAAAGGCCCCGGACCAGGAACTGAGCGCTGTCGGAATTGCGCTTGATGCGTTCGATAAAAGACTGCACCTGGTCGGACATCGTCTGCAGATGCTCCGGCAGTTGCAGAAAATCAGTGGCCAGTTGAATCACCGAAAGCGGAGCACGCAAATCATGAGCGACGATACCGAGGTACTCATCTCTACGGGCCAATTCCTGCTGCAGTCCTGCGACTTCTCCGAATCCACCCAGAAGCTGGGGTGCCAGCCACTTTAAAAGCTGGACCGCAGTCATATGGCCCACAATCGTTTGCCCCGCGCCGAGCACGATCACGGGTCGATAGGCGTCTTCGCCAAAATATTGCAAGAGCTTGTCAGTCGTCATCGCATCGTCAGCGAGCACAGGTTGGATCAAATGAAGATTGCGCAGCAACTGAGTCCGGGCCTCTCCCTGGGCCAAGGCCTTAGCAATCGCATAGCTATCGAGACAGCCAAGAATCTTGCCAGCATCATTCTGCACAACTCCTAAACGCCCGGGCTTCCGCAGCAAGGGCGTCAAGGCTTGGTCCAACTCGGCCTCGGCAGGTAGAAGGACAAAGTCGGTGTCGATGATTTGATGGAGGTCCAGATGGGCTGCAGTATCCATGCTCGCGTTCCTTGCCTTGGAAGTTGAGCCTCTATGATAGCAACCCCCCAGCCATTTGGGTATCGAATCCCATGGCCAAGTGGGCAGGTGCTGCCGAATTCTGTCAGGTTGTTAGCACGGCCCCCTGGCTCCACGTCCATTCAAACGAGCTGTTCGTGCTAGGCGGAAAGAAACTGAAGTCATCCAGAGCTTTGGCCAGAATGAGCGTTGAAGCGCCAATCGCCAACTGACGGTCGCCCAAAGCACAGGCTTCGATTCTCGCCTCCCGCCTTACCGGCCAGCGCCAACGTTGGTCCACCAAGGCACTAACGCGAGGAATCAACTGATCACCGCCGAGGCGAAAGGCTTGATCAAAGACCACAGCATCCAAATCCAAAAGAGCCATGACATGACTGGTGAGATTCGCTAGGTAAGAGCTCACCTGCTCGAGACCGTCCTCATCCAGATCCACTTTTCTTTGCAAATAGGCTTCATTCCAAGCCAAAGCTTTGGTGCCAGCGTTCGGCAAAGGTCCTAGGTCACCGGCGAAACCATGGCTGCCGCCGTGCATCCGCCCTTCAATCATGAGTCCTAGAGCCAGACCCATTCTGGGATGAATGTAGGCGAGATTCTCGCGCTTCTTGGCTTCACACCACCAAAATTCCGCCACAGCTCCCAGGTTCGCATCACGACCAAAAACCACCGGAAGTTTAGTATGTTCACGCAATATCTTCTGCAGAGCTACACCCTTCCACTTGGGATGCATAGTCTCGTTCATCGGATTCGATTCTTCATCACTGGACACAGGACTGGGCAAAGCCACACCCATTCCAATCAGTGGCTTTTGATCCAACAGCGCGCGCTGCTTGCCGAGCTCAAGCAAAGCCAGCAAATCCTTGAGACTCTGCTCGGGCTCCTCCAGAACTGCCGCTTCCACTTGCCACCAATGCCTGACCTGACCACGCAGGTTGGTGATCGCCACAGCAATCCGTTCGGCACCCATATCAACACCCAGAATGGAAAAAGCATCTTCATTGAAAGTGAGGATGACAGGCCGCCGTCCTCCATTGGAATGTCCTGTTCCAGTCTCTGTGACCAAGCCTCGCTTGATCAGATCGGCAACTATCGTTGACACCGTCGATCGACTCATGCCGGTTCTTTGCGAAATATCGGCTCGGGAAATCTCTCGATCTCGCCAAATCATTTTCAGCAAAATGCTGCTATTTAGAACGCGCATATGGGCCGAATCCAAAGTATCCATCACACTCTCTTCTCGCCAAACAAAATCTACAAAGACGAAGGAGCATCCGCTCCATGCTCACAAGGCTCGCCATTTGATACCCTTTTGTGCCGGCCATGAAAAGGATTTTGCGCTTACAGGGCGATCGACTTCGCTACACGTCCCTCATCATGAGCGAGAAATTTCCCGTGATGTACAATTGCTTTCCCAGCAAAAGGTCGCCGACAATCCATTGGCCCGCAAGCAGTTGCCTGGGAGGCGCTTCGACGTTCAACGCCATCGGGCCAATTCATTCATTTTTGTCTGTTTGGGCTTATAGGCGATCGCTGCCTATAGGAAGCGACTATTAGTACGATTCCCGCGCAAAGTCGAAAATCGCTTTTGATTAGGTGAAAAATTTAGTCGTCCAAGGAGCCTGTGAGTTGAATCGAGCCCGGACGCAAAAGATTGGCTTTAGGGATGTAGGTATAGTCCTTATCGTTGGGACCCTTCCACATGAGCTCCAGAGCAATATCAAACCTTGGACCTTGATAGTAGCTGACATGAAAATTGTGCAAACCCGCCTTGAGATCCGCTGTTCCCAGCTTTTCAAGCACGGGATGGAGGCCATCGTTGTCGATAACCTTCTGGTCGGCAATATAGAGGATCGCTCCATCATCAGAAATGAGTTTGAAGGACCATAGGCCAGCACTTGGAATCTTCACTTGAAATTTCATATCAAGACTGAACCACTCAAACAGGTTCTGCACACCGGGAAAGCCTTCGGAAAATTTGCGCGACACGATATCCAACTGCGAAAGACAGATTTTCTTAATCGACTTCAGCTGGCTATAATCCGGGAGTTTTTGCGTGTTAGGAGGCAGCTGATAAAGCTCAGCAACGATGGGACGATCAGGCTCATTCGCACACTCTGCGAAGATCGGCCCTTTCGGAAGCTCAGTCTTGGTCGTTTCTATCGCCTGGCTATCGGCATTGGTTGCTATCGGCACAGCAGCTTCGCTTGGTGTGGATGGGCTCTCGATGACCTGCACAGTCGCATTTTCCGATTGATCGGGAAGACTATCCGAAGTCACAACAGCTTTTTCGAAGTTGCCTCCCGAGCAAGCCCATGTGCCTGACAAAGCGAGCGCAAGCAAAATCATTTTTCGCATGGTTGTCCCCTCCAGCCCCGATCATTCGTTGAATAACGTATCGGCCCAGGGAGTCTTTTGCTTCAGCCAGCAATTCATACATTTATTTGTATCGGCTTTTTATTGCGGAGTTAAGCCAGGTTAAGGCAGACGGATAAAAGTTTTTAGGAATTGTTTTGAGGGGAATTTCAATCGCGCACAAGTCTCGGCTGGATTCGATGGAGCCCAAACTGAGCAAAAACATTCTGACCTAAGGTAAGAAAGAGGGCCGTCTTGGCCCTTTTTGCTGTGACTCTAAAACTCTAAAGAGTCCGAGCCGCTTGTAGATCCCGTTAGGGCTCAAGCGCGATATTAAACGATAGCAGCCACCAGATCCTGGATAGCATCGATGATACCAGCTACGTCAGCATTGGCTGCAGCTGCAATCAGATCCATGATCGCGGCGAGAATGCCGGCAGGATCCAAGAGGCCAAAACCAAGCGGACCTTTGGCATTCAGAGCTTGCTTCAGAAGATCGTTAGCAAGGCCTTTCACGGCAGCTTGATCACCGGCCTCTGCGGCGTTGATCAAAGCCATAGAACTGGCCGTCATCGCCGCCGATTGCTGAGCCGACAGTTTAGGATTTTGAGCGAAACTGCTTTGAATTTGGCTTTCCATGGACACTTGGTCCATCACCACCGGAGCGGATTGCTTGGCCGGCATGACGGCTGCAACATCTTCAGTCTTAATGCTCGCTGCTTCAACAGTATCAGCACTGGTACCTTGAGAGACGGGACTCACCGCTTCTGCTGGAGCCGCTTTTTGGCTTGCACGCATGACTGGTTTGCTCGGCGCCGAGGAACAAGCAAAACTAGTCATCACGAGGACCAAAGGTAAATAACGCATGTGCTTGATTCCTTTTTAGAGATGAAACAATGAACGTTCGTGTATGCCCTTGCCAGAGACACTTCAAGTTCGGATCCAAACGCACATCGCCCAAAACATTCGGAACTTAGCTCAGTCCGCCGAGCAGGAAATTTTGTCGAGTCGCGGCAGACTCAAAACCGCTTTTTTATGTAACATTATGAAATTATGTGCAAATAAGGGCTTGTCCAAGATTTTTTCTGATTTCGGCACGATCAAAATCGGCCCATAGGGGAAATAAGCCCTTAGTTTCTGATCCTTAGAACCCGAGTCTGATTTAGCTTGAACCCGGTTCGCGTTCCAAAGTCTTATTCTTAGGGAAGCATTGCAATGAGGATGGGATATTCATACCCATCCTTGCAAGTTTCGTGAAAAACGCGATGGATCTAAGGCAAGGGCTTGCGCATTCCAAGGAGGGATAGGATCTCCGGGTAGCGGCGCAGCCCCAGACCGATCCAGGCAACAATTGGGACAATAGCTTGCACCAGCACGGGATCGTGCACCCGAAAATGAGCAAGGATAGCTCCACCCATATATCCCGTCACCAGAATCGCCCCCACAAATGATGTGCGCGGCACCAGATAGATCAAAGCGATCAGCGCTTCCATGATACCCAGCGTCTTGGCTACTTCCAGATCAAGTCCAAGGTGCTGGAAACCTTGCGCCATCTCCTCGCCACTGCCGAATTTGCCTGAAGCGCTAAACAGCAAAAGGCCGCCCACCAAAAGTGTTAAAACCCAACCCGCTTTTGTTTTCATCAGCTCATTTCCTCTCTTCTTTCATGCATCGATGCAGGACCTATACAAGCCTCATTGTATACGACCATGGTCATGATATCATGGACTCTTCCCATCCGAGTCGGGTTCAAACCCCATCCCCAGTCGGACAGTCCTAGGGCCCATCGAAAACCATCATGAGTTTCCATTTGTCACGATCTTCGGTATATTGTTGCCCCATAGTGTCAAAGGAGAGCCCCATGATAGAACGCGTAAGTGAAGACATAAAAGCAGCGATGAAAGCTAAGGATAAAAGCCGTCTTGACGCACTGCGGATGCTCAAGAGTGCCTTTATTGAAAACAATACCTCCGCCAAACCCAAGCCTGAGCTGGAGGTGGCCATTGCCCACGTGAAAAAACTCAAAGATTCGCTGGAAAGCTATCCGGCAGGCTCTGCTGAAGTTGCGAAAATAAAAAGCGAAATCGAAATGCTGGCGGCCTATGTTCCTCAGCCATTGAGCAAAGAGGACTTTGAAGGCATGGTTCGGACCTTCATTCAGAATAACGAAGCTGCGGATTTTGCTTCGGTTATGAAAGCTATCTCGCCGGAAATCAAGGGCCGTTTCGATGGTCGCGAAGCCAGCCAAATCGTTAAATCGATGCTGGGCTGAGGTTTTCTATTGGATCGCAGAGGGGCAACAGCAGTTAAAAATAAATCTTGACGAATCTATTCACGTATGGGAACTAAGACCATACTTTTGTATGAATCTCTTAAGGAAAGAGAGATGCATCTATCA
>JBGSTF010000083.1:0-56773 GCA_041736645.1 Oligoflexus sp. | reverse complement strand
GTTCTCTATAGTGTCTTGTTACAGTCCCATGGGCCGCTTCTGTTTCAATCGTCCGACCGTTCGGGCACATCAGCACCGAAGTCATCAGGCCAAGAGAGCCAAATCCTTTGGCAACTGTATCCGACTGAACGTCACCATCGTAATTCTTACAAGCCCAAACGATTCCGCCGTCCCATTTCAGAACCTGAGCGACCATGTCATCGATCAAGCGATGTTCATAGGTGAGCTTGGCAGCTTCGAACTGAGCTTTGAATTCTGTCTCAAAGACCTTTTGGAAGATATCTTTGAACCGACCGTCGTACACCTTCAAGATGGTGTTCTTGGTCGATAGGTAAACAGGGAAATTCTTTTGCAAACCGTATTGGAAGACACTCCTGGCGAAGCCTTCGATGGATTCGTCGGTGTTGTACATCCCCATGCCGATCCCTGAGCTTTTGAAATCATGGATTTCCCAAGCCTGAGGAGCGGAACCATCAGTCGGCTCATAGACCAACTTCAATTTGCCGGCTTTTGGTACATTGATGTCGACGCATTTGTATTGATCAGCATGGGCGTGACGGCCCACAACGATCGGTCGCTTCCAGTTGGGCACAAGGCGAGGGATATTTGTACAGATGATGGGTTCGCGGAATACGGTTCCACCCAAATAGTTCCGGATAGTGCCGTTCGGGCTTTTCCACATCTTTTTCAGATTAAATTCCTTGACCCGCTCCTCGTCTGGAGTGATGGTCGCGCACTTGATCCCCACATCGTATTCACGAATCGCGGCAGCCGCATCCAAGGTGACTTTATCGTCGGTTTTATCCCGATGCTCGATACCTAAATCGTAGTATTTAATGTCGAGGTCGAGAAAAGGCAGGACCAGTTTTTCCTTGATGCGCGACCAGATAATCCGGGTCATTTCATCGCCATCAAGCTCCACGATCGGATTTTTGACCTTTACCTTCATATCTACAGACTCCTATAAGGCTTTCATGCGGGGGCCCTTGGGACCAAGGGAGCGAGCTTGAAAGTCTAGGGATTTCGAGTCCGCTTGGCAAGCAGGCATCGCAATTTCGAGACAAAAGTCGAGCGGGAATAGCTTCAAACACGCCATAGCGAAGGCCTTTCCGCCCTCGCTCCTGCTCCTCTCGTCATCATGACTCACGTGCGGAAGTAGTGAATGGAGCGAGCCATGGTCGCGAAATCTCGCAGCTGATCGTTAACGTCAATCAAGGCCATGATTTCCGTCCGCGACCCTGGTTTTACATTACAAACAATCCCATGGCTGGAATAAAGAATTTTGAAGAGGCCGAGTCCGGCACCACCACGCTTATCGTCGATGAGACCATCAGTTTCGTCGCGCTTCAAAACCTTCTTCAGATAGGTCAGAAGAGTTTCCTTGCGCAGCGCTCCAAAGGGATCAGAGGTGGATATGGCTAAAATTTGACCATCACAACCGTAGCTCAGCTCTCCGTATTCAGCTGGTTCCAGAACAATCGCCTGGGTTTGCTCGACATTTTTGAAGCGAGCAATGCCGGCAGCGGCTGGAGCATCATAGACTGTATTCATGAGCAGTTCTTCAGTAATCCCGAATGCCATGCGGGCAGCATGCTGTCCCAGATGACAAGCTTCAGCAAAGCGCATCACATTGCTGTTCAGCTCCTCACGCTCAGCGGAACCCCGCACCTGCTGACGGTGCACGATGGTATATGGCGCCAAGTATTTTTCAATCCCAAAGATATCTTTACTGTGAATTTTTGTGATCGTGACACGTAACTGATGAATCGTCCAACCTTCTCGACCTTTATTGGCAATCACGTGGTCGAGAAGCTTTTCTTCGGTATTCTGCAAAAGCGCGCTATACTCTTTCATCGGCAGCTCAGTCACCAGGATAGCTTCGCCTTTCGGGTTCGTCTGCCGAAAGCGACTGAGCAGTTGTAGGTCGGGTATGTTGGTGACGAGAATACCAATGTTGTTGTTATTCTCCATGACCTCCAACGCTGCATTGAGATTGGTCACGCTCTCAAGATTCTGCCCGCCACTGATAAGGCGCAGAGCTTCGATCGAGGGTAGCGATTTATAGCCACTGCAATCGACGAATAACAAGGATCCAGTCATGGCGCAACCTCGGGTTGGAAGATGCCAGAAGCGCAGCGGAAAAGCTCACCTGTCGTCGTCTTGTTAAAAGCGATGACAGCCTCTTTGAAGCTAGACTCCTCTCTTACACTATAGCGCAAGGCTTTTGTGGAATCCAGAGTCCATAGGGTAAAGATGGCTCCAAAGGTTGACATAAGGGCAGTCAGCTACGTAGAATTTTATTAAAGCTAAAAAAGCGTCTAACTTTGAGCGAGGCCCACTCGGGCGACTAGATGGAATCCCTTAAGGAGGAAATGATAGGATATGGAGGCACTTCATCTCTACTTTGAACACGGCGGCTACCAGGTCATGTTCTCGATCCTGGCTGTTCTTATCATCTCCTTGGGTTTGGTGATTGAGCGCAGCTATCGCCTTTGGATGGAATTCGATCTGATCAATAGCGATGGCTTCATGGCTATGGTGCAGAAGATGGTCATGAACAACTCAATCGAAAACGCCATTCGCCTCTGCAAGAAAGCTCGTCCCAAGCTTTTGCCTTATGTGTTGGCAGAAGGCTTGAAGCGTTCCAATGATTCGACCCAGGAAATCAACAACGCCATCGAGTATGCAGTGCTCACCGTTGTACCCAAGGTCAACAAAACGGTGTCGTTTTTGGCAACGACTGCGAACGTGGCAACACTTCTGGGCTTGCTCGGCACGATCTTTGGTCTGATGCGGTCTTTTGCGGCGGTTGCGAAAGCGACGGGCGCACAGAAGCAAACCCTTCTTGCTGAAGGTATCGCGGAAGCCTTGAATGCGACGTCTTTCGGTTTGTCTGTTGCTCTGTTTTGCTTGTTTGCCTATGGCGTTCTGAGTGCCAAGCAGAAGACTGTTGTTGATGATATCAACAAAAATGCATCCAAGCTGAATGATCTGCTCTATACCAGAAAAATGAAGCTCAAAGGTGCTAAAAAAGCCTGACAGGAGAGCTGTGTGAGCAACCACAAAAAGCGAAAATGGATACCTTCAGGCGGGAGCGGACCGGATGCTCCCGAATTGAACATTATGCCATTTATCGACATTTTCTCCATGCTGAACACCTTCCTGTTGGTGTCGGCAGCATTTATTGGACTTGGAATTGTCGAAGTCCAAGTGCCTTTTCTTTCCAATTCTCCTGATGTCAAGGAACTCCCTACACGCTCCTTCAGTGTGCGGGTTGATCTGGATGATGCAGAAATTAAAGTGACTTCGCAATGGACGGAGAATCCGGTTGATAAGCAGGAAAAGTCGTTTAAGTATGATGACGGTGAAATCGTCAAGTTTCATCAGGAAATGATCGCTTTGCGCACGAAGGTTCCTGAGAACGACAAGGTGACTGTATTTGCAGCAGATACTGTTAAATATGAAAATATTGTTAAGGCTCTCGACGCGATCAAGACATTAAAAGAGAACGAACCGCGTTTGGCTTTGCCCAATGCCGAGGAACTGCACAAGACAGGCAAAGATTTTTTCTTGTTTGAAAAAGTCGTCATGGGCAGTGTGATACTGTAACGATTCAGTGGGAGATGGGCCATGGCATCAGCAGGTGGAGATAGCGGCGAAACCCTGTCGCTCAATCTAACCCCAATGCTCGACATTTTTAGTATTTTGGTGACCTTCCTGTTGATGAGCTATTCAACAGATCCCACCAACCATGATGTCGATCAAAATCTTGAGCTGCCCGACTCTATCACTCTGGTCAGTATGGATGAGGTCCCCAGTATTGTCGTCAATAAAAATGAGATCCTCATTAACAATAAGAAAGTGGTAACCTTGCAAAACGGCAAAGTTGCACCCGCCGATATTCAGCAGGGAGCAATATTTCCGGTTTTTCAAGAACTCGTAGAAATAGCCAAAGTGAACAAGGCAGCAGCAGAGATCCTGAGGGGAGGCGACGAAAAAAAGGCCAAGCCTGGAGAGATTACCATAGAAATGGATCGTAAGCATGACTTCGAACTTTTGAGAAGGCTGATGCTCGCCGGATCGCAGGCTGAATTCATAACGTTCAAGCTCCTGGTTGCCAAAGAGCACATCTGATGGGGAATGGGTTGATGCTGAGTATGTTCACTCGTGGCAAGGGTCAAGGCGCTTCTGGTTATTCAGGGGCAGCAAAGGTCTTGGCAATTTTGGCCAGTCTTCTGAGTGCTTGGCCTATTTCTCAGGCCGATGAGTCCGAGCGATTTAAAGACGTTGAAATTCGAGTGATCCGCCCCCGATACTTTACCAAGTCCGGGCGCCTCGAAGTTGGCGCGGCGATGAACACCATCATGAATGAAAGCTTTATCTATACGTTCTTGGCAACAGGCCTGCTCACCTACCATTTCAATGAAACTTGGTCGGTTGAAGGGACTTTTTCCTATGGCAATAGCATCGATCGTGAAGACAAACGCATCTTGTTCGATGAATTTGACATCAAAACGCAGATTTTTCGGACCTCTTATATGTTCGAACTCGCCCTGCAGTACACACCAATCTATGGCAAATGGCAACTTCCCTCAGGGAAATTGGTCTATTTCGATACCTACTTGCAGGCTGGACTGGGGCAGACGGGCGTCGAGTGGCACTACAACGATTTCTGCGAACCTCCTGACAAGAAGCTCGACCCGACCGCTGAGGATATCCCGAAGAATGCCACGAAGTCCTATCCCACGCTCATGGCGGGTATAGGGCAGCGTTATTTTGTTTCCCGAAAGATGTCTTACAAGTGGGATCTGCGGGCGAATCGTTTTCAGTATACAGTGTTGGACGGCGAATGCAGTCCCCTTAAAGCGAAGTCGGCGCAGGGCCTAGGTGGAACTGCTCCTCACGATACGATTACGCTGCTGATTGGGGTGGCGTATTACCTTTAGCTTGTCGAGGACCCATGCTTGACCGTCTGCGAAAACTGCTCGTCATTGTGTGTGCAGTCGCCTTTGCTTCCTGGCAGGGCGAGGCGATGGCTGACTATAAGCAGGCAAAGATCTACTTTGCAAAGAAAGACTATGCTCGCGCGGCCTCAGCCTATCATGAAGTTGTCGAAAAAACTGACAATAAGGGCGATAAGCGCAAGGCAGAATGGGGCCTAGCTCAAAGTCTACAGAAACTTGGACTGCTCTATTCAGCCTCGAAATACTACAGTTTGATTGTACGGCGCGGTCGCACCGAAGATAATCCATTCTTTCGCTCTGCATTGGAAGAACTAGGGACAATCAATAGCAAACTGAGCCTTGGTCAGTCTCATATCGTTCAACTTTTCAAAACCGAAATTCGACTGTCTGATGTTCCGGGTCCGGCCCGGGGCTTCTATTTCTACTACAAAGGTGTCGAAGCCTTTGGTGAAAGAAGTCTGGAAACTGCAGAAAAGTACTTTTCCATGGTCCCCGCCGGTAGTCCCTACCAACTCGGTGCAGACTTTCATCAAGGGGTTATTTCTAACCTCAAAGGTCGCCATTCGCGGGCGATTGCGCTGTTTGAGAAAGTATTAGCCGGGACGCGTGATCGGAGCGATATGAAAGAACTGCAGGAGATGTCGATTATGAACATCGCCCGCGTAAACTATGAAATCAAACGCTTTCCGGAAGCTATCTCCTACTATGGCCAGGTGCCTCGGGATTCTGAAAACTGGTTGGATGCCATTTGGGAAGCTTCATGGGCCTTCTTCTTTATGGAAAAGTTCAACAATGCGCTTGGCAATATTCACACGATTCATTCCCCGTTCTTTGAGAATCGCTTCTATCCCGAGGCTTTCATCCTGCAGTCAATCACCTTCCTGAGAATGTGCCGGTATGATCAGGTGAAAGAATCGATGAAGCGCTTCAAAGATCGCTACCAACCGGTGTTTGGTGATGTTAAGGGAATGCTCAATCGCTTTAAAGGCGATCCCAAGGGCTTTTTCAAATTCGTTTACGACTATCGTAACAGTCAGCTGAGCAGCTACCGCAGGGCCGAAGAAATCGTGAAAAAACTCTCGCAAGTGGATAGTTTCAAGGAAGCCATGGATACCATCCGCTTTACAGATCGCGAATTGAATTCCTTGCGTAATTATCGGGAGTGGCAGGCATCGGGTCTCTTGGAAAGCCTGAACCAATTTCTTGAATCTAAAAAGTCGGCGGCAGTCTTGGATGCGGGGCAGCGCATGTATAAAGAGGGAACGACCTACTATACAGAACTGCTCGAGCTGTCCAATCAAACCAAATTGATCGTGGCCGAAATGCAACTCGGTAAACTGGCCAGTCTGAGAGCCCTCATTAAAACAGTCGGTGGCGAAGACAAGAAAACCCAATTTATCGGTGGCATGCAGAAGCTCAATATCAATCAAACTCTTGAGTACTGGCCCTTTGAGGGAGAGTATTGGGAGGATGAGCTCGGCTTTTATGTCTACAATATGGCCAGTCGCTGCTTAGCCAAAGATGCTGGCAACGATAAGGATGACAAAGATCAGGGCAATGAAGATCCAAAGGCCAAGGACGAGTGAAATCCGGCTCATCTCGGTTGCGAGGATTATGTTTTTGGGATGATCAAGAAGGAAGAATTATGCGCCTTTTGTTCCAGCTCATTCTGCTATGCTACGTGCTACTCTGGCATTCGCCAGGGCATCTCGCTGCTCAGGAGCAAAAGCGCGCGACTCTTCAAGTCACCGAGAAGAAGCGTGAGAAAAAGCTCGAAAAAGCTTCGCCTCAGCTGAAGCGTTCTGCAGTCTTTGCTATGCAAGTTGAAAAGAAATTGGTGAAGGGAATCGATAAGACTACCCGTTATCTGGAGAAAACAGCCAAAAGCTTGCCGCAGAGATCGCCTCAGCGTCTGCAAATTCTCGAGCGAATCCTCAACTTGCATATGGAACAGGCTACTTACGTTCGTTCGGAAGAGGAGCGAGACTATGATAAGAAGTGGCAAGCGTGGAACAATGGCGGAAAAAAAGGACAAGAACCTCGGCTGAATACCAGCCGCTCCATGGGTCATTGGAAAGCTGTTGTGACGGAATCTTCTGATATTATTCAGGAATATCCCCGCAGCGAAAACGCCGATCAGATCACCTACAACAAAGCTGTGGCACTGCAGTATCTGGGTAAAGAAAAAGATGCCGCTCGGATCTATACGCAGTTGATTCAAAAGTATCCGAATTCAGCGATTTCCGGTGATGCCTATGCTTCACTGGGAGATTTCTATTTTGATCGAAACGATTTCACTAATGCCCAGACTAACTTTGGCAAGGCATTGAAGTACAAGCGAAGCAAACGCTATCTCTGGTCAGTGTTTAAACTCGGATGGTGTGCCTACAACCTGGGTGACTATCGCAAAAGTTTGAGCTACTGGAAGCAGTTGGTGAGCCTAGCAAAATCTGGCACACCTCAAGATTCTCAGTTGCGCGAGGAATCTCTACGCGACATGGTCTTCGCTTTCGCTGAATTGAAGATGATTGAAGAGGCGATTGCCTACTATAGAGCGAATAACGGTGCCGCATACATTGGGCCTTTCCTGACCCTTTTGGCTCAAATTCTGTCGGATCAGGGTAACTATGCTCAGGCTATCAACGTGCTTAAGAGATTCCAACAGATTGCTCCGAATGATCCAGAAGGTCCCACAGCTCAAAAGGAAATCGTCAGCCTTTCAGCTGCTTTGGGTGACCTCAAAAGGGTTTGGAGCGAATTGGAGCGTTTCGCCCAGATGTATGCAGTGTCTTCCGATTGGGGTAAGGCAAATAAGAAAGAACTGGTCTTGGACACCCAGGCTGTCATCAAAGAGCAGATGATCTACTATGCAGCGCTAACGCATCAAAACGCAATCAAGGATGACAATCGCGAACTCAACTTGATGGCTAAAGAGGGCTATTTGCTCTTTATCAAGTACCATCCCAAAGCTCGTGAAGTTCCAGGCATCATGTACTACCTAGCGGATATTGAATACTATCTCAAGGACTACCGAGCAGCAGGGCGGTACTATTTGGAAATCGCCAGCTTAGGCAAGGACAAGGCCATTCGCTATAAAGATAAGAGCGAAAAAGGCGAAAACATGCACAAAGAAGTCTCGATCTATATGGTCAACGCTTTCGTAAAAGATTTCGAGCCTGAGTTTAAAGTCTTAAAAAAGCGAAAGCCTGATTTCAAAGACCCTAAACCGGTCTCGGCTCGAGCGCGAAACTATATCAAAGCCTGCGAAAAATATACTGAATGGTATCCGGATGATCCTGTTCGTGTGAAAAGTTGTGATGTTGGTATTGCGACGATCTTCTTCCACTCGGGTCAGAAAGACAATGCAATCCGTTACCTGAAGAATATCGCTGTCAAATATCCTAAGGATAAGGAGGGCCAGGGCGCCGTTGATCTCCTGATTCCAATCGTCAAAGATGATCGCAAAGAGCTGCTGGCAACAGCTGACAGCCTGCTTAAAATTCCAGAATATCGAAACAATAAAGTAGGTCAGGATCTACGCAATATCCAGAGGGCTGCCGAAAAGGAAGATATCAGCAAAGAGAAAGACACTCTCAAGCGAGCTCAACGTTCAGAAGCTCAAGCCCGCAAGTATCCAAAAGATCCCGAAGTTTATATCCTTTGGTATAACGCGGCAGTCGACTATATCAAAGCCGGAGCCATCCCTCAGGCGATCGAAAGCTATCTGTTCATTGTCACCCATTTTGGTGATAAGCCTCAAGCTAAGGAATCCTTGCTACAGGTCGCTCAGATCTATGAAAAGCAGCTCGAGTACGATAAGGCTGCTGACTACTTCATTGAGTTCACCAAGAAATATCCCAAGGAAAAAGAAGCAGGCGGCGCGTTATCGACAGCTTGCTATCTGCAGATAGCCTTGAATACCCCGAAAGCATTGCCCGTATGTATAGCCTTCGCCAGTCGGTATCCGGACAATGCACTGGGCGTGATCGAGTCCTTGATTGTGGGTGCCGAACGAGCCAAGCGTTATGACCAGATGGTCGAAATTATCAAAACACAGTACCTGAATCGCTTTAAGCTCAGCTCCAACCAACAAATTGTAGCTTATTACCGAGTGGCACGCGCGGGTGGAGGTGATGCAGGAACGGCAGTGGCACAGATCAAGTCTATTTTTGGTCAATCACCCGGTTCTGTGAGTGGCGAAGCCCTGCGTTATGTCGGCGAAATAGCCTTTCGGGAGGCCGATCCAATTCTGCCTCGTTATCTAAAGGTTGGACTGGTCGGTGGCACGGTCGATGCCTTAGCGAAATCCCTCGAAAATAAAGCTGTGGCATTGAACCAAGTGGAGCAAACTTACAAAGTCGTTGTCGGCACGAAAGACGCCTACTGGGGGATTGCAGCCCTCTATCAGATGGGTTTTGCCAACGAGCAGTATGCCGAAGCATTAGCCAATCCCCCGCCGATCCAGGGCGCAAGCAAAGAAGACGTTTTAAAAGAACTGGCGCCGCAGATTGCTGAACGACGCAAAGCCGCTGCGAACTGGTACAAAGTAGCCCAGGATACCGTCAGCCAATTCCGAGTCTATAATGACTGGTCGCTCAAGATTATAGGTGGTCTGAATCGATTGGCTGGCAAGAAGATGCAGTTCGACGATTTCGTTGTACAGCCCGACTTTCTGGGTTCGGAACTCGCCAGCAGCATGGCTGGCTCTGTGAAGAATGGGAAATAAGCGATGCATAAGCACAGCTCCTTTATACTTCTTTTACTCTGGCTGGTTTCTGGCTGCACCACGATTCAAAAAGTGACAGGCGGAGATGACAAGCCCGCTGCAGCAGGCAAAGCTGATAGCGACGATGAAGAAGGCAATAGCAAAAAGCCTGCAGCTGGAGGCAACGACGATCTTTATGTGTCGTCGAATTACCAAACTTTAACCTATAGCCTTTCCAATAACTCTTTGACGTCGAAAACTATCAATCTAGGTAAAGCCAAGGATTTGGCCAGTGACTTAGAAGGTAAACTCGCGTCACCTTCAGCTAAAGATCGAAAGGATCTCATAGCATTGATGGCAGCCAAGCGCTTGGCGGGTGAGGGTGTAGGACCGGTGTTTCAAGTCGCAAAGAAACTAATGATCGTGGAAATGCGTGATGATATACGGCACGAAATGCCGGAAGTGGCTCAACTTGAATTGGCGCTGGCATCGATTCATTCCAGGCAGTTTCCTATGGCAGAACATTGGATTGAAAAATTGATGGACAGTAAAAACGACAAGACCAAAGCAGCAGCGATTACAGCCCGGGGCATGATAGCGATGATCGATGGGCGTCTGCCTGAAGCGGTCGCGCTTTGGAATGATGCCATCAACGTCCGTAAAGACTACGAACCAGCCCGATTGAATATTGGCTTCATCGCTCTGCGTTATGGCGACTATAAAACAGCCAAAGTCATGCTTAGTGGTATACCGGAAGATTTCTTTACTTTGACCGGTCAGGTTCAAATCGAGCGACTGGCTGACAATCCTAAAGAGGCAGCCCAGATTTGTACCAATTTGCTGGAGAAAAAGAAGAACTATAAGCCAGCCCTGTTTAGCTGTGCACTGAACGAATATCAGGGACTTGGTAATCTCACCAAAGCCCGAGCAGAACTGGAAGAAGTTGCCAAAACCGATGGTGGCCCTACCACAATCGATGAGAAGGCCTATTTGATTATTGGCAAGATTGAAAAAGAGCAGCGAGAGCAGGCTGCCAAGGATAAGGCCGCCGCTGCCGCTGCTAAAGCTCAGGGAGCCGCTGCCGCCGCGCAGCCCTCGAATGGTCAAGCCGCAGGCGGAGCAGCGAATAAACCCGCAGGCAATGCCCCCTCGCCTCAGGCTCCCGCTGCCCCGGCTGCTGGTGCACCTCCAAAGCAATGATCGCCCGATACCGAAAAACTTCCGAAAAAGATTGGCATAATGGTCCGCTTAAAGAAAGCGGGCCTTCCCATTTATGTCAATCCACGCGATAATAAGTGTAACGGCGTTTGTCAGGTTATTTGAACTTCTGTTACCTCGTCCCATACTGGGGCAGGCTTCATTTGGGTTGTGTTGAATGAACCTCGAGATCCGCTACTCTCCGCCCAATCAGTCTCAGCAGGTTGTCCCGGTCCGTGATCGGCTGATGATCGGCACTCTTTTGTCGAACGAAGTCGTGATAAGGGCGACTGCGGTCGAGCCTATTCACGCGATGATTGAAGTTCTTGAGAATGGCGTGCATATGCTCACCGATCTTGGATCCCACTCGGGGGTCCTGCTCAATGGTAAGCGGGTCGAAGTCGAGTCGCCCCTTAGCATTGGTGACAAAATCACGATTGGTGATGTCGTGATCGAGGTCTGCAATCATCAAACGGCGGTAGCGGCTGCCGAGGCTGCCGAGGCTGCTCCACAATTCAAAGCTGCACAAAACGATGGAACGAAAGTAGGGGCCGAAGTCACGATCATGAGTGGACGCCCAGGTATGGCGGCACAAAATGCTGCCACGCCAAGGGTCGAACAGCAAGCGGAGTCGCTGCACGAAGACAGCTCCGATCACGATGATGCGGAAGAGGCGGACGATATGGCTGCAGGCGATGATGTTAAAACGACTGTAAGGGCCGCACCCCGAGGGGATGGGCGAGGTTCCGATGATGACGGGGACATGCTCTTTTCTCCCAGAAACGCCAAGCCAAGTGGCAATGTTTTGGAAGTTGTGAGCTATTGGGATGATACTATTCTCGATATCGACCTGTTTCATCCAAAATTCAAGAATTTCGATCGAGTGCTGATAGGGCAGCCACCCAAAGCACATTTTCTTTCTGGCAGTGATAATGATGTGAAAGCGCATGAACTGGCGAGTGTCACAGAAGAAGGTTATACGCTGCATTTGATGGCCGATATGAGTGCGCGTCTTCGGAAGGGCGGCAAGGTTCTGGAAGAGTCGGGAGAGAAGACCGTAAATATGAGCAAACATGATATTGCTCATATCAGTCAGGGTCCTCTTAAATACTTCCTGATGTTCATCAAGCCACCGGTTTTGGAATTGCCGAGGAGCAACACGCGCGATCCATTTTTCGTCGGCATACTGGCCTTTTCCATTCTGCTTTATATGGCGGCAATTCCCGCCATCTATTTAAGCAAGAACCCTAAAGACGATAAATTAGACGACGATATCTGGTCGATTGTAAATGCTCCGGAGAAAAAAGAGGCGCCGAAGCCGATTCCCAAGCCCAAAGTGGAAGTGGCTGAGGTGAAGCAGGAGCCACCACCAAAGCCGACACCTCCGAAGCCACCACCAAAGCCACCGACTCCGGTGCCTCCGGAAGCTAAACCAAAACCTGTGGAAACACCCAAGCAAACGACGCCAACGCCGCCGGTGGAGAAACCCACGCAGCAATTGGCTGAACCTAAAAAAGAGCAAGCGCCTCCGACGCCAACGCCACCTCAGGAGAAGCCTAAGGAAACAGGCATGGCCAATACGGGGAAAAAGCCTGATTTCAAAGCACCTGGTGCACAGACCAGTGCTAAAGTTGGCCCATCCGGCGGAGCTCAAGGTGGCGACAAACTGCGACCTGATGCTGGTGGTCAGCGCAAAGGTGAGCAGAAGATTGATCTAGCAGGGGCTGAGGGCGGCGCGCCGAACAAAGCATCCGGTGTGAACCTGAGTAAACTTGGATTGGGTGCTGGAAAAGTTTTGAGCCAAGTCGGAGCCGGTGCGATCAAAACTGACTTCAAAGATTCCGCTGGTGGAGCTGGTGGAGGCGCAGGATCTGGTGCAAAAACTCTCGGTCTGGGTGGACCTGGAACAGGCAAAACACTGGGAGTTTCTGGCACAGGTGGAGCGGTCAACAACTTCGGTGGATTCGGTGGACAAGGTTCCGGTGAAGGTGGTGCTGGTGGTCTTGGTGGCGCAGGAATTGGCAAAGGATTCGGCAAAGGTGAAGGCGGAGCAGGCCGCGCCAATGTTGAGGTTCCACCAGGTGATCCTGTCGTGAGCGGTGGATTGACAACGCAAGAAGTGCAGGCTGTCATCCGCGCAAACCTCAACCAGATTCGCCATTGCTATGAACAACTCTTGCAGCGTTCGCCTAATGCGAATGGTAAGATCAAGGTCAATTTCATCATCGGTGCTGACGGTCGGGTCACCAAATCCGATATCAACTCCGATACAATTGGCGATGCAGTGATGGCTGGTTGTGTGACAGGAAAGATCGTCCGTTGGAAGTTTCCGACGCCACGCGGTGGTCAAAATGTCAATGTAAATTATCCCTTCGTCTTCAATCCCCTTTGATGTTATCCTAGTCGGGCAGTGCCGTCTAACTCCGCCCACCGAGCTTATCGGTGGGCGTTGTTGCCTTCTTTTTTTCGATAGGGGAAGACACATGAAGAAACCAGAGCTCAAAGCTGTATCGCTGCTGCTCGGCTCATTACTGTTCGCATCATGCGCACACCGAGAAGCTCCGCCAGGCCAAGACTCACAGAGCATGCTTTTTCAAGTTCAAGTGAAGAAAGGCGATACTCTCCAGAACATGGGCCATCAGTTTGCAGTGCCCAACGCCACCATCCAACGTATCAATGGTCTCGACGCCTCCAGCGAACTCAAACCAGGACAAGTCCTTTACATCCCCGTTAGTGAGAAGGCTCTCATGTCTCCTGACTTGCGGGGAAGAAGTCGGCTGGTGACCAGCGTACTTCCGGTTCCAACCGGAAAAAATTCAGATGATGACAGTACCACCCAAGGCGAACGAGCCAACCTTTATGCTGATCTTCGCCAACTCGAATGGCCGGTCGCAGGCCGTCTGAGCTCGGGTTTCGGGCCTCGCAATGGTCGAGCCCATGAAGGCATCGACATCATGGCTCCAAGGGGGCGCAAGATCAAGTCGGCCCATGCGGGAACAGTCGAGTATGCGGGATGGAAACATGGTTACGGTTGGACCGTCGTTGTTCGTCAGCGTAGTTTCAAAACCTTATATGCCCATTGTTCCAAACTTTACGTTCGTAGAAATCAGATGGTGAAAAAGGGCCAGGACATCGCCCAGGTCGGAGCGACCGGCAATGCGGAAGGCGCCCATTTGCATTTCGAATATAAGACTTTGGCGGATCGCTCGATGGATCCGATGCCACACTTTTCCAGGCAGTATGCTCACTAAACTTCCTGGGTTTGTGTGAAGTGAGACCGCATCTGCGGTCTTTTTTTTGCTCCATTTCTCGACCTGGAAAAATGTCCCCTTTTCGATGGGTGAGATCAATGAAATGACAGGGAAAAAAGCTAAGAAAATAAATGTGTTAAGTGAATGATTCGAGAAAGTCACAAATTGAGCCGATAACCTCCTGAGGATACTTTTAGAGGGGGATGGGGTATGGGGCTATTTTCCAAGAAAAATGACTATGAGTCGGTGGCGATGGAAATCGACGCCAGTCAGCAGAGACGCCGTGAGCGAGCCAATGCTTCAACGCCAAGTGCGAGTTCTGCAAGCGCGCAGACCAATCCCCCGAGACCACCAGCTGCTCCGTCTCCCAAAATCAACGTATCGATGCCACCACCTGTCGAGACAGCAAAGCCAACTCCCGTGTCTCCCTACGGAATCGATGAAGTGATTCAGCTGATGCGAGAATTGCCTGACAATAAAAAAGAGATGGTTATTCTCATCGTGCAGAAAACTTTGGCTTCGGCCAAGATTGATATTCGAACCATTTTGGACAAGGCGACGAGAAAGCTGGAAGGCTTGCAAAGTAAAAACGACAAACTTAAATCGGAAATCCGCGATCTTGAGGAGCTGATTATTCAAAAGAAATCGGATGTCGATAGGATACGTCGTGACATGGAAGAAACCCAGGCTGTTCGGCAGAATTTCGAAGCCGTGCACCAGCGCACGAGTCAAAAGGGAAGCCATCTTCCACCTCGGCATTTTGAAGAAGAAGTCTCTACCATGGATGAGCGGCAGCAAACTCAGGTCCTGGAATATTCGGGAACTCTATCGAGCTAATGCTTGTTTAATTTCATAAAAATGTGACTGTCCCGGGAATGATTCAGTCCTGCATCAATAATCCACAAAAGATCAGTCATGGAATTCTAGCGCCACACTGTCCAATTTATGTCTTAGATCCATGATATCAAATCTAAAATCACTTAGAACTGTCCGCTTCAAGCGGACATTTTTTGCTTTGGCACAATTGCTGCTTTAGCCCTTTTGTAAGCTCCGGCAAGGTATGCCAAAATCTGAGACTTAAACGTTCGAAGAAATGATTCACCTATCGAAAACATCTCAGAAGCGCCTACTTTGACCGAAAACCATCCATTTATTGAGAGGATTCTATGAAATCAATTCATCGTAACTTTGGCTTTGCACTCTGCGCGATGCCACTCGTTCTTATGGCTTGTGGCAAAGATGATAATGATACAACCGATAACGGTGCGAAGGTTCGCGAAACTCCAGCTGATCTGCGTGGCGCTTGGCTGTCTCCTTGTATGACATCAGCTATGCCGGGCTTGCAAAGGGTGCAGCGGGAATACATTTTTAACGCAATTGGCGATTTCGATAAGGTTGAACGCTACTATAGCGATGACAATTGTCAAACAATTGGATCAACATTCAAAACTATTGGAACAGTTGATGCTCGGGGCACTTTGACCGAAGACAAATCTGTTCAATCGATTAATCTCACCGCAAACGACGCCTTTTTCACGGTCAATTCCGATGCTGCCGTTTCCAGCTTCAATGCTTTGAAGCTTTGTGGACAAGCGGACTGGGTGGTTAATAAAGAGAAATCCGTGATTAATACCTCCTGCGCAGGAGCTCAAGTGAAGCAAGGAGATGTGATTTTTGATGTATATAGCAAACGCGGCGATGCACTCTACTTCGGCAAAACGTCGCTGTTTCTGGTTCCGGATAGCGGAGATAATCGCCCCACAACAGTAGATACTGCTGCGCCCTATTCTAAAAAATAAGTGATCAAAACTTTTTATGCTGTTCGATCTGCGCCTGCATCTTGGGAATCGTAAAGGATAAGAAGATGCCGAATCCGCCCCTTTTTTGAAAGGAGCTTGTCTGCCTGGAATCATGACTGATGTCATGGCGTTCCGGATGGGAAGCTCCTTTCCCCTTTTTGTTCCCAAAAAGCCAGCCTGACCGCAAGCGTAGATGGTTTTACTTGGGCGAAGAAAACCAAGTCTGCTCATCTAGCTTCATGCCCTCTCTGAGGCTGCTGGCAGAAAAATCTGCTAGAATAGAAGTCATATCAAAGGCAAAGAATTCGAAGTCGACTCGCTTGAAGATGCCCCGACAGAGCCGCTCGTCGGTCAAGGGATGGAATGAAGCGAATCACTATTTTCGGTTTATCGTGAGACGAATCCAGCCAAAATTTGTGTTCTTAGCCTTTCACCAAAGGAAGTCAGATGCGCTTGATCTGGCCTAAATTGCTCTCGCTCTTGATCTTCTGCTGCTTGATCGGTACCTTCTTTGCATTGGGTTTTGGACGTTACTTTACCCTGGATCAGTTGCAGGAAAGTAAGCATCAGCTTCAGCTCTACTACCGAGACCATCAACTTCTCACTATGCTGGTTTATTGCTTTGTTTATATTGTGGCGTCGGCTCTCTCGTTGCCGGGAGCCCTCTCCTTGACTTTTGCGGCGGGAGCTATTTTTGGCCCTTGGTGGGGGACTTTGCTGGCTTCACTTTCTTCTGCTGTCGGAGCCACAGGAGCCTTTCTTTCGGCCCGATATATCATCGGTCATAGTATCCAAAAAAGGTTCAAGAACAGGCTTGAAACGGTCAATCGAGGAATTCAGGAAGAAGGTGGATTCTATCTCATGTCGCTGCGATTGATTGCAGTTTTTCCCTATTTTATGATCAATTTGGTGATGGGCCTCACCACTATATCCGTGCGGGTATTTTTCCTCGCGACTTTGGTCGGGATGTTGCCGGTCATATTTCTTTATACTTACACCGGAACTGAATTGAGCCAGATTAAATCATTTCGGGATATTCTTTCGACCCGACTCGTGCTGTCTTTTCTAGCCATGGCGCTGTTACCTCTGCTAGCCAAAAAAATCATCCTTAGCTGGCACAAACGTCGGCCTTAATTGTTTGTGAGAGTTTACTCATAAGGTCGCCGCCGCTTCTGCCCAATCATCCCCATTCTAAGTCCTTGTTCGGCACAGGTATTGCAATCTCCATACTTATAGCGGGCGAGACCTTTTAGCGAGTCGTCACTCGATGGCCTTTCGCGCCGTAAAAACTGGAGTGAACTCTATGAGCATGCGATATCTCTTCGTGATTGTGTTGGTCTTTATCCTCATTGGAGCGGCTCCCATATGGCCCCATAGCAGAAATTGGGGGTATGCACCGAGCGGGGGCCTTGGCCTCCTGCTTGTCGTTCTCCTTGTTCTATTTTTACTCGGTAAATTGTGAACTTTGCGACCCAGGCAAGGTTACTGTCTCCGACTTCCGAATTTCTAATAAAACTTGGTCTTGCGACTCACTGTGTTCACCCCTTTTTGTGGAGTAGCCTTGTATGAAGAACATGAATTTTTTGACCGTTGCGACCCTCTGTACCCTGTGCGTTAGTTCCCTTGCAGCTCGTGCCCAAACCGAAACGGACCTTAAAGTTGCAAAAGAATCGATTCAGCAGCGACTCCATGAAATCACCGGTAAGGATACTGTAGTGGTGAATTTCAAGAAGGGTTCGGCCCATCTCTCCGAATCGGATCTGTCCGAACTGAAAACAACCTTGAATGCAGTTAAGGAGGATTCGAAAGTCAAAGAAATTCTAATCCTGGCTTATTCCGATCGCCCCTATCCTCACAATCTGAAGAGTGATTTGCCAAAAGCATCGCAAAAACTGGCACAAAAGCGTGCCGATGCTGTCTCGGACAAGGTTAAGAGTTTTGGCGGCAAGAGCGTAAAAACCTACAATATGGCCGTTAAAGCCAGCTGGTTTGAGAAAACTCTGGTCACCAGTACAGCTCAAGTGAAGCAAGAAGCAGTCAAGAGCCCGGCGAATCAGGATAGTGATGACGCCTTCTATCAGGCCCTTGGTCAGCACCTCGTTGGGCAGGGCGGGCCTGGAAAAGTGGTGGTTGTGGTGCGAAGAGACTTTGCTTATTCGCATTGACGTTTAGGATTAAGTTCTCAGCGGAAGAGAACACAGAAAGGGGCAAGCCGAAACTGAGCTGGCTCCTTTTTGCATTTGAAGATAGTCCGCCCCCTTCAGGATACAGGGTTAGGCGCCTCGATCACGATATCGATGGTGAAGTTGCGAGCTCGACTCGATTTGTTTCGAGTGTCGGCCACAGGCTTGGAATCATCATCGACATGAATGCTTAGGTTGTTGGCCGCGAGCCCGTGGGAACTGAGGTAGGACTTGATAGCGGATGCATGCTGCTGCAGTTGTTTTTGCATGCTCAGTTGATTACCAGCTGAATTCTTGTGAAACCTTATTTCTATCCGACTTGTGATACCAAGTTCGTGAATAGTTTTATTGACTTTGGCCAGCATCTGGATAGCTTTGGGCTGCAGATTCCCACGATTTGCAGGCAGGGCATTCGAATTCAAGCGGATAGTAAACTTTTGTCCGTCTCGATAGACTTCTGCCTCATCGATGGCGAATCTGGATTGAGCCGTTTTGAAAAGGGCATCACTGCGTTTTTTGGCATCGAGTGTGGTGCTTTCAAGGCTGGCAGCTTTAGTCTTCGTTGCCAAATCCTCAGCTTGCTGCTGATTTTTGGCGTTGGCTATGGCTGCATCTCGATCCTTGATGAACTGCGCCTCCCGATTCAATACTAGGCTCTCGGCATCCTTTTTATCGAGCATTTTCGCTTGCCGAGATATATCCAGCAGTCGCTGTGCTGAATTGTTAGCTACCTGACTGATCGATTCCATACCTGCTTTATCCGAGTCATGATTCACAATGTATTTTTCCGCCTCATCCATCTTTGTAAGGGCGATATCTCGAGTGAGCTTGGCGGTATCTTTGGCTCCTTCTGAGTCTGCCAGCTCGATTAATTTTCGAGCCTGTCCCAGGTAAGTTTCTTGAATGGCCGCAAGTTTGAGTTGTTGATAGCGCTTGGTAAGTTCTGCGCAGCTTTTCTCGGCGGTTGCTAGATCGAACGAGTCGACAACTTTACTGATCTCGACCAAACCCTTGTCAATGTTGAGCAGATGCTCACTGTATTGGTGCTGAGAATCCGCCGCCATTGCTGCTGCTCTAGCATGGATGACGGGTTCCAGAATGGATTTGGCTCGTATGGCGATTTCATGGGCCTTGGCCAAATTTGCTTGGCCTAGAGCTACATGTTTTAGGACGATACGAGCTCCCTGATTGCTGGCCTGAGTGGTCTTGGCCAGATTGAATTCGGCTTCCGATGCCTTAAAATATTCAGCGGATAGCACATCAATTTGCAGGACGCGGGCTTTGGCCAGGTACCTTTCCAGTCGGGCCATTTCAAAGACAGGATCGGCCGTATCAGGAAATTCAGGGACGTCTAGTTTGTGGCAGGAAATCGAAGCGGAAAGTGGGAGGAGGCAGGCCAGACACAGGGAGAATTTGAGCCACGAAGACGCATGCATAGACGATGCTCCAGTAGGGACGAGGTTCACCGGGTCTTTAGACTAACAGTCTGAGCGCACCCGGATGGAAACCTCCCTGCATTTGCAAGAAGGAACCCAAAGATTCTTTTTGTGGGCTAGGACAATGTCTTGGTTTAATGGCGTGGTATGGTCGTAGAGCCCAGGATTCGTGTATGAAAAATGATTCAACAGTGAAGGATTTTACATTTCGTAGCTTCGCCCAGACTTTTTGCTGCATGAGCTCATAGGGGCTTAACTGCGATTGGCCGAGCGAAAGGCCTGAAAGATTCCCCGGGGATCGTAGATGTTTTTTACTTCCTGGAGCAAGGGCCAAGCTTCGCCAAAGTATAGTTCCGGTTTGGTTTCAACGTCGGAGTTAAGGTGATTAAAATAGGCGGCATTTCTTGGTCCTAAAAGGTCGGTGACTGTGTTGACCCAGGAGTCGTAACCGCCGGTCGCTTGCCATCGCTCCCGACTATCGGCTTTGGCCGAGATTTGGCATTCATAGGCCACGTCGCGGAATGGAAACGAAACCTGCTTGTTGCTTTGAGTCATCCGTCCTGCCCACCGAACAAATTGAACGTAAGCGTAATCGCAGTTGAGTCCTTCATAGAGTTTTCCGGCGATAGCTTCGAGTTGCCTCGCCGTCAAGGTTTCTCTTCGAGCTAGGATCGTCGATTTTGCCGATACATAATCGGCACGAGCCGTCCAGGCTGTGAACGCGCAATCAGACAGTTGATTGCAGCCTGCCAAGGATTCGTAGAGTTGATGGATAGACAGCGGTTTTGTTTCGACCCAGCCACCGCGCGGATAGGTAAAATCTCTGAGCTTGGTCAAATCATCGTTGTCGTTGCGCAGGATGCCAACGATAGAAAGGTTTTGATTGTGATCGAGTTGGATTTTTGAGGACGTGCTACTGCTCAGTTGGTGAGCGCAGAGCTGTTCCCAGGCCAAAAAATTATCGCGGAAGTATTCGGGAATTTGATTCTGCAGATGAACTTGATAGAGACTGCAATCCGCGAGGCGCTCATAGCGTAAAGTCAGATCGGTTACGATGCCGAGTTGGGCCCCGCCGCCCATAGCAGCCCAAAACAGTTCGGGGTTCTCTGCGGGACTGATGCGTAGGGTTCTCGCCGTGAAAGCTTGTCCATCATGGGCAAACACGATGATGGTAGCTTCTGCGACTCGATCGACTCCAAAACCGAGCATGGGGGAAAGCAAGCTTATACCGCCGCCCAAGCTATATCCGCTGACGCCGACAGTTGGGCAATCTCCTGTAGGTAAATAAATATCATCCGCAACGCCAGCTAGGAAATTACTGAGCTGATGAAATTTGCAGCCTGCTCCCACGCGCACCTGATTCTGTTTTTCATCCAGTTCGATGCGATTAAAAGGAGCGAGATTCATCACGTAGGCGCTCGTCGATATCGAAGCACCGATATAACTATGCCCTCCAGAGCGCACGCGAAGTTTGGTGTATCGTCCACTGTTCAGAACTGCCAACGCGTGATCCTTGATAGCTGTGGCATCGCGACCAAAATCACCGGTGCTCAGCAGTCGAGAGGTCTGAACGGCTTTGCCTTCGTATCGAAGGTTGTGCAGCAGCTGACTAGAGTCCAGGGTCTCGCTGGCGGGTAGCTCAGTCGCTTTGGCTGTCTCGGAAGCTAAGCTCCAGGATGAGAGAACGGGAATCGACGAGGCGGCAAAACTGTAAGAGAGAAATTTGCGACGTTGCATGGCGAAGACCTTATGGCTTGGGGAGCCCGGCAGAACTATTGGCTGATGGCAGCACCCCATGCGCCATGGCCAGGAATCTTCAACTGTCGCTTTCTATTACATCTGAAAGATAAGTCAAGGTGGAAACTCTGTGGCAGAAGCAGCGAGTTCAAAAATGAAGGAAGCAAGGTTTCGGATTTGTCCGCTGTTGCGGCTGAAAACTGGCAAAAGATATTGCGCAATATATTGCCCTTAAGGAGCATGACTCCCTCAAAGACTTTGAGGCTGAAGGATGAGCTTTAGGTCTTCAACTCGAAACTACGCTGACTTTTGGATACAAACTCTCCTGAGCTACGAGCAGGCGGAAGATGGGTTGGTCACCCGCCACTCCCTTCAAGGCCATGGGTCCTACATCTTCCCATTGATCCTCTGCCAATAGACTGCGTACGGTATCGCTCATATAGACTGTATTGGGTCTGGCGACGCCTTGAATTCGCGACGCAACGTTCACGGTGTGGCCGATAACAGTGTAGTCGGAGCGTTTGGGACCACCGAAGCTTCCCACGACCGCGGATCCTCGATGGATGCCGAGTCGCATGGCGAAAGCCGGTAAATGATTTTCAGTCCACTCTTTATTCAACGATTCCAAACTTTCAAACATGGCGATGGCGCAATTGGTCGCGTTTTGCACTTGCTCATGGGCATTCATAGGCTCTGGCGCTCCGAAAAGAACCAAAATTCCATCTCCCATGAATTTATCAATTGTGCCGCCAAAAGCGAAAATTGTTTCAGACATTCTTGTTAAAAAACTATTGAGGATCTTGCCGATGGTGTCAGGACCTAGACGCTCTGTCTGGCTGGTGAATTCGCATAAATCGACAAACATAACCATAATAGAGCTGGCCTTTGGAGCTTCATCAAAGGTCATATTTTCGAGGCTTTGAGTAGAATAGCAGAATTTCATCAGCCGTGCGGCCTAGCAGATTCGTTCGCGGGCTTAGGTCTGAGACCAAAGGCCAGCCGAGGAGAAAGTTACTTGCTTGCAGATTCCTATAGCGCTCGGAAAATCGGTCGTAGATTTTTCGAGCTCTTCGAGGTCTTAATGCAATTTTAGATCTTTGAGATGCAGGGGAGCCTCATCCCAGGTCGGCAGGATGCAATCGGACCGAGTGAACGCTGGTATATAGGAGAGAGGTGTAGCCACCTTGATGAAGCGTCCTCCGTCCCAGACGGTGTTGGGGTGTTCCAAGCTTCGCCAATGGCCCTGCGGTAGATAGATCCATCGATGAGTTTGGCCCGGATGTATAACAGGAGCCACGAGCAGATCCGGCCCTAGCATATACTGATCATCGAGCTGGGCCACGGCAGGTTCGCTGGGAAATTCGAGGACCATCGGTCTTAGTATAGGTAGCCCTTGCTCTGCACTTATCTTCGCGCATTGCCACAGATAGGGGATGAGTCGGTAGCGAAGCTTTGCATAGTGCCTCGCTATGGAGACCGCTTCTTCACCAAAATGCCAAGGCTCCCGTGGGGTCGTTCCGTGGAAACGAGTGCAAGGTGAAAACATGCCGAACTGCATCCAGCGAATATACAGTTCATGGTCGGGTTTGGGGCCGCAAAATCCGCCGATATCATGACTCCAAAAGGCTTCACCGCTGAAAGCTGCCGAAAGCCCCCCACGCATGCAGCCTTGCAATCCTTCCCAGGATACCTGCGTATCACCGGCCCAACTGATGGGAAATCTTTGGGTTCCTATATATCCGGGTCTTCGCCAGATCAGACCATGACCATGCACTTCTTGAACGGCTTCCGAAGCAGCTTCACAATAGAGATGGAGATAGATATGGTGCATTTCGCGACCGCTTCGCCCATCGGCAAACAGAGCCTGTTCGGGAATGCGATCGGCATAGTCTGTTTTCACAAGCGCGGCGCCATCACGGAGGATTTCCTTGATGAGATCTTTCCACCAATTCTTGGCGGCTCGCAGAGTGAAATCGACAATCCCGACCGGCTGTCCGAATTCAAGTCGGGCCAGTCCTCCATCGAGACTTCGCACCAAATAACCCCGCCTTTGGGCGTATTGATAGAGGTTTCCCCCTTCAGGCAGATAGGGATTGACCCAGAGGCTGACGGCGATTCCATCTGCCTTGAGTCGAGCAAAGAACTCGCGACGTTCAGGAAAGGCCTGTTCATTCCAATCAAAATCACAGGCATCGGTACCGAGCGATGAGTAGTAGTGATGTTTCATCCAAGGCGGATCCAAGTGAATCACATCACAAGGAATATCCAGTCGCTTTAATTCTTGGATAGCGTCCATCACCTCTTGGCTATTTTGATAAGCGCAGCGGCTCATCCAAATACCGAGAGCCCACAGAGGCGGAAGACTCGGCATGCCGGTGAATCGACTATAAGTTGACACAAGCTGTTTAGGGGTATCGCCGAGCAGAAGAAAACCATCCCAGCGGGGTGCTTCCACGAGGCAGGAGGCACTCGAATGACTGAAGGATCCGACTTCCCAAAGATTTGGAAAAGCCGAACTGAGCAGCAATCCCCAACCTTTGCTGTTGACCAGCCAGGGAATCGCTTTGTAGCTCAAATCGGTGGTGTTGCTGCCGCAGGTATCATTGTTCCAAATTCTGCTGCTGAATCCCGATTTTTCAACGCGGCTCCATTTTTCTCCGAAACCAAAGGTTTGCTCATCACTGTGCAGACGTGAGCTCAGATAGGCTTCCGGGCGGCCATTGGTCCATCGAAAGCCCATGGGGCCCGTGACGAAATCGCCGGCGATTTCTTCACGATCGAGCTCCCAACGGAGAACGCCGCTTTTTTTCAAAGAAAGATGAAAAGGCGATCGCTCGATTCGGAGAACCATCTCGTCCCAAACCATTTCAACAGCAGCCTCTGTTTCTCGGGTCTGGGTCTGGGAATAGGAGTTGAGATCGTCGGTTAGGAAATAGGGCTCTTCCAGATTGCTTTGATCCTGCAATGACAGGCTTATGCCTAGGATGGAGGGTTCATGGACTTCAAGATTAAGGAAAGCCTTGACGCCTCCTCTGAGTCTAAGGCTCAGTTTGAAACCACTTTTGAGCGCTTCAATGCCCTCAACGGCAAGGACGGGCGTATAGATGCAGTCATTGCGGTGGAAAATGCGTCTTTGCTCAGGAAAAATAGTCTTTCCTGGAGCGAAGGGCGAGGCGTAGCTCTCTTGGCCGTATGACAGCTTCTGGTCCATATCTTGATACCTTTCTCATCCATCCATTCGGCTTTATGGAGCCATGACCCGACCCAGGCAAACGGCTATCGAATGGGAATAGCCGATTTTTTGGGCATATTAGGAGGCGGCCTAAAAAAGGGCGTTCATTTTTCATTCCGAAGGATTTTGAACAATCAAGGAGGGGGAATAATCGCAATTCACTATTCTTTGGTGTGTCATTCAGTGGTGGGATACGGAACTCTTGCCTGAGTCCCGATCTGGTTCAAAATGCTTGTACGAGGTCTATGAGTTTTTTGCGATCGACGGTGCTCATCTCTTTGTTTCGTGGCATATCGCCGGATCCGACTCGTTCCTTCACCTGCAGTTTGCGAGTGCTCCACCAAAACTGCTTTTGATCGTCGGCGTGACAGCTTACGCAGTGCTTATCAGCCCATATTATGAGCTGGATTGAAAGTCGCTGTGCATCGAATGAATAAAAAAACTCAAGTTTTGGCTGGTTTTTGCCGATATGACTCCTGCGGAGGAACATCTAAATCATGACAAAGGGCTCTGAAATATGAAGCATTTTATATTCATTGGACTGGCATGGTTGGGTTTTTTTTCGGCCTGTTCGAAATCTTCCAGCAGCGATGGAACGCCACAAACCACCGGCATACAGTCCGCTTCGTCGGCGACTCCGGTACAGAGTTTAAAACTGCATTTTTTTTCGGTGGCTTGGGGTTGTGTTGAAGTCGAAAAAGCCAAACTTGATGCCGCGTCCTATACAATTAAGAATTTTGAAACGCAGTCCGGGGGCTGTCCGGCAACGCTGACCGTGGTCAACGCAACATCCAAAAAACTATTGGAATGTCCGGTTGTCATCGGTCCTTCGTCTATTCCCGCGATTTATATCCTGTTTGATAAGCGCAGTTTGGATGGAAAAACCGTGAGTGATCTCAGTGCTGAGGGTTTTACGGTTGATAATTTTTGTCCCATGATCGCGCAGAAGATTTTTAATTAGACCCTGCTGACATTTTAATCGATCGGAACTCATAGGTATTGTCATGTCACTGTGCCCTGCTGCTATGCTGAACTTGGTGGCATCTTTTTCCCACAGCTCCCGCATAAAAAAACCAACGGAAGCGTTTCCCCTAGGGAATGATATTTCATCAATCCCTCTAGGAAAGGAAAACTCTGATGTTCGAAAGTCTGCTGCCACTTTTCTTGCTTTTGTCTCCTGTTACGCCTGAGATCCCTCAGGAACAGGCTATGGTGACCATGGACCCTTTTCCTAAAGACAAAAATGGCAATATTCTGCCCAAAAACTGCGTCGTCAATCCTTACACTGGAAAATGGAAATGCTTCTCATTACCGGTAAAGTGAGAGCTAAGCGAGTCATTCAAGGCGAGCTCAGCCTTCAAGCAGGATAGGTATTGGTAGGAAGATGTTCTTGGCCAACTTTGACAAAGTCGCTATAACCCTCAGGGAAGCTTTGTCGAGGAGGGCTCTTTGTTATGGATTTCACCCAATCGCTGGAACTGTTTGAACGTTGGTACAAAGATGCACGAGACAGTCAGATGCAGTATCCCAACGGCATGCTTTTGGCAACGGCTTCCAAGGATGGAACACCCTCTGTTCGCATGGTTCTGCTCAAGAGTTTTGATCCAAAGGGTTTTGTCTTTTATACCAATCTCACGAGTCACAAAGCTAAGGACCTGGAGGAAAATCCCCAAGCATCGCTTTGCTTTTGGTGGGAAGCTTGGGGGCGACAGGTTCGTATTTCTGGCTCGATTGTTCCAGTTTCTGAACCAGAGGCAGATGCTTATTTCGCCAGTCGACCCAAGTTGAGTCAGATAGGGGCCTGGGCCTCCAAGCAGTCCCAACCCATGAGCCATCAGGTGGAATTTGTAGGCCGCATTGCGCTCTATTCAGCCCGTTATGCTCTCCGGCCAGTGCCCCGACCTTCGCATTGGTCAGGTTTTCGATTGATTCCTCAAAGCATTGAATTTGGCAATGAAGACTGGATGGGTTCACGCCATTGAAAGGTTTTTCAGCGAGAACGTGGGTCGAGTTCGCTGCAGCGGCGAACCATGGCGTCTGAGTCTATAGAAAAATTCAGATCCTCGAAGAGTTGGACTGCATAGTAGCAATGACTTTTTGTATTCGGATGAACTTTATCCCAAAGGCGAACGCCAAGATAATCTTCGCAAAACTTCTGCTCACCTTCAAAGTTGCCGCGCAGATCGCCTTTGTAGCAAGGGTTTTTCGTGTCACTAAAACCGTACACTTCAGTTTCAGTGACCTGCTTTTGACCTGAGGCGATTGTATTGAAGATACGGACTTGAACCTTCGGATAGCTTGCTTTGTGATCAGCGATCATAACTTGCAGCAGGCGATCGTGTTCTGGACCAAAGAAGCTAAGATCTTCCACGGAATTGGGTGTTCCGGTGACTGCGCTGAGATCTCCAACTTGGCCGATAACGAAATGCTTGAGACCTTGTGCAAGCAATTTTTCAATGCCGGCTTTGATGTCGGATACGGCGAGTTGAGGAACATCGTTGCCATCAAAAAGATAATTGTTGGAGCCGATCCAGATCGATACCAGAGTTTTATCGGTAATGTGGGCTTTGTCCTGCTTAATGAATTGATCGATTTGACGACCAAGGCCTGGAATGACCAGACGGTCCGGGCCATTGCCAGCTTTTTCTCGTGTTTCAGCGGCACCGACTGAATAATTGTTGAGCGGAATGCCCATGGCTTTGGCTGCGTATTCCAACCAAACGGGACCATTGGACCATCGGCCTTCCCAATAGGTTCTTTTGTTGACAAAGATGCCGAGAGTATTTCGATTCAAGTTGCCGGTATCGGACAAACTATCACCGAAGCCAACCAGACGATCGTAGCTTTGTTTATCTTGGTCCTTCACAAAACCAGCGAGCCACTCATCTTGATTTTTTTGCACGAGCTCAGAAACCTGAGGGCCTTTGTAAAACAAAGATTCGGTCTCGCTCGTTTGTGGTTTTTGACAGGCAAAGATGAGAAGAGCAGGGACACAGATCAGAAAATTTGGGAATCGCATCAGCATAGGGCCTCCGTGGGAAGATACATTGTGAACAATGCAGTTCCTGTGCCAGTAGCTCGGCTCTCTCATACAAATGGATTATAAGGTCGATATATGCTTAAGTCATTATAATTAAAGGATGTTTGGGGCGTTTTTGGTGAGAGCTTCGGTGCTGGCTGCTTAAATAAAGCTTGGCCAGCTGTTTCTCTGTTTGACACTTTTCGTTTGTCACCCGCAAGCAATCCTCTCGCTGAACTTCCTCTTTCCTACGAACAGGAATTACTGAATCTTGGGTGCAGGGCCACATCGCTTTTCATCGACTCTCTGATAAAGATTCCAACCGGCTTCCACCGCATAGAGACTGCCATCTTCGGCGATTTTCCTGTTTACTTGCGAATGAACCCAGCGCTTTGCATTGATTTGCAAGGTGTTTCCTCTATCCAGATAAGCATAGGGTCGGGCTAGGTCTCGTCGGGGTTTTGCGGCCTTTGGTGATTGGCAATTAAGTTGATTCAAGATCCACTCACCTTCGCACACATAACGTTCATCACCAAAGGGACCAGTGACCTTCTGCCGCCAGCGAGGTCCTTCCAATTTGATAGAACGAATCATGATCACCGTCCTCAATAAAGGTAAAGGTGACTTCAAAGCAGCCAAGCAATTGCTTGAGCAGCGTTGGTACGTCCCCTACAGTTTTTTCTTGGCTTCGGGCGGGATTCCCCCAACTCAGTGGCAGGACCAGAGACAAAGCGACGAGAAAACTTGGACATTTCATGTTTCGCCTCCATTGGTTTGTTTAACCGGATGAGGCTTACGCTATTATAAATGAAAATGATTATCAAGATCATAAAAATATGAATTCAGAATGCTTATGTTGGGTGCATGTCGTTCGAAAGGTGGATGATCATAAAATAAACAAAAAGACGGTCACTCGTAGAAGAGCTAAGTTTAGGTCACGTAAGGTACCTTCAATATTGGATTGTTTTGCGATTCTTCCCAGGGAGGTCTAGCCGGCTTTAAGATTGTCTTCAGTCTTCCGACAAGATGCTTGATATGGGATCAAATGATACTATATCATGAGGCCAGGAGGTGGCCGTGCTTGATCGACCGACGCATAAGGAACTGCAAAAGAAACTAGATGAAGCCAGGATCGCAGTTACGAGTGGGCGGCGTTTCTTCGTAGAGCCCGGCAAAGTCGTCGGCGAACTCGATGCGTTGGGTCTTGAGGCTGAAGAGGTTTGGTCGCTTATTGGTGAATGCCTAGCTGAGGTAAAGCCGCAGGACTATGCAGGATCAAGGCCTCCGCAGAAATCCTACGAGAAGAAAATTGCCGGCAAAGAGCTCTTCGCCTTCGCCTGGGATAGCGAGTCCTGCGGGCAGAGGATGTACCTGAAGTTTGTTATCAAGGAAGGAGTCTTTTATTACGTTTCCTTTCATCTGGATCGTCCAGAGAAAAACTGGCCGCCAAAAAGGAGTTAAGCGATGAGTGTAAAATGCCTTAGCTGCGAATCTTCTCGATTTGAGTCTCGGGACATAGCACTCCCGGTGGAACTGAGGGGCGAGTCGTTTTTGATAGATACTGCTGGCTTCGTCTGTCTTTCATGCGGCGAAGTGCTGATGGACGAGGATATGATGTCCCGGCTGCAGCTTAAAGCGGCCGATGCCTATCGGAAAGCGAAGGGGCTATTGACCTCAGAAGAAATCACGCGATTTAGAAAACGCTTATCGCTCTCGCAGGAGGAGTTTGCAGACTATCTTTCCGTCGGCATTGCCAGCATCAAGCGTTGGGAAAAAAGCGGAATTCAGGATAAGGGTCAAGACGAGCTGATTCGCCTGAAATGTGATCCCGACTATGCAAAGCTCAATAGCCAGAAAGTTTTGGAGAAAATGAACGCTTGAAGTAGCTTGGGAAGCGTAGACTGGATATCTTAAAGCCGGGATGAAAGATCTGAAAAAATGAGTCAGAAAATCAAACCCGACCCCAAAGCGCTGACATTCAATGCCTACTTTTCTATTTTCATCAAGGCTTTCAGCGCGAGTTGAAATTGATGCTGGCCAGGGCAAAATTGTGATTCACTCGGGCATGGGCGAACTCATGTGCGGCGTTCTCGAGAAACTAGCGAAACCGGCATTGTATCTTACCTGCAGCGGGCCCGCTCCGCGCTCAACTTTAATCTTCATTTTCATCGTTGGGCCATTGATGGCATGGGGCATGACCACTCCATGGGTCGCCACTGAAACGGCTGGGCTGGGCCCAGCAGCTGGACAGATCGATCATAAAATAGTTCTATTTTGAATGAGTGTTTGAATTATTGGACCCAATGCTCTTCAGGCTCTTGACGAGATTTTGAGGTTATTTGATCACTAAATCTAACGCCTCAGCGAGGGCGCTTCGCACTGATTTAACTCCGCTCGCTGTATCTTTAAAAATCTTGTAGCACCCAGCTTTATTAAGTGCGTCGAGTTGAAGATCAAAGTTTTGATCAATAGTGGACACACGGGCATAGCCGATAAGCATAATGCCAATCTCCTGAATGTGACAAAAGTCGATTTGTGTACTTTATTTTGTCAATTTGATTTTGACATCAGTTTTGTCACTGGAACTTTTGCTTTTCCGGTTGGCCACATAAGGTTTCTCTCTGGGCGACAAAAACCTTGGTTTTTGTCACTAACCTAAAGCAAGGATGCCCATAATAAAGCGGCCTTTGTTATCCCCTATCTGATACCAGCTTAGGTTAAAGGGAGCTTCCTTTCGAGCAGTGAGAAAATCAGGAGTGTACCCTTGGACAAAATCGCAAATTTTCTTTCGTCTTCGTCGTTCATGCCCCACGGTCATTGTTACCTTTGGCGGCCCGACATCCTTTGGTTGCACGTAGGTTCCAACGCACTGATCGCTGCGTCTTACTTCTCGATTTCGGTGGCACTGATCTATCTGGTGCGAAAGCGCCAGGACTTGGCTTTTAACCGCATTTTTCTAATGTTCGCGGCGTTCATTCTGCTGTGCGGCACCAGCCATGTTCTGGACGTCTGGACAATTTGGGTGCCGAGCTACGGAATAGAAGGGCTCGCGAAGCTTGGAACGGGCCTTGTATCCCTCGCTACCGCGGTGGCTGTGTGGTTTCTCATGCCAAAGGCACTCGCGATCCCGAGCGTCACCAACCTTGAAGCCGCGCACCGGATCTCTGCTCGCGAACTTGAAGGGCGCCTTGCCGCCGAAACTAAGCTTCGCCAACGCGACAAGCGCTTCAAGTCCCTTGTTGCTGGCGTCAAAGAATACGCGATTTTCATGCTGGACCCGGCGGGAATCATTGAAACGTGGAACGCCGGCGCCGAACGGATCTATCGATTCGAAGAGCGTGAGATCGTCGGAAAACACGTCTCCATCTTGTACGTACAAGAGGACCAAGTCCGGCGTCATCCCCAACATGGACTCGAGGAAGCGCTGCGTGACGGAACTTACGAAGACGAGGGAATCAGGTCCCGAAAAGACGGGTCAACATTTTACGCCTATGTCGTCACCACAGCATTGTTTGACCTTACGGGCAAGCTTAATGGTTTTGCCAAGGTAGTTTGCGACATAACGGAGCGTCGCGAGACCTCGGAGAAACTGCACCAACTCAACGCCGAACTGGAACTCAGAATCGAGCAGCGGACCCAGGAGTTGAACTCCGTGAATAAGAAGCTCCAAGAGGAAGTCGAGAACTACCGCGGCGCCGACCTTCAAGTTCAACGCCTCAACCTAGACCTGAAGCGTCGCATGGAGGCCATGCAGGCGCTACTCAATGTCGCACCGGTGGGGATTGCGCTCTCCGAAGATCCTAGTTGCGAGATTATCAAAATGAACAGTGCGTGTGCCGAAATGCTCAATCTCCCCGTGGATGCGAACGCTTCTAAAAGCGCTACCGCCGGTGAACAGCTGCCTTTCAAAGTCCTGACATCCGACGGCCAGGAGATTTCAAATAGTGAGTTGCCGATGCAAAAGGCCGTTGCGACGGGGAAGGAGATTCGGAGCATAGAGGTGGATATAATTCATGAAACCGGGCGCGTCGTCAGTCTCTATGAATATGCGACTCCACTCTTTAATGAGGAGGGAAAGGTACGGGGCTGCCTCGGAGTCTTTGTCGACATTACGCCACGCAAAACCGCCGAACGCGAACTCGCTAAAGCCAAAGAAGCAGCTGAGGCTGCGGATCGCGCCAAGAGCGAGTTCTTGGCCAACATGAGTCATGAGATCCGTACACCTCTGAATGCAATTGTGGGCTTCGGGCAAATGTTGAAAGATGTCGAAGCCGGCTCCGATGAACAGGCGCATTTTATCAACACCATCGAACGCAATGGCCGTGCACTCACACAGCTCATCGATGACATCCTCGACTTGTCGAAGATCGAGTCCGGACACCTGACAACCGAACGCATCAAGATGCCGCTTCCCAGTCTGATGGCAGATATACGCTCAACCATGAGCGTTGCCGCTCGGCAAAAGGGCATCACCCTAAACATTCGCACCACCGGTCGATTGCCTGAAACAGTTATCACAGACCCAATGAGACTACGCCAGATCCTTGTCAATCTCATCGGCAATGCCATCAAATTCACGTCTCGTGGATCGGTGGATGTTCTTGTCGAGATCGTTCAAAAAAATGACGCGGACTCCTCAATCCTGCGATTCACCATTGCCGACACGGGTTGCGGAATGTCGACCGCAGCTCAGCAAAACCTCTTCAAGCCATTCGCGCAGGCCGATGCATCTACGACGCGGCGTTTTGGCGGAACTGGTCTCGGTCTGGTTCTCGCCCGGCGCTTCGCACAGGCCCTCGGTGGCGGCGTCGAGCTAACGAAAAGCATGCCGGGGGTCGGATCTACGTTTTTGGCCTGGGTAGACGCTGGGCAACTCGATTTCCAATCATATGGGGACTTTGTGCCAGAACTCGATCACGATGCAGGAATGGTTCCAATCCACGAACGACTGGATGGTCTTTACATCCTTGTCGCAGAGGATTCACCCGACAATCAGGCGCTAATTCGTCACCTGCTGATGCGTCACGGCGCTAAAGTAGAGATAGCGGAAGACGGACGCCAAGCCGTCGATCTCGCGCTTGGCGGTCATCATGACCTCTTGCTGATGGACCTTCAGATGCCAGTCCTCGACGGTTATGGCGCGGCCACGGAGCTTCGACGCCGTGGTTACGACGGACCTATCATCGCTTTGTCAGCGCATGCGATGCGTGAAGAGCGGGAAAAAGGCGCCAAAGCGGGATGTAACGACCATTTGACGAAACCGATCAATGCCAGAGCGCTTTACGCGAAGGTTCGCGAGTACTCTCGCAGGTCCGGCCCACTTCACTAACTCGATTCGCCAAGCCGCGCCGGCCGAAGCAGTTGTTGATCAATGGTCACGGTGATCTTAGGGGAAGCTGCCATCGATAAGGCGCTGGACCGCGTCCGTGACGGAAAGATCATTAAACAGCAAATTTTTTGAACGCCCCAATTTGGTAATTTCACCCACACCCAAAGTCTTGGGTAGCGCTATGCATAAACTGATTTTCCATTTAGGTATTGTGATCACTTTTTCTGCATGAGTCCAGCCCTATGAATCAGCCAAGTACGGGACAGTTTTAAATAAAGTTTACAGAAACTTTTCTATCCAAGCACAGACATAGACCGTCGTGCGACCGGGATTTTGATTCCAAGCTTTTCCTGCGGGAATGGGAGCTTAGGTCTGGAGCAAAAGCACTTTGATAAGGAGAGGAGAGTGGTGAAGCTCGATGTGAGTCATCGAGCTTTTTGCTAGTTTTGTTCCGAGTTCGCAGCAACAGACCGTCAGCTAGCTTTGCGATGCTGATCGTTGGGAGCACCTGCAGCAGGAGCTCCGGTCTGGGGCGCTTTTTGCGCTCTATCCTGCTTAGCCTTGTTTATTTCCGCTACTTCTTTTTGGTGCTGCTTTTTCTTCTTGTCGCGGTCTTTAGGACTCTTATCACCCATGTTCAATACCTCCTTCATACCCTTCGTCATGAATGCTTGCCACTCTGAGGAGACTCTTGAACCTTATGAAAATATTAACGAAAGTAGCCAAGATTTACGGCCCCTGATGGCGCAGCTTTTATCAAGTCAAACCTTTCCCTATCGAAATAGGTTCGTTACAGCTTCGCAGGCTGGCCTCGATGATTTTGGTACAGGTTCAGGGCCCATTGTCCCACCGAACTTGAGCGCATCGCCTGGACCTCTGCCTGCCCCTCAGGGCTCATAAGGGACAGTTCCGGGAGCTTAGCTCCGTAAGCTTCAGGCATCAGGATGGGTGCCAGCAAAGCGGCAAAGCTGAGATCGGCTCCGGTAAAGGAATGACCCACCAGAAAATCATGGCCTTCGTTCAATCGTTGTTCGACTTGTTCCAGTAGCTTTTTCAAGGTCAAGCGAGAACTCTCAGCGCCTTCGGCATTAATGCGCATACCTTTTTTCATCAAGCGCTTCAGCATTGGCAAATACGGCGATACAAGCTTGCGTTCCAGAGTTCCGACTCGCTCAGTCAGCAGGGGATCGACTAGGGTTGGGTGATCGATCAAATGAAAGTAGGCGAGGCGTCGGGTGGCGGGTCCTAGTTTGGTATCGAACAGTTTGATCCAGTTTTCAATATCCTGTCGGGCTTTGCTATCTGGACTGAGAAGGGGAGCGGCCTCATCTTTGGAATCGGCCCAAGCAAGGATAGCGGAGGATTCGCGCAAGGTTCCTTGGTCAGTGAATAGGACGGGAACAGTGTGCCACACTCCGTGCATGCCGCCGACCAAACGTGCGACCAGTGGAACGTGGCTGAGTCGATGATAGGCGATGCTGTGAAAATCCAGGGCCCAGCGAGCCTTTTCGCAGTAATGGCTGACGGCTATTTCGAGGAGTTTTGGGGGTGACATATGGCCTTCTTGGTAGATGAGCGATAGGATTGAGGAATCGCCGTATTATGGCTGATTCCTTCCGAAAAGTATTGATGGATTTGCTGGTTGGATCCGAAGACTCTGGGACGGGGAACTGGCGTTTTTGTCAAAATAGAAAAGAGATGGAACTTTGGCCGACGATCATCCAAACAAAAAGGCCGCCATACTCATCGTGGAAGATGAGGATTCGATCCGGGAACTCCTGATCGACATGCTCCGTGAGTTGGTGCCGGATGTCGTTGTCATTCCTTCGAGTGACGGTGTTGAGGCGACCCAGATCCTTCATTCTGCCGAAGGTCGTGAGCTCAAGCTGGTCATAACCGATATTCGCATGCCTTATTTAAATGGCATAAGTTTGCTCAAAGAGATTTCCTTGATGAAGGAACGCGGCGAAACTCTGGCCCAAACTCTGGTTATCAGTGGGACCATTCTCAATGAATTTGAACGCAAGAGGATCGACCGTAGTGGCGTCCTGTCGGTCATCCACAAACCTTTCCGGGTGCAAGATTTTGCACCCTATGTGCTGTCGGCACTCCAGGTCTCGTCTGATGAGTATCAAACGACTGTGACCAATGCCGAACATCTGGAGTCGCTGATTATGCTCGGTGAAATGTCGGCTGCTATCGTCCACGAAGTGCGCAATCCCTTGACTATACTGCTGGGCATTGTCAGTTTAGTGAAACAAGAAATTATCAAGCCGCATCCTGACCTCTCGCGAGTCGATTCTTTCATGGATCGAATCAACTCCAACACCTTACGCATTGCCAAAATCGTCGATAGCGTATCGACTCTGTCTCATCAGGGAAAAGAGGGTGAAACGGAGGTCTTTTCCTCGCAAGACTTGGAAAAACACGCTTTGCCTATCATTGAGATTATTTTGAAGAATCGGCAGATTCCGTTGCAGGTGAAAATTGATCCTTCTCTTTTTGTATGTGGATCGATGGTGCAGATCATTCAAGTGCTGACCAACTTGATCAATAACGCCGCCGATGCGGTTCAAAATGCTCCCAGTGCCGATCAATGGATCAAACTGTTGATTCAGCGGGAAGATGATAGCTTGATCCTGTCAGTGGAAAATGGTGGACCCTGCATTCCACCAAATCTTCACAACAAAATTTTTGCGCGCTTTTTCACTACCAAGCCGCGAGGTCAGGGCACTGGTCTGGGACTGCCTCTCTGTCGAACTATAGCCGAGCGGCACCATGGAACCCTTGTGCTCGTCCCTAACGTGCCTCGGACCCGCTTTGAGCTGCGTATCCCCTTGGCCAATGAAGCCGACATTATCTATCCAATAGCCGAGTAAGTAGCAAAAAAAGCGCCAAAAAGACGTAACAATCTTGTAAAGTTACAAGAATATCGACATTATGGGATCTTTTAACCATGATTTATGTTGCTTTATTACGAAGATAGGATTATGCTCTTTTTACGGTCCAAGTCGGACCTACCATCATCAAAAGGAAAGCATCTCTCATGGAATTTCATCATCAATTCATTCTCGTCGCTCACTCTATGTTTTGGTCAGTCTTCAGGTCCTTCTTTGAAAACCTGCACGGTAACTCTAGCAAAACCGGTGCGTCGCGCCCTGAGCTCGAAGATTAATCGCTTCCGCCAAGCTCAGTTCCCTCCTCTGGAATTTGACGACACCCCCCTGAACATGTTTCCAACTCGCCCGTTGGGTTCTTTTAGGCCTTGCCTCTCAAAACAGCTGCGATCGACGTTCTGAGTGTGCGGCAGCAGATGCTGGCCGTGAGTGCGTCACTATTTTGCCCACGACATCCTACCTTCACCAAAGTTCTTTTTCACCAAATTGCGCCATTCTTATGCAGCGAAAGCTCGATAATCGACTGTTTCTATGCCTGTTTTTCATTCTGGCAAGAGACCTTGACCAAGCTTAACTCGACTGGTAGAAGAACCTTGTTAAGTTTGTTAACAAAGTGGGTCCCGGTCATCAGGTTCAGATGGAACCATCTCAAAGTCTGCAAGCTCCAGGGCTGAGACCACTCCTGCGGCATGCTTCCAGTCGGAAAGGTCTTGCGATGCAATACGGCTATTTTAGCGACGAAAACCGTGAATATCGAATCACCAGCCCATTCACCCCGATCAAATGGTGCAACTATGTTGGCACTTTGGGCTTTGGCGGAATCGTCGATCATACGGGCGGAGCTTTGCTTTGTAAGGGCGACCCAGCGCTCAATCGCATCACGAAGTATATCTCTCAGCTGCCGGCTTCGGAATTCAAAGGGACAACGATCTATATTCGTTTGAAAGCCGGGGATGGTTCTTATGAAATCTATTCACCGTTCTTTACCCCATGCCTTAAAGAACTCGATCATTTCGAATGTCGAGTCGGCCTTTCTTACTCTCGGTTTATCAGTGAGTATAAAGGTATAAGAACCGAAATTACGGTCTTTGTGCCCAATCAAGACCAGGTCTTCATTCAAGACATAAAGATCGAAAACAAGGGAGCGGCTATTGAAGTCGATGTTATTCCCGTTGTCGAATTCACTCACTTTGATGCTTTGAAGCAGCTGGTGAATGCCGATTGGGTGCCTCAAACTATGAGCTTGAAGGCGCATCAGCAAGGTGATTTCTGTGTTCTTGAACAGTATGCATTTATGAAGCGAGACACCGCGGTCAATTATTTCACATCCAATCGCCCCGTCAGCTCCTTTGATGGGGATCGCAAGCACTTTCTCGGACGTCACGAGTATGGGTCTTGGCAAAATCCTCTGAGCTTGAGCCAGCCTGAACTCAGCAACAGCGAGGCTGTGCGTGGTGACAATATCGGAGCCTTGATGATGCATCTGGGCCTGTTGAAGCCAGGCGAAACCCAACGGGTGATCGTGCAGTTGGGTCAAGCCGAATCGCTTTCATCAGCGGCAGCTTCTATCCAAAAGTATCGCGACGAAGCCGTGGTTGATCGCTCCTTTACTGAACTGGCGAGCTTCTGGAACAATTACCTGAGTCCGATTCAAGTCAAGACGCCAAGTGCATCGTTCGATACTATGGTCAATATTCATAATCCCAGACAGTGTCATACGACGAAAAATTGGTCGCGTTACCTTTCGCTCTACCAACTCGGCTACGGTTCACGGGGGATCGGATTCCGCGATTCCTCCCAGGATTTGCTTGGGGTCATGAGTCACATGCCCGAAGAGGCTTCGGAACTGGCGCTCAAGCTGCTATCCATGCAAAAGCGCAATGGTTCAGCCATGCACCAGTTTAATCCTTTGTCTATGGAAGCTAGCCAGGGCGATTCCGTGGAAGATCCCCATAGACCGAATTACTACGGCGATGATCATCTCTGGATCATCTATGCGATGGCTGCCTATATCAAAGAAACGGGCGACCTGAGTATTCTCGATCGCAAGGTGCCTTTTTATGACAAAGATGCCCAGGGGCGAGCCATCGAAGAGGCCAGTGTTTGGGATCATCTGGTAAGGGCTATTGAATTCACTTGGTCCGATCGGGGCCAACACGGCCTGCCTTTGCTTGGGTTTGCCGACTGGAACGATACGGTCAACCTGCCGAAAGGAGCCGAATCGTTGATGGTCGCCAATCAGTTTGGCAAAGCGATCCTCGACCTTGTGCCGCTGTGCGACGCTTATGGGAAGACCGAGTTCAAACACAAAATCCTTGGCTACTATGAAACCATGAAAGGGATAGTCAACGACCAGGCCTGGGATGGAGCTTGGTATCTGCGCTATTTTGATGAAAAAGGTCAAAAGATTGGAAGTGCCTCAAACACTTCAGGCAAGGTCTGGGTCAATGCTCAGTCTTGGGCGGTTCTTTCGGGATTTGCTTGTGAAGATCGACGCTATAAAGCTCTCGAATCGGTCTACGAGCATCTGAATACCAAGTATGGCATTAAGCTTTCAACTCCTGGATACCAGGGCTTTGACCCTATGATTGGAGGGGTAACGACCTATCCACCTGGAGCCAAAGAAAATGGTGGAATCTTTCTCCATGCCAACCCTTGGGTGATGATTGCTGAAACCATGCGGGGCAATGGAGCTCGCGCTTTTGAATATTACAATCAAATCAATCCAGCTCAGAAGAACGACATCCTTGATGTCTTCGAATCTGAACCTTACTGCTACCCTCAAAATATTCTTGGTGATGAACATCCACAGTTTGGTTTGGGACGGAACGCTTGGCTTTCAGGAACGGCTTCCTGGACCTATCTTGCAGCCACCCAATATATTTTGGGCATACGCCCCGACTTGGATGGTCTGATAGTCGATCCTTGCTTGCCCCCTGATTGGGAGAAAGTGGAGATCAAGCGAAGTTTCCGTGGCGCTCACTTCAGCATCACAATTCTTAATCCGGACCGCAAAATGAAGGGTATTTCGGCCCTTTGGATTGACGGACGGAAAGTGGAAGGCAATAAAATTCCGGTGCTCCCGGCTGGTCAATATCAAGTGGAAGCCTATCTGGGGCGTTGATCTCAGGAAGCAAACCGTCGATTGGTAAGGAAAGAAGGGCTCATGGGCAACATTAGCGGCAATCAGTATGGATACTTTGACGATCGGACTCGGGAATATGTTATCACTCGACCCGACACGCCTTTACCTTGGTTAAATTATCTTGGTTCGGAAGAATTTTTTGGGCTCTGCACCAACACTGCCGGTGGCTATAGCTTTTGGAAAGATGCCAAGCTGCGACGTTTGACTCGCTATCGTTACAACAACGTGCCGATGGATTTGGGCGGACGCTATCTTTATATCAAAGACGGGTCGGATGTTTGGAATCCCGGATGGAAACCTGTCAAGACCGCATTGGACTTCTACGAATGTCGCCATGGACTTGGCTACACCAAGATTAAATCCGTCAAGAACAGCGTCGAAGTCGAGCTCCTTATGTTCGTCCCGCCCGGCGAAACCTGCGAAGTTTGGCAATTGACAGTCCACAACAAGGGTTCATCGGCAAAGTCCCTATCGGTCTTCTCTTTTGTCGAATTTTGCCTGTTCGAAGCTCTCAATGATATGACCAACTACCAAAGAACCTACAGCATCGGCGAAGTGGAAGTTGAAGGTTCGGCCATTTTTCATAAGACGGAGTATCGTGAGCGTCGGCAGCATTATGCTGTGTTTGCTGTGAATCGGCCCATCCATGGTTTCGATACCAGCCGCGATGTTTTTGTCGGCGTTCACAATGGTTTGCATGAACCTGACAGTGTTCTCAAAGGAAAAGCCAAAAACAGTTTGGCTCATGGCTGGAATCCTATAGGCTCGCATCAAATCGATCTGCAACTGCAGGCCGACGAAAAGACTAGTTTTGCCTATATACTGGCCTACATTGATCAAGATGGCGCTGAGAAGTTCGATGCCAAAGGTCAGCTGAACAAAACCAAGACCTATGAACTCTTGCAAAGGTTTGCTGATGCCGCGTCCATTCAGAAAAGCTTCCAAAAGCTAAACAGCAACTGGGAGGGAATGCTCAATCAATTTCAGGTTGAATGCCCCAATCCTCATGCCCAGCGTATGGTCAATACATGGAACCAGTATCAATGCATGGCGACATTCAACCTATCACGTTCGGCCAGTGGCTATGAAACGGGCATTGGCCGTGGCATGGGCTATCGCGATAGCAACCAGGATATCCTGGGCTTTGTGCACATGATTCCGGATCGGGCACGGCAAAGGATTCTCGATATCGCTTCGACTCAACTCAGCGATGGAACCTGCTATCATCAGTACCAGCCTTTGACCAAGAAGGGCAATGCTGAGATAGGCGGAGACTTTTATGACGATCATCTGTGGCTGATCCTCAGCACCACGGCCTATATAAAAGAAACCGGCGACAAGTCGATTTTGCAAGAAGCCGTTGGCTATTCCGATCTACCGGGTTCCAAGCAGAACCTCATGCATCATTTGGAACTGAGCATTCAGTATACTCTGAATAATCGCGGGCCTCACCGCTTACCGCTGATAGGCCATGCTGATTGGAATGACTGTCTGAATCTCAATTGCTTCAGCACAGAACCCAATGAGTCCTTCCAAACGGCTGGTGATGTCAAGGGTTCGGTCGCAGAATCGGTGATGATTGCCGGGCTCTTTCTCTATGCCAGCCGTGAAATGAAAGAGCTCTATCAATGGCTCGGACAAACCGATGACGCGAAGCGCATGGACGACTCCTATCAAGACATGAAAAAAGTGGTTGAGTCAGCCGCCTGGGACGGGGAATGGTTTATTCGGGCATTTGATGCCAAGGGCCAACCGGTTGGATCGCATACCAATGAAGAAGGCAAAATCTTCATCGAAAGCCAAGCCTGGTGCATATTGGGTGGGGCAGGGCAAACCGATGGTAAAGCTCGCAAGGCTTTAGAGGCTGTCCATGAAAGGCTCTATACCAAAAACGGTATCATCTTGCAGCAACCGGCTTACAGTCGCTATCACGTGGAATTGGGCGAAGTGAGCAGTTATCCACCTGGCTACAAAGAAAATGCTGGGATCTTCTGCCACAACAATACCTGGATTCACCTCGCTTGGTGCTTGCAGGGCGATGGGGATCGGGCTTTCGAATACTATTTGAGCATCTGTCCTTCGGCCAAGGAGGATCAGATTGAGACCTATCGGGCCGAACCCTACGTCTATTCGCAAATGATCGCGGGGCGGGATGCAGCGACACCTGGCGAAGCCAAAAACTCCTGGTTGACGGGAACCGCAGCTTGGACCTTTGTCACGATCTCCCAAGGCATCCTGGGTATTCAGCCTGACTATAACGGTCTTAAGATCAATCCTTGTATTCCCAGCGATTGGCCAGGGTTTACAGCTCAACGGAGTTTTCGCGGGGTTGACTACACGATTGAAGTCAAAAATCCTTTAGGCCTTTGCAAGGGCGTCGCTGAGTTGCGTGTCGATGGCCAACTTGTCAAAGGTGACCATATTCCGCTTGCCGAAGCAGGAAGCAAGGTTCACGTGGAAATCGTACTCGGCTAAAGACTAAGAGAGAATGTCGATGAGTGGAAAGAAGTCCATATGGCAAAAACTTTTCGCCGAGAGCACCCAGCAGGGACTACAGTCCTGCTCTTTGACTCTTGACGGTGAAGGTTTTGATTTCTATCGATTGAGCGCGGGCGATTATTCTGCCGTTATTTGCAACTTCGGAGCGCGTCTTCTGTCTTTGGTAGGGCCTGACGAAGTTGATGTTGTGGTCTCAGCTCCGAACCTTGAAGGCTTGTATCACGATACTGAATATATGGGAGCGACTGTTGGTCGAGTCTGCAACCGCATTCGCCAAGGCGAGCTGGAGAGTCCTGATGGAAGCAGGTTTCAACTCTCGACTAATGAGGGTGTGAATCAACTGCACGGAGGCTTCCGAGGCTTTGATAAGCAATTTTGGAAAACTTGCGATGAAAGCGCGGGACCGGACGGTGTTCGTCTCGTGCTTCAGTATCTTTCCGCAGCCGGTGAGGAAGGATTCCCTGGAACCGTATTGATCCAAGCTAGGTTCAGTCTTAATGAGAGAGGAGAGCTGGGGATTGAGTACCAAAGCCACAGCCTCGACCGACTCACCCCGATCAATGTAACTCAGCACGTGTACTGGAATCTGGGTGGCAGTGACGCCGGAACGATCGAAATGACTCATCGGTTTCAAAGTCCCTGTGATCGTCTGCTAGCAATGGATACAGCCGCATTACCGACAGGTGAAATACGCAGCTTGGATCATCACCAGCTTGATTTCAGGATGGGCAAAGACTTGGGGCCCATGGGCTCAGAAGCCTCCTGGTCCGGCATAAATGATTTTCTGATCTTAGAACGTTCCGGTCACCCTGAAGCGCTCACTGAAATTGCTAGAATCCAGCATAAAGCTTCTCATCGCGGTTTGTTGATACGCACGGACCAACCAGGTTTTCAGATGTATACGGGCACTTACCTGCAAAGGCCGTTTGCGCCGTTTCAGGGTTTGTGTGTAGAAACATCGGGATATATCGATGCTCCCCATCATGCCCATTTCCCATCGATTTGGACGCCGGCAGGAACTGTGCTGCGACAGTCGACCATTTTTCAGCTGGTCTGTGCCAAGGGCGCTTGAGAAGCTGGCTTGATGGGAGAGGGAGCGTCTGTTCAGGGCATCGATTGACTGATGCTGTCGACTCAAAGAACACTTTTGTGGATGGGAACTTATTTGTTTGATGTTCTGAATGCCTTGCTAGATAACAGCTTTATGAAGTTCTTTAATAACTAAAGTTTGCGTCTGTTGGTCTTAAGGAGCACAAGCTGCTAGAAATGCAGCCATTTCAAGCCTTGTGGCAACGCGGATTTTATCATGTTTGGAATTGATGAGGAACCGACGAACAAAGTTGAAACATTCGCCTAAGGCGACTAAACAGCTATTGAAACCATTCAAGCAACTCAATCAAGAACGCTTGGATTTCACCCGGGAGATGATTTATGAAGGTGGGCTATACATTAAAAACTTTGCTGGGGAGCACCCTCAGCCTGCTGTTGATCAGCGGTGCGGTTGCCGCGCCAAAAACACCAATCAGAATTGATGGTTTTCCTGATTATGACACGCACTTCAAGTCGGTGATGCCCGACTTTATGAAGGCCAATGCCGATCTGGACGTGACTTATCTGATCAATAATCATGATGACCACCATAAGAAGCTGACGAACAATCTCGCCACTGGATCTGGCGCTGGTGACGTCACGCTCGTGGATGTGAGCCGACTGGGATCTTTTATCAATGCCGGCGGCTTTGTCAATCTGAGCGCGGCTCCTTTCAATGCTGATAAACTTGCCGATCAGTTCGCAGCCTATTCCTGGGCGCAAGGCAAAGGCTCAGACGGCAATCAGTATGCGGTTCCCATTGACTTGGGTCCTGGCGTGCTGTTCTTTCGACGCGATATCGTCGAAGGCATGGGCTATAAGATTGAAGACGTGACCAAAGATTGGGACAGCTATATTAACTTCGGTATTGAACTGAAGAAGAAAAAAGGCATCGCTCTCATCGCCAATGCCAGTGATATTGCCGAGCTGATCGTCAACGCGACAATTCCCGAAGGCGACGGCATTTACTTCGACAAAAACGGCAAGAGTCTTTTGTCCAGCGAGCGCTTTGCCAATGCCTTTGCCATGGCAAAGCGAGTGAAAGATGCTGGACTCGATCTGGGCATCACCTCGTGGACCAACGAATGGTACGAGGCCTTGCGCGAAGGCAAAGTTGCAACTCAACTCTCCGGGGCATGGTTGCTCGGTCACTTGAAAAATTGGATCGCTCCCAAATCTGTGGGACTCTGGGGTGCAGCTCACCTTCCCAATGGTATCTATGGCAGCTGGGGCGGATCGTTTCTGGCCATTCCTAAACAAAGTAAACACCCAGCAGAAGCTTGGCGCGTGATTCAGTACCTTGTGCAAGCTGATACCCAATTGCGCGGCCTGACAGGTATTGCGGCCTTCCCAGCCAATGCGAAGACCTACGATGACAAGGCTTTTCAAGAACCCATTGAGTATCTGAAAGGTCAAAAAGCCCGCGTCTTGTTCGCTGAAATCGCTAAGAAAATCAGAGCGACAAAGCCAGCAAAAGGTGATCAAATTGCGGTGACAATTTACCAAAATGCTCTTGAAGAAGTGATTCGTCAGGGTAAAGATGTTAAGCAAACGATTGCCCAGGCCGATCAGCTGTTGACGCGCCGTACCAAATCATTGCGCTAGGAATTCTGAAGAGGAAGTGCTCCGATTCGGTAAACTGTCGAGACTCGCTCGATAGACTTTGCCAACCCTTCGGAGCTCTTCCCGAGTTCAATACCGGGGAAGGGACAGATTTATGCAGGCAGGCAAAAGCCTTGAAACACTATCGGTTGCGAAGGCTCCGCAGCCATCTTTGAGCGTGGACCTTAAGCCTCGAAAACGAAGCTTCTTTCGCTTGTCCCGCAAAGCGGCTCCGTATGTTTTTCTTGGGCCCTATCTGCTGTTATTTGTGATCTTCGGGCTATTTCCTCTGCTTTTTTCTATCTACCTTTCGTTTCAGTCTTGGAATCCAGTTGAAGGCCTGGATGCCATGCAATATGTCGGGCTGGAAAATTTTAAGACGGCTCTGCAAGATCCTTGGATGTGGACGGCCCTCAAGAATACAATTTATATGGGCCTCTATGCTGGCCTTTCGCAGCATCTGCTGGCGATCCCTGTCGCCTGTGTACTGGTCTCGTTCGGCGGGCGCATCCGCCATGGATTGACTTCGGCCTATTTCCTTCCGTACATCACTTCCGGTATTGCCGTGTCGTTGATCTTCTTTCATATGTATTCGCCGAGTGCCGGTATCTTTAATCAGATCCTTGTGCTTCTGGCTGACTCGAGCTGGACCGGTTGGGCCTTCGGTTGGGTGCATGCAGCGATGCCCATCAGGTGGCTCGAGGATGTTAGCCTCATCCAGCCTTCGATCTCGTTTGTGGTATTTTGGAAATACACCGGATTCAATATCGTACTCTATTCGACAGGTCTTATGACCATTCCCAAGGATCTCTATGAAGCCGCCCGGATCGATGGGGCAGGGGCGTTCAAACGCTTCTGGCACATATCTTTGCCGCTGCTTCGTCCTTTCATATTCTTTGCTGTGACATTGACTTTGATCGGTCAGCTGCAGCTCTTTGAAGAACCCTATGTGCTCACTCGAGGTCTTGGAGGACCTTCCCAGTCGGGCTTAACTATTACGGCCTATCTGATGCGGATAGGTTGGGAGTGGTATGAGATGGGGACCGCTTCGGCATTGGCTTGGTTGCTGTTTCTTTTGATCAGTGTGCTCACAGCACTCCAATTCGTTCTTTTTGGCAAAAAGGGGCTGGGTCATGATCACTAACGCCGCGCGGTTGGACCGCATCGATCATGCCAAGAGGCTGGTTCAGAAAATTTTTCTCGTCATTCTGATGGGACTCTCGATTGTGGCTGCGCTGATCACAGTATTTCCTTTCATCTGGTCAGCGATTTTAGCGACCCATGATCGGAGTACGATCTTTGGCGCCGGGATTCCTCTGTTCATCGGCGATCATCTCGGGGAAAATTACGCGAAACTGATGGAAATGCTGCCCTTCTGGCAAGCGATGGCCAATAGCTTTTTCATCGCAGCCATGGGAACCAGCGTGTCGCTGATTTTCTGTAGCTTGGGTGGCTATGCCTTCGGGGTTTATAATTTCAAGGGTAAGAATGCTCTTTTTTCTTTCATGCTGGCGACCATGATGATTCCGCCTGTCGTTGGGTTGATCCCCTTCTACCTGATCGTCAAGATGCTGGGACTTTTGGATACCTTGACTTCGGTCTGGTTGCCCTTTACCGCCACTCCTTTCGGTATCTTTCTAGTTCGGCAGTATGTGGTCTCGTCCATTCCTAAAGAGCTGCTCGAAGCGGCAAAACTTGATGGAGCCGGAGAACTTCGGACCTATTGGAGCGTGGTGTTACCCCTGCTGAAACCTTCATTGGCCACCTTGGGGATTGTTCAGTTTGTGTTCTTTTGGAATAATTTTCTGACTCCACTGATCGCTCTCAACAGCCGGGAAAAATATGTGGTGACCCTCGCCTTGCGGAGCATTCAGAACAATCCCAATGCACCTTGGGGAGCTGTGATGCTTGGCACGACCATAGCCATCCTGCCTCTTCTTGTGTTCTATATGTTTGCATCAAAGAAAATCATCGCCGGTCTCACCAGCGGCGCTGTCAAATCTTAAGTTTGGGGGCAGTATGGCTCGTGTAAAGCTCGAAGCAATCAATAAATTCTATGGTAAAAGCCATATTGTGAAAGATTTCAATCTGGATATTGCTGATGGCGAGTTCATTGTCTTCTTGGGGCCGAGTGGCTGTGGGAAGTCGACGACCCTCCGCATGATCGCAGGTTTGGAAGACATTACCAGTGGTTCCGTTTTTATTGGCGATCGTTTGGTCAATAATGTCGAAGCCGCCGATCGAAATCTGGCAATGGTTTTTCAGTCCTATGCTTTGTATCCGCATATGACTGTCTATGAGAATATATCGTTTGCTCTGCGAATCGCTGGACTCGCTAAGGCTGAGATTGATGAAAAGGTGCGGCGCGTTGCAGCAATGCTGGAACTATCCGAGTTTTTGAACCGTAAGCCATCGCAGCTTTCTGGTGGGCAACGGCAACGGGTGGCCATGGGCCGTGCCATGGTCCGAAATCCAGAACTCTTTCTGTTCGATGAGCCGCTGTCGAACCTTGATACCAAACTCAGGGCGCAGATGCGCGAAGAGCTGAAAAGCATTCATCAGCAGCTGAAAACAACCACGATCTATGTCACCCATGATCAGATCGAAGCCATGACCTTGGCCGATCGCATTGTGATCATGCGCAATGGTGTGATTGAACAGGTCGGCACACCGACCGACGTCTTTCTGCATCCAGTGAATACCTTCGTCGCGGGTTTCATCGGCAGCCCAGCTATGAATTTCTTTGAGGCGACGGTTGGTGAACAAGCGGGACAGTATTTCGTCGAGAAGGGACCGATCCGTATTCCCGTACCGAGAAAACTCTGGCCCAAAGTGAGCCCGGGTAAAGTCGTCACGGCAGGCATACGTCCCAGTGATATCGGGGTGGGAGCGAAAGGGCAGGATCAACGAGGCTTTCTACCTTCCAAAGTGCTGGCGACCGAAATTCACGGCGCCGAGGTCTTGGTGAAGGCTCAAGCAGGAGAAAGTGCCTTCAACTTTCACGTTCCCCTCACGCAAAGACCCGAGTTGGGACGCACTCTCGATTGCTCTTTTGAATTAGATGCTTTGCATCTGTTTGATAAGCAAAATGGACAATCCCTAGCCAATACTCTCTAAATGGTTATCGCAGCAAATGCTATGCGAAGCAAAAAAATGAGTCAGAACTGACCCTGGCGACCAGGGACAGTTCTATCTCCAAGCCGATCGGTCCATCCTTAAAGCTTGCTGTGGATTGCCTTCCTATCCTTCAAAAAAATCTTTCAGAGAGTTTGCCAGACGCTGCAGGTGATTTGCTCGCGACCATAGACAATGACTTTCTCACAGCAACGATACTCTTCAATTGTACGTCCGTACACAACACGAGAGCGTTTTTCAATGTCTCCACGAGCGCATAAACCAGGGGCACGTTCTTTAACTCCCACGAGTGCGGGCAAGTAACGAGTGACAGTTACGACCGGTCGATCAACACAGACCTGAACTGGTTTGCTTACATCCTCACAGCGAGTTTCATAGCTAGTGCTGCAAACCTGACGACCGTAGACGATGCTGCATTTTTCTACAGGAACTTGTTTGCAAACGCGCTCCGTCTTGTATTCAATCTTGCAGACATGTTCTATCGTTTCGGTTCTTTGGCCAGGGCCGAGAAGGGCATCGACATTGCTCGATGTAATAGATAGAGGCATTTCTATAAAATCAACGACGAGTGATTTCTGTCCGCCCAGAAAAGGCGAGAGTTTCACTTGAAAACCCTGTTGGGTCAGACTTGAAAGATTGAGCAGATCATCCAAAGAAACGGCAGACGTTCCATTGCCAAAAAGGGGGAGAATGCCCCGGAATTGGATCGAAAAATTACGGCTATCAAAGCAAACCACAAACGCATCTTTGCTGCTATCAAAGTTCTGCACTCCCCATGCGGGGTTTCCGACATCAGCTGCATCAAGCTCCTGACAAATGGCAGATGTTTCGACGCTGACTTGTGCAGCAGCAGTTCCTGCCGCCAGTGCAAGAGCTAGAGAGCTCAAGCGTAACCATACATTGAAAGAAAATTTCATGAGGCTATCCTTTCCCGAGAGTTATTGAAGCCTCTCCTGACTATCGACTTGGCTTTAGAAAGGCAAGCTTCTTTCATCAGAGTGAACACTTCCTGAGATCAGGATGGATCCCGGAACGCTGAGACGCTCTGAGTTGAGACTGCGAAAGTGAGTGATGCCGACCCGGCATGCGCACTCCCATGTATCGACTTTTCGATTTTGCCGGGAGTTGTTGCGGATTCTTAACGAATGGGTAAAAAGCCCAGCCGGATAGGTTGGACTCTAATGCCAATGGTATTCCAAAGGATGGGTGTTCCCTTCCCATTGATGATGGGAGGCATGCAAATGAGCAAGTTCTCCATCTGGAATGATCAGAAGACCGGCTTTTTTTTCAATGATGGCCCGATAGGGTATGCGATCCAAATTCAAAGTTTTCTTGTGATAAAATTGGTGCCGCCCGATAATGATCAGCTGAGAGGACGTTTCCTCAATGATTCGATGAAGCTCACTCTCCAGATCTCCTAAGGCCGCAATCGGGTGATATCGAGAGAGAAGATGCTGTGAGCAAGACGAGTTGTGGAATCGATAGAGAATTTCTTCATGGATTTTATGGAGCAGTGATTTTTCAAGGGATTCATGGGTGACGAGATCTTGCGTAAGCGGATCTTGCTTGGGTCCTTCCCTCATCTCTCGCAGTACAATGTCAATATCATCCCTGCTTGCTTTGAGAACATATGCATGCGAAACCGAACGAGTATCCAGACTTCGCGCCAGACGCAGGCCACTTTCAAGGACGAGCCAACCTTCCCCGCCAAGACTATCTGAAATGAGTATATTTATCCCCTGGTCGAAATCAATCTCGCTGGACGATGGTAGGATAAGGACCGGGCAGGGGGCATAGAATGCTAGGGAAAGAGCCGTCGACATCCCTTTGAGAGTTCGGGCCGAGGAATGATTGCGTAGACCGCAGACAATGATTCCCGCGGACACTTCTTTAGCAACCCGGGACAGATCTTCCGCGGGATCCCCGCGTTCGATGTGAATATGAATATTAATCTCTGAACTTTGATTTCGGACCAAATCTTCTAAAAATTGCACAGCGATCTTTTCGCCCAAACGCTTGGCATGAAGATCCTTGGTTCCATTGGCATTGGGAAAGACCTCCCCTTGAAGAGAGTATTCAATGGGTTCGGCAAAACAGTGCACAATCTCGAGGCAAGAATGCAAATGCTTCGCTAAGGACAGGGCCGTCTTTAAAAGAGGCTCATCATGACCATCCAAAAGCATACCAACGACGATAGGTTTTTTCTCTGCAGTCCAAATATTCACGCGAGCACCTCGTCAATGTTACAAGTAGACCCCCTTGAAAAAGTTCAAAACGTATCTGTTATTGGGCAGGAGGTCCCATTCCATTTTAGCTGTAAAGCATAGAATCGACGCCATGATCCTCTTGCATGAAGTGTTCCCATGAAAAATTGCGCTGGGAATCCTCGCTTTTATTGATGGTTCATTTTTGCTAAGGTTCTCAAAAATCCAGACGGAATCATCCACAATAGCTCGTTCGACCGAGGCCAAGATCATGGACAATGCGAAAGCCAGAGTACGCTTTATCTTTTTTACTATCCTTTTAGACGCTATGGGGATTGGTATCTTGATTCCAGTGATGCCGGATATTTTTCGGCGCTTCACCGATCAACCGGGTGAAGTGAGTCGATATTTTGGTCTTTTTATCGGCAGCTATGCATTGATGCAGTTTGTAGCTGCTCCCGTGCTGGGTGCTTTGTCCGATCGGTTTGGGCGTCGCAAGATCCTGCTTATTTCGCTATTGGGCGCTGGATTGGACTATCTGATCATGGGCTACGCCCCCAATTTAAGCATCTTGTTTTTGGGTCGTATGATCTCCGGTCTGACAGGGGCGAGTATGACGGTTGCCTCATCTTATATGGCTGATATTAGCGACGATAAAACCCGATCCACCAATTTTGGAATGATCGGAGCAGCTTGGGGGCTTGGATTCATTACCGGGCCTATGATTGGCGGGCTGATTGGCTCGCTCGGCCATACAGCTCCTTTCGTAGCAGCAGCCATACTCAATATTGCCAATTTTCTATTCGGTCTTTTGGTTCTGCCCGAATCTTTGCCTAAGGATCAAAGGCGAATGGTTGAGCTGAGGCGACTCAATCCTTTTAGCGCTCTGAGCAAGATTTTGCGACCGTCCAGCGGCCTACTTCTTTTGTGGGTCTATTTTCTCATGAACATTGCCGGTCTGGTGCATCCCGTGAACTGGACTCTTTACACCGAACAAAAATTCGGATGGTCGGCGTGGCAAGTGGGAGTTTCGCTGTCTTTTGTGGGTGTGATATTTGCTATTTCACAGGCTGTGCTGCCGCGATACGTGATTGCCAAATGGGGTGAGCGTCGATCGCTGACGATCGGGCTTTTATGGACAATGATTGCATTTTTAGGGGTTGGTTTGGCCACTCAGGGGTGGATGCTTTATGTGATCATTGCCGTGACTGTTTTGTCTGGAATAGGTGGGCCTGCCCTGCAATCACTGCTGAGCGCATCAGTCCCCATCAACGAACAAGGCGAATTGCAGGGTAGCCTCGTGTCGCTGGCGAGCCTAGCGAGTATCATTGCACCTTTCATCTACACGGAACTCTATGTGCACTTTACCGCTCCTACGACAGCCGTTCAGGTGCCTGGAGCCGCCTATTTTGGGGCTGCGGCTATCGCCTGTATGGCGATAGCTATCGATTGTTGGCAAATTTTAAAGGAACGCAAGAGTCTCAAGGCCAGTCTGAAACCCTGATCAGTGAGCCGGAGCTAAATCCTTGGTTTTGACACCAAGCTCTAGCAGCAAAGGTTTGGCTCCGTTGATAAATTCCAGGTTCCAAAGGATATAGCGAATATCGACATGAATCGAACGCGTGACTGCTGGTTGAAAGCTCCAGTCGGAAAGAAGTCCCTCGATGTTGCCATCAAACAGCAGGCCGGTCAGCTCCCCTTTGCTATTCAATGTTGCCGACCCTGAATTGCCGCCGGTCGTATCCAAATCACTGAGGAAGTTAACCGGAACAGTTTTCAAACTCGCTAAAGCATAGGCTCCGTAAGTCTTGGATTGGATCAGGTCCAATTGTTTTTTGGGGGCATTAAATGGCTCTTTGCCGGTGTGCTTGATGCTCACTTCCTCGAGCCTAGTAAACGGCGTAAAGCTCAGATTCTTACGATTGGTGTAGCCCTTCACGTTGCCGTAGGTGATGCGGAGAGTAGAATTGGCATCTGGATAGATGACCTTGCCTTGTTTTGCGTGGTAAGCGACCAGTGTTTGCATGTAATCGGAGCGGAATTGTTGGAAACGGCCACGGCGATCTTTTTCAGCGTTTTCGAGCTTGATGCTGTCGTCATAGAGGGCCACCGCCAATTGCATAAAAGGATCTTTGAGAGACTCGAGCAGCTTGGCATCTGCTTGCATCAAAGCGAGACGCTGTTTTTCATCGGTGAGGATGCTTGATTTATAGAAAGTTCGGAAGGTTTTGCCCAATTCGGCATTATTTTTGCCAAGGAATTTTTTGATAGGAGTCGGCAAAAGTTCGCGATTTTTGCTGTCAGCCTTTTTTACCTCACTTAGCCCGAGAGTCCACAGGGCCTGATCAACTGCGGGATCAAAGCGTCGAGTCAAAGCCATGAGTCCCTGTTTCATCATCACCAGATCGCGCTCCTGATAGCCAGCCTCGCGTTCGGCGTCAGGCTTAGCTCGTTCGCGCGCCAATCGATAAAGCCTTTGGGCTGTCCGCAGAAGGTCGGAGTCCTGAGCCTTGCGCCAGTAACCATTGAACTGATCCTGCAGCTGGTCTTCCTGCAAAAGCTTTTCGAGGGATTCGATGGCCGCGATAGCTGTTTTGTTGTTTTCTTCGCGAAGACCTTGGAGCAAGTTCTTTTCGTCAGCATGTTTTTGACTCAAAAGGTCGACTTCTTTATAACCTTCCAGTTCGCCTTCAATATTCTTGCTGACATTATTCATGCCGGCTAATTGATTGGCATATTTCAAACCGAGCTCGGGTTTTTTCGCTGCCATCTTTTCAATGAGAGCAATGCGGCGGTCCAGATAGTCCTTGGTCTCTTGATTGGATTTTTCAAAGGTATAGGCGACTTCAGTGGCCAGCCGGTGGCGATTGGTGCGACCAGGATAGCCGGCAACCATAACAAATGAGCCTTCATCAACGCCCTTGCTATCGATTTTCAGGTAGCTCTTCGGTTTAAATGGGACGTTGGTCTCACTGTAGTCAGCCGGCATTCCATTTTTATCGACATAAGCCCGATAAAAAGCAAAGTCACCGGTGTGTCGCGGCCACATCCAGTTGTCTATATCCCCACCAAATTTGCCAATTGCAGCGGGAGGCGCCTGGACAAGGCGAACATCCTTGATTTCCAGCTGTTGCGTAAGGCGATAGCTGCTCTCTCCCAAAAATGCATCGATGCGACAGCGATAGCCTTTTTTCTCTTCGCAAGCGCTGATCAGGGCTTTACGATGCTGTTCGATTTTTTGGAAGCGTTGGAGCCCCGAAAGGCCTTCTAGACCGCCGAGCACTTTGCTGGTGACGTCTTCTATAGACTCCGTGACGAAGATACGGCTGCCCGGTGCGGCTGGCAGTTCTTCTGTCTGGGTCTTGGCGTAAAAACCCTGTTCGATCAGATTGTTTTTCGGAGTGGAATTGAATTGAATGGACCCATAAGCGCAGTGATAGTTGGTGATGACCAAGCCCAAGGGTGAAACCAACGAAGCGCTGCAGCCGCCGAGGCTGACGATCGCATTCATGGGATATGCGGTCAGGTCGTTCAAGCTTTCAGGAGCAAGCTCGAGGCCCTTGGCTTTGAGATCTTTACTTATCAATGGCAATTGCTCGGGCTGCCACATGCCTTCGACTCCGAAGACGGCAGAAGGAACGAGAACAGTCGAAACGAGGACTGAAGCCAAATATCGAAAACATTTCATAAGCGACTCCTCACAGGAACTTTACAATGGCCTCTAAGCTAGCAGGGCCAAGAACTTTAGCCTATGAGAGAGTTGCAAGAAGAGGCCTGAATTCAATGGAAAATGGCGGAAAGGAAAGGGTCGGGTGGGGCTTGCAGGGCAAGGGTAAGTCATGAAGGCGCATGGGGGGGTGGATCCTCCCTTTTCTTTTTGCTCCTGACGAGGTTTTTGTAGGTACCTGTGGTCGGGGGGGCGGGCATACTTCAATCAGTGCTCTGCGAATTTCACCATCAAGAATTCATCGACCCATTGATAGCCAATCTTCTGATAGATCTTATTGGAAATAGGATTATGCATCTGCGTGAAGAGGCAGCAAAAGCGATGGCCGTTCTCGAGGCACATGGCACTTAGCATTGCTGTTAGCTCTGCGGCATAACCATGCCCTCGGTCTTTCGGCGGTGTATAAATAAAGCTGATCACACGCCCCTCTTTAATTTTGCGGGTGATCGAAGCCATGCTCACTGGCCGTTTATCGAGACGCAATAAAAAAAGATCTCGCGACTCAATGCGCGATTGGATAAGGTTCTGCAGTGCGTTGTCGTCCATCACGAAATCACCGGTTTCCTGACAAAATGCTTTGTGCCATTCCGCCAGCAGGGGCAAATCGTCAAAGTTGGCAAGACCGAATGCGGCGCCGGTCTTCGGGGGTAAGATCACCCGATCCAGACGATAGAGGCCCTGTGTTTCCCGTTCGCGCGCTCTGGTGATCAACTCGGGCCAGCCCTTCAAGAATTCATTGACCACCTTAGTAAGCCCATGCACGGACGGCACTGCTTGGTTGTGGTCTCGCAGCCCTTCTGCCATATAGATGGTAGCCTCGGGGCTGGAGTTAGCAAGAATCAACGGGAACGGCTGAATATGATGAGCGTAGGCATAGACGTGGTCTCTATCCGAAACAAGAAAGATTTTGTAGTTGGTAAAAACCTGCGGATTATTTCTGATACGCGATAGATTGCCAAGTGCGTTATTGTTTATGGCTGGTTCGATTTCGAGAAAGGCGTCGACTACCATGGGAATCTTTCGAATATCGTCATGAATCGAGAACTGAGGCATCGTAGAATCCCTTTTTGATGGTTCGTGAGACGTCAAATTAACAAATATTGGGTAGGGCGTCACGCAATAGTTCCAACAGTCCTCGGCCAATTCCTTCGTTCGCATTTTGATATTACCAAAAGTCCACTGAGAGATGGCTCTCTTAAATTGAAGACTTTTTGAGGAGCCTTAAAACTGCCAACCCAGGGCAAAGTTTAAAGCGCGCAGCGAAGTTACCATTTTATTATTCCGCTTATTCGGGCTGACATCCTCGATAAGCCCGTTATCGTAGTGCCGTTGCGCTTTGCTAGCAAACCCCGCTGCTCCGATAGGTACATAAGCTCCTACCCACTCACAGCCCAGAGTGAAATTATCCCATTGCCACTGGTTGCCGATACCAAACAGCACACCAAAGTCACTACGGGTATACTTTTGCTCTTCATAGTAGGCGACGCCGAGTGAGCCATTGGCTCTGAAGTCATAAGTATAATCGAGGGTTCTGACATGTTTTTGATGAGTGGCAAGGCCAGCCTCCAGGTAAAAACTATTTCCCACAAACTCTCTGGCATAAACCGCTAGCAAATTCGAATGGGCCGAGTATGTATCAAAAAGATCCGACAATTCTTCGCCACTCTGATACATGAGACCAAAATGTTTCTGAGCAGTTTGCGCGTATTCGAGTCGTCCTGCTGTCTGAATACCCTCACCTAGACCAAAGGGCTGGAGGAGCAGAGTATACCGGCCGTCCCCACGGTTCTCTCGACTCGACTCTACCGGTCCCGTTTGTGCCTGAGAATAGGCCGTCAGCGGGCCCAGCACGAGTCCAAAGAAAAGGCTTATTTTTTTGAAATGTCTCGATATTTTAACCAAGCAAAACCTCCTAGGTTGCGTCCATGTTCGAGCTTACGACGAATCCATGGCAAAAATACTGCGAAGCCAGTACGAAAACGGTCCGAGCGCAAGTTTGGTTAATTTCTGATGATGGAAGTCGACAAGGCAATCAGAGCTAAGCTATCACTTCTTGAGATAGCGTCAGTGCTTTGAGTATGCCCCATCATTCCTCAAGAAGACTGGATTGGAGTTCCCCTTCAGCAGTTGAGCCGCTATAAAGTATCCACGCCGGTGTCTGCACCTAGCGCGGTAGTGGCCTTAGCTTGGCTAGTCGTGTCAATTGGGCATTGATGCTGAATGTGAACTTTGCTAGAATCCGTGGGCTCGAGACGGATATAGAGATGCCGCAATGACCTCAACCAAGGTCTTGTGAACGAGACCAAATTGACCGTTGATGCCAAAATCGCGAGATTTGCAACTTAAAGCAAAGATCTTCGTCACACTATGGAACTCAATTTCTTGAGGAAATTAAGGTGGGATCGGTTTGAACTTAACAATTGCTTTGAGCACTCACACCCAAAAATTGCTTCTGCGAGTCCTGTTGCTCCTTGTATCGCAACAACTCCTATCAGCTTGTCAGCGCTTCAGTCTGGTTTTTGATGGCATCCGTCGAACCTGTGGTGAGGAGGCCGATACAGAGCATAACACTTACTGGCAATTGATTAGCTCAGTCGACGGCGGACGATTGCTGGCTTATGTGGGCAACTCGACGGGAAAACGGTCCCTGCGCGTCAGTTCCAAAAATTGCGTGGAAGTGCCCAAGGATCTGCCTGCTGACAGCTATCTGATGGGCTCAGTGACGGGACAGAGCAAGCAGGCTTTTTACCTTCGCATCGCCGATGCAACCGATCATAAAATTCCTCTACTGGATGCTGAGCACTGGACCTTTGAAAGCGACTGTCAAAGCATTCAGGACATCACAGGCCGTACCAACCAAACCCAGATCCGCTATCGCTCAAGCTTACCATACTTGGCCGAGACCAGTGAGTTGCAAGCTGAACTTACCGATACCGATGGGCAGTCTTATGAATCAGCAGCTAGCATATTGCCCAAGGATGAATTATTGGATCTGCATCACAGTGGACTTAAAGCTGGTCGCTACCATTTGAAAATATCCTTGCGCAGCATGTTAAAAAATGCCCCGATTGTCCAGGAGTGCACTGCTGCTCTCGATGGCAAAGCGCCATCGCTATCCTTGAATTTGGAACAGGGGTTGGGTCTACTGTCTGTCGCTGACAATGACAATGTTTACAGCTTTGAACCAGGTTTTCCCCTGCGCCTCAGCAGTGACGAAAGCCTGCAGCCAGTCGAATACTGCCTGCGCGCCAAGGGTGCAATTGAGGAGCGCTGCCAAACTTTGGATCAGAGTCGTCCCTTTCTCATTCCGGAATCCGGCGATTGGATTTTGAATATTCGAGTTCACGATTTGGCCGGCTGGGTGAGCACGCGGCAGCTTAAGTTTGTGAGCTACGAGAAAACGAAAATTGATCTATTGAGTAGCCGCATGCAAAATGCGCTGCAAAGATTTGACCGAGGCGAGCAACTGTCGGCCGCAGTTGAGATTCTCGGCATAGAAAAGCAGCGTCGTGGCTTTGCCACTGAGCGTGAGCGCGAGTCTCTATTGCACGCTGTCAAGGAATCGCTGATTCATATGGCTGTAGCATTTAATGTTCGTGGCAGCTGGTTGATCAACCCTCAAC
>JBGSTF010000342.1:0-122270 GCA_041736645.1 Oligoflexus sp. | reverse complement strand
ACAATCAAAGCCATAGACACCTATCGACTTAAGGTCAAGCAGTGGAAAGAACAAGCCGGGTCAAAACAAAAAAAGCCGAAAATGCCGGCAAAAATTAAGACTCAGTTCACCATCAACCTGAAGCAGGATGTGGCCCAGCAGCGCTCGATCCTTCATCAAAAAAAGCGCCGTCTGGATATTCTGGGGAATAAACTTCAAAAGCTGGATGAAAATTTCTCGCCTTCACTGTGCTTTGGAAGCAAAGCCGTATTTCGAAAGCAGTTTCATCTGGAGGCTGCCAAGCTATCGAACCACCAAGAGTGGCTGACAGAATTTCGCCAGCACAGATCGTCGCAGGCCTTCTTCATTGGATCGTCTGACGAAACCGCCGGCAATCAAACCGTCCAGTATGATCCCAAGCTCAAGGCTGTGCGCCTTCGTTTGCCCAATGCCCTGCCCTTCAAGGACATGGGAACCCATCTTACACTCGAGAAGATCAATTTTCCTGAGCATCTGCGAGATGAATTTTTTGCAGCCTTGGCTTGTCCCGATCCAGCTCTCAATAAAAACCGAAAGAGTACATCGCCCATCTCGTATCGCTTAGTGCGAAGGGTGAATGAAAAAACCGCAGAGAAAGCTTACTACCTCCAGGCCAGTTTTGGCCTGCCGGCTCCCGAGCTGATCACACGCAGAGACCTTGGAGTCATTGGCGTTGACCTGAACGCCGATCATCTGGCCGTAGCAGAGACGGATCGCTTCGGCAATTTTGTCGATAGTTTCGTTCTTCCCTTTGATTTTAAAAATCTTCGAGCCACGCAAACCGAAGCCCTGATCGGCGATTTGTCCGCGGTTCTTGCGGAGCACTGCCAAAGTAAAGGTAAGGCACTGGTCATCGAGGAGCTTGATTTTGAAGAGAAAAAGAAGACGCTCAGGGAACAGCCCAAAGTTCGTCGCTCCTTTCTCTCCGCCTTTGCTTACGCTCAATTCCACCAGAGTGTCCATTCAAGAACACGTGCTGATGGTATCGAGCTGATTCCAATCGACCCGGCTTATACGAGTCTCATAGGCGCCTATAAGTATCAGGGTTTAGCTATATCCAGTCATGAGAAAGCCGCTTTGGCGATCGCTCGCCGCGCCCAAGGATATTCCGAAGGGCTAGGAGTCTTTCAAGGCACCCTCCCGATACAAGCTATGATATCGGAAAGGACCCGATTCACATCGTGTCCGAGGCATGTTTGGGGATTCTACAGTGACCATCGCCTAGCGATTCGAAAACTTCTCATCGAACCTGATAAACGTCCCCTTCTTCCTTTGGTGCGCGCACTTTCCCTGGCGGAGGGATACCCTTCGCTACACAAGTCCTATATTGAGACCAGGAAAGCTCGAATACCTGAAGCACTGCGTTGTGCTTCAGGGTGAGGAGGGACCAGAAACCCAGCTGTTCGGGTTTCGGTAGCCAAGAAAATCCAGTCATGGATAGATTTGGCTAAGTTGGTTGGAACGGTTCAGAATCCCACGTCAATATCCCGATGATTCACACTGATAGCGATCTGCGGCAAGCCAAGACCCGCTAATTCCATCGCCAAACGCTCGGCAAGGGCCACACTGCGGTGTTTGCCTCCCGTACAGCCAATCCCAATGCGAAAGTAGTGTTTCCCTTCCTTGTAGTATTCTGGGAAGAGAAAACTGTGCAAATCGATCAATTTTTTCAAAAAGACTTCGGCATTGGGATCCGCAAACACATAGTTGGCAACAGGCTGTTCCAATCCCGTTCGATCCTTGAGCTGTGGATCAAAAAAAGGATTGCGCAAAAAACGAACATCAAAGATCGTGTCAGCGGGATTGAGCTGGCCGTTTTTAAAGCCAAAGCTGGTGATATTCACATGCAGCTGACGGCCAAGGACTTTGCCTGAGTAGCGTTCCTCGACCTTACGAGCGAGAAAATGCACGCTCCAGGTGCTGGTATCAAACGACACATCGGCAAGCTTTTCGACCGGTTGCAAAGCATGAATTTCACGACGAATGGCGGCAATCAGTTGCCCACCTGAATCGAGCAGAGGGTGCTTGCGCCTCGTGGTGCTGAAGCGCTCGGCAATTTGCTCCGCAGAGCTGGTGAGAAAAAGGACATCCAGCTTTATCTTCTTTTGAAGCCGAGCCTGCAAGTCAGCAAAGCCATCGACAAAGTCCTGATCACGAGCATCCATTCCCAAAGCATAGCGCTGGGGTGAGCTCTTGCTGGCGAGCAAATGATCCAGAGCTTGGTCAACCAATTGAAAGGGGAGGTTGTCGATACAAAAAAAGGAGAGATCTTCGAGCGCTTTGATCGCTGTGGATTTGCCGGCCCCGGAAAGGCCAGTGACAATCACCAGAAGGGGTCCATCTTGAGGGTCGGCTTCCTGGGAAGTCATGGTCTCATCCTGTCCAAAGCCAGTTCATCAATAGTATTTCTTCCGCTTGCTACTCGGCAATATTCCTAATTGTTCTCGATATTTAGCCACAGTTCGGCGGGCTAGTTGAATGCCGCGTTCCTCGAGTATTTCCACGATTCTTTGGTCGGCGAGGGGATGACGAGGATCCTCTTTACCTATGATATCAGAAATAATCTTTTTCACGGAAGCGCTGGCCAGAGAGTCGCCGCTGGACATGGACACGGAACTGTTGAAAAAGTACTTGAGCTCGAAGATACCCTGCGGCGTGTGCACATATTTGTTGCTGGTCACACGACTGATGGTCGATTCATGCATACCGATATCATCGGCAATATCCCGCAGAACCATGGGCTTAAGATACTCAACACCCTTCTCAAAAAAATCCTTCTGCCGTTCCACCAGTTTTTCGGTCACACGCAGGATTGTCTTTTGCCGTTGTTGGATCGACTTGATCAACCAATGCGCGGACTTCAATTTGTCTTGCAGGTAGTCCTTGTTCGCACCAGCCGTCTTGCCTGCCATCTTTTCATACATCTTCGAGACCTTGAGATGGGGAAGACCCTCATCATTCAAAGTCACAATCCATTCACCAGCAACCTTAAACACATAAACATCGGGAACCACATACTGAGCTTCCAGACCACCGAACTGCCTGCCTGGAATCGGTTCCAACTCGGCAATGATCTGAACGTTCTCGATCACTTGTTCCAGGGTGATTTTCAAGGATTTGGCAATCGCTTGAAAGTTCCTGGTCTCCAGCTCAACCAAGTGGTTGTCGACAATTTTTTCGACAATACCATTTTTCAAACGTCCGAGACGAAGCTGCAAATTCAAACATTCTTTAAGATCACGTGCCCCGACACCACTGGGGTCCAGATGCTGCACGACATCTAGCATATCTTCGATTAGATCGAGGGGGATGTTGTCTTTTTGACTGATATCTTCCATAGGAGATTGCAGGTAGCCACGATCATCGATATTGCCGATCACGAGGCCAGCAGCTAATTTTTCATCATCATTGAGATCCATCTCACCAATCTGCGCCATCAGATAATCCTGAAGGGTGCCGGCTCTGGAGAGATTCTCATAGCTGGGAAATTCATCATCGCCATCACGCTTGGACGAACTGGTCGGCGAATTGTTGAAGTCCTGCATTCGGGCAAAGGTTTCCCAGTCCATGTCACCAGGCTTATCATCACCGCCAGTTGACTCGACAATATTGGCCGCTTCACTCATGCGTTCGTTCACAACTTGATCTTCTGTTCGCTCCCGTTCCCTTTCGACGGAAATCCGTTCTTCCATCGATTCGGTGATTCCCTCTTCAAGCACTGGATTTTCCGCCAGCTGCTGGGTCACGAATTCTTCGAGCTCAAGACGCGACAGCTGAAGCAGCTTGATCGCCTGCTGCAATTGTGGGGTCATCAGCAGCTGCTGACTGAGTTTAAGCGACTGTTTGAGATCCAATGCCATAGCGTATCACCTGATCATTGCGGGGGCTTTGCCGCCGCAAAGCCTCTCACATTCGGAAGTTCTCCCCAAGATACACACTACGGACCTTTGGGTCAGCAGCTATAGCTTGAGGCTTGCCATGAGCAATAATCTGCCCACTGGTGAGAATGTAGGCCCGATCGCAGCTCCCCAGTGTCTCGCGGACATTGTGGTCAGTGATCAAAACCCCCAATCCATCCTCGTCCCTTAGCTTTTCGATTATTTTTTGTATTTCTTGAACTGTAACTGGGTCTATACCTGCAAAGGGTTCATCCAAAAGCAGGAATTTTGGCTTAATTATCAGAGCTCTAGCTATTTCTACTCGGCGCCGCTCGCCGCCGGAAAGTGACGCCCCGAGGGACTTGGCGATGTGACTGATTTGGAACTTGCCGAGCAATTGCTCGATCGACTCTTTCCGCTCATGGGTAGGAATACCCACAACTTCCATGATGGCCCGGAGGTTTTCTTCGACGGTCAACTTACGAAAGATCGACATATTTTGCGGCAGATAGCTGATACCTTGGCGAGCCCTTAGATGCATGGGCTTGTCGGTGATGTCTTCACCACCCAGCAAGACCTGACCTTCATTGGGAAAAAGCAATCCAACGACCATATAGAAGCTGGTGGTTTTGCCAGCCCCGTTCGGTCCGAGCAGCCCAACAACCTCACCTTGGTTGACAGAAAAACTTACAGATTTAACAACTTCGCGAGATCGGAAGAATTTTCTGAGCTCCCGCGCTTCGAGAATTAGCTTTTCGCTCATTTTCCAGTCTTCTCCGGTTGCACAACGCCTTGAGCCCGATCAATCTTGATCGTCCCCGTAATGATCTCATAGACGATGCGATCACCGCGAATCAGATGCCCATCTTTCCAAAGTCTGGCATTGCCATCCAGCGTGACCTTTTGCGTATCATTTTCAAAGATGGCTCGATCACTTTTCGCCGTAACTCGCTCCGTCGGATCCTTGGCAAATCGAGAAAGGTTGACCTTGCCGTTTACTTCAACCGTTTGCACCGAGTTATTGTTTTCTTTTTTGTTATTCGTAAAGAGAACCTTGGCCTCGTCGGACTGCAGCCGAACATCGTCCTGCGTGATCACCACATTCTTTTGCAGATGGACCACCGCCCCATTGCGTGAATAGGTTGAGGTGCCTTCACTCGCCAGATGGATAGGCGCATCGCGACGAGCACGTTCCACCGATTTCTTATCTTTGGACTTATCAGCACCGGCAGCTTTTCCTGATGGCTTGAGCTCAGGTCCAGCAGGTTTCGGACTTTCCTGAGGTTCAGCTCCCAGATCTAAGGGTGCAGGCTTTTTGTCTGGAGCTTTCGGTGCCGGATTGTTCGGATTGGGCTTTTCTTTCTTGGGCTCGAGCTGATTGATATCGTCAATGATATCAGCGCGCAAGATATGGGGTGCGAACGAAAGCAGAAGAGTGAGTAGAAAAACTCGCGATTTACTGCAATTTTTCAGCGCCACGCATGGTCCCTTCAAGTGGTCCAAAGACTTTAAGATCACCGGTTTTATTATTAAACTCGAAACCCTTGTCACCTTTCAACTCCACTTGTGGCCCCTCGATGCGCACGGGCAGGTCGGAAATCAAGCGATCTTCTTCATTCAAAAACTTCGCGTAGTCAGTATAGAGAATAATGTCGTCATAGCCAAACCTCACCTGATTCTCTATTTCGGTCTTAATGATGCGGCTATTTCGTACCAAATCCACCACGCCTTTGGAGGCGAAATGAACTGTAACAGACTCAGAGGCAAAAAATTCCTTCTTTTTCGCCTGATGGTTGAAGCCTTGAATAGACCCAAAAATCTCCAGCGTGTCAGGGTCGACAAAATTAGCAAATCGACCACTCAAGGTTGAGACTGTCTTGTGCTGTTCGTATTTGTAAACCGTAAAGTCCTCCAGACTAATACGCGGCACACGGTCTTTGTTTACAGGATGATCCTTTTTAACGTGCTTATCTCTCTGGATGAAAACCAGAATCGAGGCGGCCAGTATGGCCACAAAGAGTGCAACAATAATATTCTTTCCCAAGCGACCCCCGTCAAAGCCCTGCTGGGCCTTTCGAGTAGTTTATCATAAGCTGAGCCTAGCTCCAAAACACGGTGTAGGAAGCAAAAAGGGCGGATCGCCCCTTAGGAATCTTGCTTGGGCAGCGAGATCAGACGATCTTTGCGGCAAGTAAATCATGCATACGAATGATACCGAGAACTTTTTTGCTGGAATCAACAACGAAAAGCGAGGTGATACGGAAATCTTCCATGACCCGCACAGCATCGAGTGCAAGACGATCAGGGCTTATCGTCTTCGGCTTGGCCGTCATCAGAGCTAGAGCCGACATCGTGAATACTTTTTCTCGTGATCCCTGCAGAGCTCGACGAAGATCACCGTCTGTGATCGCTCCAATCAAACCTTTTTCAGGATCGAAAACACCGGCAATTCCATAGTTTTGCGCTGTGATGACAGCGATAACCCGGTCGAAACTGTCACTTGGAGACAGTGGAGCCAAGTCGGTTCGCATATGGTCTTGGACCAGCGACAGCTGTCGTCCCAAACTGCCATCCGGATGAAAACGAGCGAAGTCTTGTTCTTGAAACCCTCGAGCATGCATCAGAGCAATCGCCAAAGCATCGCCCAGGGCCATGGCAACCGTTGTCGAGCTGCTTGGAGCCAAATTCAAGGGGCAGGCTTCCCGGGCCACAGAGCCATCAATAACCACATCTGCGATCTTGGCTAAGGAGGATTGGGCTTTGCCAGTCAAAGCCAGCACAGGAATGCGTCGCCGCTGAGCATATTTGGCAACCTCTAGCGTCTCGCGTGTTTCACCGCCAAAAGCGATCACGAGCAGGACATCGGTCGTTTGGAGCATCCCAAGATCGCCATGCAAAGCTTCCGAGGGATGCAGGAAGAAGGCAGCCGTGCCGGTGGAAGCTAGCGTTGCCGCTATTTTGCGACCGACATGACCTGATTTTCCAAGTCCGCAGACCACCACTTTACCCTGTGAAACACGCATCAATTCAACAGCTTCCGCAAAACCGAGGTCCAATCGCTCCGCAGCGGCCAGCAAAGCTTGGCTTTCATCACGAAGGGCCTCACGGCCTCGCTGAATCAGTTCATCCGGATTCATAAACTGCGCTCACGATTATTTAAGGAAGCGGCCACGAAGTCTTTGAACAGTGGATGAGGATTCATTGGCTTGGATTTCAATTCAGGATGGAACTGACAAGCCAAATACCAAGGATGACCTTCCAATTCGATCATCTCAACCAAGCGACCGTCAGGGGACAGTCCGGAAAAGCGCATGCCCTTCTGGGCAAAAGCTTCGCGGAAATCATTGTTGAATTCATAGCGATGACGATGCCTTTCCGAAATAGCATCCGCATCATAGGCCGCCGCAGCTTTACTGCCGGCAGCAAGTTGGCAAGGATAGGCCCCAAGACGCATCGTTCCGCCTAAATCTGTCACTGTCTTTTGATCGGCCATCAAGTGAATGATCTGATGCGGACTCTTCGGATTGAATTCCTGACTATCGGCCTGATCAAGCTTCAAGACATGCCGCGCGAACTCGATGGCAGCAAGCTGCATGCCGAGACAAATACCGAGGAATGGAATCTTGTTTTCGCGAAGATATTTGATTGCCGCTATTTTGCCTTCAATACCGCGATTACCGAATCCTCCAGGAACGACAACGCCATCCAATCCCGCTAATTTTTCTGCGACATTATCGGCGTTCAAGGTCGCTGCATCGAAGTAGGTGACTTCGACTTTAATGTGGTGGGAGATGCCGGCATGAATCAGCGACTCATTGATCGACTTATACGAGTCAATCACGTCCACATACTTACCGACGATTCCGACATGAACTGTGGTCTTCGGTTTATCCATGGCTTCTTCAATACGATGCCACTCGCTCAACTCTGGATTGCGAGTCCAGATATTGAGGATATCGACAATGATTTGATCCAAACCCTGAGCGTGCAGATACAATGGCACCTTATAGATGCTATCCAAATCGCAGGCGTCAATGACGCGTTCTGGCTTCACATTACAGAACAGACCAATCTTCTCGCGCAAATCCTGAGGCACAGGACGATCGGCTCGACAGACAAGTATATGCGGCTGAATACCAATCTGCCGCAAATCCTTGACCGAATGTTGAGTCGGTTTGGTTTTGAGCTCATGAGCCGCGCTGATATAGGGAACCAAGGTCAGGTGGATATAAAGGACATTCTCTTCACCCAAGTCGTAACGAATCTGCCGAATCGCTTCCAAAAATGGTAAGCTCTCAATATCACCAACAGTCCCACCGATTTCTACGATTCCAACATCAGCGCCTTCAGATCCCGCGTAGATGTTTTCTTTGATTTGATCGGTAACATGGGGAATCACTTGGACTGTACCACCCAGATAGTCACCGCGTCGCTCTTTCGAAAGAACTCGGTCGTAAATCTGACCAGTCGAAAAACTATTGAGGCGGGTGAGGCTGGCGCTCGTGAACCGTTCGTAGTGTCCGATATCCAAGTCGGTTTCGGCCCCGTCATCGGTCACGAACACTTCACCATGTTGAAAGGGACTCATCGTTCCCGGGTCAACGTTGAGGTAAGGATCCACTTTGGTCATGCTCACACGCAAGCCGCGGTTCTCGAGGAGTGCACCAATGCTCGCAGCAACGATGCCTTTACCCAAGGAGGAAACCACACCTCCTGTCACGAAAATGTACTTCGTCCGATGACGTTTTCTCATCATTTTTCTCGTAAATAGGAGTGTTTTCGGATTGTTACACCTTGAGCTTCAGAATTGCTTTCTAGACGGGAGCTTATGCTACCTAACGGGGTACGGATGGTCAAGGTGCTTTCCTTTGGCGACAGGACTGGGGTTCAGGCCAGGGGGCTACTAAGGTCATTTCGATGTTGCTAAAATGAGAGTGTCGTCTTCCATTTTTGCTTTCCATTGAGCGTGCTTGTGTTGAGAACTATCCTCACATTGCTACTTTTGTCTAATCTTTCAGTAACCTGCAAGATGCTGCCCCATTCTATCAGGACCGACCTCAAAGGTGAGGAGGTATATGGGCTTCTGGAACAGGGATCCATCAAATTCGACAGGAACTCGGCTGGGACCGGTGGAGAGCTGAGCTTTCAACTCAAAGGTCGACACGGCTGCCGTGTCGAGTACTGGGCGGAGGATCCCAACGGCAAACCGCCACCCGGCGCACCTCTGACATTAAACTGTCCCAATGATGGCCAAAGCACAGCGATTAAGCTGACCGTTGACTCTATCACCGCGGGTATCCCGCTCACCTTTCGTATCACGGTTTGGCCTAAAGCCCTCAATGCCCTGAGCGGCTTCCCCTTAGAATTCCGCGAAAACCAGGACTTGACGAAGATCCAGGCTGGCTTCTTGGTCGTGGCAAGATATGTAGCGCCACGCAACAGCAATGAAATTTATACCTATCAATTCCCCAAGAGCGTCTCACTCAGTGAAGTGAAGAGTAAGATGAGCGCCAGCTACGACCAGGATGAACCGGTCATTTGCAGCGAGACCGGAGCTGCGACCGAGCCTGCTTACCCACGATTTCAATCCGTTGAAGATACCCAAAAGAGACCGCTGCATGGCTTGAGTGAAGTATCATCCGACGGCTTCGGCAGAGCTGCCGCTGTGATTCATCCCTTCTTTGCGACCCGACTGATGCAGGTTTATGAATCCGTGGAAAGACAACAAAATTGGAAATGGAACTTTAAATGGGAAGGACAGGGTTTCAACTTTGAAACATTTCCGCCAGGCTACATAGCAAATCTCAGTCTGAATGATGCAAGCACGACGGTCGTCATAAAAAACCGCTTGCTCGGTAATGTCATTCCTACCGTCGAGGCCAATGCCAAAGGCTTTCGTTTAACGCCAAGCATTCTCTATCCGACAGAAATCAGCCGCTATGAACTGATTATCAAAACCGCAGACGCCAGCAAAACCATGCTCCGCTGCCAATACTCAATCGACCAAGAAAGCTTGGTAATTCCTGATAGTTATTATCAAAAACTAGCTGCAGGTGAGTATCTAGCAACCCTGGTTTTTGAAACGAACCAGATACACTATAAGGATGGCTCTAATTACCCTCCCTGGTTGATTACAGCTCAAGATTGGATTCACTTTAAGATCAACAAGAAGATGTGAGGTCACCTGTGTTCAAGGCAATCCGATGGATCATCTTCAGCTTTGGTTTAGCGGGAGCGCAGGCTCAAGCGGCTAAAATTACCAACGTTGATGCTGAAAAGAAAGTTATCACGATTGACGAGGGGACCGAGACCAAGTTCGTCAAAAAATCGAAGGTCTGCTTTTACGATGCGAGTAACGTCAAGATGGGCTGTAGCTTTATTCGCACGGCCAAACCAAAAGTCTCCTTTATTAAAATTAAAGGCGACAAGCTTTTTGCCAAGTTGGCCGTCGGCATGATGGCAAAACTTGAAGCCGGGCCACCTGCTGCGGGTGCACCAGGCATTTCTGGTGAAGCCCCGGTGGTAGCGGAAGGAGCCAAAGAGAAACCTCATAGCTACATAACTCCACTTTTGATTTTGCCCTTGCTCGGGCCCATCAGCTACCAGAATCTCATCTATGAAACGCCTGTCGGACAACAGGTTAAAAGCTTGTGGTCGGCAGATTCTGCAGTAAAAACCTTAGGTGTTGGCCTGGAACTTGGACTCGGCATCAGCACGTTTCAACTAAGTGCTGGGGTGCGTTCTCGGTTTTTCATTCCCAAAAAGATTTCATCGGACTATAACGATGCCAACAACGACAAGACTTTTGAGCAGTATGTGGACACCTCGACCAAAGGTTCTTCATTCGGAGCCTGGCTTGATTTCTATTGGCTGATCATGGACTTTGGGGTGGTCGATTTTCGTTTAGGCAACGGCTTAGAATTTGACAGCTCCAGTGTGAGCTTCGATGCCACGCAAAAATCAGATCTAGATTCCAATGAAACTGTCATCTATTCAGCGAAATCGACTTTGCAGGCCATTTCATTGCGTGTCTTGCCGACCTTAGACTTTATTTTTGGTCCCATCGACTTTACCCTCGGGGCCATCATCTACATTCCAGTTTCACAGTCTTCGAAACTGAGTCTCGGAACCATGACAGACACCTTTGCTACCAACTTGGATCCCAGCAAAACCCCCGAGCAAGATCTCAAGGATTCGCTGAAGCATGTGGCAAAACCTGGTCTGGACCTTCTGCTTAGTTCGGGGATTGTTTTTTAAGTGAGCAGTGCCGCGGCGGACTCCCAGGAGCTCGCCTCTCTTGCCGATAAAAACGACCGACATGAAATGCTTGGCCAAATTCGCTTAAAGATTGGCCGGTCAATTCCTGTAGCAGTTGCTCGGCACAAAGATCGGCAAGCTGCAGCCCGTTTTTATAAAAACCCGTCAACACAGAAACTCTCGCCTTCAGAGACTCATCAGGCAAAATCCCTAAGGCTGGCATGCGATCGGCGAAACGAATTCGCACTCCCGAGGATCCCTGAATGGGCTTAGATTTTAGCCATTCTATAGGAAGTCCGAAGGCACTTTCGGCTTGGCCCAAGAGCTGTTCCCTATCAGCAGCAAGATCGTGAACCTTATTGGCCTCTGGCTTCCAGGAACTACTACCGAGTATCGATTGAGAAGGCAGATTGGCCAGACTCAGGTTGCCTTTGACCAGAATCCTTGCCGCTTTTTGCTGCGAAGGATCGTTCACCCAAAACAAACTTTGCCCTCCAACCAAAAAAAACTTCGGGCACTCCACACCCATGCATTTTAATAGATTGAGGCTCTCTGCGCCGGCAGCGATGACAATATGATCGAAAGTTCGTAAGGATGTGTCTGTCTTCAGCGTGATATCATCCGGTTGAATCAACAAACTCTGAATCTTTTCTTCGACAAATGTTGAACCGAGACGTTCGCTGGCTTTTTCCAGGGCGTTCAATGTCGCATGAACATCAAACCAAGCATCATCCGGATAATGCATAAATCCAGCGGGTATCTTAAAATTTTCAAGACTTTCCGACCACAGTTTTGGGGATCGATTGCTTGGCCGATAGCACCCCCAAAAATTGCCCCTATAAACTCGCTGAAGAGTTTTTTGGAAATCCGCTTCGTCCCAGTAGGGTTCATCCACGCCGATCCAAGTTCGAGGAATCACCATGCCGCTATATTTTTCAAGATTGAGGAGCCAATTTTCCAAATGTTGCAATGTTTGTAGTTTGGCTCGAAACAGGGGAGATTCAGCAAAAATAAGGCCTTTGTTGCAGACGATTCCCTGCGCACAGCGACTGGCATTGGCCGGACCACTGGCACTGCCAAAAATTGTCGGCTTAAAGCCTGCTTTGGCCATACGGAAGCTAAGAGTTAAGCCCGCAAGCCCTCGACCAATGATAGCGACTCGTTTATTCAACAATACATTCATCCAGATATTGAAAAACTGAACGCCGGATCTCGGTGATTCGAGAGGAAACTCGCCCACTGATCACTCGGTTGCTCAGAAAAATGGCATATTTTCCGGTTTTTTGTTCAATCCAAAAGGCGGTTCCGGTAAATCCGAGGTGGCCCATTCCTTGAGCTTTGGCGAAGAGTTCTGCACTACGGCCATTGCCACGCCTGAGACCCAAGAGACTTTCACGCTGGGTTGAAAGTCTGACCGCTTCATTGGCATCCAGATAGGATCGCCCCAAAGGATGGCGATACATGGATTTGAGAAAACCAGCCAAGGCCGTACCAGAGCCAAACAGTCCGGCATGTCCTGAGATGCCTTGAAAAGCTGCACAATTTTCATCATGAACTTCGCCTCGAAGCCTTCGCTCGCGAATCCGACAATAACCCGTTGGAATATACTGCAGGGAACTGCCATTGAGCTTAGGCGCAAAGCCAAGCCGTGTGTTGGATGGCATTTGGAAAAGTTCCAGAAGGCTCTGAAACTGCTGTGCAAGATCCTGCTTCTTCAGTACTTCAAGCGCATACCCCAAGAGAATATAGCCGACGTCGGAGTACAGATCAGAGGGATCTTCGGCGAGAGGTATTCGCTTCAAGACCTCTTGCATATGTGAAAGTGCAGTGGCCCGTGACGAATCCATGGACTGATCAAATCGACCCATCCAAAAATTCCACCAAGCTGGAAGCCCAGAAACATGTCCCAGCAGGGACTCCGTAGAAAGCTCAAGGAGATAAGAGGGAAGGGAAAGTTCCGTCGACCAACTTTGCACAAGAGCTGTCTTATCCAGTTTCACATCCTGTAGAACTCGGTGAACAAGGGGGGCCGTGACAAGAGCCTTGGTCAGACTGGCAAGATCGAATATCTGCGCTACCGCTTCCAAAGTGGAGCCAGACTTTTGATAGCAGGAGGCGTCTCGATCCAGGAAGCCACACTCAACAAAATAGGCTGAAAAATAGCCTTTTTGCAGTTCACCTTCGAGCAGATCCTCCAAATTCTCTTCAGCTTTTGCCATGAAGAGCTTCCTTCAAACATTCGTTCAGAAGGTTTGGATTGAAGCGTCCCGCCGAAACTTTCATGACCTGTCCCACTAAAAATCCATAAACTTTTTGCTTGCCTGCAAGATACTGAGCCACTTGCTCGGGATAGGACCCAATCACTTCATCAACGACGGCTTTGATCGCTGCGCTATCGTTGATCTGGACCAAACCTTTGCTGGCGATGATATGATCAGGATTTTCGCCGGTTTCCGCCATCTGCTCGAAAACAGATTTGGCGATCTTGCCTGAAATTGTGCCTTGACCCAAAAGTTTAAGAAGGTGAGCGAAAGATCTCGAAGAAATAAAGGGTTGTGCGAAATTCCATTGGCGCGCGTTGAATTCGCGCAAGTACTCACTCAACATCCAGTTGGCGACAATTTTTGGAGCGACGATGGACTCCACCTGCCGAACCACATCTTCAAAAAATGCGGCCAATTCTTTTTCTGCAGTCAGCTGACTGGCATCAGCCGCGGGAATGTGAAAGGCTTCCTGAAATCTTTGAACTTTCTGCTCAGGAAGCTCGGGAATTTTGCTGCGTACGGCCTGGATACGATCTTCGGTGATGCTAAGTATCCCTAGATCAGGATCCGGAAAATAACGATAATCCGGCGAATTTTCTTTGCTTCGCATCACTATTGTGCGACCCGCTGCCGCATCAAACTGCAAGGTTACTTGTTTAACTTGATCGCCGCTTTCTAGCACATCAGCCTGTCGAATGATTTCATAGGTGATGGCCTTTTCCACATTGCGAAAGGAATTCAAGTTCTTGATTTCTGTTCGCACGCCCAGAGTCTTGGTACCAACCGGCCTTAGCGATATATTGGCATCACAGCGAAACGATCCCTCTTCGAGGTTGCCGTCACTGATTTCAAGGTAACGAGCAATCGCCCGCAGTTTGCGAAGATATTCCGCCGCTTCACTGGGACTATGAAGCTCAGGAGCCGAGACGATTTCAAGCAAGGGAATTCCCGCTCGATTGAGGTCGACATACGAAGCATTATCACCATGAATGTTTTTGCCCGCATCCTCTTCCATATGGATGCGTTCGATAAGAATGCGTCGCCCACTGTCGAGCAGCATCGATCCATGCTGGCAATAGGGGAGATCGTATTGAGTCAGCTGATAGCCTTTCGGCAAATCCGGATAGAAGTATTGTTTCCGCGCAAAAACGCTGCGTTCTGTGATTTTCGCTCCCAGGGCCAGAGCCAGTCGTATGGCATATTCAACAGCCTGGTGATTGAGCACAGGCAGTACACCGGGTAATCCTAAGCAGACAGGACAGGTGTTTTGGTTGGCAAGGGATCCAAACGTGGTCTTGCAGCTGCAAAAAAGTTTGCTCTCCGTCTTGAGTTGGCAATGGACCTCTAGGCCAATCACCGGCTCAAAACGAGCCAAAATTCCACTAAATCCTTGGTCGGAACTTTTCGGCTCCGTTAGTTTGCTGCTCATAGACCTGGGCGCTCCTTAGCAAAATCTCTTCGCCAAAGGCCGGAGCCATCAGCTGCATGCCAACTGGCAAGCCTTTGCGATCGAGTCCAATAGGCAAGGAAAGGGCTGGTATTCCGGCTAGATTGGCCGCGATCGTATAGATATCGCTGAGGTACATGGCCAGCGAATCCTGAGTCTTTTGTCCGAGTTCAAAGGCTGTGGTCGGAGCTGTCGGAGAAAGCAACAGGTCGATGCCTTGGGCAAAGAGTCCTTGTATTTCGCGCCGAATCAACTCGCGGATGCGGTTAGCCTTTGCATAGTAAGCATCATAATAACCTGACGAGAGAACATATGTTCCAAGCATGATACGCTGCTTCACTTCCCGACCAAACCCTTCGGAACGAGTCTGCATATAGAGTTCGCGAAGATTGAGTCCTGGCTTTTGACTTCGTGCCCCATAGCGAATACCGTCGAAGCGAGCTAGGTTAGAGGAAGCTTCGGCAGTCGCCAGAATATAGTAAACAGGAATGCTGAACGAAATGTGGGGCAAGCTCACCCATTCAATCGTTGCACCAGCCTGCCGATAGACTTCCAACGCCTGTTCGAATTGTTGTTTAACCTCTTCATCCAAGCCCTCAGCCATGAATTCTTTGATCACTGCGAGGCGCTTGCCTTTCAGAGAAAAGTTTGCATCCAATTTGCTCGATATCTCAGCTGAAGCATGATTCGATGAAGTGGAATCGGCTGGATCGTGGCCTGCAATGACGTCATAGAGTAGGGCCGTATCACGGACAGAATGGGCGAAAGTCCCGATTTGATCCAAGGAGGAGGCATAGGCGACCAATCCATAGCGACTAATTCGACCGTAGGTCGGTTTTAAACCCACGACTCCACAAAAACTTGCCGGCTGTCGAATCGATCCACCGGTATCAGACCCCAGGGCCAGGGGAACCATCCCAGCAGCAACTGCAGAAGCGGATCCACCGGACGAACCACCAGCCACATGCCGACGATTCCAAGGATTGAGAGCCGCTCCGTAGCTGGAATTTTCGGTCGAGGAGCCCATGGCGAACTCATCCATATTGGTTCGACCGAACAGCAAAGCTCCTGCTGCTTTGAGCTTTTGCACGACAGTCGCATCGTATGCAGCCCTATGATTGCGCAAAAGCTGCGACCCGCAGCTCACCGTTTGCGAATCAACCATTATATTATCTTTGATAGCAATCGGTACGCCAGCCAGAGGGAGAGGCTTTTGGGCATAGAGAGCGGCTTCAATATAAGCTAGCTGCTTGTCGACCTCGTTCAGGGTGCTATCTTTATCCCACTCGATATGGGTATTGAGATCGCGATGAAGCCTTTCCACACGCTGGGCGAAAGAGCTCGCTACATCCTGCGCCTTGAGATTGCCGGTGCGGACTTCTTGGGCCAATTCGGAGGCAGACAGAGCTAGTGGGTCCAACTCGCGCATATGCGGGCCTCAACGGTGTATTACTCAATAATTCTAGGCACTTGAAATGCAGTTCCAACAACCTTGGGCGCCGAGCTCAGGACTTTTTCCACGGCCGGGGAAACGAGAGCCACATCGGCTCTCTCCGGACTAACAAAGCCGACCAAATCAGCCCGCCAATCACTTGGAAGACTGTCGCTCGCTCCATCCAGCTGCTTGATATAATCGAGAATACGATCGAGCTGAATTTGGTAGTAGGCAATCTCATCTTCGCTCAGCTTCAAATAAGCGAGTGAGGCAACCTTCTCCACTGTTTGTCGATCGATTCGCGACACTAGATCTCTTCTCCTTCAATCATCTGGATTTTAGCCAGACTCATGATTTTCTCGCCTGGATCCACATTCATCAGTCGTACGCCCTGAGTCAGACGACCGATGACACCAACTTCGGCCACGGTAAAGCGCATGACTTTTCCAGCCGAGGTCATCACCATCAAATGATCATCGTCAGCCACTTGCATGATGCCCACAACAGGACCGTTCCGTTCGGTCACTTTAATGGTGTAAATGCCTTTACCAGCGCGAGTTTGGATTCGATACTCTTCAATCGGAGTTCGCTTTCCGTAGCCGTTTTCACAAACGGAAAGAATCGCGTCCTTATTGTTGACGACTTCCATACCGATCACTTCATCGGCATCTTCAGAGAACTTAATCCCTGTCACACCGCGAGCCGAGCGCCCCATAGGCCGAGCTTCTTTTTCGTCAAAGCGGATGGCCTTGCCGAGTTTGGTCGCGATCAGAATATGATCTTCGCCCGAAGTGATTTTACAATCCACCAGACGATCGCCTTCATCGAGACCCAGTCCGATGATACCGGTGGTTCTTAAGTTGGCATAAGCCATCAAATCAGTCTTTTTGATATAGCCTTTAGCTGTTACCGAAATGATGTACTGACCTTCCTTGAACTCCTTCACAGGCAGGACCGACACAACTTTTTCTGTCGGGTTCAGCTTAATCAGGTTCGCAAAGTGATTGCCTCGGCCAGCCAATGGCACTTCTGGCAAGCGATAGACTTTTAGCTCATAGACCCGACCTTCATTAGTGAAACACATGATGGACTGGTGATTCGAGGTGATGAAGAGATCGCGGACGACATCGTCCGTTTTGGTCTTCATACCAGCGCGACCTTTGCCACCGCGTTTTTGAGCGCGAATTTCAGCCAATGGCGTGCGCTTCACATAGCCAGCAACCGTAATCGCAACAGCGACTTCTTCATCGGCAACGAGGCTTTCCATGGTGAATTCATCGGCATCGCTGCTCACGATTTCGGTTTTCCGTTGGTCACCAAACTGCTCACGAATCTCCACCAGCTCGGCTTTGATCATGGCCACGATGCGGGCCGGGGTATCCAAAATATTTTTCAAATCGGCAATGGTAGCCATGACGTCCTGGTATTCAGCCAGGATCTTATCCCGCTCCAAACCAGTCAATCGAGCCAGTCGCATATCCAAGATCGCTTTTGCTTGGATCTCGGTGAGACCAAAGCGAGCCATCAAGCCTTCTTGGGCGATATCGGTATCTGCAGCACCACGGATAATCTTGACGACGTCATCCATATTCTCGACGGCGATTTTCAAGCCTTCGAGGATATGGGCCCGTTCTTCGGCTTTACGGAGCTCAAAGGCCGTACGGCGAATGATGACTTCTTTGCGATGCAAAAAGAACTGCTCCAAAACGTCTTTAAGATTGACGATTCGGGGCGTACCGTTGACCAAAGCTACCATATTCACACCAAAGCTGGACTGCAGCGGTGTGAGCTTAAAGAGATTATTAAGAATGATCTCGCCCATCTCTCCCTTGCGGAGTTCGATGACGACACGGATTTCATCCTGAGCGGATTCATCGCGAAGGTCGGTGATACCTTCAACCTTCTTTTCATTGACCAATTCAGCGATTTTTTCGATGAGTTTGGCTTTGTTCACCTGATAAGGAAGTTCGGTTACGATAATGCGCTGCTTACCGTTGGCCATATCCTCGACGTGAGCGCGAGCTCGCATACTGATGGCGCCGCGTCCTGTCAGGTAAGCCTGCTGAATGCCGGCCCGACCATAGATCAGACCTGCCGTTGGGAAGTCAGGACCATGAACGAATTCCATCAAACCCTGGATGCTGATATCCGGGTTATCGATCAATGCTTCCAGAGCATCCAAGATTTCCGACAGGTTATGTGGCGGAATGTTGGTCGCCATACCCACAGCGATTCCGCTTGCCCCGTTGACTATCAGACTCGGGAATTTGGCTGGAAGAACCAGGGGTTCTTCCTCTTTATTATCGTAGTTGGGTCCGAAATCGACCGTATCCTTGTCGATGTCATTGAGTAAAAGCTCTGTGAGCTTCATCAAGCGGACTTCGGTATAACGCATAGCTGCCGGCATATCGCCGTCAATCGATCCAAAGTTCCCTTGGCCATCCACCAAAGGATATCGCATCGAAAACTCTTGAGCCATGCGGACCAAGGCATCGTAGACCGCACTATCACCGTGCGGATGGAAGCGACCGATCACTTCACCAACGATACGAGCCGACTTCAAATAGGGTCGGCTTTGAAAGTTCTTCAGCTGCTGCATCCCGTAAAGGATACGGCGGTGCACCGGCTTCAATCCATCCCGAATATCAGGCAGGGCCCGTGAGACGATAACGCTCATCGAATAGTCGAGGAACGAGGACTTTAACTCATCCTCAATGTGGACCGCCTGTACGTTCTTATGCTCCATGCATCACCTAAAAATTTGTTAAGTATCCAAGTTCTTGACATTGAGGGCATTGGATTGAATAAAATCCCGTCGAGGTTCGACGTCATCACCCATCAAAGTCGAGAACAACAGATCCGCTTCGATCGCATCATCGATCTCAACTTGCAGCAGAGTTCTCTTATCAACTTCCATCGTGGTCTCTTGCAGCTGGTCGGGATTCATTTCGCCCAAACCTTTATAGCGCTGTACATAGGCGCCTTTGCGACCCTCGGCGACGATAAAGTCGCGGAGTTCATCAAAAGTCGCCAAGCGACCTGCACCGGAAGCCAAGCCACCCGTTTCGACTTCTTCAGCTTCAGCCTTGTCTTTTTTACCAGAACGTTCAAAGACAAAAGGCGCTTCCGCGATCTCTTCGATCTGCTTTTTGATACGACGCAATTCGATGATTTCACCGCTGGTGAAGATCCCAGCATCGATGAAGGAAATACGCGGCACATCACGAACCCGTGTTTCAATTTTCAATTTATAGCGGCTGTACTCCTGATCGAAGATGACCTGACCATCCGCTTGAATACGGCTAGCGGGATAGTCTTTATTCAGGTGAAGTAAAATCGCTTGCAGAGTCTCGCCGGCCTTTTCTTCACTGCTCATCGCACTGGCATCGATTTGCGGATTGATCACCAAATAGTCAATAAGCTCTTTAATCCGGCGTTTGCTGGCCATTTCCATAAGGTCGCTGTAACGAGCAAATCGCGCCAGCAGACCTTTGATCATGGTCTTGTCGATGCTGCGACCTGTCTTGTCGCGAAGCTCGATATTGTTCATGCCCACGTCGCTCAAGAAATCGAGCAATTCCCGATCGTCCTTGAGATAACGCTCCAGCTTGCCCTTTTTGTATTTATAAAGGGGAGGTTGGGCGATATAGAGATAGCCACGTTCGATAATTTCCGGCATCTGCCGGAAAAAGAAGGTGAGCAGAAGAGTTCGAATATGAGCCCCGTCGACATCGGCGTCGGTCATGATGATGACTTTGTGGTAACGAATCTTCGCCACATCGAAGTCTTCTTTGCCAATTCCTGTGCCGATGGCTTTGATCAAGAGTTTGATCTCTTGCGATGAAAGCATTTTATCGTAGCGGGCTTTTTCCACATTGAGGATCTTTCCGCGTAGGGGGAGCACAGCCTGGATGCGACGATCACGTCCTTGCTTAGCGGATCCACCAGCGGAATCACCTTCGACCAGAAAGAGTTCGCACTCAGCAGGGTCTTTAGACTGACAGTCAGCCATTTTGCCTGGCAGGCCCGCAAAATCGAGAGCGCCCTTACGCCGAGTCAATTCCCGAGCCTTCTTCGCGGCGAGTCGGGCCCTTGCAGCATCGATGATTTTTTGAATCACGCGCTTAACGATGCCTGGATTCTCGTTGAAATAGTCGCTGAGTTTTTCAGCAACCATCGTTTCTACCCAGTTTCGCACTTCAGCGTTACCGAGTTTGGTCTTGGTTTGACCCTGAAATTCGGGGTTCTTGACCCTAATAGAGCAGATCCCCACCAAGCCTTCTCGAATATCCTCGCCCGTAATGCCCTCTTTAAAAGTCTTAAGCATTCCCGTGGATTCAGCAAAACCATTGACCACCCGAGTCAAGGCGGCTTTGAGACCGGTTAGGTGTGTTCCACCTTCCACGGTATTGATATTATTAACAAAAGAGAAGATGCTCTCATTGTAGGCATCGGTCCACTGCAAGACCACTTCAACCTGGCCCAAAAGCTGGCTGGTATCGCTGAATTGCTGACCGAAAATATAGAGCGGTTTATCATGCAAAGGATTTTTGCCCTTGCCCAAAAACTCGCAGTAGGAAACCAATCCGCCTTCATAGACGAAATCGGCAACTTGATCGGTGCGTTCATCACTCAACTGAATGCGCAGACCACGGTTGAGGAAGGCGAGTTCCTTCAAACGTCGGCTGAGTGTTTCGAAAACAAATGTCGTATCAGCAAAGATCTCATGATCAGGCTTAAACCGGGTGTACGTCCCATGCTCATCGGTGGTGCCAATGACTTCCAGTGGGCTGTTCGGCTTACCGCGTTGGTAACCCTGCTTATAAACCTTGGAATCGCGACGAACTTCGACAAAACACCACTCGGATAGGGCGTTGACGACGGATGCACCTACACCGTGCAATCCACCGGAAAAAGCAAAGGCTTTATCGTCGAACTTGCCGCCGGCATGGAGAACCGTCATGACAACTTCAACGGCCGAGCGACCCTCTTTAGGATGGATCGAGACGGGAATACCGCGACCATTGTCACGGACCGAGGCTGAACCGTCGAGGTGCAGCATAACTTCGATATGACTGCAGTGACCACCCATGGCTTCGTCGATGGAGTTATCGACGATCTCATAGACAAGGTGATGCAGGCCATCGGTCGAGGTTGAACCGATGTACATACCTGGCCTTTTACGAACGGCATCCAGACCTTCAAGGACCTGGATGTTATCGGCCGTATATTCTTCTTCACCGCGGGTCTGCGCCTGCGTGCGATTCAGATCGCTCATGGGTTCAGTGGGAGTGATCTCGCTCATACGCATCCTTTAGCTTTCTTTTATGGGAACCAAGACGTGCATCGAATGGCAACTGGTGGGTTCGGAGTAGGGTACCAGGACTATGGGGTCTTCGTCCGATCCGAAATTAATCGTCACCTCGTCGCTCGACATAGTCGAGAAAACATCTGTCAGAAACTTGCCGTTAATAGCTAGCTCCCGCTCACCGTCAGAGTAATCCGCCAATGCAATACTTTCCTGTCCTTCTGAGCTCCCCAGGGTCCTCGATCTTAGGGTAAGCGAGTAATCTGAAAAGCACAACTGCAAAGCTCGAGTCTTGTCGGAGGCCAGCAGTACACGTTTGGTCACGTTTTGCAGGTACGGACGTTGCACTTTCACAGCACTGAGACTATTCCGCGGAAGAACGCCATAATAGTTCGGATATCGCACGGCTGACAGCCTGACAAACAGCTGATAGCCAGGAACTCGAGCCTCCATGGTGGTCTGATCCTGTGACACGGCGAGGGCGATCTCGGTAAAACCTTCGGAGCACATGCGGTGCAGCTCCTGGAGAGCTCGCTTGGAAAGACATACGCCATTTTTAAGGAAATGCTCCGGAAGCTCCAGCTCCACCTCAGCATAAGACAATCGATACCCATCAGTTCCGACTAATCGTAAGCTGTTATCTTTGGGACGATGCAGGAAACCGACGGAACCATAGTTTCTAGGCGAATCGGGGACGACACAGAACTGCACCTGATCGATCACGTAGGCGAGCTTCTCGGTTGGCAGCAGAGCTTCACTGGAGGCTTCTAAGATCGGAGGCTCCTGCCAAGCTCTCTCATCGAGGCGAGGCAGCTTCATGATGAATTCCTGCTTCTCACCTGCGATCACGATGACTTGGTTGTCCTCCGATCGAATTTCTACCAGACCCTCGGGCAATTCACGGACAACATCAGAAAACAATTTGGCGGGAACGAAAACAGAGCCTTCCTGGAGTACCTCGCAATCCATGCGGTTGTAGATGGCAATCACGCGATCGGCGGCTGCCATATGCAGCTGACCATCCTTGGCCTGGAAACCGAGTTGCGCTTGATTTCTTTCTGACACAGCTCCCTGCGACCTTGATGTCGCTGCGCTGAGTTGTCCTTTTTCGATCTTCACCCGCATCGTCTTTTTCCTCCGGCTGCTCTATTTCTTTTTTAAGTTAAGTTTAAGTTCTCTAGTAATAGTAGTAGTAGGGCAAGGGGGTAATCTGTGGAAAACTCTGTAAACCCTTGCTTTATATATAAAAAAACCTTCTTTTGCCTGTGGAAAACCCTGTGGAAAACCTGTGGATAAAAATGGGGATAACTTTGAGCCCGAAGTTATCCACACTTTATCCCCAGCTTGTCCACAGGTTTATCCACAGGTGCATAATGGCTCCATTTAGGAAATCACATCCAACTTGCGTTCAATCGCTTCGAGTTGAGCGCGAAGCTCAAGGTCCTTCTTCCGATCCTTTTCGATCTTTTTGACAGCGTGCATCACAGTGGTGTGATCCTTGCCGCCAAAATAGTTACCAATCTCTGGAAATGAAGACTGGGTCCGCACACGAGACAGAAACATGGCAATCTGCCTCGGAAAGGACAAAGCTCTTTGCCGTTTCTTGGACTTCAAATCCGAAACTTTAATTTTGAAGTGATCGGCCACAATCTTCTGAATGGATTCGATGGAAATATTGCTGTCGTTGTTCTTGTCCACCAGCACATCCTGGAGAATCTCCGAAGCCAGCTGGACATTGATCGATCGTCCCTGCAATGCGGCAAAGGCAATCACCCGGCGCAATGCCCCTTCCAAGACGCGAATGTTGCCTTTGGCATGGGTGGCGATGTACTCGGCGACAGCAGGATGAAGGATCATTCCCTGCTTCTCGGCCTTATTCATCAGAATGGCTACCCGATGTTCGATGTCAGGTGGCTGAATGTCAGCGATTAGGCCCCACTGGAAGCGGTTGCGCAAACGATCTTCAATGTCAGGGATGTCCTGCGGGAAGATATCAGAGGTGACAACGATCTGCTTCTTAGCTTCATAGAGGGCGTTGAAGGTATGGAAGAATTCTTCCTGGGTTCGTTCTTTTCCAGAGATGAACTGGATATCGTCCACTAAAAGGACATCACAATTGCGGTATTTTCGCCGAAAATCCCACATTTTGTTGAACCGAAGGCAATAGATCAGCTCGTTCATGAACCTTTCGCTCGTGATATAAGTAATCACCGCATTGGGTCTGGTCTTTAGTACCGTGTTGCCAACAGCATGCAGAAGATGAGTTTTACCCAAACCAGTTCCACCATAAAGAAACAGTGGGTTATAGGTCTGGCCAGGAGCGTCGGCGACTGCAAGGCAGGATGCATGAGCGAATTGATTGCTTGGACCATTGACAAAGGTCTGAAAAGTATACTCTGCGTTGAGTTGAGACTGAAGGGTGAGGGCCCTTGCCACGATGTTAGAGCCCTGTGGGGCGTTCGGCGGATACTGCAGATCAGGATTCGGAAATACATCGGGTACATTGGTGAGATCATTCAGGACGCTGTAGTCTAAATGCTCCAAAGCTTCCGAATCAGCGTTGATCGCGCCTTCAATTTCAAAGCGCAACAGCACCGGCAGGCCGAGTGTAGCCTTGCAGTAGTCGAGCTGATCCATGAAGCTGCCGAGGACTTTCTGGTATGCGGTCATGTCAGGAAAGGTCAGCACAATTTCAGATTCGGAGACGACTTTGGACTTCAAGGGTTCAATCCACTGATTGAAATCCTGACTGGGTAGCATCTGTCTGAGAGTCTCTTTGATGCGTTGCCAGCTGTCTGCGCCCTCGCCTTCAAAACCAACTGCAGGCTTTTTCGCGTCATGACCGTGAGATGGAAAGAGAGTTTGCATGAGGTAAGAGTCCTGGCGTTCGGTTGCGTCGGAGTATACGCTCCGAGGGAAGTCGTAGCTGACGAGAATGGGAAAAAGTATCACAGGCCGAGAGCCCTTATCAAGGTCAAAGGTATTCGGTTATATTTCAATAAAATTCACGAGTTAATGGTACTCCTAAGCTGTGGATAAACAGTCGTAGAGCGAGGCGGAAGGCTGCCATTTCGTGAGGTTGCACGCTAAGCTCCCACGTTTGATGGACTTGTTATGAGAACGGAGGTTTTCGCTCCAATGAAAGCGGTTCAACAGATGGCGCACCTTCTCGCTGCCAATTTTGAAACACTATTTTATATCGGAATGGCCTGGTGGTCAGCGCGATATCTCAATGAGCAGTATCCACTTGGATTCAATTGGGCGATCGTGACTTATGTTTTCGGCTTGATTCTCATTCTGCGTTCCTGGTATGTCGTATTCCACTCGTTGATGAAGGCGCAGAAAAGCGCAGTTTCAGAAAAGGAAGAGTCGTCGGATGAAAAACACCCTTGATCGAGCCAGCATCGTTGGTCTGATACTAGGTTTAGCGAGCGCCTTGCTGATTGCAAAGCTTTGGGCCACTCCCCCTGACATTCTTTCTTTGGCTGCTGGCTATGTGCTCTTTGCGCTGAACTATCTTGCGCTCAAGGGCATTAGCAAAACTCTCGTCCAAGTCGCCGTTCGTGGTCACAGTTCGACACGGGCCAAGCTCTGGCTGAGTCTCGGTTCATTGGCCAAATTTGTGGGACTGATCGGAGCGCTTTATCTGCTCTTAGTCGTCGGCAAGCTCTCCGGATTTTATTTGGCTTTTGGATCGCTCCTGTCATTACTGGTCCTCACAGGCCTACAGGTCGCAGCGTATCTGAAGAGTCTAGCTTCGGGTGGTTCCGCTCGACCAAAGACCCAAGCTTAATTTAGGCTGTTCTCGAGCTCTGAAATCAGTTAGTAAGGACATCCATTTTACTACGATCTCTGATCAAGTCTGAGACATAAAGGGTATCTCCGCTATGGGAAAAAAGACGCAGCAGTTTCTGGCGGCTTTAACAGTTGGATCCTGGGCATCCCAAGCCTTCGCCGGTAGCGCTGGGGCGACGTTCATTAGCTATTATGGGATGGTTCTCGGTTTGTTCGGTTTGCATGAGCACGAAGCCGAAGAGTGGAAACCTGTAGTTGGTGCGCTTTTCACGCTGGTTTTGACTTTGATAGTCGGACTACGGTATCGGAGCCAAGCAATGGCAGCCCAAAAGGACCAAACACCTTCAGGAAAATTTGGTCTTCGTAGCATTATCGAAATGATTGCAGAATTTGTCCATGACCTGGGTTACAACGCAATCGGAGCGCACCATGCTGCTCGCTTCCTGCCTGTGCTCTTTGGTCTCTTTAGTTTCATCCTTATTAGCAACCTCACAGGTCTAGTACCCGGCTTGACGCCTGCGACGGATAGTATCAACACCAACCTGGTCTTGGGTCTTTTCGTGTTTTTGGTCTTCAACTACGCGGGTCTCAAGGAACATGGGCTGTTCGGTTATCTCAAAACTTTTGCCGGTCCTGTTGTTTGGATGATGCCCTTCCTTTTCCTGATCGAAATGGTGGGTATGATGGCGCGACCTTTGTCTCTGAGCCTTCGGCTTTACGGCAACATCTTCGGCGATCACTTGGTCCTGTCCGTATTCACCGGCCTGACGAAGCTTGTTTTGCCCTCGTTTTTGCTGTTTTTTGGTCTTTTGGTGGCTTGCTTGCAGAGCTTTGTATTTACCTTGCTCAGCAGCATTTATATCTCTTTGGCAACCTCTCACGATCACTGACGCTGACGAGGGTCACCGGCTCTTTCGGGTGAAACACCGTGCCTGCCCCCGCCATAGGGCACCTGCGATTGTTTCATTAAGGAGATGGCTGATAGGCCCGGGAAGCGTTTTCAATCCTAGTTTTGGAGAAAAGTTGATGAAAATGAAGCTTGGTAAATTGTTGGCAGTTTTGAGCGGTTTGATGGTCAGCTCTTTCGCTCTCGCCCAGGGCGGAGAAGCAGCTGCTTCCAGTTCTTCGGGTCTGGTCGCTGTTGGTTCGGCATTGGCCATCGGCTTGGCCGCTTTGGGCGGTACCTTGGGCCAAGGTCGCGCTGCTGATGCTGCTCTTTCCGGTATCGCTCGTAACCCAACTGCTGCTGACAAAGTCTTCACACCAATGATTATCGCCCTGGCACTGATCGAATTCCAAGCGATCATGGGCTTCATCATTGCGTTCCTTTGGTACAGCAAATAAGTCTTATTGGCTTATGTGGAGTGTTTCACGTGGAACACTCCTCACTTTCCTCGCCTTTCCTCACTTTTTGCATTCCCTCCCAAATTTCATTTATCTCCCCTCTTCGTACCTTTATCTCGTACTTGCGTCGCTCATTGTCATGCCTATCGAAGTCATTCGCATGCTTTATGCGCAAAAGGCCTCGAACCTACAGGGATTTTTCTCCGGGATGAACTTCGTCCATCTTCTCGAATAGTTCTTAAGGAAAATTTACAGGAGAAGATCCGAAATTAAGAAAATTCAATCTACTTCAATAGATTTGAATTTGTTTCGGGAAACGACAGGCTTTACCGGGAGCTGTTTTTAAACTTGGTCCATATTATTTTTGAGAAATATGAGCCTTTTAGACTCAAGAGACTTGCTAAATGCACTTTTGGTTAGATAGATTTTGAATTCTAAGAGGATCTGTCTGCGTATCTGCTGCATTTATAACTAGAGAATTTATGTGCTCCTTGAGTTGAACCCTTCTTTCGCATTCTAATAAGTTGAGGCATTGATTTACAATAAAGGAAGCCGCTTCCTTGGAGTCAATTCTTGCAAGTCTTAGTTTTCAGACTTTGTTAGAAATAGTTTTGACCATGCTTAATAGGAAAGAATCGAACTTTTTGTTTGTAGTAAGGTTCAGCATGCCTTTTTATTGCTTGCCGCTCTTTTTCTTCAGAGTGATCAATATCCTTCAACAGCCCAAAATCTCCCAATTTCAAATCATGGCTCAGATTCAAGTCTTGGATCCTACTTCAAACTTTGAAGTAAGATCCATTCGGGTGACCTTGCATCATCTTTTGGTAGAAAGTGGATGTGGGGAGTTGAAGTGCATTTCGTTCCATGAGTCCCTGCTGAAGAAATGGAATAGGAAAGCTTTGTGATTGCTCCTGCAATTGGTCGGAAGCTTCATGATTCTTCGAAAAGTACTCCTGGAGAATGAATTCACCAGATTCCCTCCTAGGCTACGTGCCTAGCCGCGAAGCGGCGGGTGCCCGTGCCTCTGCCCGTGCCTGTTTTTTTTGCCTCGAATAGCTTTAAATGTGTATTCAGTCCAGAGCAGTGAATTTAAATGCAGCTCAACTCCATACGTTGTCAGTCCTTAAAGAGCCATGAAGCGCATGAGATTTTTACAGCGAGTCTATCGAAGTGCTTCCGACACGATAGCTACGGCTTTGGTCAGGTTTGTTTTTTTAAAGAGCTGGCAGCTTGCTTGTAGGGGGCTATCCGCACAAAATCTTCAGAAAGTTGAGCCAGGGTTCTACCATTGCTGCCTTTGCTTTTGACAGGCAGATCCGCTCTTTCGAAGTAACGTAAGCAGGGAGAGGGGCAGGCACGGGCACCCGCCGCTTTGCAGCTAGGCACGGAGGAGGCCGGCGCTGAAAGCGGCCCGGGATCTAAGGCAAATTCCATGGCAAGCGCTCAGTCGGTCTCTACCTCGCTTTCGACCAGCCTGTCGGTGAACCTAAACCGGGTGGTTGAGCAAGGCGGTTGGGAGATTTGGAGGGAGGTTTCTTTTGCGAATATTTGGGGCTCTGGGGGAAAACATTGTAAGGGTAAAGTTCCTAAATCCGATCAGCATCCAATTTCCAAGCACGGGCGGTGAATGTTTCACGTGGAACACTTGCAGTGAAAAAACGCTAGCCTGATAGCCCAATTGCAGAGTCTTTGTTCCACGTGGAACACTTTTGTGGGGTGAAGAGTGAGGCGGAGGAGTTTTGAGATAAGAACTTATGTTCCACGTGGAACACTTTGAGTTATTGGACCTGAAAGCTTCTTTGAGATCTGTTCATGTTCCACGTGGAACACTTTCTTTTGATCCCAGCAGAGGGTGATCGAATTCCCTATCAATGTTCCACGTGGAACATTCGGCTGCGGCTACCGGATGGAAGTGGAGAGGGAGCCGTTCGAGAGTGTTCCACGTGAAACACTCTCCCAAAAGCCGAGACTCAAGTGTTCCACGTGGAACACTTGGGAGCGAGCCTCCTAAAAAAGACTAACTAAATTGACGGTGTTAATCGGTCAATAAAGCCTCTTCCTCGATAATGTTTCACGTGAAACCTCTTTTCAGTGAAAGGCTCCTCGCCTTCGTGTTAGATAACATAGCTCATATTTTTTCGGGATCTGCGTTGAAGCTGATCACAAGCTCTTGGATTTGAGAGGATCATTGTGGCACGGGTGATTGCGATATCGAATCAGAAGGGTGGGGTGGGCAAAACCACCACCGCCGTAAATTTGGCCTGTTGTCTGGCTTTTAGCCAAAAGAAAGTCCTGTTGATAGATATGGACCCTCAGGCCAACGCCGGCAGTGGATTGGGCGTCTATCCCAATAGTTTTGAACTGAGCATTTATCATGTCTTGGTCGAAGAAAAGCCTATCAAAGACATTATTCTTGAAACAAAAATTCCCTTACTCTGGTTCGCCCCAGCCAAACAGGATTTGGCGGGCGCCGAGTTAGAATTGGTCTCGGCATTTGGACGCGAGACTCGCCTTAAGGAAGGCCTCGAGCCCATTCGAGATGACTATGATTTCATAATCATCGACACGCCACCGACGCTAGGCTTGGTCACTGTCAATGCACTGACGGCTGCGGACTCAGTTTTGATACCCTTGCAGTCGGAATACTATGCGATGGAAGGTTTATCGCAGCTTGTGAAAACCACCGGTTTGATCAAAAAGCGTCTGAATCCAGCCTTGGAGCGAGAGGGCATTTTGCTCACTATGTTCGATAGGCGAAACAATTTGAGCTCGCAGGTTGAGCAAGAAATTCGCTCCCACTTTAAGGGCGAGGTATTTAAGTCGGTCATTCCAAGAAATGTGCGTCTCTCGGAAGCGCCGTCTCATGGCAAACCAGCGTTGCTGTATGACAAGAGTTCTGCAGGCTCGCAAGCCTATTGGGATTTCTCCCAGGAACTTTTGGCCAAATATGCGCCGGTTGCAGCCGAAAAACGAGCCAGTCCTCGCAACAAACGAAAAGTCGATGCCAGCTCTGCTGACAGCTCCCACTGAAGGAATAAGGATTAGCCATGGATACGAGCAAAACACCCAGCAAGGGTCCGCATAAACGCGAGGCTCTTGGTAAGGGTCTGGGTTCCCTTCTTGGATTGGATCAAGACGATGCGACCCCAACGGCGTCAGCACCGTCATCAGAAATCACCACGCTCCAAAACGTTTTGGAAATTTCGATCAGTAAGATCCAACCTAATCCTCGGCAGCCAAGAAAAATATTCAAGGACGCCGACCTCCTGGCACTTGCTCAAAGTCTCAAGCAAGACGGCGTGATTCAGCCCTTGGTCGTATCCAAGGAAGGCGATGTCTTTGTCCTGATCGCTGGTGAACGGCGTTGGCGCGCGTCTCAATTGGCTGGTTTTGAGAAAGTTCCTGTTATCGTCAAAGAGGCCACTCCAGAAGAGATGTTGCGCCTCGCCATTATCGAGAATGTTCAGCGTGCCAACCTCAACGTCATTGAGGAAGCTGAAGCCTATGCCATGCTGATTAAAGACTACGGTCTGACCCAGGATGACTGTGCTCGTAAAGTTGGCAAGGATCGAACCACCATCGCCAATATGCTCAGGATCCTTCTGCTACCTCAAGAGGTGCAGGACGACTTGATGAACGAGAAATTGTCCATGGGGCATGGACGCGCCCTCCTAGCTCTGGAAGATCGGCTGCTCATTCTCAAGGCGCGCGACATCGTTCTCAGCAAGAAGCTCAACGTCCGTCAGACTGAGCAACTTGTCAAAAAAATGAAAAAGCAAGGTCCCTTGGAAGACGAAGAGAACGATCGTAACAAGGCAAGTGCTGATCTGGATTACCTCGCCGACACTCTGCGCAGCCATCTGCGCACAAAAGTGAAGCTTTTCGGGGGCGGCGGGCGTGGCCGCATTGAGATATCATACTTCTCGCCAGCCGAACTGGAGCGCATCCTCCAGCTCATAGGTGGGGGCGGGTTTTAGCGATTGTACGCCTGGTAGCGCGGCCTCAAATCAGCGTCCGCGCTGGGTTTTATGAACTTTAAAAAAAAACCGTGAATAACAATTCCTTTCTTGAGAAACGGGCCATAATAAGTTACTTAGATGTTCCCTTGCTTCAAAGGAATTTTATCTCTCAGCGCATAGCGAGGTGAATCCAACGATGTCCTCTCTTAATTTGCACCCCAATACGACTATCATGGCCACCCAGGCAGTGATCTTTCTTGCCAATTTCTGGGCCGTGAAAAAACTTCTGCTCGAGCCTTATCTGCACGTTCGTGAGCAGCGTATCAAGGCGACTTTTGGCAGCCAAGCAGCAGCCGAACAGCTCGAACTTGAGAACGTCAAGTCGGCGGAAAAAATCCGCAATCGTATCAACGAAGCCAGTCTAGACTCTCGCAGCTTTCGCGAGACACTTCTGACGGCAGCTAAGACCAAGCGTGACGAACTTCTCGCCGCGGCCTCGAAAGAGGCTACGACCGTGATCGAAGGCATGCGAGGCGATTTGGCCAAGCAATTGGCTGAACAGAAGCTCGCTATTCCAGCTATTGTGCAGCAGCTGTCGAAGCAATTTGTCGATCGACTCATTCCTCATTAATTCGACCGGACCCATAGAGAGGTAATTCGTGGAAGGTGTTGATATCTTAACTGGTGTGATTTTCCCTTATATCAATTTGGCGGTATTTCTGGTGCTCGCCACACTGATGTTTAAGGGCCCGCTCAAGAACGCACTGTCAGCGAAGCGAGTCGCCTACCAAGACCTGCTCAAGAAAGCCCAGGCGGCGAAAGACGAAGCTGAAAAGCGCAATCAAGAATTGAAAGAGCGTCTCGTCAAGCTTGATAAGGAAGTTGAGGACATCAAACTCAAGGCTCAAGCTCAGGCGGACCAGGAAGCCAAGCAGTTGGTGGCCAATGCAGAACACCTGGCGGAGCACCTGAAGAAGGAAGCTCGTCGCATTGCTGAAGCGGAGATAGCGGCGGCAAAAGTTGGTCTGCAGAAAGACATCATGGAACAAGTTCAACGTCAGACGATCGAACAACTTAAAAAGAGCCTGGATGATGCTCGCCAGCATCAGCTTGTCGAGCTAGGCCTTAAGGATTTGAGTCAGGTTCGCGCGGAGGTGCATTCGTGAGCGCAGAAAAGATTGCTCATCGGTACTCAGCAGCTCTCTTGTCTCTGAGTCAGGGACAAGCTGAATTGCAAGATAAGATCATCAGCGATCTTCAATCGATCACTGAGCTGTTTGAGAACAAGCCTGTGCGCAAGGTGATCGCCAGCCCGATCGTCAGCGCCGATCTTCTCACCCAAATTTTTAGCAATATCACGACTCAGTTGCAGTCGAGCGATCTGTTCAAAAAGTTCATAGGAATACTCATTGAAGCCAAGCGGACTTCCTTGATTCCTGAGCTGGCTCGAACCTTCCGTCACGAAGTGCAAAAGTCGCGAGGTATCGTCGATGCGACCGTTACGGCAGCTGTCGCTTTGCGTGAGAGCGAAGTGAATGACATTCGGACCAAACTCGAAGGCTTGCTCGGCAAACGAGTCAATCTTTTGCAGCACGTGGATAGTTCCATTTTGGGCGGTTTTGCGATCCGAATCGACAACAGCGTCCTCGATATGACTCTGAAAACAAAACTTGAACATATGACGAAATTTGCCGTCAGCTAAGGAGTATGGGGCGACCATGGAAAAGATTCGCGTAGATGAAGTTAGCAAGATCATTAGCGATCGCATCAAGAACTTCGACCACCAGGTCGAGCTCGAAGAAACCGGTACCGTCCTTTCCGTTGGCGACGGTATCGCTCGTATTTACGGCCTCGACAAAGTAATGGCCGGTGAGCTGATTGAGTTCAAAAATGGCGTTCGTGGCGTTGTATTGAACTTGGAAGAAGACAACGTTGGTGTCGCCGTCTTGGGAACGACCCAAGGCATTCAAGAAGGCGAGACTGTCAAAAGAACTCGTGAAATCAACTCAGTTCCGGTCGGAGCCGGTTTGATTGGTCGCGTCGTTGACGCTTTGGGTCTGCCGCTTGACGGCCAAGGCCCTGTTAAGTATGACGAAGTCGGTGTTGTCGAAGTGAAGGCTCCCGGTATTATCGCTCGTAAGTCGGTTCACGAACCTCTGCAAACAGGTTTGAAGGCGATCGACGCCATGGTTCCGATCGGCCGCGGTCAGCGTGAGTTGATCATCGGTGACCGTCAAACAGGTAAAACAGCTGTTTGCGTTGACACGATTTTGAACCAAAAGGGCAAGGATGTGATCTGCGTTTACGTTGCGATCGGCCAAAAGGCTTCGACCGTGGCGCAGGTGGTGAACCGTCTGAAGCGTGAAGGTGCGATGGACTATACCATCGTAGTCTGTGCATCCTCGATGGATCCCGCTCCTATGCAATTTTTAGCTCCATACTCCGGCTGTCGTATGGCTGAATTCTTCCGGGATCGCGGCAAGCATGTCGTCATTTTCTATGATGACCTTTCCAAGCAAGCTGCTGCCTACCGCGAACTTTCGCTTTTGCTCCGTCGACCTCCCGGTCGCGAAGCATATCCTGGCGATGTGTTCTATCTGCACAGTCGTCTTTTGGAACGCGCTTGTAAATTGAATGACCAATTGGGTGCCGGTTCCATCACGGCTTTCCCTGTGATTGAAACCCAGGCTGGCGATATCTCTGCTTATATCCCGACCAACGTGATTTCGATCACCGACGGTCAGATCTTCTTGGAAGCAGATTTGTTCCACAGTGGTATTCGTCCTGCTATCAACGCCGGTCTTTCCGTATCGCGCGTCGGTGGTTCTGCACAAGTCCCTGCGATGAAATCCATCGCCGGTTCATTGCGCCTTGACCTCGCCCAATATCGCGAATTGGCCGCTTTTGCTCAGTTCGGTTCCGATTTGGATGCGACGACTCAGAAAACGCTGGCTCGCGGAGCTCGCCTGACCGAACTGCTCAAGCAAACTCAGTACGCTCCTATGGAAGTGGGCGTGGAAGTTGCTGTGATCTATGCAGGCGTCAAAGGCTTCCTCGACAAATACGAGCTCAAGCAACTGAACGCTTGGGAAGCTGGTTTTGTCACGTACCTGAGGGCTAATTATAAGGGCCTGATCGACAAAATTGAGCAGCGCGCGAAGTTGAACGACGTGGAACAAGAACTGAACCAAGCGATCACATCCTTCGACAAGGGATATCAGGCTCATGGCTAACCTCAAGGATATCAAGCGTCGGATCGGAAGCGTAAAGAGCACGCAGAAGATCACCAACGCGATGAAACTGGTTTCTGCAGCAAAGTTTGCTCGGGCCAGCCATGCGGTTGACGCTGCCAGACCTTATGCAAGAGCTCTCGACCACATGGTCGAGAAGCTGCTGACGGGGCAGAGCGATCTGCAATCGCCACTCTTGCGCCAGGGCGAGGAAAAGAAATCCTTGATCCTGATTCTGGCAACCGATCGAGGCCTCTGTGGCGGTTTGAACTCGAACTTGTTCAAAGCTGTATCGGGATTCCTCAAAGAAAAATCTCAAGCGGGTGTCACAGTCGACATTCATGCTTGCGGTAGACGTGCGATTTCATTCTCTAAAAAGACGAATCTGAAGATTGTCGGCCAGGAAGAAAAAGTCCTGGAAAAAGTGAATGTGGATTCGGCTCGTCGCTTGGTTCGCGGTTTGGAAAAGCACTTTGTCAGTGAAGTCTATGATCACGTGTACGTCGCTTTTCCATTCTATAAATCGGCTTTGGATCAACTGCCGACGATCGAACAAGTCTTGCCTGTCAAGGTCAAGCGGGCCACTGAAGGTGAAAACCTCCGCGGCTATTCGATTGTCGAGCCAGGTCTGGATGAATTGCTCGATAAACTGCTCGAAAGAAAACTGGTCAGCTACATGCTGGCAGCGCTATTGAGTGGAACGGCTTCCGAACAGGGAGCGCGTATGACAGCCATGGATTCGGCCACTAACAATGCCAAGGAAGTTATTCGCAAGTTGACCTTGCAGTATAACCGAGCACGGCAGGCGGCGATTACCAAAGAGCTGATCGAAATTATCAGCGGTGCCGAGGCCCTCAACTAAAACGCAACAGGTTCTAAAGGAGATATCATGCAAGCGGGAACTATCGTACAGGTCATGGGACCGGTCGTTGACGTCGAGTTTCCTATGGGCTCACTGCCACCGATCTACAATGCTTTGAAATTGACCAACCCACTGATCAATGATCAGCAGGATAACTTGGTTCTGGAAGTTGCCCAGCATTTGGGACAAGGCGTCGTTCGCACGATCGCTATGGACAGCACCGAAGGTCTGCAACGCGGTCTCAAAGTCAAAGACACAGGTGACCAAATCACTGTGCCTGTTGGCAAAGGCGCTTTGGGCCGGATTCTCAACGTTATCGGTGAGCCGGTAGACGAAGCAGGTCCTGTAAAAACTGAGAAACGTTACCCTATCCACCGTGATGCCCCTAAGTTTACCGACCTCGCCACCCAGGCTGAAGTTTTGGAGACAGGGATCAAGGTTGTGGACTTGATCGCTCCTTACGCAAAAGGCGGTAAAATCGGCCTTTTCGGTGGTGCCGGCGTCGGTAAAACCGTTTTGATTCAAGAGCTGATCAACAACGTTGCTATCCAGCACGGTGGTTTCTCGGTATTCGCCGGTGTCGGTGAGAGAACCCGTGAAGGTAACGACTTGTTCCATGAAATGAAAGACGCAGGCGTTTTGGATAAAACCGCTCTGGTGTTCGGTCAGATGAACGAGCCACCCGGAGCTCGTGCTCGCGTGGCTTTGAGTGCTCTTTCGATCGCAGAATATTTCCGTGACGAAGAAAACCAGGACGTGTTGCTGTTCGTTGATAACATCTTCCGCTTTACTCAAGCTGGTTCCGAAGTGTCGGCTCTCTTGGGTCGTATTCCTTCCGCTGTGGGTTACCAGCCGACCTTGGCCTCGGAAATGGGCGAGCTCCAGGAGCGTATCACCACGACCAAAAATGGATCGATCACTTCGGTTCAGGCCGTGTATGTTCCTGCGGATGACTATACCGACCCGGCTCCTGCGACGACCTTTGCTCACTTGGATGCCTCGACGGTGTTGTCGCGTCCTATCGCCGAGCTTGGGATTTACCCTGCTGTGGATCCACTGGGATCGAACTCGCGTATGCTTGATCCCCAAGTCGTCGGTGAAGTGCATTACCAAACAGCACGCCGCGTTCAGCAAATTCTTCAGCGCTATAAAGAACTTCTCGACATCATCGCTATCCTTGGTATGGACGAATTGTCTGAAGAAGATAAGTTGATCGTTGCTCGTGCCCGTAAAGTCCAACGCTTTATGAGCCAGCCCTTCTTCGTTGCAGAGCAGTTTACGGGTAACGTCGGTAAATATGTGAAGCTGGAAGACACGATTAAAGGCTTCAAAGGAATCTGTGATGGTGAATACGATCACATTCCAGAACAAGCTTTCCTCTATGTTGGTACTATCGAAGAAGTCGTTGAAAAAGCTAAGAAATTCCAATAAGGACTGGGCCGCTTATGGCTGCTAATTTTGAATTGAAAGTCCTGTCTCCCAGCCGAGCTTTGGCAGCGGTCAAGGCTACGGCGGTGACTTTGCCTGGTTCACAAGGCTACATGACCATTCTTCCGGATCACGCGGGAATGGTTGCTGAGCTGGATGCCGGTGAAGTGACGATTGCCACGACGGAATCGGGTTCGGAACGCTTTTTCGTTGCAGGCGGCTATGTGGAAGTCGATGGCAACCGCGTTACGATTTTGGCTGATGTTGTGGAACGCGCCAAGGAAATCGATCCGACTCGAGCTCAGTCGGCGCGTAAGCGAGCCGCCGAGCGTTTGGGTCAACTTACGGTCGATACGGATCTGGAACGCGCCAACAAAGCACTTAAGCGTGCGGATCAGAGGCTTCTGATCGCACAGACTTTGGCCTCGGTTGCGAAGTCCTGAAATGCAAAAGGATCCCAAGCCATGTGCCATATCAGAGAGCATTCTCTGGGATGGCTTTGGCTTGCAGAGCCTGCACTCCGGGGTCGGTCGCCACGCCTGGGATTTGCTGAAAGCCTTGGAGCTTCGAAACTATAGGCCCCGTATCCTGCCCTCTGTTCCGTCGCTTGATCCTGCCTTTGCATCCAGACAGCTTCCTTTATCAAGTCGCTTGCCTCGTTCAAGAATCAAACCTTGGTCACTTTTTGTGGCCGATCGCGAGCTGAGATCTCTCCTTCGCCAAATGAACAAGCCTTGTGTGCTGCACGGTTTGAGCAACTATAATCTCCCTGCCGTCAGTCAGCCCTTGCTGAAGAAGGTGCTGACTGTACATGACCTGATTCCTCTGACTCATCGGGAGCAGGTGTCGGTCGCCCTTGGGGCTTATCTTCGCTATCAGCTGCCGCGAGCTCTACGTCATGCAGATGCCGTCATTTGTGTGTCAAAGTGGACCGAGTCCTGCTTGCACGAGCTTTTTCCCGATGCCCGCTCCAAGACCTTGGTCATTCCGAATGGGTGGCCTTTGCTTCAGACCAAAGAGCGACACTTACCATCCCAAGCTCCCAGACTCTTGACCGTCAGTCGTCTCGAAAGCTACAAGAGGCTTGAGTTGATTCCCGAAATTCTGCAGCTGCTGCCTCCAGAAACCCAATGGACTCTCGTGACCGATAGCAAAGGTGCTGAAACCTTGCGTGATGCGGCGACGCCTCAGCTAAAAATTCGGAGTGGTCTTGGCGAAATTGAGTTAAGAGCTTTACATCATTCGGCTGAAGCCTATGTTCATCCGAGTCTTTGGGAGGGCTTTTGTCTTCCAGCAGCTGACAGCATCGCCGCGGGAGTCCCGGTGATTCACACCTTAGGCAGTGGGATTGATGAAGTGGTGTCAGGCGCCGGGCGAGGTTTGCCTCCTGCAGCCTCGGCCCAAATGTGGGCAGACTCTATTCTCGAACTGTTGGCAAACTCCGACAATGAGCAGAAATGTATGCAGCGCACCACCCAGGCCCTGAGCTGGGACGATGTCGCTGCCAGCACTGTTGAGCTTTATGCTAAACTGGGGATGCGGTGATTTATTCCAGGAGGTGATATTTGTCCAGGAAAACCTCGGGTTCCACCCCTCAGAAAGCAGCTTCCCCAATACTTATTACAGGCTCTGCGGGCTTTATTGGTCGCAATCTTTTGCGCCGACTCTCGGATCGAAATACTCCGACTGTCGGGCTCTATCGGGCCCATCTTCCCGACCCTATGGCTCGAGTGACGCCGGTCTTTGCCGATCTTTTGCGCATCGAGCATCTGCCGCCGACTTTAGGTGATGTTGAGACAGTAGTTCATCTGGCCTGGAATCAAAGTTTTCGCTCTCGCATTGAAGATGCTCTCTGGGGACCTGAAGAAACAGTTCTGGCAAGTCGCAATTTGGAAATGCTGCGAAACCTTATTCAGAGCATGGAAGAAGCCAAGACACCTCGGCTCATTTTTATGAGCGTTTTGGGTGCCTCAAGGCATGCCAAAACCCTATATTTACAGGAAAAGTATCAAGCCGAGCTGATGGTTCTCAATTCCAAAATTCCAGAAAAAATCATTCTACGTTCGGCCATAGCTTTTGGTGATATCAACTACAAAGATCGATTGGTCACGGCCATCGAACGTTTGATGCGTTTTCCTTGGTTTTATCCTGTCCCTAGATCCAAAGAAAAACTGGCTCCCATTCATGTGAGTGATCTATGCGAAATCGTCCTTCGACTGATCGATATGGTTTTACCGAATCAGGCTCAGATCATTGAAGTAGCCGGGCAGCAGGAATTCGCCTTGGAAGAAGTGTTTCGGATTGTCTCGCAGGGCATTGGTAAGGGAGCGCATATACCATTGAAGGGCTTTTTGGGTGAAGCTCTGACCCCTCTCTTTGAGAGAATCCATAAAGATTCCAGGCCTATAGGACCTCATATCCGCGATCTTCTGACTGTGAGCAACAGTCGCGATAAGGCGACTGCTATGAACAGTCCTCTGCAGCAGGGATTGCCGCCTGGCACCCATCGCTTTCAGGATGCTATGCTCCATGATAAACAGCTTCAGTAAGAAAACGCGAAGGCCCGGACCGATGTCCGAGCCTCATCTCTGTATCAAATCATCAGGCTTAGGAAAGCGAGAGATCCTTCGATGACTTGCGCAGGAAAGACGGAATATCAAGGTCTTCATCATCTTGGGGGCGATTCGGAGCTTTGCTGAGTTGCTCGGCTATCTTGAGCGCTTCATCAATCTTTCGATCCATCTCGTCAGAAAGCGAGGCGAGGGCAGGGGGCACATCATCCTTGGCAAAGAACTCTGAGTCATCGAAGCTTTCCATATTTTCATTGCTGAGAGTGGCAATGACGCCGGCCGATGCTCCGACAATTCGATAGTCGCGTTCAGGAGTGGAATAGGTTTCCTGCATGGCCGCCATGGAAGGCTCTGGTTCCATTGTCAAGCGTGTCAGACTTTCTTCCAGAGTAGGGCGAAGATCGACGGATTTGGCTTCCACCTGTGGCATCATCATGGGTTTTGGCTCAGGCTGTGGGGCTCGTTCTTCTCGTTTGGCTTCAGCGGGTTTGGGGCTTTCCGGTGCGCGCATGGGTGTCGTGGAAAGACCGACGGGCTGCTTGGAAAGAAAGCCTGAGCGCTTGCTTCGACCGTACCCGCTGTCGCGGATGTGCTCCAGATCGCGACTCGGAAAACCCGTGGCGATCACAGTCACCCTCATCATATTGCCAACATTTTCATCGATGACGGCTCCGAAGATAATGTTGGCATCTTCGTGGGCTGCTTCCTGAATGATTGAGCAGGCTTTGTTGACTTCGTGAATCGAAACGCTTTCGCCGGCTGTGATGTTGATGAGGATACCAGTTGCACCTTCTATGCTGACATCTTCCAAGAGAGGTGAATTGATGGCCTTTCGCGCGGCTTCTTCGGCTCGATCGGGACCTTCGGCAGTACCAATGCCCATAAGGGCCAGACCCATGGAAGACATGACGGTTTTTACGTCAGCGAAGTCGACATTGACCTGACCCGGGATATTGATGATATCGGAAATGCCCTTCACTGCATTGACCAGAACATTGTCGGCCATACGAAAGGCATCAATCATGCTGAGCTCTGGACTGGCGATTTCCAGAAGTCTTTGATTGGGTATCGTGATAAGGGTATCGACACTCTCTTCGAGACGTTTGATGCCTTCTTCGGCATATTTCATGCGCCTCTTTCCTTCGAAAGAGAAGGGTTTGGTCACGACAGCCACTGTCAAGGCACCCATTTCCCGAGCTATTTGGGCTGCAATAGCGGCTCCCCCAGTGCCAGTTCCACCACCCATGCCGGCGGTGATGAACACCATGTGAGCGCCAGCCAGAGCTTCGGTAATGGCATGGCGATCTTCGAGCATTGCATCACGCCCAATGTCGGGATCAGCGCCAGCACCCAGGCCGCGGGTGAGTTCCTTGCCAATCTGGATCTTACGTTCGGCTAAGGAGAAACGAAGCGACTGCACATCGGTGTTGGCCGCGATGAAATGCACTCCTTCGATATTAGTCCTGATCATGGTGTTGATGGCATTTCCACCACCACCACCGATGCCGATGACTTTGATGTTCGCCGTTGGAGGCACAAAATTATCCGAGTCGAGAGCCATGAAAAACTCCTTCACGACATTCACCGCAGCTGTGATGTTGGATATGGATGGGACTATAGAAAATTATAAGGATGAAGGCGTCTGGCTGTCAAATTTTTGACCACAATCATCTCAAGACAGCTCTCGTATCCAATTCACGAACTGATCGAGGTAACGCCTGGACCATGAACCGTCCAGCTGCTGTGCACTGACTCGCCGTCCAAGCTCCAAGTTCAATAGCCCCAAGGCCGTTGCATGGCGTGTGGTTCGGAAACCAAGCCCGACCTGGTCTACCTGCAGTTGGGGAGGACTGACTTTCACATCGATCTTGAAGCGATCACCAAGAAATCGATCAATACCAACTACTTGCGATCCACCGCCGGTTAAGAGTATACCGGCTCCCAGCTGGCCGCGAAACTCTTTCAACTCATCAGCAAGGTGGGCACCGAGTTCATGAATGCGTGAACCCAACACGATAAAAACTTTTTTTGCCATGGGATCCAGTTGATGGCGCAGCTCCTTAGGACAGGTATAGTAAGACAGGCCGTGGAGATGCTTCAGATGTTCTGCCTCTTCCAAACTTATGTTGAGGCCCATCGCCAAGTCTCGAGTCATCATGGATCCCGCGATATTGATCGTAAAGGCTTTAACAGGCTTGCCATTTTGAAAAATAATGCCATCGCTCGTACCGCCGCCTATATCGGCAATCGCCAGACCAAGATTCTTCGATTCATCGGCGACACTGACCGATGCCGACGCGAAGGGTTCAGAGAACAGTCTTTGCACTTCGAGCCCATTGGCGTTGCAAACGCGGATAATGTCACGCAGATAGTCTTTATCTGCATCAATTGCAAAATATCGTGCACTGAGTTGAGTGGCGGTGAAGCCAAGTGGATTGCTCGTTTCCTCGCGGGAGTCGATCCGATAGGCGATAGGTACGCAATGCAGAAGCTCGCGAAAAGGGGACTCAGTCTTGGCTTCGGCTTCCTCGAGCAAGCGCTTCAGATGCCTCGTTTGGCAAGGTTGATGGGGGATGTTCAGACTGTGCGAAACTACAGTGCTCCGCAAGTGACTGCCAGCGACACCAACGATAACTTTGTCGACTAAAACGTTGAGTTGCCTTTCAGCCTTTTCTATCAGTTCGCGAAGACATCTCTCAGCTTTGGAGAAGTCTGAGACCATGCCTCGGTGCATGCCATCAGCAGGAACTTCGACAAGTTCCAGGCGCGGAGGTTCAGTTCCCCAGAACAGCGCAGCGATACAAAATTTTGTTGTCCCGAGGTCGAGGGCAAAAAGATGCTTGGGTTGCACGATGTTTCCTAATGTCTAGAGTACACTCTCTTTGACGAAGGCTTTGCCTTTATAGTCGAGTTCTATCGTTGCCGACGAAAGGCCGCGCTCTTTCAAGCTGAGTATGATCTTTTCGAGCTTCATGTATTTGTTGGAGTAAGGCTTAAAGCCGAGGGTGACACGATAGTTTGATGCTTCCAGATCACCGCTGAGTCCGCGAAAATCATCATAAACAAGACTTCGATATTTAATATTGTACTTGCTTCCCTCATGAATGGCGAGAAGGGTTTCCTCGATAATTTTTTGATTACCGGAACTGACAAGAAAGGTTCCGTTGGCGGTACGTTCAGGCAAATTTCTACGGTCCAATCCCTTGAGGACAGGGAGTGACGAGCCGGCGCCATCAGTCGCTTCACCAAAAACAATGGCATCATCCGTCGCAAAGCGACGACGGTCGAGTTCGACAATCATGGCTGCAGCAAAAGGTTCTGTGCCGATAGACAAGCGCTGGGGGCCAGTCCGAATCAGAGTAATGGAACGCAGTCCCATCGATTGATGAAGGCGTTCGGCAAAAGGTGGAAGTGTCTCACTGTCGATTCTTGGAAGCTGGCTGTATGCATCACGGATAGGCCCCTGATCATCAACGCCAACGCTGCTGAGGACTTGCAGTTCTGGCCTCTCGTCTTTTGGAGCGAAGTTGAGACCGAGACTCTGGAGACGAGGTTTGAGCCAGACACTCACACCAACTCCGATGCCAAGCAGCAGTAGAGGAGGCAAAGCTTTGCGAAAAATGCGAAGGAGACGATGACGTCGCTTGGGTTTTTGACTATCGAGAAGTCCTTTCTTGCGCCGTCTTTTGCTCATGGAGAGCATCCTTCCATTGCTGACTCAACTGCGAAACGTCGCCGGCTCCTAGAGTGATGAGGACTGTCGGCAGACGAGGATACTGTAGCATCTTATTCAAAGCGTCTTCATGATAGGGCTGAGCTTTTACGCCGCTGACGCGGCTGAGAGCTTCGGCCAGGATCTCTGGAGAGAAATCCCTGTCGGTCGTTTCACCCGCAGAGTAAACCGGCATGATAAACACCTGGTCTGCTGCAGAGAAAGAAGACATAAGTTCATTATACATAGTTTCGAGTCGCGAGTATCGATGGGGCTGAAAGATCACAATGAGTCGATCGTTTGGATAGGCTTCGCGCGCACCCTCAATACATGACTGAATTTTTCCGGGATTGTGTGCATAGTCGTCAAAGATTTTGACGCCATCTATTTCGGCGACCAGTGAAAATCGACGTTTGACTCCGGGGAATTGGAAGAGTGCATCGGCGGCCTTTTGCAAGTCCAATTCGAGAACTTTGGCAACGGCAAGGCAGCAGAGTATGTTCTGCAGGCTATGCCGACCGACTACCGGGGCCGATGCTTTTACGAGAATTTTATCTACGACGGCTTCATAGCTTGCAATATGACCCTTGCTATGAAAATTGAGTCCACGAATTTCAGAGCCAATGCGAGTTCCAAAGCTCAGTCTTTGTCCAGTAAAGCTGTGGGCGATTTCCCGCGCTGCGTTGTTATCCCAACCGAAAATGGCCCAACCTTCGGCATGCGTTCTATTGACAAAATTTAGGAAAGCTCGCTTGAGTCCTTCTAAATCCTGATAGTAATCCAAATGATCGAGATCGATATTGGTAACGATACTGAGAAACGGATCGTAACGCAGAAAGCTTCCATCAGACTCATCGCATTCAGCGACAAACCATGGGCCTTTGCCGGTCATGGAGTAGCGACTCGTACCGACCAGTTCGCCGCCTATGGCTGCCGTAGGATCCAGACCCATTTGCTGCAGCATAAAAGCGACCAATGCAGTGGTCGAAGTCTTACCGTGGGTTCCGCTGATACAGATGGCTTTGCGATCCGACATGAGTTCATGCAGAAATTCAGAACGATGAAGAATGGTCAGGCCGCGCTTTTGAGCTTCGCTGAGCTCTGGGTTATCGTTGCGAATAGCTGTCGATGCGACAATCCGGACGGAATCCTGGGGAATAGCTTCGGCGCTATGCCCTATCGAGACTTGAGCCCCCAAACTGACCAGCTGCTCGGTGCTTGGCGAGAAACTCTGATCGGATCCACTGACTTGATAGCCCTGGGCTAAGGCGATTTCTGCCAAGGGACGCATTCCGGTCCCGCCGATCCCGATAAAATGCACGCGCTTTTGGGAGTCGAACTGTTTCATTTTTGCAACTCAGTCGCTTGGAATGGTCTGACGGATAGCCCTTTGCTATCCGAGCGTGTCGAAGGGATGAGCGGAGGCAAAGGAGGTTCAGCCTGGATTCACACCCCGCTGGCCGGGAATGCTACTGGGACTGGGAGACACCTTAGCGAGCCGGGCGAGTATTCCCACCATCAGCAGAAAGCTTAGGAGAGAACTCGAGCCATAGCTGACGAAGGGTAAGGGCATACCTTTCGTCGGCAACAAACCCATTGCGACTCCCATATTTACGATAGCCTGGATGGAAATTAAAGAACTTAGTCCCATGGCGAGGAATTTTCGGTAGGTCTCATTTTGCATGGTCGTGATGCGCAGCCCAAGCCAGGCAATGTAAGCAAAGCAGCAAACGACCAGAAAGACACCAATAAGACCGGTTTCTTCGCCAATGACCGAAAGTATAAAATCGGTGTGAGCCTCTGGCAGAAAAAAGAGTTTCTGTCTTGATTCTCCGAGGCCAACCCCGAGCAGTCCACCGTTGTGAAAACCCAGATAGCTCTGCACGATTTGAAAGCCACCGGTCCGTATGGATTCCCAAGGATCGAGGAAGCTGGTGATGCGTGCCAACCGATAGGGAGCGTGAACAATGGCGGCGACCACGCCGACGGCTCCCAGGCAAAAGGCACTGATGATATAGCGGAAAGGGAGACCAGCCACGAACAGCATGAGCATTGTGATCGAGACGTAAACCACGGTCGATCCAAAATCTGGCTGCAGCATAAGGAGTATTACAAATCCCGCAAGGACACCAAGATTTGGCAGTATGGCGAGTGGCCTTTTGTCGATGCGTGCCGAAGTCCGGCTGAGATTTCGGGCCAGAAATAAAATCATGGCGACTTTACCAAGTTCTGCAGGCTGAAAGCTTAACCAAGCGATGCGGATCCAGCGTGAAGCCCCGTTGGCTTTATATTGAATTCCAGGCACAAGCGTAAGCAGAAGGCAAACCGCAGCCACAGCGACCAGGGGCAAGGTCATTTTTTCAACCCAACGCAATGGGGTGGTCTGTAAGACTAGAACGCCCAAAAAGCCAAGACCCGCAAGAATAAATTGCTTGCGAACAAAGAACAGGGTGTCGTGGAATTTAATCTCTGCAGGAATACTCGATGAAGTGTAGATGGCCAGCAGTCCCAATGCCGTCAGTAGCAGGACCGTGAACAGCAGAGCATTGCGATAGAATCGACCTTCAGCAAGATGAGCTGTATCCATAGATCGATCCTCTTCCGCACGGGTTATGCTTCTATTGTTTCCCGTTGCTGGCGGATTTGTCTAGGAAGGGCTGCAAATTTCGATCGAAAAAAGCACCCCGATCTTCGAAATTCTTGAACTCATCGAAGCTCGAGCAGGCCGGAGAAAAGACAATAGGTGCGGGCTGTTGCTGAAAGAGTTCGGGCAGACCTTCCAAAGCTTCTTTGAGAGTAGGGAACACAACTGGATTTAACTCTTCGAGATCATTAAGAATTCTTGGTCCGGCTGCACCGAATGCAACTAGGCGCAAAATTCGCTCTTTGTGAACTTCAATAGGCGAGAAAGATTCACCTTTTGGATATCCACCCAAGAGCAAGATTGCAGGTTGGCGCAGGCTCTGCAGGGCGACCAAAGTCGATTCCACATTGGTGGATTTGCTGTCGTTGAAAACCGGATGCCCCGCCCAAAGTCCTATTTTTTGAAATCGATAGGCAAGCCATTGATAGCTGGCGACGCCCTTCATCAGCTGGTCCCAAGGAGCAGCAATCAAGCTGCGGACAGCGAGCACAGAGGCTACGATGTTCAGCTGGTTGTGAAAGCTCAGATCCTCGGGCAATTGCATGGGCTCTGTAAAACCATCACCGGTGACAATTCCCTTGTGAGTGTCGATATGAACACCAAGGCTCTGACCGCTGGCACGATAAACAGTTTCGCCATCGACCAGGAGCTGAGTGATCGGTGCTGCAGGATTTTCCACGTCGTACTGCTTGGCGAATTGCACGATGCGGCGAGGCATGATGATCATGCCTTTCGGATCCGTGGCTCGTATGAGTTTCCACTTGGCCCGAAAATAATTTTCCATGTTGCCGTGTCGCTCGAGATGATCAGGAGAAAACGAAAGGAACAAGCTGCAGTGATTGCGAATGGCCTGTGAAAAATCCAGCTGATAGGAAGATAGCTCCAAAACAAAGGTTTTGGGACAACGATTCTCAGCCAATAAAAGACTGGGAGGAACCCCAATATTGCCACTCGCCTCTGCGCTTTGCCCGAGCTCTTGCAAGAGATGGGCGATCAGGGTTGTGGTCGTGGATTTGCCGTTCGTTCCGGTGACGCCAATGACAGCACCTTGGAAGTGAGCCAGGGCCAGATCTATTTCACTCAAAATTGGCAACCCTTTTTCCCGCGCGCTTTGCAGGATCGGGATGTCAGGAGAGAGCCCTGGACTTACGACGAGTCGATCGATGCCTTGGAGCAGTTGAGGCGTTTGCGGTCCAAGCACGAGATTGAATCCCAGACGGCGCATCTCAATGGCAATTTCAGGGTATTTTTCGGCGATATCCGATATCACGGGACTTTCCCCCTGGCTAACCAGAAGTTTCGCAGCCCCGAGTGCCGAGCGACCGGCACCGATTATCAAAGTTTTTGTCATGTAAAATCTCTTGAGAAGTCGGTGAACTCAGCGGAGTTTTAGGCTCATCAAGCCGATAATGGCAAGAATGATCGAAATAATCCAGAAGCGAACGATGACTCGCGGTTCAGGCCAACCCTTCAATTCGAAATGATGGTGAATAGGCGCCATGCGGAAGATGCGTTTTCCTCGCAGCTTGAAAGATGCGACTTGAGTGATAACAGAGAGGGCTTCGATGACGAAAATACCACCAACAATGACGAGTAGGATTTCATTCTTGGTAAACACAGCAACAGCGCCGAGTGCACCGCCGAGAGGCAGTGAACCTACATCCCCCATGAAGACTTGAGCCGGATAGGTGTTGTACCAAAGGAAGCCCATACCGGCTCCAATTAAGCAGGCACAGAAAATAGACATCTCACCCGTGTCTTTTAGGTAGTGCAGCTGCAGATACTCAGCGATCTTACTGTTGCCGCCCACATAAGCCAAAATTGCAAAACATGCCGCAGTGGTCATCACTGGTCCAATGGCTAGACCATCCAAACCATCGGTGAGATTGACTGCGTTGCTTGATCCGATGATGACAAAGACAGCAAAAGGCACGTAGAACCAACCCAAATCAAAATTCCATTCCTTGAAAAATGGAAAATGCAGCTGGCCATTGCGATAGATCAGGTAATGCATCACACAGATCACTGTGGCGATAGCAAATTGACCAAGGAGTTTCTTCCGACCTGCCAAGCCCTTGCTGTTCTTCTTCGACACTTTGAGATAGTCATCCAGAAATCCAATAAAACCATAGGCCATGGTTACAACGCAGAGAAACCACAGATGCGGATTGGTCCAATCCATCCAAAGGAGCGCGGGAACCAGGGTTGCCGCTAGGATGAGACCGCCACCCATGGTAGGGGTGCCGGCTTTGGAAAAATGTGACTGCGGTCCATCGTTTCGCACCTGCTGGCCGATCTGTTTGTTCTTGAGCTTGCGAATAAACCAGGGCGAAAAGATAAAACTGATGCCAAGTGCCGAGAGCAATGCAGCCATGGAGCGAAATGTGATGTATCGCGTCACGTTAAAGATCGAAAAGTCTTCCGCCAGGTTGTGAAAGATGTGATAGAGCAAGGCTTTGTCCTATGGGGTGAGAAGGGAATCAACGATTTTACTTAATCTTAGACCATTGGATGCTTTGACGTAAAGCAGCTCAGTGTCTGGCCAAAAGCTAGGAAGCTGAGCTATCAATGGGTCGACCTCGGTGAACTGCAGAACCTGTTGGCGTGACATCCCTGATTTTATAGCTTCTTCCGCAATCCAGGCTGACATCGGTCCCACGGTGATCAATCGCTCAGGCTTCATGGTTGTACCACAGAAGGCTCCGACGGATCGATGGGCTGCTTCTGAACTGTCTCCCAATTCCAACATGTCGCCGAGCACAAGAGTTGTTTTGCGACCAGCGTAAGCTTGCTGCAGCGTTTCCAGTCCTGCCTTCATGCTCTCGGGATTGGCATTGTAGGAGTCATCGATCAGCAGTTGATCTTTGATTTGATGAACTTTAAATCGGCCTTTAATTCCTGAAAAATGGCCAAGTCCTTGAGCACAGGCCCCCAGATCTAAATCGAGCGCAAGGCCTATGGCCAGACACGCCGCGACATTGATAGGAAAGCTGCTATGAAAAAAAGTGGAATGCACTTCAACCGTTTTGCCTTGTATCTGATAGCCGATCGAGACTTTTCCACGTCCATCGAATTCAGTTTTAAGCAAACGGACATCCGATCCCGGATTGCGCCCAAAGCGGATGAGCTTTTTGCCGATCAGACCTTGCATGGCTCGATCGATTCGCTCATCATCAGAAAAATACACTGCAGTCTTCGCCTGCGTGATTTCCATTTTAGCTTCGAGAATCTTAAGCGGCCCACCGAACTCTCCAACGTGGGCGCTGCCGACGTTTAAGAGGACACCAATATCTTGTTCCACGATCTGGGAAAGAAAAGCAATATTACCCTTATGCCTCGCCCCCATTTCAATCACTGCAAAACGATGTTCAGGTTTGAGTCGGCAAAGGGTAAGGGGAGTGCCTATCTCATTGTTCATGCTGCCTTCGGTCTTCAATGTCGGTGCGATACTCTGCAGCATGATTGCCGTGAGTTCCTTGACTGTAGTCTTGCCAGAGGATCCGGTTATTCCTATAACTTTACAGCCCATTTTGCGACGCCACCAGCGAGCCAAATCCTGCAGAGCAAGAGTTGTATCGGGTACTTCAATCCCATGGACCAGCAGCTCCGCAGGGAGAGTCAGACGAGCCTTTGAATCAAAGAAAAATCCTGCCGCGCCTTTTTCCATGGCCATGGGGATGAAGTTGTGACCATCAAAATTTAAGCCACGGATCGGCAGGAACCATTCACCATTTTCAAGGCGGCGTGAGTCGCTGCTAATATGATTAGCGAGGTCGACCGGAACCGATTGTCGCTCCGTTTGCCATCCTAGCTCGTCACTGATACTTTTGACCATAGTACGCCGAGCTCCTCAAAGGGCTGGATTGCCCTGACTTTCTGACTTTTGTAGATGATCGGCTGATCCTTTAGCAAGCGAGTCTTTTGCTGGAAACTTATCAGGTGCAACATTGAGATAGCGTAGGGCCTCTTCCGCAATTTCACGGAATATCGGTGCCGCCCATGTTCCGCCGGTATATGGTTTTAGACTCGGCTCATCGACCACGACATAAATCACAAGATGCGGATCAACACTTGGAGCGAAACCTATGAAACTGGCGATCCGTAAATGATCGGAATACTTGCGCGCAATGGGATCGACCTTTTCGCTCGTGCCTGTTTTCCCTGCACTGGTCCAGGATGAGAGGGCTGCATTCCGACCGGTTCCTTCATCCACCACTTTGCGAAGCACTCCACGCAGGCTCGCCGCCGTCGTTGGTGAGAAGACCCGTCGCACAATCTCCGAGGCATGAGACTCGATCATCCCACCTTCGGGAGACTCTATGTGATCGATGATATAGGGCTTCATCAGATTGCCGCCATTGGCAATAGAGCCAAAGGCCTGAACCAGTTCCAATCCTGAAGCATAAAACCCCTGGCCGAAAGCAACGTTGGCGAAGCGCACGGGTCGCCATTTCTGCCAGGGACTCAAGCGACCAAAGGTCTGCCCGGGAAAACTGATCTGATTGTCGCGGGACGAAAAACCAAATTCATTTAAAGTCTGGGCGAGGCGCTCAGGACCCATGCGCTTGGCAATTCGATAAGTACCGATGTTGCTTGACTGGGTAATAATTTCTTCCGTGGTAAGACTCGGAGCTCCGTGAGTGTCGCGAATCTGCCAGTTGTCTTCGTGATAGGTACCATTGAAGGTTTGATGAATCTCGCTCATGGTCGTCAAACCCATTTCGACCGCTCGGCCGATAACCAAAGGCTTCACGACCGAGCCCGGTTCGAAAATATCGGTCAAAGCCCGATTGCGCAATGCTTCACCCGGAATTTTGCTGTCGAGAGCGGGACCTCCGCTGTTGGCAATGGCCAAGATCCGTCCCGTATGAGGATCGGATACAATGGCGAAACCGGCTTTGGCATGAGCCTTCTCCAAGCCTTTCACCAGGGCACGTTGCGCCGCATTTTGAATCGCACTATCGAGCGTAAGGATGATGTTCTTTCCAGTTTTTTCAGGCAATGCCAAGAGTGAATCACGATAGATGGATTGACCTCGAGCATCTCGATTGCGAAAGGTACTGAGCACTTCGCCTTGCAGCATTTCATCATAAGCCAACTCAATACCTTGTAGACCCCGATTGTCGATACCGACGGAGCCGAGCAAAGAAGCGAGATCGACCCCATTTGGATAGAATCGAGCTGGTTCTGTAATCTCATAAAGACCATCGACTGCAAGAGCATTGATTCGATCAGCTTGTTGCAGCTCGACCTTTCGAGCCAGCCAAGCAAAGTAGTTGGTTCTTTTCGCAACTTTCCGAATATGGGAAGGGGTGAGATTCAGTATTTGGGCTAACTGCTTGACCTGTTGCAGATTTGGGTCAAACACGCGAGGATTGACATAAAACGACGGTCGCCGAATACTGATCGCGAGTGGCTCTCCGCGTCGATCGTAAATATTGCCACGATAGGGCGACAGATCGATGCGAGTTTGGTACTGCCGTCGAGCCAGAGTTTCCAGGATGTCGGCGGAGGGACTGAGAACATGAATCGTCAATGCCCGCCCAGCAAGAATCGCAAAAAGTCCGAAGAAAATACAAGAAATGAGCTGATTGCGGCCACTGTAGAAGGGCCCCAAAGTCTGGCTTGGGCGCTGACGTCTCAGGCTTGTCCAAAAGTGACGAAGCGAAGGAATTTTCAATGGGCAGCCCAAACATCTTTGTGGGTGTCTTCGTTACGAGCCGCCAGAGTCAGAAGACTTTCCCGTCTCGTAAGCTTTGCCAGTTCCATTTTCAGGGTACTTTGGGCTTCCAAAAGATCGGTTTCCGTTTGCTTCATCTGCCCAATTTTGTAGCCAATGAGAGTGGTTTGGATAGTGATGTAGGCTTTAACGGAAGCGAGACTAAACCCGCCGAGCAGCAAAACTAGGGGAAGCTTGGACCAAATACGAGTCAGAGTAGCAAACTGCATTTTGCGCATCCTTATATGGAAACCCTTGTGAGGGTCGATTATAAGATATCAGGACTCTGGCTCGTCACTGCAGGAGATTTACAATTTTTCGATCACTCGCAGTTTGGCACTTCGCGCTCTCGGGTTTCTTTCCACTTCAGCATCCGAAGGTTCCAATGGAAAAGGCTTGATGATTTCAAAGGTTCTATGGTGCATCGCTTCGAGCTGAGCAGCGGTCAGTGGGACTTCGCGAGCAAAGTGGGGCTTGTCACCCTCAACCAATCGCTTGAAACCTTGCTTGACCAGCCGGTCTTCCAAGGAGTGGAAGCTTATGATGGCGCAGCGCCCCTTGGCGGCAAGGACTTCGGGGAAACCGGCCAGCAAACCCTCTAATTCATCGAGCTCGGCATTGACAGCAATGCGTAGAGCCTGGAAAACCTTAGTCGCGGGATGCTTTCGACTGCGCTCCCGATAATGACAAGCGGCCGCGACCACACTAGCCAAATCTGTCGTTTCCGAAAAAGGACGCTCGGCCCGTCGGCGAAGGATGGCTCTAGCAACCGATCGAGCTTGGGGATCTTCACCATAGTCGCGAAAGATACGAATCAAATCGTCTTCTGAAGATTCATTGACAAGATCGGCAGCTGTTGGTCCTTGCGTTTGATCCATTCTCATATCCAATGGGCCTGATTTTGCGAAAGAAAATCCCCGCTCGGCATGGTCAAGTTGCGGCGACGAAACTCCAATATCAGCGCAAAGCCCTTGAATTTTCCCGGTGAGGCTGCGGCTGGCCATGGCCGTACGGAGTTCTGAGAAGGGAGCCTGAATCAATTCTAACTGTCCGCTTGCCAGCTCCTCGGTAAAGCGCTTTTTCAAGACCAATTGCGCCCATTCATCGCGGTCAAAGGCGTAGACTTTTCCCGCAGGACCAACCTGCTCCAGCAGAATTTGGGTATGTCCACCCCCGCCCGCTGTGCAATCCACTGCATAATCACCGGCTTTGAGGGCCAGACTATTCACCAACTCTTCGCGTAGCACACTGATATGTTCGAAGTTTTCCATTTTGCCCTCCCGGTGAGAAGGCTTTGTCATACCCCTTGGGTCGCTCGGGACGCAACCGGAAAACCTCGCGAGCCGGCTTTGGGCCTAGTATTAGCTTAAATCCCGAGGCTACTTAGGTCAATCTGTTGGACCCTCACCTCCAGGATACTGATTGACCATTCAACAGGCCGAGCATGCCTGGCTATGCTCTCCTCCGGCTAGGCTGATACCTGGTATCGTCCCTAGCTTGTCTGAACCATGAATTGTCAGCCTGCCGAGTCAGCCTCAACATTTTGCCGAATCGTGCTTCATCACTCCTGGAAAAACTCCGGAATAGGCAGAAATTCTCGAAACAAGCAGGAAATCCGTGCCGCTTGCGTGCCAAAGAAAATCCGTTTGTAATGGCTAAAGGGTCGGAGTTTTTCTTCCGACCCAGTCTTTAGGTTCGTTTCAACCAAGATAGGAGGAGTCTTCATGGTGGGAACATTGTCAAAAACCTTGGGTAACAAGGAGGATGGATCATGAGATCGCGTTTGGTGAGGTTTTTAAGCCTTGCCTCCCTAATGTTCGCTTTGCAGTTTCTGAACCTCGGCTGTTCGAGCTCAAGCTCGGGCGAAGGTCAAGGTGAAGAAGTTGCGGCGAACGAGGAAGGTACGGAAGAAGGCGCAAACAACAATGCGGCAGCTGAAGAGGATGGTCAGGCTGCTGCAAACAACGACGGCAATGCACTGGCGAATGGTGCAGAAGGCGGCGAAAACAATCAACAAGCTGGAAACGCTGAAAACAATGGCCTGAATGATGCCGGCAATGGACTTGCTGACAACAACCAAGGTCAAGGCCAAGGCGGTGGGGAAGAAGATCTCCAGCAAATCATCGAAGAGATGAACACGGCAAGCAACACCCAACTTCCTCCTGCAAACAACAGTGCGGCAGGCTCAGGATTCGACACCACTGGCAATGCTTCTGGTTTCGGTAATGCAGTCTCGGATGCAGGAAGTTCGACTAACCAAGCTTCTGCTTCAACCGGCTCAGCTCCAGCAGGTGCTCAGACGGTCGGAACCCCTGCGGGACCTGGCTTGCCAGAACTTGGATCCAAGATGTCTTACATCGTGCAAAAAGGCGACACTCTGGCAAAGATCGCTTCACGCATCTATGGAGACAGTAACAAATGGACCGAGATCGCAAACTTCACAGGATTGGCTAACCCTCGTCTGATCTATCCCGGTGATGTTGTGTACTATCAACTGACCGAGCAGTCGATGAATTTCGCTGGTGTCTATGATTCCATGAAGCGTTCTGAAGTGCAAATTCAACAAGGTGATACACTGGCTACCATCGCGGGCCGGGTATTTGGCAATTCGTCTCTGTGGAAATTGATTTGGCGCCAAAACGATCGAATCGATAATCCCGACCGCCTGACTGCAGGCTCAACCATTTACTACGTGGATCCAGCGTCCACAGCTTCTGTCGACCAAAAAGCTAAGTTTGAATTCGTAAAAACCAAAAGTCCTTCAAAAGCAGACGGAAAACTCGTCTCTTACAAAACAAAAAACATAAAACCGGCTGTCTATGAAGTAGCCAACGATCACTTGGATGATCTCTTTTCACAAACTGTATCCAAAGATCTTTTAAAACGAACATAATTTTGTCAACTAACCCCTGACATTCCGAATTTGGCGTAGCTACGAAGGCCTGATTTAAAGATTGAATCGCAATGACTTTCCAGAAAGACTTATAGCGAAAACGATCTTAAAGCCGAGCATCGCAGCTCCCCCCAAAACCGGCCCCTCGCCACTCTCCTCACCCGACTAAACAATATCCATAGCTGTATCAACTGATAGAATACGATTGGCTTGTGTGTGACCAGGCTTAATCATAACATGAGGATAGACTAGGCAGGATTGTATAGGCGCTGCAATGTGAACAGGCCCAAAGACAAAGCTGTTCAAAGCATCCTTGGGAAATGGTCCCTCACCGCAGTAGGCTGATCGCCTGAGAGTATCCCAAATAATTTCTGAGCCCAGACCCAGAGATCGGCAGAGCGGATCGCGTTGCGGATGATCAAACACAGCCAGGTGGGCGGCAAAGTAGTCCTTCGGGGTGCCTAGATCCTCCCAGAATCCCCTATGGATGAAAGCCTGAACCGAGCCACCTTCAGCCAAGATTTGACGATAGGCGTCGATAATAGAAGGACTGCCTTGGGCACGGATCGCCTGCACCAGTCTTGGGCCGACGATGTGGATACCGCTGAATGTAGCCTTCATGCTTGCTAGAGGAGCTAAGACAGGCAGGTCGCCAATCGACCGGACGTTCGCTTCCTCATAGGCAACGGGCGTTGTGCCGGCTTTAAGCCTATCCAGCAAGACCATCGTTGCATCCGCGCCGGAACCCTCATGGGCCTTTATCAAGTCACCAAGATCCACATCAGCGATGATGTCGCCGTTACAGATGAGCAAGCTTTCATGAGCCAACCAAGGACGAAGGGGGTTGATAGCGCCCCCAGTGCCAAGGATTTCGGGCTCATAGGACTGTATAGGGGCTTTTGTATAGACATGTTTATGGGTCTGTATATGCTGATCAATCATCTCCGCTAGGTGATGAGTATTGATCGCCACTTCATCAATACCGGCTTTTCGGATCTGACGATAGACTAGGTCGAGCATAGGCTCAGCGAAAAATAGGCAAAGTGGTTTGGGTAAGACGTTGGTCAATGGCCGGAGGCGGGTTCCTAAACCTGCAGCCAGGATCAAAGCTTTCATTCAGCGCCACGCTCCTGCCAGCGACGTTTGATTTCCCGCACCATAACTTTTGACAGAAATGGCCAGCGATCGTCTTCGATCAAACTCACCTCGAGGGTTGCCAACGCTGGAGCTATGTTGCGCAAATAGTTGCCACGATTTTTCTTAACGGTCAGGTAGCCGAAGCTGCCAATCGCTTTCAGTTGACGTTGCAGTAGCATAGGACCAATTTCAGCTTCAAGCTGGTCCCGATTCAGCGACCGATTGGTCGAAACGAGGGTCTGAATCCCTTGTTCGATAAGGTCTCGACGTTCCCCTGAAGTGAGGGGAATATATGAATCAAAGCATAAGGATACAAGGTCATAGCTGGGCGGACCCAGTCGCGCGTCTTGAAAGTCGATCACCGCCAGATTTTGGTCTTTGACCATAATGTTTCTTGAGTGAAAGTCTCGATGTACAAAATATTGGGAGCGGGTACTGAGCCATTGTGCGAGTTCTTTGGCATCCTTGCTAAAGGCAGAAGACTCAGAAGCTGTGAATTTCCATTCCAGAACAGCTTCCAAAAATTGCTCTTTGAAAAAATGCAATTCCCAATCCAAGCGGGCTGCATCGAACGAACGTTCGCGCCAGTGCGATTGACCACTCTCGGTGATTTCAAGAAAGCGAGCCAGCATTGTGAAGGCCTGCTGATAAATGGACAAAACGGGAGCTCTTTGATTTTTTTCCAAGGACTCAAGCGCGAAAGTTTCCATCATGATGTCGCCGTAGTCTTCGATAATCAAAGCTGCGAAATCAGGCAAAGCTGCAATCGTTTGCGGCGCTGAAATGTGATGGTCATGGAGCAGTTTGCTGATCTTCACCCATTCGTAGCCATCTTTGGCGAGAAGGGCTGCGTCATCGCCTGAAAGTTGCATCAGAACAAAAGTTCGACTGCTGTTCTTATCCTGCAGGCGGTAGTAGCAGCGATCCGAACCATCCCCTGCCAGCCAACTGACTTGGACCGAGGTAAGACCCAAAGCCTGGCTGATGGCCCACTCGGGAGGCGGCGGCAGGGTTTTGGAACGCATGAGGGCTCCTGAAATGTCAGTTGACTCCAGATCAACCAGGGATTTTAGGCCCTTGTGCTTGTCGGAAGCTGGAGTCGTAAAGGATTCTTTGCGGAGATCGTGATCCATTGGGTGTCCGCCTTTAGATGCAGAAAAACTCGAGCTCTGGACCGGCTTCAATTTTTAGCAAGCCAGTTGAATTCGCATAGATTTCGCCATCGACCGTGAAGTGCACCGACCCTTCGTAGCGGAGAGTCGCCTCTTCACAGCAAAAACTATGCTTTCCAGCTGCGGGGCCTTCTTTTTGTTGTAACATGATCATGGGTAGATACCATAGTATCTTTTCCGAAGGGCATGTGACGACTGTCACTTGAAAATGACCAGGAATTTTTCGCGCCAAGGGCAAAAATTGAAGTCCCATCGGAAACTTGGTGATGGTTCCTGCAAATGATCCTAAGGCCAACCCACGCAATCGACCGCCTGGTTTAAAGCTCGCCTCCAAGCGATGCGGCTTTATCATTTTTTTGATAAATGGACCGCGCACGAGGAATGATTGGATCAGCCTTGCCGTCAACAAGCTGGCTCCTATGTGTCCGCTTTTCTTTTGATAGAATTCTTCCAGAATAGCTGTCGATGATTGGTCGGCATAAAGAAAGCCATAGATAGAGCCAATCTTCAAAGTTGCAAGCTTTTGCGTGGGGATCGGTCTAGCTTTTTCTTGAGCTCGAAGCAATCGTTTTAGGACGGCTTGAGGGGAGCCTTTGACCCCCAGCTGTGAGGCGACCAGATTCATGGTACCCCCGCCCAGCACACAAAATTTTGGGAGGGTTTGCGTACCGTAAAGGGCAATCATTCGACTGATAGCCAGAGAGATACTGCCATCACCACCATTTATTCCAATGATTTCAATGCCTTTACTCTTGTATTCGAGAATAATGCGATCGAGCTGGGCGAGATCGTGGCTTAAGGAAAAGATGCCTTTTTGACCAAGAACATCTTGCAAAAGCCTTAATTCCTCGGGAGAACGCTTGTTTAACTTAGAGTGGGGATTTGCTATGATCCCAATTCCTGGCATATTACAGTCCCATTTGTCAGGTTGAAGCAGGGGTGATCTGATGTCGAAAAATTTACCAACGCCAAAGGCCAGCCAGGCTGTAAGCAAACTATCACCTCTGCAACTTTATCTGCAAGAAATCTCCAAATATTCCCTGCTTTCGCCGGAAGAAGAGCTGGAGTTTGCTCGCAAACAATTTGAAGAGGGAGATATATCAGCTGCTCATAGGCTTGTAACCTCCAATCTCCGCCTCGTTGTGAAAATCGCCAATGACTTTCGTCAAGCCCAAGCCAACCTTTTGGACCTTATCCAGGAAGGCAACTATGGGCTTATGCAAGCCGTGAAAAAGTTCAATCCCTATAAAGGCGTGAAATTATCAAGTTATGCTGCTTGGTGGATTCGAGCTTACATCCTTAAATTCATAATGGACAATAAAAGTCAGGTTAAGATCGGGACGACAGCGGCCCAACGTAAGTTGTTTTTCAACTTACGCCGGGAGATGGATAAGCTCCTGGCTGAGTATGATCACATTGATACCAAATTGCTCGCGGCAAACCTGGATGTGCGAGAAAAAGATGTGATTGATATGCAAATGCGCCTCAATGGGCCGGATTTTTCCCTGGATGCCCCGATAGGTGCGGATGACGATGGGGAGGGTGTTACTCGCGGATCCATGATTCCGAATCAGGACCCCAGCGTGGAAGATGTTCTGGCGACCAACGAAATTCGCAACTTGTTCGGCGAACAGTTGCAAACTTTCAGGCAAACCCTGCGCGGACGCGATCTGGAAATCTTCGATGACCGTATCATGAATGAAAATCCCGTGACTTTGCAGGAAATCGGCGATCGTTATAAGATTAGCCGGGAGCGTGCTCGCCAAATCGAGGCTCGAATCGTGAGCAATCTCAAAAACTTCGTCAAAGATGCCGGTATCATTGATCTGGAAAACGACAAGTAACGGATCGGCGCTCAAACTTCCTTGGGGTCTTGATCCCTCTTCGAAAATCCACTGCGCAGCTCCGCCTTCAATTTGGAAAGGCGACTCATGTTGATTTCTTTCTTTTGCTCTTCATGGAGGAGCGAACGCAATTCGGCATCGTGCTCCGTCTCCAAGCCTTTATTCGGCAATTCATCAAGAAAGCGGCTCGGCTTTCGACTTATTTTTTTGAATTGTGAAAAGCGCTCCCTTGCATAGGTGAGATGAAGCTTAATCTTGGCCCTGGTGAGGGCTACATAAAATAGCCGACGCTCCTCGGCCAGGCCGAGTTCGGAATGGATGCTGTTTTTATGCGGAAGTTGATCTTCCTCGAGTCCGCAGACAAACACGACGGGGAATTCCAAGCCTTTGGCGGCATGTATCGTCATGAGGGAGACATGATTGTCGTTGCCGCGATCTTTGTCTTTGTCGCTTTCGCCACTCAAACTGAGTGCATCCAGAAGGTCGATCAGTTGCAGCTGCCCCTTATCTTCAATCTGTCTTTCAGCAAGGCTTTTGATCCAGGCTGGCAAGCGTTTGAGAGCTTCCACCTTGCGTCGTCTGGCACCTTCATGAGTGGTTTTGTTCCGAATCTCATCTTCCAGACCAAAGTCTTTCAGAATTCTTTGACCGCGAGATTCCAGGTCGTTGATATCACTTAGGGGACTGGAATGCAGCTGTTTGATCGCATGGACGAATTCTTTGGTGGCTTTTTGGGCGCGAGTGTCCAGTTCCACTAAGCCCTTGCTGATCACATCGAATGGACTTTGATCCAGTTTTCGAGCGCTTTCTTCAATCTTTTCCAAGGTTTTGAGGCCAATGCCTCGGACCGGAGTATTGATAATTCGCCAGAACGCAAGGCGGTCGCCCGTATTGACTGAAAGCCTAAAATAGCAAAGAAAGTCTTTGACTTCCTTACGTTCGAAAAAGGAGGACCCACCATAGACTTTATAATGAATTTGAATCTCTCGAAGGGCCAATTCCACGGCTTTGGCTTGGGCATTGGCGCGATAGAGAATGCCGATATCTTTAGGCTTGAAACCCTGACCCAACAAAGTGAAACACTTTTGTGCAATCCACTTGGCTTCATTCACATCGTCGACATGCGAAGCCAGTGTGATCGGTGATTGATTTTGCGAGGCACTCCAGAGCGTCTTGGCTTTACGCCCAGAATTGTTCCGAATCACCGTATTCGCTGCATTTAAGATGACGTTCGAACAACGGTAATTTTGTTCTAATTTGATGAGCAAAGTCCCCGGGAAAATCTGTTCGAAGCGATCCAGGGTCTCGACCAGAGCACCACGCCAGCTGTAGATGGACTGGTCGTCATCACCAACCACACAGATATTGCGTGTGGTTTTGGCCAAGAGTTCCAGGACATGGAGTTGGGCGAAATTGGTATCTTGGAATTCATCAACCAGAAAATAGCGCCAGCGTTGCTGGAGCCTTAAACAAAGATCAGGGTTTTCCCGCAGGAGCAAAGCAGTTTTGAAAATGCAGTCATCAAAGTCAATGACTCGGTTCAGCTTCAATTGTCTTTCATAGAGGTCATACACGGCGGCGAGGACGGCAGGATCCTTGTCGCTGAAACGTTCCGGGTCGACGAGGAGAATTTCTTGTGGTCGGAGGAGAGCATTTTTTGCAGAGCCGATGCGAGCCAACAGATCTTCGGGTCGATAGAGACCTTGCCAACCTCTTTCTTCCATAGCCTTGCGCACGAGGTCCAGCTGATCAGAAGTTCCTGCCAAGGAAAAGCGAGGATCGAGATCGGCTTCGTGAGCGAACTCGCGCAAGATTTTCAGGCAGAAACTATGAAATGTGCCAATGGAAATACCTTTTGCGTTGCGACCGACCAGTTCAATCAGACGCTCCTTCATCTCCCGGGCTGCTTTATTGGTGAAAGTCATCGCCACAATTTCCGAAGGAGCGATGCCGGCTTGCAGCATAAAGGCCATTCGGTAAGTGATCACCCGAGTCTTGCCAGTTCCGGCGCCCGCGATAATCATGACCGGTCCCTGCACCTTTGTGACGGCTTCATACTGTTCAGGATTCAGCTGCGAAAAATCGACCATTGTACTCTCTTGGCTTACCGCCGTCAAAGCAGGGTAAGGCGCCCGGCGTTGTGGGTTCACCAAAGTCCATACTCTGGCCAGAGGTTCTCGTCAAAGGTCCATCGGCTGAAAGCAAAGGCCTGCGGGATTGTTAGGAAATAATGGCAGTATTCCGGGAAGGACCTTCAGTTTAGGAATTCGGATATGCTAGGATGCAGGAAGCGTCAACTGACATGGAAAGGTGAGAAGAGTGGCAGCAGCGTTTGCAGGCCTGCCGACAGAACTACCCGCTCTGCTTGTGCTGGCCGCGGCCACATTGGTCAGTGTCGGGGAACGACGCGTGCACGGTTATAATTATGCTTATCTTAAAGTTGTGGGTGGCGAAGAGCTGATCCCTGACCTTATGAAGCGTTACTACCAAGGACTCCATGTCCTTCCTTGGGTGGCATGGCTTAGTCATTTTGTGTTTCCATCGTTTCTAGCAACGAGGACTTTGCCATTATTTGGCCTGGGCCTCATGCTGTTCTCTCTCTTCCTAAGAATATGGTCCATGAGAACCATGGGCCGCCTATGGACTCAGCGCTGCGTTTTTGTGCCAGGTATGCCGCGGACGGAGCAGGGTCCATTTCGCTATCTGCGTCATCCTGAGTATGCTGCCTGCGCTTTGGATGGCATTGGCCAAATGCTGTTTTTTGGGGCGAATCCGTTGGTCCTCGGTCTTTGGATTTGGAATCAGAACAATGCCGCCAAAATCTGCAAAGTCGAGTCACGACAGCTTTATGAGCTGTCGGTTGCTCCGTTGCAAATGCCGAAAGGCTCGAGTACAGTCGGAGCCTCTGATTAGCACCCCGCGGGAGGAACCATGACACTGTCTTTAATAGACGTAGCCTATGCCCAAGCCGGAAAACCGGCTCAGCCAAGCATGTTGGAAATTCTCATCATGCCTTTGGCATTTATTGTTATTATGTACTTCCTGGTGATTCGCCCTCAGCAAAAGAAGGCAAAGGATCAGCAGGAATTGATTACGGCTTTGAAAGTCGGCGATGAAGTGATCACCTCGGGTGGAATCATCGGTCGGATCAAAGCGATCGCGGATTCTTTTGTGACTTTAGAAGCGGGCCCAAATACTGTTTTTAAGATCCAAAAGAGCCATATCAACAGTGCTCCCAAAGCTAAGGTGGAGAAGTAAAGCTCCTCCTTCGATCCCACGAATGGAGATTTGCCCATGCAGAGTCCTATCCTTTCCAGTCTCTTGGTTGTTTGCCAGAGTCTGGCTTTGGCCAGCAGCCTGCATGCGGCGGATCGCGCTGTCACCTCACCGCTGCCCGAAGAGATTGAAGCCGTGGGTGGCCAAGGAGCGGCCTTGGCTCAGTCTGGTGTTGCGAGCGTGAGCGATCAGGCCGCCATTCACCTCAACCCAGCCATGCTTTATCTCCATCGTGCCTATGATGTGGGGGCAGGATACTATTGGCCTTCAGCGGGGCGGCCCTTTTATAAACTATCCGTCATCGATGGCGTGACCTCACGGATGGTCGCTGGCTTTGAATACACGGGTTTTCAAGACAATTTGAAAGATCGTAACCAGTCGGATATTCAAGGTGATTCACCCGTTCGCAAAAGGGCATCGGTAGCATTAGCCATTCCCACAGATTTTTTTGTGATCGGCTTTTCCGGACACTACGTGGAGGCTGAAAACGCCGAAGATCCAAGCATTGAGCCGAGCACGATCAAAGGTATTAGCCTTGGCGCTGGTTTGGTGGCTCTGCTTGGCAACCAAGTTCGGCTGGGCCTCTCTTTGGAAAATTTTAACAATCGACGCGTAGCGTCGGTTGCGCCGAAGACGGCCAGAGCTGGACTTGCCTGGGAAGATAAGAGTTCGATGGTAACAGTGCATGGTGAGTTGCGTCAGCGCGATCGCTCAGCCACCCTGGAATTGAACGACCCGCTGCTGGATGGACTCTCCCTGACCGATGTGCCTCGGGATGATCGCCCGGAGCAGATGGCTTTAACCGGTATCCAGGTGAAGACTTTCGATATGCTCAAAGTCTTTGCTGGCTATGGCCGCACCATTCGCGGCGAAAAGCGCGAAGTTACGGGCGCGGGCATTGGAATTTACCAGAAAAACTTTTCGTTCAGCTACGCCACAAGCAAAAATAATCCGGCTGCCAAGGATTGGCAGAGTTCGCTTCACCTATCTTTGACGATGAAAATCTAAACACAAGAGAGGCTTACATGCTGCGCAAGCGATTGGAGAATGGCATTGATGTCGTGATCCAGGAGAACCAATTTTCGAAAATGTTTGCCCTCCAGTGTTGGGTCGGCGTTGGTTCCCTGCATGAAGAGGAAGGTGAAGAGGGCATAAGCCATTGCATTGAGCATATGCTTTTCAAGGGCACAAAGCGCTTTGCTGTAGGCGAGATATCCCGTCGGGTCGAGTTTCTGGGCGGTGAGATGAATGCTTATACCAGCTTCGAACACACCGTGTTCTATATCACTTTGCCGTCGGCTCATGCCGCGGAAGCTATTGATATTCTTTCAGATTCTATCTTCAATAGCAGCTTCGATCCGGAAGAGCTGGTGCGGGAAAAGGAAGTGATCCTTGAAGAATTGAAGCGCAATGAAGATAGTCCCGGCTATATGCTCGGACGCAAGGTGTTTGGCTCTCTCTACGACGGAACCCGGGCGTCCAAGCCTATTATCGGCTACGAAAATACTATTAAAGCTTACTCACGCGAAACGATCTTTGCCTTTCTCAAGAAATGGTACCAGCCAGACAATATGAAAATTGTGGCAGTCGGTGCGGTGGATCCTAATAAGGTGCTCGCGACAGTGCAGACTGCTTTTGGCCAAGCTCAAGGCAAGGCGAAAGATCGCACTTTGCAGTTGAAATTGCCTGAAATCAAAAAGCCTCAGGTTCATATCGTTAAGGGTGATTTCGAACAACCGCGCATTGAAATTGCTTTTCCTGCGCCACCCCTTTTGCACGAGGATCTTCTGCCTCTGGATTTGGCGGCGTTCGCTTTGGGAAGTGGCGAATCCTCACGCTTGCATCGGCGCGTCCGCGATGAACAGCAGTTGACTAGCGTCGTGGGTTGCTCGGTCTATTCCCCTAGTTTTGGCGGAGTTTTTGAGCTTAGCGCAATGCCTCATGCGGAAACGTATTTGGAATGTGTCACGGCTCTTGGTCGGGAATTGGCTCGACTCAAGTACGAAGAACCTGTGAACAAGGAAGAACTTGAGCGAGCCCGGGCCAATGCTAAAGCCGATCGTATCTATGCTGAAGAAACGGTTTCAGGTCAGGCGCGATCTTTGGGCAATGCTTTGCACACTCCTCACGATCTCTTGCATGACTACGTGATCGAGGCCCAAATCAATCGGCTCAATACCTACGAAGTGGAGCAGGCGGTTCAACGCTGGTTGAAAGAAGATTCCTGTGTCATGGCTTGTATTCTTCCTCCAGACAGCGCGATTCGCGAGCAAGATGTGCAGAAAGCCTTTCTTGCGGGATTTCGGCAGCCTAAAGCGGTGAATACTGTCAAGCCAAGCAAAACTCCTGCGCATTCGATACACGTGGCTCAACTCACACCTCAAGTGACCTTTCTCTATAAACAACAAAAGCACAATGATCTGATGAATATCACGGCTGTGACCTCCGGGGGATTGCGCAGCGAAAGCCCGAAGCAAGCCGGTATGTATCATATGCTGGCAGATCTTTTGGGTAGCGCCACGAGAACCCATAACTATTCAGATATGCTAAGACTTTTGGAAGGTCAGGGAGCTGTTCTGGGTGGTTTTTCCGGCAAAGACACTTTGGGTATGAAATTTCAATGTCTCTCGGAGCAAGTTGAGGATCTCTTGCCCGTTTGGGCTGAGTCAATTCTGGATCCAAGATTTCCCGATACCCAATTGCAGACTGCCAAACTCGAAGTTTTTGACAATATCCAGGCTGAAAAAGATTCGCCATCGTCGGTAGCTATGCGACGTTTCCAGCAAGCTGTTTATGGCGATCACCCCTATCGGCAGCCTGTATGGGGCTTGGAAGAGGTGGTGCGGGGGTTTACCTGTGATGGTCTTTTGGACGAGTTCAATGCCATTCGTGATCGATCCCATTGGATTATCAGTGGTGTAGGTCGCCTCCCTTTTGAGGCGATGGCGCGGATGGTGGAGCGGCTTTTGCAGCCACTGCACCGACCGATTTCTCGACCGCAGGATCTTGTGCAGGCTCTGCCGGCATTTCTGAAAAATCAGGAAACAAACGTTCACAAAGACCGCGAGCAGGTCCACCTCGTAATGGGGACTCTGGGCCTGTGCTGGGGCGACAAAGATCGCTACGCTCTCGACGTTCTGGGTAATGTTCTCGGTGGCAGTGGCGGTCGGTTCTTCTTGAAGCTACGCGATGAGCAAAGTCTGGCCTATTCCGTTTCGCCCTTGCAGTCCTACGGCTGCCATCGAGGCATTTTTGGAGCCTACATGGCCTGCACGCCGCATAAGCTAGAAGATGCTGAGACCGGCATTCGAGCTGTTTGGAATGACATTTGCCAAAACGGAGTGAGTCAGGACGAAGTTGATCGGGCTCGGAACTACCTGATTGGCGGGCATGAGTCCGACATGCAGCGGGGAGACTCTCAGGCTATGTCGATGGCTTTGATGGAGCTCTATGGTTTAGGTTATGACGATTTCGAGAACTACGCCAATCGATTGCTAGAAGTGCGTCGAGAGGAAGTTCAAAAGGTTGCGCAAAGGCTCATTTCGAATCAGGACCAAATTACGGTCCGCGTCGGTCCATTGCCCGACAAATATCGCTGAATTCACCGAGCCTCGTGCAACATCGAGCCTTCCTATTCGATTCGCCTTTGGCGAAAATGGGCCTTTTTCATAGAAAAAGGCCCTTGATTGTTATAAGAAAGTCCGGGTTAAGATCATTGCTTGCTAATGCAAAGCTGCAGGCTTGTTGTTTTGCAATCGTCAGTATTTCCCGTGGAGAGAGCTATGAGTTGGATCGTTCGTCTCATGAAATCCTCACTAGGTGCCAAGTACGTGATGGCGGTGACGGGCGCTGGCCTGTTCGCTTTCCTGGTTGGACACGTAGCAGGAAACCTTCTCATGTACTTTGGTCAGGATGCCATGAACAACTATGCCGTAGGGTTGCGCCATTTACCTTACGGGCTGCTGTGGATCGCTCGAGGCGGTCTTCTTGTTATGGTGACCCTACATGTGGTCACCGCCTATCGTCTGACCTTGGCGAATCGCGCTGCAAGACCAGTTGCCTATAGCTTTGACAATACGATGCAAGCCTCTTATGCATCGCGGACCATGGCCAGGACCGGGACGGTCGTGCTGCTCTTTATTTTGTACCATCTCGCTCATTTGACATTTCGAGTCGTCAACTTTGCTGGGCCCTATATCGACAACCAAGGACGGGATGATGTCTATACGATGGTTGTCGCTGGCTTCAACCAACCCGTCTTGGCTTTTCTCTATGTCGCTGCCATGCTCTGCCTCGGTTACCACTTGAGCCATGGCTTGGCCAGTTTGTTTCAATCGGTGGGATTGAACCACAGTAAGTACAACAGCTTTTTCCGCAAAGCTATGCCTGCCGCCGGTTGGGTTGTCTGCCTAGCGGCCGCTTCGATTCCCTTGGCGGTTCTGGTTGGTATCATTCGATAAACGCGATTGCGAGGAGCATATTTTATGAAATTGGATGCCAAAATTCCAAGCGGTCCTCTTGCGGAAAAATGGAGCAAGCATCGCTTCGACATGAAATTGGTGAACCCGGCGAACCGTCGTAAGTATCACGTGATCGTGGTTGGTTCGGGTCTAGCTGGAGCTGCTGCTGCGGCTACTCTTGCGGAAATGGGCTATCAGGTCTCCTGCTATTGTTTCCAGGACAGTCCTCGGCGAGCCCATAGCATTGCTGCACAAGGCGGTATCAACGCGGCGAAAAACTACAAGAGGGATGGCGATTCTGTGCATCGCCTGTTCTATGACACCATCAAAGGTGGGGATTTCCGGGCCCGTGAAGCTAACGTCTATCGTTTGGCTGAAGTCAGCGTAAATATTATCGATCAATGTGTCGCGCAAGGCGTACCTTTCGCTCGTGAATACGGCGGGCTTTTGGACAACCGTTCTTTCGGTGGCGCTCAGGTTTCCCGAACGTTCTATGCTCGCGGTCAGACCGGACAGCAGCTGCTCCTTGGTGCTTACTCGGCTTTGGAAAGACAGATCGGTCTTGGCAAAGTGAAAATGTATACGCGTTCCGAAATGCTGGATGTCGTGCTGGTTGACGGTCGGGCCCGCGGCATCGTTGTGCGTGACTTGGTCACGGGCGAGGTTTCGACTGTCCTCGGCGAGGCGGTTGCATTGTGCACCGGTGGCTACGGCAACGTCTTTTACCTCTCCACCAATGCCATGGGTTGCAATGTAACGGCGACTCATCGGGCTTGGAAACGTGGTGCAGGCTTCGGAAACCCTTGCTACACGCAGATTCACCCGACCTGTATTCCTGTGTCGGGCGATCATCAATCGAAGCTGACTCTGATGTCCGAATCTCTGCGCAATGATGGTCGTGTGTGGGCGCCCAAGAAGAAAGGTGACAACCGCAGTCCAGATACGATTCCTGAAGAAGAGCGAGATTACTTCTTGGAACGAAAGTATCCAAGCTTTGGTAACCTTTCCCCGCGTGATATTTCTTCACGAAGCGCCAAAGAAGTCTGCGATGCTGGTAACGGTGTCGGCCCTGGTGGTAAAGGTGTTTACCTCGACTTCCGCGATGCCATCAAGCGCGATAGTGAAGACGTGATTCGCGAGCGTTATGGCAACCTCTTTACAATGTATGAAAAAATTACCGCGGAAAATCCATATAAAGTACCCATGCGCATCTACCCAGCTGTTCACTACACAATGGGCGGGCTTTGGGTGGATTACAACCTGATGAGTACCATTCCTGGTCTCTACGTACTGGGTGAAGCAAACTTCTCGGATCACGGGGCTAACCGCCTGGGCGCCAGTGCTTTGATGCAAGGGTTGGCCGACGGTTATTTTGTGTTACCGGCGACGATTGGTGATTACTTCGCATCGACCAAGTTTGACAATGTCGATCCAAATCGTCCTGAAGTGAAGCAGACTTTGAACGATGTGAATGACCGCATTAAAAAATTCCTGTCGATCAACGGCAAGCGCACAGTCGATTCCTTCCATAAAGAGCTCGGCCTTGTGATGTGGGAAAAGTGTGGCATGGCCCGCACCAAAGAGGGCCTGGAGTATGCTCTCAAGAAGATTGGTGAAATTCGTGACGAGTTCTGGAAAAACGTGCGTGTTACCGGTGCTGGCGAAGAGCTGAATCAGGAATTGGAAAAAGCCGGTCGCGTCGCGGATCTCTTGGATCATGGCGAGTTAATGTGCTTGGACGCTCTCACACGCGAAGAGTCCTGCGGCGGTCATTTCCGTGAGGAGCATCAAACGGAAGATGGCGAAGCCAAGCGCGACGATGAGCATTTTGCTCATGTCGCCGTATGGGAGTACAAAGGCGGCCAAACCAAGCCAGTAAGGCATATTGAACCTCTCGTCTATGAAAATGTCAAACTTGCAACGAGGAGTTATAAATAATGGAACTTGAACTCCATGTTTGGCGCCAAAAAGGCCCCAAAGATTCCGGCAAGATGGTGAGCTATAAAGCCAAAGATGTCTCTCCAGACAGCTCGTTTTTGGAGATGCTTGACCAGGTGAATGAAGGTCTCGTCGTAAAAGGTGAAGACCCCATTGCCTTCGACCACGATTGCCGAGAAGGAATTTGCGGCAGTTGTTCGATGGTTATCAATGGCAAGGCTCATGGTGGCCAGGAAGGCACCACGACCTGCCAGTTGCATATGCGAAAATTCAAAGATGGCGACAAGATTCATATTGAACCATGGCGGGCGAAAGCCTTTCCTGTTCTGAAGGACCTTGTGGTGGATCGCGGCGCCTTTGACCGCATCATTGCATCGGGCGGATTTGTGTCGGTGAATACCGGCGGCGTGCCTGATGCCAATGCTTTAGCTATCCCGAAAGAGCGTGCTGATGTGGCGATGGACGCGGCGGAATGTATTGGTTGCGGCGCCTGTGTTGCCTCTTGCAAGAATGCTTCGGCAATGCTATTTGTCGCCGCGAAAGTTTCACATTTGGCAAATTTGCCTCAAGGCCAACCCGAACGTATGCGACGTGTTTTGAACATGGTAAAGCAGATGGATTCTGAAGGTTTTGGCAACTGTACAAATCAGTTTGAATGCGAAGCATCCTGTCCGAAACAGATCAGCGTCAAGTTCATTGGACAAATGAACCGGGATTACCTTAAGGCCAGCCTAACCCATGAAAACGCGGTGGCAAAAGAATGATCTATGAAGTTGTGGTGGAGCTAAAGGAGGAGGTCCTGGATACCCAGGGCCGCGCGATCCAACAAACGCTTGCACGCCTTGGATCCACACAGCTTAAAGCTGTTAAAGTTTCCAAGCGTTTTTTGCTAGACCTGGACGGCGATGACGCCAGCAATCTGGAGCTGGTGCAAAAGCTGGCAGCCGAGCACCTGGCCAATCCAGTGTCTGAAACCTTCAAATGCAGGAAGCTCTAAGCCATGACTCGTGTGAGCAAGCTCGGACAACCTCGCATCGGTCTCATCCAATTTCCTGGTTCCAACTGCGACGCGGACTGCGTCGATGCCTTTAAACGTCTCTTCGCAATCGATATACAGCTCGTGTGGCATGAAGCTCACGAGCTTCCTGCTTTGGACGGAGTGATCCTGCCAGGTGGGTTTAGTTATGGCGATTATCTGCGAGGCGGAGCCCTGGCCAGTTGCAGCCATATCATGCTGGCGATCAAAAATTTCGCCGCCAAGGGTGGGCCGATCATTGGAATCTGTAACGGATTCCAAGTTTTAACCGAATCGCAACTCCTCCCTGGAACCCTCTTAAAAAATGCCAGCCAATCCTTCATTTGCCAGTATGCAAGCTTGAAGGTATCGGCGGGCAATAGCGGCTATCATCAGCGATTGCAGGGTCGGCTCTATCGAGTTCCGATCGCGCATGGTGAAGGTCGATACTTCGTCCCCGCAGAACAATTAAAAGCTCTGCAGGACAAAGGCCAGATTCTCTTTCAATATGCCGATGCAGAAGGCCATGTCACCGACGCGGCTTCACCCAATGGTGCTGTGGCAAATATCGCAGGAATCGTCAGCGAAAATGGGCGCATTCTGGGTATGATGCCGCATCCCGAACGGGCTTCGGACCTGCTTCTCGGCAGTAGCGATGGGCAGCCGATACTTGAAGCCTTCCTGGCGACCGTTTTGTAGACGAGTCATGGAAAACGAGGCCCGGTTAGGGCCTTTTTTTGTTCCTTTAGGAGCTAAAAGAAATGCAAAAAGATCTGTTGCGACAAATTGAGCAACTCCCTAACAAGTCTCGCTCCTCTCTGATTGTCGAGGAAGGCGAGTCTTTCAAAGCCCTACTTAAGAAACATAAAATCAACGACAGCGAATACCAGACCTTGCGCAGCATCGTCGGACGTGCCCCAACTTTGTCCGAATTGGGCGTATTCTCTGCTATGTGGAGCGAGCACTGCTCCTATAAATCTTCCAAAGTTCACCTGCGTAAACTCCCAACGGAAGGTCCAGAGGTCGTCGTGGGCCCTGGAGAGAACGCCGGAGTCGTTAGGCTTTCCGGCCAACTCTGTGCGGCTTTCAAAATGGAGAGCCACAACCATCCGAGCTATATCGAGCCATACCAGGGTGCGGCAACCGGAGTGGGTGGTATTCTACGCGATGTGTTCTGCATGGGCGCAAGGCCTGTAGCGAACTTGAACTCCTTGCGCTTTGGTCAACGTACGCATCCTCGGACCCATTACCTCTTCGCCAATGTTGTGAAAGGGATTGGTGACTACGGCAACTGCGTTGGAATTCCAACAGTTGCTGGGTCGGTGTCCTTTGATAAAACCTATGATGGCAATATTCTTGTCAACGCAATGACTGTGGGTCTGATTCACGAAGACCGCATTTTTAAAGGTTTTGCGACCGGCCAACACAATCTTGTTGTTTATGTTGGATCGGCCACTGGCCGTGATGGCATCCATGGTGCTTCGATGGCGTCCGATAGTTTTTCCAGCCAAGCCAGTGGCGAAAGATCCACGGTTCAGGTGGGCGATCCTTTCGCAGAAAAACTGGTCATGGAAGCGACTCTGGAGGTTTTGGAAAAAGGCTTGGTCATAGGTCTGCAGGACATGGGCGCAGCGGGTTTGACCTCATCGTCCTTTGAGATGGCGGATCGCGCAGGCAACGGGCTTTACTTGAACTTGGATTATGTTCCAACGCGGGCGAAGAACATGACAGCCTATGAGCTTTTGCTTTCGGAATCGCAGGAACGCATGCTGATGTGTGTTGAGCCTGCTCAGTGGCCTGCCCTTCAAGAGTGTCTGAAGCGTTGGGAGCTACCATTTGCCGTGATTGGCCTCGTCACGGATTCGGGCCGCATGCATATCGTCAAAGATGGAATTCTTGAAGTCGATGTGCCTGTTGCCCCCTTGGCTGATAGCGCCCCTCGCTACGAACGACCTTTTGTAAAGCCCAAGCGTAGCTATAGCTTAGATGCCGATTTGCGCAAGCAGCTTGCAAGTCTGAATGCGACGGATCTCTTGTCAAAAATTCTGCGAGAAGACGGGCAAAAAGAGCGTATTTATCGTCAATACGATCATCACATCGGCACCAAAACTGTTCTTGGACCAGAGGATCAAGGCGCGGGATTGCTTTGGATTCGATCCGAATGGGCAGACCCCAAGGAAACTCATTTGGGGCTGGCCGTGGCCGCAGCATGTAATGAACGTTACACCGCTCAGGATCCAGAGATGGGCGCAGCCCACGCGGTTTTGAAATGCTATCGGGCTATTGCAGCAACCGGTGCAGAGCCGTTGGCCGTCACAGATTGCTTGAATTATGGGAATCCAGAAGATCCGACCATTATGGGCCAGATCGTTGCTGGTATTGATGGAATTGGTTTGGCCTGTCGTGAGCTGGCAACGCCGGTGGTGAGTGGCAACGTTAGTCTTTACAACCAAACCGATGGAGTGAGTATTGCCCCGACTCCCATGATTGGGATGGTCGGCAAGCATCAAGATGTTCGGCAAAGTCTCCCGGCTGTTCTAAAGGGTCCGGCGCACCTTTACTTGCTTAGACCTAAGACCTGGCAACCCACATTCGGTGGCGCCTTATTGAACAAGGTCCTTGGCATTGCTGCTACAACAGAAGCAATTCCAGCCGTGGACTGGGCTCAGGAAAAGGAAGCGGCTCAAGCTATCAAAGGATTGATGGGCAAGGGCCTCCTGACCGCAGCACGCGATGTCGGAGCTGGCGGAATTCTCACTGCCGCTGCAAAGATGACTCTGGCTTCCGAAAATTTAGGATTGGATGTACTGTTGAAATCCTCTCCAGCCGAATCAGCGACTGTCTGGTTTGGTGAGAGCAGCGGAACCTATATTCTGGCCAGTTCGAATGCTTTGGACTTGGTCACTATCAACAAAACTCTGCAACGTTCTGAATTGTTGGCTTTCGCGGAAGCGACAAAGGGTCAGAACATTTCATTCGACGGACATCTTGTAGGACGGAAGCAGCTGAGCGAAAGCTCGGTCGCTTCGTTGGATATTTGAAGCGCCGCTTGCGGCAAAGGATATACGAGTATGGCAGGCTTTCGTGAAGAGTGCGGTGTCGTCGGCGTCATGGGCGATCCCGAAGCTGCGAAGCTGATTTATCTTGGGCTTTATGCCCTTCAGCATCGTGGACAGGAAGCAGCAGGGATCGTGACCATGGATCCCACGGGTGAATTTCACGGCCACAAAGCCTTTGGTTTGGTGGGTGATGGATTTAACAAGGAGATCCTGTCGAAACTGGACGGCCTTTCCGGCATTGGGCACAATCGATACTCCACCAGCGGCGGCAGTCGTATGGTGCAGAATATTCAGCCTTTTTCATTCAAAACAGCCCTGGGATCGGTGTCTATTGCCCACAATGGTAACCTGACGAATGCTGACAAGCTCCGTGAAGAACTAGAAGCCAAGGGCAGTATTTTTCAATCCACTTCCGATACCGAAGTGTTCATGCACCTAATCGCTCGAAGTCAAAAAGATCAGCTGCTCGATCGTATCGTGGAAGCGATGAAACAGGTGAAAGGTGCGTACTCTTTGGTCCTTCTGACCAAAGATCGACTGTTTGCTTTGCGTGATCCTTTTGGCTTTCGTCCTTTGGTTTTGGGGCGTCGCGGGGCTGCTGTGGTTGTCGCCAGCGAAACCTGTGCCTTAGAACTGATCGATGCGGATATCGAGCGAGAGATTTCTCCCGGCGAAATTGTTGAAATATTCCCCGACGGTTTTGCAAAATCGTATTTTCCTATTCACAGTGATCGAAAAGCATTCTGTTCCTTTGAACCGATCTATTTTGCTAGGCCAGACAGCAAGATCTTCGGCGAAGAGATATACAATTTGCGCAAAAGAATGGGTTCCATCCTGGCTCGTGAATCCCATGTGGAAGCGGATGTCGTCATCGCAGTGCCTGATTCCGGTGTGCCCATGGCTTTGGGATATGCTCGGGAAGCAGGGCTGCCCATGGAGTTGGGTTTGGTTCGCAATCACTATGTGGGCCGGACTTTCATCGAACCTTCTCAATCTATTCGTGATTTTGGCGTGAAGCTAAAATTGAATCCTGTGGGATCGTCCCTCAAGGGCATGCGTGTCGTGGTTGTGGACGACAGTTTGGTGCGTGGAACAACTTCTGTGAAGATTCTGCGCATGATCCGCAAAGCGGGTGCGAAAGAAATCCACATGCGGCTCGGCTCGCCACCTATCACCCATTCTTGCTATTTCGGTGTTGATACTCCGGAACGGAGCCAGCTCCTCGCTGCCCAGAGAAATATCGAAGAGATTCGCGATTTCATTGGGGCGGATACTTTGGCTTTCCTAAGCACCAAAGGTTTGAGGGAGGCCCTCGGCCCAGAAAACTGTAACAACTACTGCTACGGCTGTTTTAGCGGTGACTACCCCGAAGACACCTGCCGACCTATTGAGGCACAGCCGACCGACAAGACCGGTGGACCTGGTCTTAAAGCGGGTTTTTAATCTGTGGATTCGAAAGACCCCAACTCGACACAAAAACCACTCGTGGAGGGTATCGATTACAACATCGATCCCGTCACGGGTTACATGGTGCTGACAGCTGCCTGGCTGCGTCGGCGTGGGTATTGCTGCGGAAAAGGCTGTCGAAATTGCCCCTACTCGCCAGAAGAGCAAAAGAAAGCCGGACGACCCGCTTCCAGCTGATGTTCCACGTGGAACATCACGGAAAAAGGTCTATAAGCACCGGCATTTTTAGGGGAATTTACGATCAGATCTCGATGATGTGGCCATCGGCCGCTTCATGCAGCAGCTCAAAGCAGGGCTTTAGAGCGGCTTCAGCAGCATCCAGGATTGCATTGATATCGGTGCGGCTGAAAGAAGCACGCTCGGCAGTGCCTTGAATTTCAAGGAAGCGTCCACCTTGGGTCATCACGACGTTCATGTCCAAATCAGCCGTGCTGTCCTCTTGATAGTCAAGGTCGACCAGAACTTCACCATCGCGTAGACCAACTGAAACCGCAGCCACGGCATCAGTCAGCGGATTCTCGTGCAATCGTCCGCTGCGAAGCAGCTTATCAATGGCGATCTTCAACGCGACATAAGTTCCGGTAATGGAGGCCGTTCGAGTCCCGCCATCGGCTTGGATCACATCGCAATCGATGTTGAAGGTCAAATCCGGACATTTGGTGAGATCGATAACACCGCGGAGCGAACGCCCAATCAATCGTTGAATCTCTTGCGAGCGGCCCGATGGAGCGGGTCTTTCGCGTCGGGTTCGACTTTCCGTAGCGCCAGGAAGCATGCCGTATTCAGCGGTCAACCAGCCTTGGGCGGGGCTGGAGTTACGGAGGAAAGAGGGAATGCCTTCTTCCACGCACACCGTGCAGATGACGCGAGTTTCGCCGTACTCAATCAATACGGAGCCAGTTGCATTCTTGGTATAGTGTGGGGTGATCCTGAGCGGACGCATTTGATCCGAGGATCGACCATCGTGACGTAACATAGGATTTTCCATTTTTGATCTTGTGAATAAGAAGAGACACAGGAAAGGACTTATCTAGCGGACGGATCGGGGAAAAGGCAAGAACCTTTTCCTTTCCTGCAAACCTCTAAATTCTTCGCGTATCCTGCTTATTCACTCAGCAGAAGGTAAGCTAACAGTCCAATCAAGACCAGGGCGAGAATTCCAATCAAAGTCTGCTTCATAGGCATATTCTCTGATAAGCGCCACCAGGACATATCACGCAGGCTGTCATTTTCCTGGGAGATAGGCTGCTCATCAGAAACGTCGAGCGGTCTGGGAATGCGAAGGGGCGATTCACCGCTGACGGCGCGCGGTGGAGGATCCTCGCCCAAGGCTTCTTTGATGGCTTCACTGGGAATCAATTGGGTCAGTGTGGGCTCGTCATAGCCCACGAAAGCCGTCTTCGCAAATCGAGCCGAAGCGGGCTTCGCATGGGGGAAAGCGTCATCCACGGCATGGTGAACCTGCACGAGGATGCGTGATACAACGACTTCATGGTCAGCTGGACTAAAATCAAATACGCGATGCACAGATCACCTCGTGAGTGAGGAACCGTTCTTCGCCTATTATACCTGAGATTCTCCGCTCAAACGACCGTGACACTTTTTGAACTTCTGACCCGATCCACAAGGACAAGGATCGTTGCGACCAACTTTCTCGGCCTGACGCCTGATTGTTTCCTGGCGGCTGGCCTCGGTCGGGGCTTCACGACTGCCGTGATAGATCAAACCATCGTCTTCTTCTTGTTGCTGTCGCCCCGCCGGAGCCGCTGCCAGACTGCTCGCGTCAGGGTGGACAAAGTTCAGCTGGGATTCGTCAGGCTCAGCAACCTGGGGTGCTTCTTCGTACTGGACCTCGGGTGGTGGCATCCGAATCAAGGCCAGAACGGTCTCATCTTCAATCCGAACCATCAGGCTTTCAAACATTTTGAAAGCTTCTTTTTTGTATTCCTGAAGGGGATCACGCTGGCCATAGCCACGCAATCTCACAGCATCCTGCAGTGTTTCCATAGAACGGAGGTGATCCTTCCAACTCTGGTCGATGATCTGCAGATACACATAGGCTTCAATACGCTTCATCAGCTCGTCGCCAACTTTTTGACGCTTGGCGGTGTACTCAGCTAGGATCTGATCATGGAGCGACTCGATCATCACCACTGTTGTGAGTTGATCAGGGGGAAGTTTGGTCAAATCGAAATGAATATGAAATTCCGCGCTGAGTTCTTTGGTAACCAGATCAATGTCCCAATGAGTGGCGCTACTGGTATCCGGGGAATGCTTGCTGAGGATGCCTTCGACGACACTCTTCACGGCTTCACTCATGAAGCCTGTATCGATCGTGCCTTCCAGAATCTTGCGCCGACGCGAATAGACGACCTGACGTTGCTGGTTCATGACATCGTCATATTCCAAAACGTGCTTTCTTGAGGAGAAGTTCTGCTCTTCCACGCGCCTTTGGGCTTTTTCAATCGCCCTCGTGACCATCGGCGAGACGATGGCTTCGCCTTCTTTCATGCCGAGGCGACCCATAATTGCCGACAGACGATCCGACGCGAAAATTCGCATCAAATCATCTTCCAAAGATAGGTAGAATTTGGTTCGCCCGTTATCGCCCTGACGACCTGATCGTCCACGAAGCTGGTTATCGATACGCCGCGATTCATGGCGTTCGGTGCCGATCACATAGAGGCCGCCTAGTTCACGTACACCTTCGCCCAAGACAATGTCAGTGCCTCGACCAGCCATGTTAGTGGATATGGTGACATTGCCTAGCTGCCCAGCATTGGCAATGATGGTCGCTTCCCGGCTGTGGTTTTTCGCGTTGAGGATTTCGTGAGGGATACTGCGCTTGCGAAGGAGACTGGCCAAGAGTTCGGACTTTTCAACTGACACCGTACCGACGAGAACCGGCTGGCCGCGTTTTTGAGCGGTGGCGATTTCATCAGCGATCAATTCGAACTTCTCCCGAGCGGTCCGATAAACTTCGTCTTGTTCGTCTTTCCGAACAAGTGTGCGGTTGGTTGGAATACAGACCACATCGAGGTTGTAAATCTTCTTAAATTCAACAGCTTCCGTATCCGCAGTACCGGTCATGCCCGAGAGTTTTTTGTAGAGACGGAAGAAATTCTGGAAGGTAATCGTCGCCAAAACCTGCGTTTCGTTTTCGACAGGAAGATGCTCTTTGGCTTCCAGAGCGCCGTGCAGACCGTCGCTGTAGCGACGACCTGGCATCAAACGGCCAGTGAATTCATCGACGATAACAACCTTATTATCGCGGACCACATAGTCGACGTCTTTTTTGAAGATGACGTGCGCTTTCATAGCCTGCTGAACATGGTGTAAATATTCAATATTATGAGGGTCGTAGAGATTGTCGACGTTCAGTCTTTTTTCGAGTTTACTGATTCCGTCTTCGGTTAGGGCGACGGAACGAGCTTTCTCATCGACGATATAGTCGCTGTCTTTTTGCAGACCAGGAATGGCCGCATTCACCTTCACATAAAGCTCTGTGCGGGTTTCCGATGGGCCGGAAATGATCAATGGTGTTCGCGCTTCATCGATGAGAATGGAGTCGACTTCATCGACGATACAGAAGTTATGCTCGCGCTGCACAAAACGGGTAAATTCGGTCTTCATATTATCGCGTAGATAATCGAAACCAAATTCGTTATTGGTGCCGTAGGTCACATCGGAAAAATAAGCATCGCGACGCTGCGAATCGTTCAAGCCATGCACAATCAGTCCGGTAGTAAGACCGAGAAATGCATAGAGACGGCCCATCTGCTCGGCATCGCGGGAAGCGAGGTAGTCGTTGACTGTCACGACATGCACGCCTTTGCCTGATAAGGCATTCAGATAAACCGGTCCAGTTGCGGTCAGAGTTTTACCTTCACCGGTTTTCATTTCCGAAATTCGGCCCTCGTGGAGGGCCATGCCACCGATCAGCTGCACATCGAAGTGTCGCATATTCAGCACGCGTAAAGCGCCTTCACGAACCACGGCAAAGGCCTCTGGAGCAAGATCATCCAGGGATTCGCCACGGGCGTGCCGATCTTTAAATTCCTGGGTTTTGCCACGCAGAGCTTCGTCACTCAGACCCTTCATTGCCGGTTCAAGGGCGTTGATCTTCTGAACGATAGCGATGTAGCGCTTCACTTCCCGATCATTCTTGGTACCGAAGACCTTACGAGCCAGACTTAACATGGTATGATCCGCTTGTGCATGATTGATATGTACGACCTGAAGGCATTCTGCGAATGACAAAGAAACCCTGCTGAACTGCGCAAAAATGCCCAGACAAGTCGAAGAGTATAAACCCAAAATCCCGAATGCGGAATGCTTTTCCTAGGCGTAACCCAGGCCAGGCCGGATTCACCGTCGTCCGCTCCCAGTACCGCCTTGGTGGCCTTGTCCTGGTGGTCTCGGATCCTTCAATTCATGTTAAGGATGAATTTGCGCGGGTCAACGGCGTTGCCGTTTAAAATAACTTCGTAGTGGAGATGGGGTCCTGTTGTTCGTCCTGACATACCAACCGTAGCGATTTGCTCGCCGCGATTGATCTTCTGACCGGGTTGGACTAGATTTTCAGCATTGTGACCGTAGCGAGACACGACTCCGTAGCCATGAGCAATCATCACAAAGTTACCAAAGCCGTCTTTGTTGCCTGAAAAAATGACGACCCCATCCGCTGGTGCATAGATCGGCGTGCCAATCGGCGCAGCGATATCCAGGCCCATGTGGACATCCCGCTCCTTGGTGAAGGGCGACACTCGTGCACCGAAGCCTGAGGTGATCCATCCGTCCACCGGTGTCACCGAGGGCACTGAAGCCAGAAGCGAACGCTGCTGGCTCAAAGTGGAAAGCAGTTTCTGCAAACGTAAAGCATTTTGATTGGCATTGCTGCCGATTGTCTTCATCTTTTCAAAGGCGGTGCGGAACATCAAGCGATCCAAATCGATTCCCAAGGGCAGATGCTGATTATCCTGCGTGTAGTCTACGGTTACTTCGCGAGCATGATGGTACTCTTGTGGAGTCAGCGGGCCGATGCCTGTTCGAGTGCTGAAGCGTTTGACTTTCAGCTGAGTCAGCTCACCAAGTTTTTCGCTGTAATCTTGTACTCTTTGTAGAGATCGTTTGACTTCTTCCAAATTGCTGAGCAAGAGTTGAGCTTCGCCGCGGAGACCTTGATTTTCGGTCGCTATTTTTTGATAGGATTCCCTTAGGCCGCGCAATTGAGTGTAGTCGTAGATCAGATATCCCAAGAGCATGGTGCCGATGAAAGAACCCGCGTAAAAGGCTCGTACCACGAACCGGGGAATCTTAAATTGCTTCGACTGCCTGGCGTTTTCCGGTATGAAGACAATGGTGATTTTTCGCAAGGACATGTCTTTCCCCATCTTTCGCTGGACTCATGCCTTGGAGGGATGAGCTTAACGCACTTCAGCCATAATCAAGGTGATGTTGTCTTCACCGCCGCGCTCATTGGCGAGTTCTACTAATTCCTGAACCGATGCTGTCGCTCTCTTGTTGGCTATTTGAGACAGTTCTGCGTCGTTGATTTTGCCGTGCAAGCCGTCGCTGCAAAGCACCAGCAAATCACCTTTTTCAAGGTGCACGCAAAGCGTGTCGACATCCTCTTCCTCTTGATACCCAACACTGCGTGTGATCACATTCTTGAGATGGTGTACTTCGGCCTCTTCTGGAGTCAGAATGCCGGCACGAACCTGTTCATTGACCAACGAATGATCGAAGGTGAGCTGATAGATGAAGCCGCTTCGAACCAGATAAAACCGGCTATCACCCACATGAGCACAGTATGCGAACTCACCTACTATTTTAACCACAGTCGCGGTCGTTCCCATACCCCTCAGGCTTGGATCTTCCAGGGAATGTTCGTAAATCTTGGCTGAAGCGTAGTTGATAGAATTGGCCAATGCATTGAGAAGTGCCGGATCTGGATGACTTTTCGCAGCTTTGACAAGCTCCGGATCTATTTTAGAGGCGACCTCACTCTTCACCTGCTCAATGCAAATTCTGCTCGCGATTTCGCCACCTGCATGACCGCCCATGCCGTCAGCAACAACAAAGAGTCCCGTCTCGTTGTCAACGAGCATCGAGTCTTGATTGGTGGATCGAACCCGACCAATGTCGGTGCGTCCGATGGCATGCACCTTACGTTGCATGATACTCCCGATCTGGCAGGATAATCCCTGCGCGGCCATACGCGAACATACTGCTCAGATTATCGGCGATCGTCGCCAGAGGTTGAGGGGGCTTGAAGGAAAAAACGTCGGGAGGGAAAGAATTGCCGACCAGCCTGGTGGGTATCCAGGCAGTGGTCGAAGAGCAAATTTGATGGAAAAATCTTGTGAAACAGTGACGATACTGTGGCACTTTTATGCGTCACGAAATGTTGGCAATGACGCATTGAGTGAAAGCCCGGGTCCCTATTTTTCCACCTAAATCGCCGGTCCGTTGTTCAGGGTTGGCGAGGGTCTTGGTGATTGAATCGCGGATCTTATTTCCTAGCTCGAGTTCGCCTATATAGTCGAGCATAGAGGCAGCGCTCAAGAGCAATGCGGTTGGGTTGGCCTTGTCCTGTCCGGCGATATCTGGAGCTGAACCATGAACCGCTTCGAAAATCGCATGGTGATCACCGATATTAGCACCTGAGGCCAAGCCGAGACCTCCAATCAGTCCGGCTCCAAGATCGGAGAGGATGTCACCGTAGAGATTCTCAGTCACAATCACATCGAACTGAGTTGGCTTCATCACCATCTGCATACAACAGTTATCCACGATCATGTCACCCGATTCGATTTCTGGATAAGCAGCTGAAACCTTGCGGATGGAATCCAAGAACAGTCCATCCGTGTATTTCATGATGTTGGCCTTATGCACAACCAAAACACTCTTCCGCTTCAAACGGCGAGCCAATTCATAAGCATGACGACCAATGCGCTCGGAAGCTTCCGCGGTTATCAGCTTGATGCCTTGGGCCACACCTTCAGAAATTTTGTATTCGATGCCCTTGTACAGATCTTCAGAATTTTCCCGAACGATGATCATATCGATGCCCGTGTAATGGCTGGGCAGTCCTGGGAAATTCTTGATTGGCCGTACATTGGCGTAAAGATTAAATAATTGGCGCATTTGAACGTTGATCGAACGATGTCCACCGCCGCTGGGCGTGGTGGTGGGGCCTTTAATCCCGACCTGGTTGCGCGTCAGACTATCAATAAATTCTTGTGGCATGAGCTGGCCGGTTTTCTCGAAGGCCGACAGCCCGCACTCGACCTGCTCCCAACGAACAGGAGCTTTGATGGCTTCGAATACCTGTTTAACGCTCTCGCAAATTTCAGGGCCTATACCATCCCCAGGCACAAGAGTGATCGTCTTCATATATAAATTCTCCGCATATATGGAAAAACTAAGGAAAAAATGATTCAGTCTAGCATGAGATACCGACGGGACATCAGGATCGTTAGAGCAGCCAGAGCATTGTGGATACCACCTTGTTTCATTGTAGCATCGAGTTCAGCAAGCGGCAGAGTCCTGACTTCAATCCTCTCGTTGGAATCTGGGAAATGCCGACGATCTGGTGGCAGAAAGCAATCTCTTGCCAGAAACATGTGCAGTCGATTGGTCATGATTGCTGGATTCGGACTTATGACGCCCACGGATTCGATCGCTCCGGCCCGATAACCGGTTTCTTCTTCTAATTCTCTGGCGGCAGCAAGGGCCGGATCTTCGCCTTCATCAATGCCACCACCGGGAACTTCCAGAGTCATTTGCATCATGCCCACACGGGGCTGTCTCACCAAGATCACCTGATTGTCTACGGTTAGGGCGAAAACATTGACCCAAGAGGCCAATTGCAATCGATAGTAGGGATGGCCCAGCGGTGTCTGATCCGCATTTTCGGTCAGAAATACTTCTTCTAGTTGCCATACAGGGGTGTTGGCAATCACGCGCTTACGTTCAATAGTCCAGTCCATAGAGATCACCTGTCGAGGGAATAAATTTTACTGATAACAACAGGCTTTTTCACAAAGCGATCCGAGAGCATTCGGCGAATCAAGAGCCGTGCCTGTTCGTTGAAAGTGACGATGGAGAATTCTTTACCTTGTTGCTGCCGATGAAAAAGGCCTTTCAATTCGCCAAGGATCTGCATTTCACAGTCTTCATCCTCGCCTTTGTCAAAAGGCAGACCAATAAACTCAACCTCAATTTGCATATGCTGCTGAGGGCCTAAGATTCCAGTTGCAATCGCCAATCCAGAATCGCCGATTTTATGCCTTGAACGCATATTTTCATAGCTCATGGGCAATCGGGACCATGAGTCGATAAAGAGTGCCTGCAGGGGTATTTGAGCGATTTCTTCAAAGCCATCGACTCCCACCGCAACGACGAGGCCATTTTTGGCTGAAATCACTTGTCTCGGATCAGATGCTAAAGCTTGATTGGATTTGATCTGAGTGAAGGTGCCGTGCACCGGCATATAAAATCTAGGTTGAACAGCTTGCATCACTGCCTTGAGGTCGCCGGCGTAGGCATGTCCGCTGACATGTATTGCAGGTTTTTCCTTGGCGGTAATTACACGGGCACCTTTTTGATGGCAGAGACTGATAAGTTTAAAAATGGCCTTTTCATTGCCAGGAATTACACGGGACGAAAAAATCACTTGGTCGTTGGAATCGATGCGCAAATGGGTCACTTCGTCGCCGATGATGCGTTTCAGTCCGGAGCGATACTCACCTTGGCAACCCGAACAGAGGACGACGAGACGACTCCGATCGAGGCGATGGGCAGCATCTTCGTCAATGAGGGCTCCCGCTTCCTCGCCTAGGAGCCTTAGCTTGGCGGCATTTTCTAGACTCCGCCTGATACCGGCGCCAAAGGTTAAAACTTTTTTGCCAGTCTCCTGGGCGGCCTTTAAAACGGTTTTGATGCGCCAGAGATTGCTGGAGAACGTCGTCAGATAAGTAACGCCCTTTGCTTCAGCAAAACAGGCTTTCATTTCCGGCAGAACGATATCTTCACTTGGACATTCGCCTAGGGTTCCAGCATTGGTGCTATCAGCGACCATGACGAGAAATGGACCGGCTTTGGCATGCCGTGCAACGATATCGAGCGGCAGATCCGGATCGTTGGCCTTGAAGCCTTTGACTTTGAAATCGCCCGTATGGAAGATCTTTTTTCCGTCGCCGGCGTCTATCGCCAAGCTGCTGCACTGAGGGATCGAATGAGGAACATGTATCCAGTCAACTTTGAAGTGGTTGATATGGCATGATTGGCCGGAGCGGATTTCATGGAAGCTATAGCTGGAGTGATCTCCCAGCTGATTGAGCTTGTCCTTGAGGAGCTCCAAGGCCCAGGGACCTATGTAGACTGGCGCAGGCCAGCGTGACAGGAAGTAGGGGAGCGCTCCGAGATGATCTTCATGCCCGTGCGTAATGAGATAGGCTGTTGGTTTACAGCCAAGTATGGCTTCCAGTTCGTCCCAATGGGGAATATGCGCATCGATGCCGATTTCGAAAGGTTCACCGAAGGATAATCCACAATCAACCACAAGGCAGAGGCCCTGACTGGCGTAGATGGTGAGGTTCATTCCGAACTCGCCACAACCTCCTACCGTAAAGATATACACTCGTTTCGGATCTTGGAGAGACTGAGCATGAAGGGTATTGTGCATTGATTTCGTCCGGAAAATGCCAGCAGCAGCGACGCTGGCGTCGCAAAACTGAGCGTTTATACAGAAGTCGCGGCCAAAATGCTATCCTTTTGCAGGCTTGAACAGGAAAGGATAGCTGATTTGAATGCTTCCCTTCTGTGGTTTGGGCCATTTCCAATTGGCGATTTTGCCGCGAACACATTCGATCATTTTGGGATCAGAAATCGAACTCTTCACAAGGTCGATATCGAAAACCTGCCCCTGTGTGTCGAGGTGCCATTGCCATTCCATGGAACCGGTGACTTGTTGGTTCCGGCGTAGCGCCAATTCGTAACAAAGCTGTAGCTCAAAGCGGTAACGACCAATTGTTTGTTCGATAAGCCTGGGATCCAAGGTACCAATCAAAGGTTCCCGGACGACCTTGGGCTTATCAGGATCAAAGATTGAGGCTTGAATATTGACCACCTTCTCGTTGAAATTGCGAAAGTCCAATCGCTCCATCAAACTTAAGTAGGTGCTGTCGACAGCAATCGATATGGGGCTTGAGTTGGCTGTCGTAATCGGCACAACGGGCTCGCGGTACTTAATAATCAGCTTCTGATGCCCTTCAGCAAACGACGCTAGCTGCTCCACTTCCTTATACATATTCTCTTCATCGGTCGATTCGGTCTTAAAAAATTTAACAGGTTTTGACTGTTTAGCACCGCGATATTCGGTAAAATCGTAAAAGCCATCAGCAGCGAAATCTTTGGTTGTATCCTGTCGATATTTGAGAGTGAGAGTGGCATTTTCGTGCCAAATTCTTAACTTATCCTCCAGCCGTAGGAGGCTGCCTGTGAAACTTTCACCCAAGACGTAAGGTATGGCCACCAAGGCATTGCGTTTGTCCGCGAGTATTCGAGATTCGATGTTTTCGCGCTTGCTGATGATGGTGTCGACCTCATCTCGCATCGATCGATAGAGCTGTTTATACTGCAACCTGGACTCAGTGAAGATCGGGTGATTAGGATTACGCGACGCTTTCAAAGCATCATAGCCCATGACCGTATCGGTAAAGCCTTTGGCAAATTCCATAGCCGAACGAATGGGAGCAACGCGGTCGTATTTAGCCTGCAGGCTTTCAGGGACATTACGCAGATGCATTGGATGGATGAAGGGCAAGGTGTATTCATTGCGAAGGTCAATAAAGTCGCGCGGACGATCGTCAGGATGCTTCAGGAGTCCAAGGGTAAATCCACCCAAGAACCAAGAGGCAGCCAGTGCGCCCAAGCTAAGAAATTTAATATCGCTGCGGCTGCCAAACCACAAATCCAAACCAGAGCCGCGATATTCCTTGCTGGTTGTCTGCTGTATCTGTCTGGTCTGCCGGTCCTTGCCTATTCGAATAAGGACCCGCAGGTCATTGTAGGCAATGCTTCCGTAGTCACCCTTTTTCATGATGTGGGTGTAGGCCGATTTTCGATCGGAGTTGATGTCCTCGATCTTGCCTTCAAAGGTTGTGAAGCCTTCCCAATTGGGATCGAGATCCACTTCCACGCCACGTTTCGTCGTCTTTAAAATACGAATGGCTGTGGGCAAGGCATAGAAGGGTGCGGTGAGCTCGCCATCGGGATCACTGGTTAAGAAGATCGAGCCGCGTTTGGCAAAGGGCCGCGAAGTCTTTGATAAGAGTTCGCCGTTTTGGTGAACCTCGATAAAGATTCGATAGTTATCTTTGGGCTTTCGCCGCCATTTTAGCCAAGAACGCTTCAGAAATTATTCCCTTTCAGTGCTTGAGCATCCTTGTTTCAAACCCGTATTTGGCGATTCTTGCTTCGGCCAATGCATAAATAATGGGTCTCAAGTGGATATATTTAAGCTTCTGATCAACAGCGAGTACAGCCGTAGTGCGAGTCATATTGCTCTCGAGTTTTATGGCTGTCGAATAGGCTTCTTTTTTGACTCGAGTCTGCAGGTATTTGATGAGTGGTTCGATATCTTTGAGACTCTGTGAATCGATGGGCCAGCTGAAGCGGTGACGATCGGACGTGACAACGAGAACCTGCTCTCCATTTTGGAACACACCCAGCCAAATGCCTCCATCAGGCAAGCTTTTAGCGGGATATTGAATAACATCAACTCGAGCTCCGAGTCTGGGATTCAAGCCTGTCAGCAGATGACCGCGAAGGATGATGACCAGACCAAAGGCGATGAGTGCAGGAAATGGAAACCACAGGATTGGTTCCTGTAACCTCTCTTTGAGGCCGTCGATGGCTTCCACCCAGCTCTGGTTGGTATTTTTTCGAGAGCTCATACCAAACCGCCTCCAATGACCACCTTTTTAAAGAGCTTCGATCGAGTCAAACCCGAAACACACTGAATAACGATAGGCATTGGAATTTCTTCAGTTGGCAGGAATATCACCGTCTGTGGCAAAGGCTTACCTGTTTCTTCGGCTCGTTCGAGCATCCAACGTTCCAGCTCCCGCGCTAGTCGATTCAATTGCGGAGCTCCGTCGGCATGAGGAATATAGAACTTATTGCGAACATTGGTGATGTCTTGAGCAAAGGATCCAACTGTTCCAAAAAAGAAAGCATCCTTGGTCAATAGCACGAGAGGCGTATCCACTGAAAGGCTTTCACTGGCCTTCTCGCTGAAGTTTTTGAATCCTTTGTCAAGCAGCGGGACTTGAACGACGGGAATTTCAGCTTCAACTAGCCCATACCGTCCGGCAATGGAAATGGCTCTGAGCACGGAGGAAAGATAGAACATCAATCCGACGGCTGCCAGAACTTTGATCGGAAAATACCAGACGTTGTTAGATAATCTCTTCTTCGTCCTTGATATCTTCAACTGAAGCATCGTCGAAGCTGTCATCTTCCACCTCGGTCTTGGATTCAGTTGGTGCTGCGGCCTCACGCTTTGGTTCTGCTTGGGCGGGCGAAGAATCCGCCATCGGTGCAGCGACGTAGGTTGCAAGTTCTTGAGGAGCCAGCAGATTCATGAGGACAGAAACACCGTAGTGAACCCGTTCGGTCAAGCGAATAGCCAAGCCTCGCAAAATCTGATGTCCAGTGAGAAAAAGCATACTCATCAATAGACCCATGGTGGTCGGGTTCAGAGAGCCCGCGATTCCATTAGCCAGTCGGGCTTGCTTTTCAGAGGTATCAAGGATTTCGATGGAGTCAAAGGCGGCCCATAGACCATCAATGGTCCCAAGAATCCCAATCAAAAGAATGAGAGTCGATAGGGCAGGAAGAATACTGATCCGAGCCTCCAATCGCGGCAGAAAATCGATAGTCTCTTCTTCGATCGTTCCTCGCACGGTATGGGGGTCTCGTTCCAAAGCTTCCAGGGCTTTGAGACCTATCGAAGGCAAGGAGGTATAGGAAGCATTTTTGCAGATACTGACCGCTCGCTCCAAATCTTCGGCTTGGACGGAGCGTCTGAGGTTGTTGAGGAATTTCTTAAAATCAACATTGTAAACAAATTGGAGCATGATCAATCGTTCAAAAACGATCAAAGTCCCAATGAATCCCAAAGCCAGGATCACCAGAAGATAAAGATTTCCGTTCTGCAGACTAGCCGCCAGCTGACTCCACATCGGATAGCCCTTTCCTGTCAAAAGGCTCAGTAATGATCGCCTGAAAGTGCGCGAGGAATAGACATTGAATTCTATATTCCATTATAGCTCTGGTGGGGATCTTTGGGTACTGGAGGGGTGTTTTCGAAGTCGATACTAGCGTTTGTGCAGTTTGGTAATTTCTGTTTGAGCCTTAAGTTCTTCATCAATCTCGTTGTTTTGCGTGGAAGTTTTGAGTGACAGCGTGCCTTTTTCGCAAGCGCGAGCAAAGGCTTTGAGAATTTCTGGATCAAACAGATCGGCTTCACTCATCAATCGTTCGACGGCTTCGTCCTGATCCATGAAGCCAGAATAAACCCGTCCAGAGACCATAGCATCAAAGACATCGGATATGGCTACGATCCGGCCAAAGAAGGGAATGTCTTCACCGGCAAGTCCTTCAGGATATCCTGTGCCATCCCATTTTTCGTGATGGTACTTGATCCCAGAGATGATTCTTTGAGCGTTTGGAAGATGACCTATGATATTCGAACCAATTGTCGGGTGTAGCTTCATCTCCGCATATTCCTCGGAACTGAGCATGCCGGCTTTCTTGAGAATCGCGTCTGGAATACCTATTTTGCCGATATCGTGGCACAAAGAGCTAATCATCAAGAGGCGTTTGATATCCTTGTGCAGTTTCATTTCGTCAGCAATTGCCATGCAGTAACTGGAGACTCGTTCCGAATGGCCGCGAGTATAGGTGTCTTTGGCTTCAATCGTGCTCATTATCGTATCGATGATGCCAAAGAGCCAGGAATCGAGCTCTTTGCGTAAGAGCATGGACTCAATGATAGGGGATGCCCGTTGCAGGAGTGCTTGGCTGGTTTCGAGCTCCTGCATGGAGAAATGTTCTGTTGGGCTATCGATTTCAATGTGAACGAGAGCGATGATTTCTTCGTTGTGGCATACGGGAAGGATGACTCGACTTCTTCCCTCTTGGGTGGCTCTTGATTCGGGATTCAGGAGAATTCCCTGTTTACGCGAAAGTGCATCTTCAAAGGCACTCTTGCTGAGGAGAAAGCCCCCGCCACTCTCTTTGAAATTCTTGATGGCATACGGAATCAACTGCCTAGTTTGATCGGACCAAATAAAGACTGCAGCACGCGAGGCGTTGGAAATAATCTTACCGACGCTCTTCAATAGAGTATTGCAGGTTTCATTGAGATCTTTGATGACGATCAAATTGCTGTGGTAATTAAAGATATCGCTGATCGCCTGTGTGTTGCTCATAACATTGTTGGCCAGAGTGCTCGGATCCAGGCGAACGGCTCGCCGGAAATGATGCCTATGGGGATTCTCGAGTTCGATGGGGCCTTTGATGCCCGCTGGTTCGTCCAATTGCATATCGAAGCGCATCAAATCAGTGGCGATATGGATTCCACTGTCTGGAGCTACAAAGGTGAATTCAGTGGATCCGATTAGGATACGATCGCCATTGTCCAAGGTCGAGTTGATCACTCGATCGCCATTGATATAGGTGCCATTGCGGGATTCTAAATCTTCCAGGATGAAGAGACGTCCGCGCTTTTTGATGCGTACGTGATGGCGAGAGGATTCGGCGTCCCTCAAAACGACTTCGTTTGTGGGGTCGCGTCCGATAGAAATGGGGAACTGCTTCAGCTCAATGCGGCTGCCAGCATTGTAACCCCTTTCAACTAATAAAAAAGCCATACCCATTGCGACGTATATCCACTCTATTCCGGCCTATTCTGCTCTATCGGCAAAGTTATCGCGTTCCCTGAGGGGCTCAAGTCAAGGTCGATCTGGCCGATAGGATTTATAGCTGTACCTTCAGTGACTTAGGGGGGAATTAGAGCATGCGGATCATCGGGAGTTTACTGCTGTTTTCGGCGAGTTTTGCCAGTCTCCCAAGCTTCGGAGGCCAGTTTCCACCCTTGGGGCAGAGGGTCTACCTTCTGGATAGCAAGGCTCCGTCTCGGCCTGTCGATATCAGGCCTCTTGAGCGCGGATCGAGCGTTCCAGGGCAAAATGCGATGCGTGATCCCTTGCCGATAGGCTCAACGAATCATGTGGATCGATCCCTGGGACTGAAGCCAGCAGATGCCCCCAAACGTATTTCTCGTATGGTTTTTGATAAAGTGTCAGTTGCTGGTCGCTACCTAGTTCCTCGTGTAAGCTTCGACAGACCCTCGATGGATATTGGTCGCCAGGAAGAACCGGTCAAAGTTGAATACAAGAAGAAGATCCTTGAATCCGAGCGGGAACTGCGCGAATTTGATTGGTGAAAATCGAGCATACGACGGACTCTCGCCTGCAGCCCCAGCCGCGCGGCTCGTTCGCCGCGCACTCGAGTCCGCCCCAGCGCCCCCCATTCGCTCTATTCAAACAAAAGGGAGCCCTTTCCCGTTTTCCGCCAGACATATCCAAAGCTTTTTTTTTGTGGTATGGTGAGTTTCTAACAGTTGCTGGCTGGCTGGTCAATTTAAATTCTCTGAAGCCACACTCTTTTTTCAAACCCCAGGAATCCCCTCGTGAAAACCTTGCTCCACTGGGATCATTGGATCCAGACTTTGATCAATTCGGGAATGGCAAACCCTCTCAATGACAAGCTTATGATGCTTCTATCCGCGGAATGGCCCTGGATTCTGATTGTGTTGGTATTTCTGTCACAGATATTACGCCAAAAAGACTGGATGCGGCTGTCTGCCTTTCTGTGGCTGGGGATGACCATTGGGATCAGCGATAGCCTGTCCCATTTCGTTATCAAACCCTGGGTGGGTCGCATCCGTCCGTGCCGACTAGAGGGCTTCGTACGGGTGGTCGACGGTTGTGCCGGATACTATAGCTTCCCATCCAATCATGCCGCTAATGCGGCGGTATTTGCGACTCTCTGGTTTTTGTTATTCAGCCGATCGCAAGGTCAATGGGCGATTGTTTGCGCTTTGTTTATTGGGATTTCCCGTGTCTATCTCGGGGTGCATTATCCCTCTGATATTCTCGGCGGCTATCTGTTTGGTTTCACTCTAGGGACCCTTGCCTATGTGATTTGGCAAAAGTTTCCCAAAAAGTGTTTGGAAGCTTGGCTAACTCGAAGCAGAAGCTGACTCCTAGGAGCCAGCTTCTCTGAGGAAAAACAGACTATTTTTCGTCAGGGAAGAAACGAGTTCCGGCGTCTACATGTTTTTTGAGCAGAGGAGCCGGTGCAAAGCGAGCGCCGTGACGCTCTTCCAAACTCTTCAGTGTGTTGTACACATTTTCCAAGCCCAAATGATCGGCATAACGCAAGGGTCCACCCAGGAAGGGAGGGAAGCCGAGGCCAAATACCGCTCCGATGTCACCATCGTATGCCGAGAACAAAATTCCTTCCTCCAAACATCGAATGGTTTCATTGATGAAGACATAGACACAGCGATCAGCAATGTCTTCTGCTGGGATAAATTTGTAAGCGCGCGTGTCACCCATCATTTCATAGATAGACTCGTCCGGCTTACCTTTCTTGCCAGCGTCGTAGGTGAAAAAGCCTTTACCATTCTTACGGCCCAAACGTCCTGATTGTTGGACCGAGTCCAATCCTTTAGGAGTCTTGATGCGTTCGCTGAAGGCTTCGGTCATTGATTCGAGGACGTGAATTCCGACATCGATCCCGACCTCGTCCATCAGCGTGATGGGGCCGACTGGAAATCCAAAATCGGTCAGTGCATCATCGATTTCTTCGATATTAGCGCCTTCTTCCAGAATAAGTGAGGCTTCAGCCAGAAAGAAAGCTAGCGCTCTGGTGGTATAAAATCCTGGGCTATCTTTGACCACGATGATCTGCTTGCCCATGCGGAGGCCCAAGCGGAAGGCTCGATCCACAGCCCAATCAGCGGTCTTGTCGGTGACAATGATTTCGAGCAGGGGCATTTTTTCGACTGGTGAGAAGAAATGCATACCCAGAACGCGCTCGGGATATTTGGCTTTGGCGGCTATCTTGCCGATGGGAAGGGCAGAAGTGTTGGAGGCAAAGACCTGGTTTGGATGAGCGCGATTTTCCACCTGAGCGAGGATCTCCTGCTTCAGGCCCAAATCTTCAAACACGGCTTCTATGACTACATCGGACGCACCAAACCCCTGGACACTGAGTCCTGGAGAGATGTGCGCCATTTTTTGCCAAAGTTCGAAGGGTTTGATACGCCCACGTTTGGCTTTCTTGGCAAAGAATTTATAAGCATTGTTGAGTGCACGCTTGGTGGAATCCTTATTGGGATCCGAGAGCAAAACTCGAACGCCTTTGTCAGCGAGCACCGTGGCAATGCCTGCGCCCATAAAACCTGAGCCAACGACACCGACGAGTTCAGGACCCCCGTCACCAAACTTAGCTTTGCCCGCTTCCGCATAAGCGTTGCGTTTTGCGGCTGTTGTTGCGTGGAAAAGATGAACCAGACTCTTGCTTTCGCGGGTATGGGCCAATTCAGAAAAAAGTCGAGCTTCAAGCTCGAGACCTTTTTCCAACTTTTTTTCGAAGCCATCAAACACGGCATCCAAAGCTTTGAATGGTGCGGGATAAAATCCTTTGGTGTTGGTTTCCACCAACTCGCGAGCTTTTTTCTCGACGAAGGCCCGACCAATGGGTGTGTGTTCAGCAGCCCATCGAGGCAGGTCCTTGCTGAGGCTCTTGGCGTTCAGGGCCATCAATTTTTTATCTTTGCTTTTGGTTGCGTACTGCAGAGCTACCCGCTCCAACTGGGTCGGGTGAACGCAGGCATCTGCCAAGCCGAGCTTAACAGCTTTTTTGCCACTGACGCGCTTGGCTGTTAAAATCATGTCCAGGGCATCCTGGATGCCGATCAATCGGGGCAGGCGCTGGGTTCCACCTCCTCCGGGGATCAAGCCTAACTGAATTTCTGGTAAGGAAAGTGTCGAATTTTCGGTGACAATGCGCCACTGACAGGCCAAAGTTAGCTCAAGACCGCCCCCCAATGCTTGGCCGTCAATCGCTGCAACCGTTGGAAAAGGCAACTTCTCGAGTTTATTGAGAATACCTTGCATCTTGAGGCTGCCGTCTTTGGTTTCTTCGGGTGTATCGAACTTGGAAATATCATTGATATCGGCGCCTAGTGCGAAGTCCTTCTTCGCTCCGATGATGATGAGACCGCGAACTTCCTTATTGTCTGCTAGCTCATCAACCAGATCATTGAGTTCGCGAAGCAGCGCTTCGCCTAAAACTGTAACGGGCTTGTCAGCCGCACCCATGCGTAGGATGCGGATATGATCACTGGTGCTTTCGACTTTGAAATACTGTGTCATAAGCGAATTCCTTTCAAGAGTAACGTTCGATGAGCATGGCGCCGGACATGCCGCCTGCGGCGCAGATCGCGATCAATCCCAGATTTTTATTGCGACGGATCAGTTCATTGGAAAGAGTCATAACTAGGCGGGCACCGGTTGCGCCGAAGGGGTGGCCAATGGCGATGGCGCCGCCGTTCACGTTGAGCTTCTCTTCCGGAATGCTACCGAAAGCTTTGCTGTCACCAAAATAGCGCTCGCAGAAATCTTTCGATTCCATGGAGCGCAGACAGCTCAGGACCTGGGCTGCAAAGGCTTCATGAATTTCAAAGAGATCGATATCGGCCAGCGTGAGTTTGTTTCGCTTGAGCAAATAAGGAATAACTACAGCAGGCCCGATCAAAAGCTGTTCGGTCGGATCTACCCCAACAAAGAAGAAATCTTTAATACGGGACTTAGGTTTGAGACCTAATTCTTTGGCGAGTTTTTCATCAGCAATAAGAGCAATCGCCGCGCCATCGGTAAGAGCAGACGAGTTGCCCGCAGTTAAAGAACCATAATTTTTGTCGAATGCAGGCTTAAGGGTCGATAGCTTTTCGAGGCTGGTATCGCCGCGAATAATATTGTCCTTGTCTGTAGCTTCATATCCTGCTGGGGCCCAAATCGGAATGATTTCATCATCGAAGCGACCAGCTTTTTGAGCTTCAGCAGCTTTTTTGTGTGAAGCTTGGGCGAATTTATCCTGTTCCTCGCGCGAGATATTATTGAGCTTGGCCATAATCTCGGCACTTTCACCCATGGTGAGCCCTGTCAAGGGTTCGGCTAGGGCCGGTGGCTTTGGTAGCCAAGCTTTGGCCGAGAAGTGGGAGAGCATTGCCAACTTATCAGTCGGACTTTTGGCCTTATTCAACGCCAAGAGAAACTGACGGGCTTCTTTGGAGTAGACAATCGGAACATCTGACAGCACCTCCACACCACCAGCCAAAGTTGTCAGAGGTTGCCCGAAAGCAATCGTGCGAGCCGCATCAGCGATAGTATGCAGGCTACTGGTACAGGCTCGATTTACGGTATAACCGTGGATATGAGGCGGCAAGCCGAGGTTTATGATGGCATCGCGGGCGACGTTGCCATTTTTCGTTTGAGGAACGACAATACCGGCACTGATTTCATCGATTTGCTGAGGGTCAAATTCCAGCTTGCGCAGCAAGCCGTCGACCACTCGGCTATAGAGTTCCAAGGCATCAGCATTCTCAAAAGCGCCAAATGATTTGACGAAAGGCGTGCGCACGCCATCGATGAAGACAGGCTTGCCGTTTCCATCAGGGAGCTGAGCACGGTACTTGGTCACGTTCAACATAGGTATCTCCCGATTGTCCTGTGGTTCAAAGGTGCCTCTCAATGTGGTGTTTTTTTCAGGTGAAGACAAGACCAAATTCGCCTGCGGACGATGTCGTTAAGCGTGTTTGGAAGCTTTGAAAAGCTGATAAGAAGGCACGGAGGCATGCCGTTTAAATGGGAAGGGGAGCCAGAGCACTTAGAACAAGACAGGCAAAGCAAGGCAGTGAGGGGCTGTCAGCCCTGCTTGTCGAGGTACAAATGTGCTCTATTTAAAGCTGGCCGCGGGTTTTGAGACTCGCCACAATCTGTTCGATCAGCATATGGTCTGTGTTGGTCATGTTCAGGAAGGTTCCTCCGATACGAAATCGTTGAGGGTCAAACCATCGGACCTCGCAGCGGCATGCAAACCTAGAGGGAGCGGGGATTCCCAAGGGTCCAAGAGGTATGTTCAGCCAGTATTGGGCGCCTGGAGCGACTTCGACCTCACCGGTAAATTCCAATTTGAATCCACCCGTGCTGATATCGAGTAGTACTGCGCTTTGGCAGAAAAACGGCAACCATTTGAATCGGCGAACTTCTACGAGTGCATGGGAAACATAGCGTTTGGCGCGAGGTTTAGAGACCTGAGCCTCCAAACTATGTGGGTCAGCTGCCAAGAGCTCCCTCCTTGTGGACCTGATCGTGTCCCTTCAGTATAGGATAGAGCTCGCCTCGGCGTCCATCGGAACATCATCATCGCGCATCAGTTTGCTGAGCCTTTCGGATTAAAATGCCGTTTGAAGTTTGAGCTCCCAGCGCTGCATTTGCCAGAGGTCGGACTGAAGCGAGAAATTTTGGGGCAAGTGATTATAGAACTCTATGCGCGTTGTAGATTTTTGATAAATAAGGCCTGTTTGATAGCGCTTGTCGTTACCGAAATAATCCAAATTCAGAGCCAATGGTCCGTTTGAATAGATATTTTCAAGGGTGCTTCGGGTTTTTTTGAACTTGTCATTACGCTCTTCACGCAGACTCATGTTGCCGGCCAAGGGAAGGCGAAAGCGATGCAAAAGAGCATCCTTGTGCACGAGCTGACTGGTCACCATTTCCATTGAATAATATCCTTGAGTTTGCTCGAGGATTAATACCTGCGGCGGCAATATTTGATTAGCGCTTGGCGCCCCACGAGAAACTATTTTTCCGGTGAATTGAAAGTCAGGGAGTCGGGCCAGGAGGTCGGTCGAAGCAGGCTGACTGGCAACCATTTCGCTCAAGGCAAGACTTTGACTCTCGACAGGAAGAGGGCCGACACTATAGCGAACCTGAGCCTTGGGAGCGTAGGGCACAAGAGCATACTCGTCGTTAGAGCTTCTCGACATTGCGGCGAGGCGAAACGGTTCAGGATGGGGTTCCAAGCCCGTTACGATTAATCCGTAACGGACCGAATTTTGCTGGGGAGCGCTGGTCGGCTGATCTTTAACTCCCAGATTAAAGTTAAACCCTTTGCGCATTCCCTCTGGAACGACAGAGCCTTTCATTTCACGACCAAAATAGCTTGAAACAGACCGCTTCACTTCTGCCGAGGCGTTCAGTTCCCCAGTGGGAGCTTGTTTGAGAATTGTTATCGAACGGAGGCGGCCATCCTGCGCTTTGTTGCCAAGGCGATTTTGAATATCAGCCAACTTTCGGTGTTGCTCCGGATTGATAAGACTCTTGGTCATAGCCGAGTACAAGGATTGAACAAGAGGTATACTTTGAGGGGAAATGGGTTTTTGGGTCTCGACCAGATAAGGTTTACTATCAACCCAGGCGTCCTTACCTTGAGCATGAGCGACCGCTGAAAATAGCAAGCCCAGTAGGATCGCTGATCCCACCTTCTTTTTCGAAGTAAGTTTAGTTAAAGTCGCATGCATTGACTGCTCCACTACCGCTAAAAGACACCACAGGAAACAATAAAAGGACCAACACAGGGCAGGCCACATAGTGGTTTGCAATTGGGGTGCCATTGTTGCCGAAGCGGTCATTTTTCATAATCGACTGAAAGTATTGACTATAATACGGTAATAAAGGGGTAAAGGTGAGGCCCAGGCCGGACCAAGTGTCAGCCCTGGGCCCATCCTGTCAGAGCTTTCAGGGGGTTGTTCCTGTTGTTCAGCTTGTCCATAAGGTGTACAACATTGCAATTGTTCGCTGGCAGCGGCTTTTCAAGGAGTTATTTGATGAAAGCGATGAGCTCAAATGTCAACTTGCCCCAGATGGAGGAAGAGATTCTGGTTTTTTGGGGTCAGCAGCAGATTTTTGAGAAATCCAATGCGCAACGCAAAGGTCAGAAGGAATTTGCCTTTTACGATGGACCTCCCTTTGCCAATGGTCTCCCTCACTACGGACATTTGCTGGCGAACACCATTAAAGATACGGTGCCTAGATACTGGAATATGCGTGGATATTATGTCGAACGCAGATTCGGCTGGGATACCCATGGCCTTCCAGTTGAGCATGAAATCGTCAAAACTCACGAGTTAAAAGGCCGCCAGGACATCCTCGACATGGGCGTGGCGAAGTTCAATGAACTGTGTCGAAGCTCTGTGGTTCATTATGCTGGCGAATGGCGCAAGACGATCACGCGTCTGGGGCGTTGGGTGGATTGGAACAACCAATACCGGACGATGGACAAAGAGTTCATGGAATCGGTCTGGTGGGTATTTAAAACCCTCTACGATCGCGGCATGGTTTATCAGAGCCACAAAGTGGTTCCTTATTCGCCCCATATTACCTCGGTTCTGTCGAACTTCGAGGCCAACCAAAATTATCAGGATGTTCAGGATCCGGCGATCACGGTCAAGTTTAAGCTCGTCGATGAGCAAGCTTATCTGCTGGCTTGGACGACCACTCCCTGGACTTTGATTTCCAATCTAGCCTTGGCCATTGGCCCTGATATCGAATATGTGAAAATCAAAGCAAGCGAGAATGGCGAGATCTATTATCTTGCCAAAGCTCGCTTGGATGCAGTGTTCAAGAAGAAAAAAGGCGAGGCCGAGTCTTACCAAATTCTTGAAGAGTTGCCAGCGAGCGCCTTAGGCGGACGCCGATACGAGCCCCTGTTCCCTTACTTTAAAGATCATCCCAACGCTTTCCAGGTTCTTGTTGACGGTTATGTCACCACTGAAGATGGTACCGGTATCGTTCATCAATCGCCAGCTTATGGCGAGGATGACTTTCGCGTCTGTGCTGCTGCCGGCATTGAGATTGTTGATCCTTTAGATATCGAGGCCAAATTTAAGGATGTTATTCCTGAATTTAAAGGTCAGTTTGTTAAAGACGCCGATAAAGACATTATCCGGGCCCTGAAAGAATCTGCGCACCTTTTGCGTCATGAGACCTTGGTCCATAGTTATCCGATGTGCGAACGTACTGGTGGACCCCTGATTTATCGGGCGATTCCTTCTTGGTTCGTGGCTGTTGAAAAAATTAAAGATCAGCTTGTGGACAATAATCTCAGTATCAATTGGGTGCCTGGACATTTGCAGCAGGGCCGAATGGGCAATTGGCTGAAAAATGCTCGTGATTGGGCGATCAGCCGCAATCGATTCTGGGGCACTCCGCTGCCGATTTATATCTGTGATAAAGAAGATCAGCACCGTGTTGTTATCGGTGCTGTTAATGAATTGGAAGAGCTCACAGGCACCAAAATTGACGATCTACACATTCATAAAATTGATCATCTGAGTTTTAAATGTCAGAAGTGTTCTGGCACGATGAAGCGCGTGGCCGAAGTTTTTGACTGCTGGTTTGAATCCGGTGCGATGCCCTATGCGCAGCTGCACTATCCCTTTGAAAATAAAGAAAGATTTGAGAAAAACTTCCCTGCCGACTTCATCGCTGAGGGCCAGGACCAAACGCGAGGATGGTTCTATACCTTGGCTGTTTTGAGTGCGGCACTGTTTGGCAAGCCAGCCTTCAAGAACGTAGTCGTGAATGGACTCGTTCTCGCCACCGACGGCAAGAAGATGTCTAAGCGTTGGAAGAACTATACGCCTCCTGAAGAACTGATTTCGGCTTTTGGAGCCGACAGCGTTCGTCTCTATATGCTCAACTCGGCGGTCTTGCGGGCTGAAGATCTGAAATTCAGCAATGACGGTGTGAAAGAAACCACGCGATCTGTGCTGTTGCCTCTGTGGAATGCTTTCAGCTTTCTGACGACCTATGCTGCTGCAGATGGTTGGCAGCCGAATGCGCAACTTGTTGTGGGAGCCGCTCCGCAAGTCGCTGGCGAATTGGATCGCTGGTTAATCTCTCGATTGCACACCCTTGTAGCTGGTGTGCATCAGGAGATGGAAGGCTATCACCTATATAATGTTGTGCCGCGGGTCTTGGCCTTTATTGAAGATTTGACCAATTGGTATATTCGCAACAGTCGCCGTCGTTTTTGGGCTGGCGATAAATCCTTGAGCCCCGATACACGCGAAGCCTATCAGACGCTCTACTACGTGATGTGTTCTTTTTCGAAAGTATTTGCACCTTTCGCGCCCTTTGTGGCCGAAAGAATTTACCAAGGATTGACCGAGGGCCTCAGCGGAGTTCCCGAGTCTGTGCACCTCTGTGATATGCCAACAGCCGAAGCGAAAGTGATCGATCCGGCCTTAGAGCGTCGTATGGACCTCGTGAGAACAGTGGCTGAGTTGGGTCGTTCGCTCAGGGCGAAGCATCAGATCAAGACTCGTCAGGTTTTGCCTGGCATGATGATCATTGCTCGAAGCCAGACTGATGCCGATCACTTAGCGTCGGCGCAAGCCCTGATCAAAACGGAATTGAACCTTAAGGAACTCGGTTTTAGCACCGATGAAACTCAATTCGTAAACCTTTCGGTGAAGCCGAATCTGAAGACTTTGGGCAAGCGTTTGGGCAAAGATTTGAATGCCATGCGCACGCACCTGGAGCAACTCAGTCAGGATCCCAAGCAGGTAGCTCTGCTGCTCGCTGAAGTTGAGTCAGGTCACTCGGCGAAAGTTTTGGGCCATGATCTGCAGATAGAGGATTTCCTAATCGATCGAGGTCCCAAAGACGATCGCCTGATAGCAACGGCGCAAGGTGTGACAGTGCTCTTGGATACTCGTTTGACAGAAGAATTAATTTTGGAAGGTTTGGCTCGGGAACTTATCAATCGACTGCAAAACTTCCGAAAAGACAGCGGTCTGCAGGTTACCGACCGGATTGATATTCAAATCCAAGCGGGCGAAGAGATCAGTCGGGCCGTGACAAGGTTTCAGGATTATATCAAAACGGAAACACTGGGTCAGAGCTTGGAATTGAAGCAGGCTTTGACCACAGAGTTTCAGGGGACATTTGAATTAGCTGAGGAATCGATTCAGCTGGGAATCACGTGTCTGCGTACTTGATCCAAGTTGGGCCGCAAGGCCCCTTTCCTTTTTCCTTGGAAGGTATCACAATGAGCCTTTGGGTCTTAGGTCGGAGGGGCGCTTGGTTTGTTTGCTAAGATTTGGGATCGTCGGCATCCTGAGCTCCTTGCTCAGCTCTTGCTATAGCCTCGAGCAGGCCTATTGGTTCAACAATGCCTTTAACAGCCGGATGTCTTTGGAGGAGGCCTTGCAGCAGCCTGGATTGGACGCTGCAGGACGTCGTAAGCTTCAACTCAGTCGGCAGATCCTGGCCTTCGCCAAATCCCAAGGCTTAAATACTGGTCAAGCCTACCAGCACTATATTCCCCCCGGACCAGGAACTGTCAGCTATTTGGTTCAAGCTGCCGAGGTCGATCGTCTGGAATTGAAAACCTGGTGGTTTCCCCTCATTGGTAGAGTTCCCTATCTGGGGTTTTTCGACAAAGGGGAACGCGATCGCAAGGCCAACGAGCTCAAAGAGCAGGGGTTGGAAGTAAGCCTCGGGACAGTGGGAGCATTTTCCAGCCTGGGTTGGTTTGCCGATCCAATCTATGATGCTATGACGAGGCGTAAAGACGAGGATTTTGCGGCCCTGCTTTTGCACGAGCTGGTGCATCGCAGCTTTTGGTCGAAAGGTTCTGCGGCTTTCAATGAAAATCTGGCTGAATTCGGCAGTCTTATGCTGACGGAGACCTTTCTCAAAGAGCAAAGGGGCGGCATGGGTCTCACTGAGCTACGCAGCTATCGAGCTGATAGAGAGCGTCTGAGCCAGTGGATCCTTGGTCTCAAGGCAGCCCTTAAAGAAGCCTATGCTCGGTCGGATTGGAGTCGCGAACAAAAGCTGGAAGCCAAGGCAAAGATTATCAATGAGCATCGGACCGAGAAATTTCCGAAACTCTTGCAAGAAGATCTGATGTCAGCCCAGAAACGTGAATGGAACAATGCTTCGATTATGGGTGCAGCCCTTTATGCTCCCGATACCGAGCGATTCCAAAAGGCCTATGATTGTCTTCATATTTCCAAAATTGGTGAATTTTTATACGCCCTCCGTCAGGCAGAGAGCGCCTATGAAAGTGTAGAAGAGGCGCTGGATAGCCTCTGTCCGATGAATGCAGAAAGGTTAGGCGGAACGCATGGAACTTAGCAAACCTACAGCCGCAACAGTCATCCAGATGCTGACTGACAAATCTTTTAAAAGACTGCGAGCGATTTTTAAAGACATAGAGGTAGCCGATCTTTCGGAGATTCTCTCTGAGCTTGATATCGTCCCATGCATAGTTCTATTTCGGCTGATCCCTAAAGACAGGCGAGCGGAGGTGTTTTCGTATTTGCCATTCGATCATCAGGCAAAACTGCTGGATCACCTGCCTGACCTGGTTTCGGCAGCGCTACTGAATCAAATGGAACCGGTTGATCGAACTCAGCTTTTACAGGACTTGCCATTTGAAATTCGCGAAAAACTGATTCTTAATTTGCATCCTGAAGAGATGCAAATCACCTGGCAAATGCTCTCCTATAAACCCAATTCGGTCGGACGACTGATGAGTCCCGAATTTTTTTCTATTCCCGCAGGTATAGCGGTTCAGGATGCACTGGCAGCTATTCGCTGGAGTGGGAGTCGCATACCGGAAAATCTCCTCAATCAGATCTTTATCGTTGATCATCAGGGCAAACTCCTAGGTCATGTGAATCTGTCCAGTCTAGTCCTCGCCGATCCGGCGACAATTTTAGTCGATGAGCTGATGGATCGTAACCTTGTAACTTTGCAGGTACGAGATGATCGAAAACGAGCGGTGGATGTGTTTCGCAAATACGACAAGCCCTATATTCCAGTCCTAAATACCGAAGGTTTGATGATCGGATTGGTGGAAGCCGAGGACGTGTTTGATGTAGCCGAATCGGAAGCCACCTATGACATTCAAGCTTTTGGTGGGCAGACCAGCCTTCAGGATAGTTACTTCGAGACATCACTCATCCAGCTGCTTCGGAAGCGTGGATCTTGGCTTTTGACTATATTCATTGTCTCAATGCTCACCGCGAGCATTTTGCAGTCGATTTTCAAAGAATTGGAAGGCTTGGGTTTGATGCTCTTGTTCTTGCCGATGGTTCTATCGGCTGGGGGCATGGCGGGCTCGCAATCCGCTGCGCTTACTATGCGTGGTCTGGCGGTCCGAGAGATCGAAGGCGCAGATTTTTGGCGACTCATTGGCCGAGAGTTGGCTGTTGGATTGGGTCTTGGTTTGAGCCTCGGTCTTCTAGGATATGCCTACGTTCATTATTTAGAACGACTTGATAGCCAATTCGCCTTCATGATTGGACTGATGGTTCTGAGTACGGTCGTACTTGGTATTCTACTCGGCTCGCTTTTGCCCTTTCTTATGCGTCGATTGCGGTTGGATCCGGCCATTTCATCAGCACCAGTGATTGCCACGGTTATGGATATTTTTGGACTCCTGATTCTTCTGGCTTTGACCCTTTTGTGGGTTAAAGGATTTGTAGGGAGTCCTTGACATGTGGATTGACGATCAAGTGCTCAAAGCTTGTGCAGAGCCTATGGCGATTCAGCTTTGGGTTCCAGAAGCGCCGATGGTGGTGCTTGGGCGTGGCAATAGAGTCGACAAGGAAGTGAATGTCAGGGCTTGTGTGCATGATGGAATTCCCATTATGAAGCGTCTTGGCGGCGGAGGCACGGTTCTCTTGCATTCGGGGTGTTTGATTGTCAGTCTTGGTCTTTGGGTGCAGGACTTCTATGCCAACGATCGCTATTTTCGGCTTCTCAATCAATCTGTGATCGATAGCCTGCAGCCAGACCTGCCGGAGGTTTCCTTTGGTCAGAGGGGATATTCCGATATCGTGGTGGGTCATCTCAAGGTTGCAGGAACTTCCCTTTTCAGAAGCCGCAATTTTCTGCTCTACCAAGCCTCCCTGCTGGTCGATATGCAAATCGAATGGATTGAAAAATATTTAGCCCACCCAAGTCTTGAACCTGATTACCGCAAAGGTCGCACGCATCGGGATTTTCTCACTGACTTAGAAAGTTTAGGTGGGTGCAAAGCCGCTGATTGGCAGCAAAAGCTGCAAGTGCGACTACCTCTCCAGTTGCAGAAGCACTTTGCTGAGGATCTGCTGGTTCCCCAAGAAAGCCAAATTCCCCATGTGCTGAGTCGCGTTGGGGAGGAATGGCTTAAACCAGAAGAGATTGAGGCGGCGTTGGAAACTTCAAATACGAATCTCAATCGTTGAACGAATGCGCCCAATCCGCCGGAGATCCGCCACGAAACTGGTAGTCATGATGGCAAACAAAGAAAAAAAGAAGGCGCTAAAGCCAAGCGCCAGCCCTTCGGTCAGCATGGGTATGACACCGAAAGGAAAGTTATCATTGCTGACGAACCATATGGATCGCGGCAGGCCCATGCGGGTATCCAAGTGATTGAGAGCATAAGCGCCAGCTTGCACGAGCGATAAACTACCGAGCAGCAGCATTTCATAGGTGAGCAAGACGAAATACGCTGACCAACGGCTCATGCCGCTGCCTTTAGTATATTCCATCCGCAAGGAAGCGCCGACGATCCGTCCCGCATTGCGCGAATCCATAACCAAAAGGACCGGCGCTCCTGCCGCAAGCACACAGAGGGTGATTAGGAGAAGTTGAGTCACAATCGCGAAGCTGGCGCCAGCCGCTGTGACGAAAGCCAGAAGTATGAAGAGCAGACCGAACAAGAAAAGGGTAATCAGTCCTCGTGGTACCAGAAGGCCCAAACTCTTTTTGAGAACTGACAGGGTTTTCACCTCTTGACCGTCGATATGTTCCCATGCAGCTGTAACCCAAGCCTGGTATCCCCAGAGAGCCAAGAGGCCTGCGCCAATAAGTTGCAATAGAGCGTTTAAACTAAAGGATTCAACTTTTTCCAAGAGCGGGAAAAAGCCCAAAGGACCGTTGGACGCGAAATCCTGAACCGCTTTTGCGGATTGGTGGGTGGTGATCCAATAAACCAAGTACTGAGGTATTGCGATCGCCGTCATACTGATATAAATCAGCTGTGGCCAAATAGCCTTGAAGATTGACCAGCCTCTTTGCCATGGAAATGGCCCGCGGGCAGGTTCTACAGGGCTTTCGTTTCGGATCCCGTCATTCATTCAAAATGGTCCTTTTCTAGGAATCATGCATGCAACGCTCATTACTCATAACTGAGATCTACAAAAGTGTCCAAGGGGAAGCCGCTTATGCTGGTTGGCCCTGCAGTTTTGTGCGTTTAACAGGGTGCCCCTTACGTTGCCGCTGGTGCGATACTGTCTATGGTTTTCATGGGGGTCAGCAGCAGAGTTTTGCCCAGATTTTTGCGGAACTCGATCGAATGGGCTGCCGTCTGGTGGAAATCACCGGTGGCGAGCCTTTGGCTCAGGAGCAAACGCCAGCTCTGATCACCGAACTGATCGAACTTGGCTACAAGGTCATGATCGAAACGAGTGGATCGGAACCGATCAAAGACCTGCATCCCCAGACCCATATCATCATGGATTTGAAATGCCCCGATAGTGGTATGGAGGATCGTAACCTATACGACAATCTCAGCCACTTGAAGAGCAGCGATGAAATTAAATTTGTGATCGCCAGTCGAAAAGATTTTGAATGGGCTCGCGATCGCGTGCGTACAGGCGACTTGGATCAGCATTTTCAAGTGCTTTTCTCGGCGGCGTTCGGCCTAGTCAAACCAGCCGATTTGGTCGATTGGATCCTTGAAGAGCGTTTGCATCAAGTTCGTCTCAATCTTCAGCAGCATAAATATATTTGGCATCCGCGGGCTAAGGGAGTCTGAATGCAGAGCAGTAACGAGCAGTGGATGCAGCGGCTACAAGCCGTTGAATGTCGAGACTCCAGTTACAAGACTCGCGAATTCCCCTTGGTTTTCGCCAGAGCCCAGGGATCAATCATCTGGGATGCGGAAGATCGATCTTATATCGATCTTTGTGCGGGTTTTGGTGTGGCGGCTCTGGGCCACAATAACGATGTGCAAAAGCGTATCTTTGCTTCTTCGATTAATCAGGAAGCCTTGGTCGTGCATGGGATGGGAGACGTCTATCCCTCTATCGCCAAAGTTGAGCTGCTGGAGACCCTACGCAGCATCTTGCCTTCGCATCTGAGCAAAGGAGCGCTGGCCTTGAGCGGAGGCCAAGCGGTTGAGATTGCGGTGAAAACGGCCCAAATAGCCACTGGCGCTCAGGGCTTTATCAGTTTTCACGGAAGCTATCACGGACTCGACCTGGGCATTCTCCCTCTCACCTCTCGACAAGATTTTAAAGCTCCTTTTACGGGTTGGCTGGCTGAAAATCGAGTGACTGAACTGCCCTTTGCTTGTGATCTATTAACTGTAAAGAACGCCATTACAGCGCAAAAAGCAGCCGGCTTTGGCTGTGCGGCGGTTATTGTTGAAGTGATTCAAGGTCGTGCTGGTATCAGACCCTTAAGTCTTGCTTGGCTTGCGGGCCTAGCCGAGTTGTGTGCATCAGAAAAGGTGCTTCTGATCTATGATGAAGTCTTCACTGGCTTGGGACGTACCGGGCAGATGACCTTTGCGGAAACTGTCCCTTGTGATCTTCTCTGTCTCGGCAAAGCTCTGGGTGGGGGGCTGCCTCTGTCGGCCTGCTTTGGCCGCAGCTCTGTGATGGATGCGTGGCCGCAGAATGAAGGCGAAGCGATTCACACCGGGACCTTTTTCGGTCACCCGTTATCCTGTCGCTTGGGTCAGGAAACTCTTGTGACGCTCCAGCGAGATGAGTTGCCCGCGCGAGCGATGCTGCTCGGCGAAAAGTTGCAAAACATCCTTCGCACGAAGTTGAAAGCCCATCCCCTTTTCTCTGATGTACGTGGCCGGGGACTTATGGTAGGACTTGAGTTGACACAAGCCGGGGCAGGAGCACGCCTGATGGACCTTCTTCGATCTTACGGTGTGATTGCTTTAGCAAGCGGTGATAGAGGTCAGGGGATTTCCATTACTCCAGCACTTAATATTCCAGAACATCAGCTCTTCGAAGCGGTCGATCGGATCGAATCGGCTCTCAACACATTCTGAAAAAAAGAGCCCGAAGTTTCCTTCGGGCCTCCTCAATCAATCAGCTAAAGCTTTTAGATTCTGCCTTATAGCACTCAACTGCTCTTCCATATTAGCTTTCTGAACCCTGGTTTGCTCCAGGACGTCTTCAGGAGCACGTTCGACAAAGCTAGCGTTGTTGAGCTTGCCGAGAATTCCACTCAAGATCTTTTGCAATCTTTGTTCTTCGGTGCTCAGACGTTTCTGCTCTTTCTCGACATCAATCAAACCTTGAACGGGCAGATAGACTTCGAATCCTTTGCCAACAGCGGAAAGCGATTGACCGGGGCGGACGACTTCAGGTCCTGAGACAACCTTGTCCGCTTTTGCCAGACGCTTGATCCATTCTTCCGCCTGGGTCACTGTCGAAGCGAGTGCCTCGTCGATGCGGATGTGCACGGGCAGTTCTTGTCTAGGCGGTAGGCCCATCTGCGAGCGGACCGAGCGGATCCCTGAGACGATATCTTGAATGGTTTTCCATTGTTTGGCTTCGTCTTCATAGGCTGGCATTAAGCCAGCCTGAGGAAAGGCCGCGATACAGATACTTTCCGGCCTGTCGCCCCAATCGGGATGTTTGGGCATTTTTTGCCACAGCTCTTCCGTCACAAAAGGCATCACTGGATGAGCCAAACGCAGAGCGCCGTCCAGGACATAGACCAGAACCGACAGAGCTCGTTCTTTATCTTTATGGCCAGCAGGGAGCGCCAGGTCAGACTTTGCACATTCCAGACCCCAGTCACAGAATGCGCCCCAAATGAAATGATGAAGCTCTTCAACGGCGTCATTGACTCGATAGCCTTCCAGATGCCGATCAACTTTTTCTGTGGCTTCACGCAAGCGGTTGAGCAGCCATTTTTCGGCTAGGCTCAGCTGCAACCCTTTCAAACTTGGGAGTGTCTGATTGGGCTCAAGATGCTGGAACACCAATCGAGAAGCGTTCCAGATCTTGTTGACGAAACGCGATCCGTTTTCAAAGTCCTCTTTCTCCATTCGAACGCGACCGCCCAGAGGCGCTAGGCTGATCGCGGTAAAGCGCACAGCATCAGCGCCGTGAAGCTCTACCACCTCCAAAGGATCGATGCCATTGCCTAATGTTTTAGAGAACTTACGACCCTGTTTGTCACAGACTGTGGCATTGAAATAAACGTGCTTGAAAGGCAGGCGCTGCTTGAACTTCAGGTTAACCATGACCATGCGAGCCACCCACAGAAAGATAATTTCTGGAGCCGTGACAAGGACATCGGTAGGGTTGAAGTACTCGAGCTGCTTGCTACTGGTGCCTTCGTTGGGCCAACCGAAAGGACTCAAAGGCCAGAGCCAACTTGAGAACCAAGTGTCCAGGACGTCTTCATCCTGACGAATATTCTTGGATTGGCAGTGCTCACATTGGGTGGGATCTTCGATACCCGTACTGATGCCTTCGCAATCCTTGCAATACCAGATCGGAATCCTATGGCCCCACCACAGCTGGCGCGAGATACACCAGTCCTGAATATTGTCGAGCCAATAGAGATAGGTTTTCTTCCAGCTTTCAGGGTGAAATTGGAGCTCTCCCTGGCGAGCCGCTTCAGCAGCAGGTTCCGCCAGTTGTTTCATACTGACAAACCACTGCTGACTCAGACGTGGCTCGATAATTGTCTTACTGCGTTCAGAGTGGGGAACTGTGGTCTTATAGGACTTTTCTTCGTCGAACAGACCAAGCGCTTTCATCTGTTTGATGACTTCTTTTCGGGCGACAAAGCGATCGAGACCCTGGAATGGAGTCGGAGTATTTTCGGCCATGGTTCCGGTATCGGTCATGACATTGATAAATGGCAGCTTGTGCCGTTTGCCGATTTCAAAGTCATTGGGATCATGGGCTGGAGTGATTTTTACGGCGCCGGTTCCAAATTCACTTTTTACGTAGTCGTCGGCAATAATGGGAATCAGCCGATTGGTGAACGGCAAGCGAACCTGTTTGCCGATCAGCTGTTTAAAACGCTCATCTTCGGGATTCACAGCAACAGCTGTATCACCGAGCATGGTCTCAGGACGAGTGGTGGCAATAGGGATGAATTGGTCTGTACCTTCAATCGGATAGCGATAGTAGTAGAGAATCCCCTGAATTTCCTGGCTTTCCACTTCATCATCGGAAATGGCCGTTTGCAGAACAGTGTCCCAGTTGACGAGTCGTTCGCCGCGATAGATTAAGCCTTCGCGATAGAGTTCGACAAAGACATAGCGCACGGCTTCCGAAAGTTTTGGGTCCATCGTATAAGCAAGTTTGTCCCAATCGCAGGAAAAACCCATAGTCTTGAATTGGTCGAGGATCATCCCGCCATATTTTTCTTTCCAATCAACCAGCCGTTGAAAAAACTTTTCTCGGCCCATAGCGCGTCGCGTGGTGCCCTCGCGTTCCAGATCTTTTTCCACCATCATTTGGGTGGCGATCCCAGCATGGTCAGTCCCTGGGAGCCAGCAGGCATTGAAACCCTTCATGCGTTTCCAGCGGACGAACAGATCCTGGATCGAATAGCCGAGGCCGTGACCCATGTGGAGCTGAGACGTGACATTGGGTGGCGGCATCAGAATCGTATAGGGAGTTTTCGAAGCATCGACGGAAGCACTGAAGAACTTGTGTTCCAGGCTATGGCGATACCATTTTTTTTCGTAGAGCTTGTGATCGTAACTGGGTTCCAATTCTATCATGGAATGACACACTCCTTATGGCACTGTCCGCGCACTTCGCACCAATATAGGCTGCAGCGGCCAAAGCGTCGACGATTTTTTTGGAGGATATAGCTTGGGAAGAAAGCTTTTCAACGATCGGACCGAGCCTGGGACGGGGAGGCGGCAAGCAATAAAAAAAACCGGGTCAGATCACCCGGTTTGCGCTTGTTTTTGACGTAGTAAAGGCGGAGTTTAGTTGAGCTGAAGCTTCGGCGATTCACCGAGTTTTGCGTTCAACCATGCTTCAGCAGTCAGAGTGAGGTTGGCCCAGTCGACATTTTCTTGTTGTTGAATCAGTCCATCAATGTCGCAGGCTTTGCCTTCACATCCATAAATCGTCTGAATGCGTTCAATATCACCTTTGGAAATAGCCCGTGAAGAGAGTCCTTCGCCAATAAAGAGCGCTGGATTCATGATCGAGAGAGAATCGGAAGCTTCATCAATGTGAGTGAGTCCTAAAAGGTGGCCAAGCTCATGAAGGGCTAGAGATTGCATATCGACGACATCTTTATTGTCTTTGGCTTTCAGGGTCATGCTATCGCCGATGAGATAGAACTGATTGTTGAAGCGAATGTCGGCTTTAGCGATGATAGATGTATCAAGACCGTTGGTCCAGATGGTTGTCGCCAGGACTGACTCTGGTTTACCAGTCTTGCCCCAGTTGTTGTCCAGATAGTGACCGTTCACGTTATCATTGAGTGAGCTATAAAGATCTTTGAAACTATCGCCTGTCACGCCAACGTCATCGCCGTCAAAGGCGAAAAGTTTTTTGCCTACCGCCCATTCCCAACGTTCCATGGCGGCCATGAGGTGAACCTTTTGAGTTTGGTTCAGATCCTTCCCAAATCGGAAAGGGATAAGTTTACCATTCCAGCCATTGGAAGCATGAATACCATAAAGCGTGTGGGTTTTATCCGCTGAATGCGGTGCGGCGGCTTCCGTTTTCGTCGCATCGATGTCTTCGTGAACAGAGACTTTATACATCTGCGTTCCGCAGGCAATGAAGCTTGCGAATGTAAAGGCGATCCCGCCCATCCCACCGATGTACTTGCCGAGCATGTTCGCCATAATATCGACTCCTCTTGGTCCCCGTTCTTGTATCTTTTAACTTATCGAACGAGAGGAAAGGGACCTTGAGGCTTTACTTTATCGTATGAGAAGCATTGGTACTTTCAGCCTGTTAGTGAGCAGACTTAAGTCCCTTACGATCCGAAAGAAGTGCAGCCAGCTCGGCTGGGGCTACGAATTCCAGGCTCTGACCTTCAGAAATCTTGTTTGGTTCCGGGACGATAGAGGAATTCCAGCGCCACAGAAGTTTCCAATAAGCCTTGTTGCCCAAGCTGCTCGCAGCGATGGACGACAGAGTGTCACCTTTTTGAACAACAATTTTGGAACGAGCTAGGGAAGAGTATCTCTGCTCAAACTCAGCCGATGCTGTGTCTGCTGGATATTTGATGACGTCGCCAGGGTATATATGGGAATCGCTGGTCAATCCATTCGCGGAGGCAAGATCCTGCCAACGGCGAGAGGTTCCGAAAATAATGCTCGAAATCTGACCCAAGGTATCACCCGGCTGGACGATGTAGACATTGCCGGAAACATCAAGAGCGGCATCGCTTGTATCAGCGGTAGCACGGCTTTTGGACTTGTGTGCTTTGCCCTTGTGTTTCCTTGCTTGCGCAGGCTCGTCGCTCATACTTGCGGGTGCCGATTCTGCAGCGAGTGAAGCGGGCGCCTCCTCAGCTCGAGGTTGAGCCTTGGCTTTTTTGCCTTTGCTTGGAGCAGGAGCTGCCGGTGAACCGCTGTCGCTTTCGGCAACGACCTGTGAGAGAGAGGGAAGACTATCAGTCCGTGGCTGTGCTGCTTCAGCGTCGACCACGGGCTGAGCTGCTTTGTTGTTTTTGGCAAGTTGATATTCGCTATCTTCAGCAATCCCATTTTCGGGCAATTGCGGCCCTTGATGTCCGGCTTGCTGATCACTCGCAAGATCTTGGATGGAACCTGTGCTGTTGTTGTCGATGGATTCACCGGCGGCTTCAGCGGCTTGGCCCGCTTCGGCGGCAACCTGCTCTGGGTTGGGAATTTCACTGTCGTTGACTTCTTCCCTCTTCATATCGACGACTTGATTGCCTGCATCAGCTGCGGCAAATCCGTCATCATCAGGTTCTGTTCCATCGCTGGTACAGTTAGAAGCCACCAAAAGAGCCGAGAAAGCTAAACTTTGATAAATTTTTCGAAGTGTTCTCACGAGCAAACTCCCTGTCTTAGCGCAAGCTGCCAAAACCTTCGGATGAGCTTGCGGGGACTTGAGACCTGCTTTGGTAAAACCATGATATGATTAAACTATTTTATTTGTAGTCGCTTGGGGCGGTCGCATCAATTTAAATCTCGAACGAGCTCCTCGGCAATTTCCCTATAGTAGTCACGGGTGTCTTCGGGGCCATGCAGAAGACGTGGACTGGTGATGTTGATTTCAGAGACGAACCCGCCAATCACATCAAATCCAATAAAGTAGACCTGCTCAGATAGCAAAGACTTGGCTATTGCTTCCACCATCAGCAATTCGTCGGGGCGTGGCGAATAGTGTTCTAAGGTTGCACCAGATCGGGTGTTGGCCAGAAAGTTTTCAGCTGAAGGCCGCTTGAGGCACCAACCCATCGCTCGCCCATTGACTGTGAAGGCTCGCACTTCACCTTCAAAGATTCGTTGATCAAAGGCTTGAAGCAAACGAAGGTCCTGACCATTTTGGGTTTCCTCGCGCAATATGTCGAGAATTTGCTGTTCCTTTTGCTGCTGAAGATTAAGTCGTAGCACGCCACGTCCACCATAAAGGGTCAGTGGTTTGAGAATCGCATCTCCGTTCGCAGTCTCTTTGATAAATGCCATGAGTTCCTGCGGACTAGCTGACACCAAGCCGTCTCGAGTCGCTTCAGGGAATTTGAAAATACTGAGCTTCTCGTTCAGGTTACGTAATGCGGTCGGCGAATTATAAACTTTCACTCCCCGGGCGACAGCAGAGTCGAGCAGCCAGGTGGTGGTGATATAGTTCATATCGTAGGGTGGGTCTTTGCGCATATGAATGGCTTGGAAAAAATCCAGGCGCAGGCGTCGAGCGGGTGATAGCTTCATGGATTGGATATCCCCACCAGGGAAGGCCAATTCTTGAGCATGGGCTGCAGCGCAGGTTTCCCGACTCAACCACTCCATTTGACCGGGCGTACAGATGTAAACTGAATGGCCAAGGTTGCATAGAGCGCGGCCAACGCGCAGACTGGAATCCAGCTTGAGATTCAGTTGTTCGATCGGATCGATCACAAACAGGTGGTGGATCTTCGCCATGTAGTCCTCTTTCCCTTGCAGAGTTTTCCCAGCCTTGTATGTTGCGATAGTGTAAACGCTCCGGTGCCTCGTTTCAACCAGCGAAGCGAGCTATCGCCCGACTTGATGAAAGGAAAGCCCATGGAATTCCGCAAGCTGCAAGACCTCGAGCTGAACAACAAGAAGGTTCTCGTCCGTCTCGATCTCAATGTGCCGATAAAAAAGGGTAAAATCACGGACGACACCCGTATTGTCGCAGCCTTGCCAACTCTGCGCTACATACTGGAACGTACCAATAAGATAGCGCTTATGTCGCATTTGGGCCGGCCTGACGGCGAAGTTATGCCAGAATATTCATTGGAGCCGGTGGGCGTTCGTCTCGCGGAGCTCTTGGGCGTCGAAGTCCTGTTTGTCCGAGACTATACCGAAGAACCAGTCGATCAGGTGCTGAATCAGCTCGATAAAAATCAGATCATACTTTATGAAAATCTCCGCTTCTTTGCCGGCGAAACCAAAAACGACCTCGATTTTGCCGAAAAATTGGCCCATGGCTTCGACTTCTATGTGAACGATGCTTTTGGTACTTTGCATCGCGCTCACGCCAGCGTCGTGGCTGCTGCTGAACTTTTCAAACCTGAAAAACGTGCGGCAGGCCTTTTGGTCGAGCGTGAAATCAGCGTTCTAGCCGATTTGCAGAAAAAGCCTCAGGCCCCTTTTACCGTTATTATGGGTGGCTCCAAGGTTTCAGATAAGATTGGTGTTGTCTTAAATCTCTTGAATCACGCCAACTACTTGCTCATTGGTGGAGCCATGGCTTACACCTTCATGAAGTATCAAGGCATCGATGTCGGGGATTCGCGAGTGGAAGCCGATAAAATGGATCTCGTCGCGACGATTTATCGGAATGCTGAAGCCCGTAAGGTCGAAATCATTCTTCCAGAAGATCACGTCGCAGCTGCGAAATTTGATGCCGATGCTGAGGCTGTAGAAGTCCCAGGCCGCAATATTCCCAAAGGTTTGATGGGACTGGACATCGGTCCCAGAACGATCAAGCGATTTACCGACATCATCGGTCTGTCCAAGACAGTTCTTTGGAATGGCCCCATGGGCGTGTTCGAATTTGACAAATTTGCTAAAGGTTCTTTGCGCGTGGCTGAAGCCATGGCCAAAGCCAGCGCGTTTACGGTCATCGGTGGTGGCGATAGTGTGGCAGCAGCCAATAAAGCTGGAGTTGCTGCCAAGATCGACCATATTTCAACAGGCGGTGGAGCATCTCTGGAATTTCTGGAAGGTCAGGTTCTTCCTGGCGTTAAAGTCTTGCTCAAGTAACAGGAGTTCAAATCTATGCGTAAACCTCTGATTGCCGGTAACTGGAAGATGAACCTTCTTTATTCGAAGGTGCCTGACTATTTCCATGCTCTAACCCGGGAACTGGCAGCTAAAACCCATATTCAGCGTTCGGAAGTGGAAGTTCTTCTGGCAGTTCCGGCACCCTTTCTGGGTCTTGCCCGGGAATTTGGTGAGAAAAATGGTCTGTTGATCGCATCGCAGACGATTCATGAAAAGCCGGATGGTGCTTATACCGGAGAGCTTTCCATTCCTATGTTGAAAGATTTAGGCTTGCAATGGACTCTCATTGGCCATAGTGAGCGTCGTCAATATTTTAATGAAACCGATAGCTCGGTCGCGTTGAAAACCAAGGCCTGTTTAGACCAAGGTATTCATCCGATCGTGTGTGTCGGGGAAACCCTTGCTGAACGCGAAGGAAACCAAACCGAAGCAGTTTTGCAGCGGCAGATTGAGGCTGTTCTTGCGCAAACAGGAGCCGCGAGTAACTTTGTGGTCGCCTATGAGCCCGTTTGGGCGATTGGTACTGGCCTGACGGCAAGCGATGAGCAGGCCCAAGCGGCTCATGCCTTTATTCGTCAGGTTTTACGCAAAAAACTTGGCCCGGCTGCCGATCAGATGCGCATTCTCTATGGCGGTAGCGTTAAATCATCGAACATTAAAGGTCTTATGAAGCAGCCTGATGTTGACGGCGCGCTGGTCGGTGGTGCTTCGTTGGATCCTGTTGAATTTGCCAAGATTGTTGATTGCAAGTAATTGCTGATCGTTTCTGTCAATGAGGCCACGATTGAAGTTTCTTGGGATGAGCGGCTGCCGCCTCTCGAAAGGGACTTGAATTGGATGGGCCTCATTGCTGCTTTGACCTTTTGGAGTAAACATATGGCGGGACAGGGTTTGATTCATATCATCGGGGGTGGGTTGGCGGGTTGTGAAGCTGCTTGGCAGGCTTTGCGCGCGGGCCATCGCGTTCGGCTGTATGAAATGCGACCGAACACCATGACTCCCGCTCATCACACTGGAGCGTTGGCCGAACTGGTGTGCTCGAACTCCTTAAAATCCACAGCAGTCGATTCGGCTCCGGGTCTTCTCAAAATGGAAATGGCGGCTTTGGATTCCCTCATTGTCAAGGCTGCCTATCATGCTGCGGTGCCTGCTGGACAGGCTCTTGCAGTCGAGAGAACGGTTTTTTCGCAGTATATACAGGACGCGCTCCAAAGCTTTTCTGGCTTTGAAAAAATCGATGGCGAGGTCAAGCATCTCCCGAGCGATCCTGCCCTTGTACCGGATCATGAGCTGTGGATCGTGGCTTCGGGGCCATTGACCAGTAGCGTATTGATGGAGCAATTGCAGACGCTTTGTCATGATGGAAAGCGATTGCATTTTTATGATGCTATCGCTCCTATTCTTGAAACGGAAAGTATTGATGAAAGTATTGTCTTCCGTGCCAGTCGTTACGATGAATCCGGCGATGGCGACTATTTAAATGTGCCTTTGAATAAAGAGGAATACGATAACTTTGTCGAGGCCATCAGTTCTGCCGAGAAAATGCCTTTGCATGAATTTGAAGACGTCAAATACTTTGAATCCTGCTTGCCCATCGAAGTGATGATAGAACGAGGTCGGGATACTCTGCGATTTGGTCCGATGAAACCCATGGGACTGATTGATCCTCGCACCGGCCATAGGCCCTGGGCTGCGGTCCAGTTGCGACAGGAAAACAAAGAAGGCACCATGGTATCGATGGTTGGATTTCAAACCAAGATGAAATGGCCGGAGCAAAAGCGTATCTTCAATACTCTGCCAGGATTGAGCCAGGTTGAATTTTTTCGCTACGGCTCGGTGCATCGCAATAGCTATTTGAAAAGTCCGGATGTCCTCGCCGAAGATTTTTCGTTTCAAACAGCGCCGCATATTTTTCTGGCAGGTCAAATAACGGGTGTTGAAGGATATACGGAGTCCGCCGCTATTGGGCTTTTGGTGGGGCGTGCCGCAAGCGCTAGGCTGCATCAAAAACATTTTGTCATGCCTCCTGAAGGCACTCTGTTGGGCTGTCTCCATCAGTATGTGACCGTCGGTGGTTTGGGTGAGTATCAGCCGATGAATGCAAATCTTGGCCTTTTGCCCGCACTTCCCAAACAGCGAGGATTGACAAAAACCGATCGGAAGACGATCAAATGTAGTAAGGCGCGCGCCGTCTTTGAAGAATATATGCGGCAACAGTCGGGAATTGCTCGACCGTCTGCTCCCCAAAATGGAGGCGATTTTAGTGCGGAAGCAGGTTTTTGAGGGGCTGGGTCAGCTCTTGCCCATGAACTTAGTCAGTCTGGCCGCGGGTAAAGCAGCTCGTTTGAAATTGCCGGAACCGGTCAATCATTCTCTTTGCAGTGCTTTTGTCAAAACCTTTGGCATCGATATGAGTGAAGCGGAAAGGCCGTTAAGTGATTACGCGACGATTGAAGACGTCTTCACTCGCAAATTAAAGGCGGGCGCTCGTCCGATTCAAAGCGAGCTGTGCTTTCCTGCTGATGGCGTGTTAAGCGTCTCTGGACCTACCCATGAAAACTCGGCGATTCAAGCCAAGGGTTTGACCTATTCGCTGGGCGAATTGATGTTTGGCGATGATATCCCGCCAGACCTTGATTTAGCTTGGTCAGCCACGGTTTATTTGGCTCCGCACAACTATCATCGGGTCCACAGCCCTCTCAAAGCTGATCTCAAGCAGATCCGTTACTATCCAGGAGAACTCTGGCCTGTCAACGCTCCCTCTGTGCGCTGGACGCCGCGACTCTTTACCCGGAATGAGAGACTGGTGTTTGATCTGGAAACTCCAGACGGACATCTTTATCTGGCGATGGTAGGGGCCCTGAACGTCGGTCGCATCACTACGCCTTTTCTGGCAGATTTTGCCAGCAATGACAGCCGTCATGGCCAGTCACGTCAGGGTCCACGCAAGTTTGATCTGGAGCGCACCCACCGGATTGTACCTGGACAGGAACTGGGGACCTTTATGCTGGGATCGACTGTGATTATTGCTTTTGACGAGGCATTGGCAAAGCGCTATCGTATGGGCCAAGCCTTGTCAAGCCGACCGGTTCGCATGGGCGAAAGCCTCAGCTGACTGGTGGGAACGCTCAAAATCACCGGCAGGATGAGGCGCCTGCATAATTTGCAGAACCGTATGCGCACGGGCAAGTGACCTGTTAGCTGCAGTTTTCGAGGGAGTAGAATTCAGTCATGGTTTTCAACAAGCTGAGAAGAACTCATGTGATCTGGTCGTTTGAAGCTTCTTGTCTGACCGACGAGTTGATCAAAACCATCGATCCGAATAAGGTCGACGCCATTCGCATCGTGTCCAACCGAGGCGAGATGGATCAAGTGATTCAATTCTGTCGTCGAATTAAACGCGAAGTGCCTATGGCAAAAGAAAAGTTGCCTCTCATGGTTGATCTTTACGATCATCCCCGCGGCATTATCGTTGGCCTAGACGCGCCAAGAGAATTCAAATTCGGTGATGAAGTGCGAATCAGCCCGAAAGAGGGTCAGGGCGATCTGCTCATTCATACGGATGAATGGCCAGGATTGTTTGCGGCAGATCATTCCGTGTATTTGGGCAACGGCATGGTCGTTCTCAAAGCCAAGGAAGTAAAAAAAGATCTTGTCGTGCTGGAAGTGATCCAAGGCGGTCAAATTCATCCGGGCGCCGATGTTCAAGTTCCCGAAACGCGCAAGCAGGTGAAGCTGGAAAATATTCCAGAGGAAGCTTGGCGAGCCGCCTCGGATCCCGATATTGACTATCTCATCCTGCCTTCGATCGATGATTCCGCTGATCTGGAAAGGATCACTCGTCGCATCGAAGGCCAAGCGAATTCGCCTTGGCTGCTCCTCAAGGTTTCGAACAAAGCCACTCTCAAAAATCTCGGTGATCTTTTGCCGTTTGTTCATGGCGTCGTTGTCTCGAGGGTTGAGCTTTCGATGCGTATGGATCCAGCTTTGGTCCCAATGGTGACCAAGGAAATCATACAAAAATGCAATGATTACGCAAAGATATCAGTTGTTGCCAGCGAGATGTTGGGTTCGATGCGTTACAACGTGACGCCGACCCGTGCTGAAGTTTCGGATATTGCCAATGCCGTGTTTGATGGGGCCGATGCCGTTGTTCTTTCGGAAGAGCTCGCCTACGGAAAGTTTGCTGTGAAGGGTTTGGCCCTTGCCATCAAAACGATCGAAGACGCTGAATCAGCAACTGAATCGCAGCCTTTGAACTGGGTGAAAAAACATCCTGACATAACCAATGAGATCGAAGCGGTGACCTATTCGGCTTACCGAGCCGCTTACCGGAACCAAGCGAAAGGTATCGTCTGTATCACCAAAGCTGGTAACACAGCATTGCACTTGGCGTCTTACGGGGTGCAAACACCGATTATCGCCGTGACCTTGTCCCAGGATGTGGTGCGTCGTCTGCGATTAGTTCGCGGCGTGGTGGGCATTCTCTTGGATGAATCGCCGGATATCGAGCAGGTCTTTCCTATCATCAATAGCCTGATGGTTCGCAAAACCTGGCTGCAGGACGGTGACCGTTATGTGTTTGTCTCAGTATCCCTTTCCTCATTGGGCAAGGAAGCGAGCAATCTCTTCACAGTGCAAATGATTCAATAGAAGACGTGTTTTTTGAATAAAGATCTGCGATTTCTGGAAATCGAACATAAGTTTGTCTTAGAGCAGGACTTCGCCGTGGAGCCTCTGCTCGAGGGCCTTCGTCGCCTTTTCCCGGAAAAATCCATCCAATCGGATGTGGCCGATACTTACTTCTTGGTAGAGCATGCGCCTTATTCCGTGTATCGCCATCGTATCGATAGCTACCTGCAGCAACTGACGGTTAAGAGTTTGGGTTCTGACACGGAAGTGCGCCTTGAGGTCAATCTTGATCTGGATCGATCCCAAGGTAATCAGATCGAAGGAATTCGAGCTTTTCTTGCTCCTTTGGGCGTTCTTTGGCAGGGAACCTTGCAAAAAGAGGTTCGTGCCTTCTATTTTGCCGACGTTGAGATCGTCTACTACCGGGCCTGCTATGGGCAGGCCAAAGTCTCATGTTTGGAGATCGAGGCCCGCCATGCCCAAAGTATCGAAGATGCTCAAAAAGCGCTGCTCCATTGGGAGACTATATTAGGGCTTAATCCCCAGAAGCGCTCCCATGCCTCGCTGCTAGAGCTCTTGGTCGTTCCCACCCTATCTGAAGCTTTACAGCAAAAAGTTCGCTCCATGCGAATTTGAAGTGGCCTTTGCACCTGGGTTTCACGAATTGGTGAAACCCAAAGAAAAGCTTCTTTTCTTCTGTCTCAGCTTCTCCTAATAATGACCCGGTAAGATAGGGCCTGTGAGACTTGGCCATTTGGTATCATCATAGATGCAGATGTGTCTTTAAGGCACTCTTTGCTTCTGCCGATGAACAGGATTGAGGTCATCTGTAGAATCAGGAAGACGAGATGCGAGTACGAAACGGAAAACAGCCTGTAGCCTTTCCCCTGCTTGCTCTGACAGCATGGTTATCCATGCCGTCTTATGCCGCTGAGGGCGAATTTTCGCTCGGCAGCGATTTTCTCAAAGCAGAACCTACCCAGGCACGTGGTTTGCCGGGCACAGACCTGCAAAGTCTCAAACACATGGCACCGCAGACCTTGAGCCAGTTGATGGCTGCCGCCAAGGGCCAGCTTCCGTTGAATCGAAAAGGGCCTTTGCTGCCTTTGGTTAGAAATCCCAATACCCCGGAAGTGTACGTCTCTGTTTCCGGCCCGAGTACGAAAGGGCAACTGACGCAAGTCGCCCTCGCGGATCCCATGAAGATTCGGGAAAAAGAGGAAGAGGAGATCCTTCGTGAGGCAGAAGCGGCCTTAAAAATGGATCTTCCGGATCCAGAGCCTCGGCCTTTGCCCATGAAGAAGGTCAAGGCGCCAGCACGGACCAATTTTGTGGAAGTTAAAAAGCCTGAGGTATCAATCCAAGCGGTGAGCAAGGCTGCTCGTTTGGAGTTGAGCGACATCGGCCAGGAACTGCAAATTTCGCCGAAAACGCTGCAGATGACTCTGCAGGATGATGGCATCGTGGTGATCGATAAGAACCTTCGCGGTTCGCCGCAGATGTTTCTCCGCAATCCGAAGCTTGTTCGGTGGGATGCCGCACGGAAAAAGCTCGACGCTCGCGACCTAGGGCGGACAGAGTTGTACATCACCTATCGCGACCAACTCTATATCGTGCCAATTGAAGTGAAAGGTGGCCAGCAGCGGGATCCGCTCTTGGCCGATACGCCCGCCTCGTTTCAAAAGCTGACCAGCGTGATGCCAATGAATGAACAGCCCTATGGCAGTTTTTCTGAAACCTTTCAGGTGCCTGCGGACACCTCCTTGGTACCTGACGTACCCGTGAGCAAGCCTCGACCTGGTTTGAGCTTGGCAACCTCCATTGCGCAGGTTGCAGTAACTGCGGATCGACAGGAAACACTGCGCTCTCGTTTTGTGTATCCCGATGCCAATCCAGATTATCGGACAGTCGATGTTCAGGTGATCGACGATAGATCGACGCCAGAAGTGAATATGGTCTATCCGGTCAGTGGCGTGACGGTTCGTATTCTTGGGACGCGACTGGGTGCTGGTACGGACATTCAGGGTCATGCCCGATTTGGTGAACTTCCGGAAGGTTCCCGCTTTTATGTCCAAGTTCAAGATGAGCAGCAAGGAAAGATCATTCCAACGGTGAGCGAAGTCGCTCTGTTTCGGGACCGAGCGGATGAAGTCTTGCGAGCGCGTGTTATGGATTTCGGTCGTTTTTCGTCCTATCTGAGTATCCTGGATCTGGCTCAAGATTCAGAGAAAGCTTCGCTCTGTGCACGGGTTATGTCGGATGATGGCAAGAATCCAATGAGTGGCTATCGTGTGGCCATCAATGTAAAAGCCGACGGACCGTTCTATATCGGACAATTCGGGCCGCAGAGGGATTTGCCGGATACGGAAGCGAATGGACGTTTCTGTTTCTTCAATGTGCAGCCTGGTTTGGCGGAGTTGAGCTTTCACCAAGGGTCCAAATTCGTGACGGCAACAGCTTTGCCTCTCTTTGCAGGAGCCCATACCGAAGAAGATTTACCTCTCGAAACATATGGTGCTGGTCGCGTCTTCCTAGCTGCAATGCCCAGTGCTGTAGATCAGATATACCAAGAAAAAAGTGCCTCGGAAGCCCCGTTCCAGCCAGTTGATTTTGTCAACATGGTGGCCGTTGGTCAGAACCGAGATCTTCATGTTCTCGGCGATTCTGTGCTTGGTTTTGGGGCCGGAGCCAGCCGATTTAAAGGCCGAATCTATACGGCCTCAGAAGGTCCGGAATTCGAGAGAATACTGTCGGCCATAGATCGCGACAAAGAAGTCAGGAAAACAATCGCTGTGGCCCCTCTGCTTCAGCGCGGCTATGTGCAGGATGTTTTTCATGAGTTGGCTGTTCAAGACAATAACTATGCTTCGATAGCATTCGATCCAGCCTTAGGTGCGGTCCTTGTGATGCATAAACTGGAAAGCGGACTTGGTGCGGTGAATGTGACCTTGGCTGATAGCATCGGCCAAGTTTTTGATCAAGGTTGGTCGTTCGGTAATCCTGAAGACGGCCTCAGCCGCACGATTTTCTTCAATATGCAGCCTGGCCTCTATTCCGTGAAGGTGGAAAACCTTCAAGGTGCGATTCTGAGCCTGGATACGCTGGCCGTCGATTACTCAACCGTATCGATTTCCCAAACCGGAAGTACAGCTCACTACAGTCTGCAACAGGTTCGTCGAGAAGACTAACCTGAAAATCTTCGACATGCAGTGGGAGTAGGAAATGCAAAGCTCACTGTATGTTTGAGATAGCGCGCGATCTGGATAGGATCAAGGACCGCCGTAATGATTTCCAGTTCACTCTTGCAGCGGCCCTAGATCCCATCCAGATCGCGCGTTATCTCAAATATTCAGGCATGCCTGCTGCTCCGCCTTCGCGGGCTCTGGTCAAAATGCGGCTCGCGAATGAGCAGTGGTGCTGAGGGGGCCGAAAAGGGCCCTGCTTGAATTGAATAATTTTGTCCAACCATCTAAAACCATCAAAATAAACCGAAATATCCCGTTTCTAAAGCTATGACCACAGTGTTCTGGTTTCGTAGAAGAATGATTCTGTGCGGAAGAATGGGGAAGATTGCGGCAATTTAACTGGAATTCCCATTAATAGCCGAAAGAGGTGGTGAGCTTTGTATGTCATACTACCACCAGATTTCTGCCAGTATGTTGACTATCTCTCCACATACTGGTAGAAATAGTACAAGCTAAAAAATGCGTATATGTTGACTATTTATCAACATACTGACAGAAATATGGCTAGAACAATGACCCTAAAAGGCATAGTAACATCTGAATTTGATTATACTATTTTACTTCACGCACTGCGTGAATACCACTTCCCCCGAAATAAGATCCGAAACCTTATTCTCTCTGGCGAAATCGTCCGAGTTAAAAAAGGCCTTTACGTCAGACGTGACGCACCTTACAGTGTGCTCGTTCTGGCCAACATGATCTGTGGCCCTTCTTATGTGTCCCAGCACTATGCGTTGGCCTTATACGGCCTTATTCCGGAACGGGTCCACACCATCACGAATATAACGCTGGGAAGGCGCAAACGCTTTGATACACCGCTAGGTGTGTTTAGCTACGACCCCCTCCCAGAGCGTCTCTTTTCACTGGGAGTAAGACGTATTGAACTCAGCCCAACTCAGCCCTACCTGATTGCATCGCCTGAGAAAGCGATATTGGACATCGTTTGGAAACGATCGGATCTGAATACGGCTGAGTCACTAGAGTCTTTCTTGGTTGATGATATGCGACTCGACTTGGATCACAGGGAGCTGTTTTCCATCAGTAGAATCCGAATGCTGGAGCATGCATACAAGAAAAAGGTTGCTTCAGCGCTAGCAAAAATACTTTTGGCGAGAGTCCATCATGAATGAAATCATCAAGCAGCGCTTTAGAATGTATCCTATCAAAACAGCGGAACATGAAAAGGATGCCCTGCGCGAGATCATCCAGGAAATTGCTTTGCTGGGATTATGGCGGGCAAAATTCTTCGAGCATGCTGCTTTTTATGGCGGCACTGCCCTGCGCATACTCTATGGGCTTGATCGCTTTTCTGAAGATCTTGATTTTACCCTTTTGGTACCGCATACAGATTTCAAGCTCCAGCCGTACTGCAACGGTGTACGCGAAGAACTCGTAGCCTATGGATTTACTGCAGAAGTCGAAACTAAAGACAAAAAAATGCAAACCACAACGGACTCGGCCTTCATAAAAGCCGATACGGCTATTCATCTCATAAAAGTGGGGGCGAAGTTTAAGGCTATAAAAGGCGAACTACTCAAAGTTAAATTTGAAGTCGATACCTTTCCAGCGCTGGGTTTTCAGACCGAGGCAAAGCAGTTTTTTTGGCCTCAGGCCTTTTCAGTCAATACCTGCAACTTGCCAAGTTTGTTTGCCGGAAAGCTCCATGCAACTTTTTGTCGCGATCGAATTGCAAACGTTAAAGGCAGGGATTTCTATGATTTGATTTGGTATGTAGGCCGTGGCGTGAAACCAAATTTCACATACCTCGAAGCAAAGCTGAGGCAATCTGAAAACTGGCCAAAAGACCAGCCGTTCAATGCCGCAATTTTTCGCAAGTGGGCAATTACAAAAATTGAAAACTTGGATATCGCTGCAGCGAAGCGAGATGTCGAGCGATTTATACCGGACCGAGCTATACTCGATGGCTGGTCGAGGGAACTCTTCATTGCGGCTATTGAGCGAATATCCGAATAATGCTTAGTGAACGGCAGATCCAGGGTTCTTATCACTTAGAGTTTGCAAACGTAACGGAGCCTAAAAAGACCCCACCAAGGAATCGGCAGCATCATTGCTGATTGTTCAGATGGCTGCAAGGAAGAATCGCCTGATATCAAAAAATTTTAAAATCAAAAAGTCGCAAGTATTAAGCGGCCTGGTGACAGAGTTTAGGCTCGCAGCATAAATCCCCAGAACAGAAGTACTATTTTCTCTACGTGATGATCGATGTCTTCAGTCGCTTCATTGTTGGTTGGATGATGCTTTTGTACTTTATCCTACTGCCCTCGTGTTTCCGTATCTGGCTGAGGAATATGTTAGAATCTTGAGCTTTGACCACGACTCGACTCGGGTATCATCCTCTCATATTCACTTCATTTAGATATCCCCCACCTGTTCCGCCAAGCACAGCAGCAAGGTTTCGTCTGCCCCATTCACTTAAAAATATATGTAAGCGATCAGTGAAGTGCACGGTCCAAAGGTTTGACATTATAGGGTAGGAGTGCTTCGAGATCCGCCAGCGTTCGAGCCTTCGGCAGTTCTTCCATTAGCATGCGCAGATAGAAATATGGTTCGTGACCGGCGAGC
>JBGSTF010000330.1:0-4664 GCA_041736645.1 Oligoflexus sp. | reverse complement strand
AGCCTCCATCGGGATTGCCAACACAAGTAACTTCACTGAAGTCCAGTTGAGGATTCATGAAGAGATGCTTGCCATCCCAGATGGAAGCTCGGTCCATCAGCCACTCTTTGTCCTGCCGCAAATTCTTCGATTTCAGATTGATTTTAAATCGCAGTTCTTCGGCGAATGCTGCTCCGCTTCCTAGCAGCATCGCCAAGACCCAAACCCATGGGTTCCGTAAGCGCTTCATGTCATATTCCTCCGAAAGAATAGGCTGTTGTCGGTGGATTGCTCGATCAGTTGCTTAAAATTTTAGCAGAGACACTTGGAGTCTTGGCCAAAAAGTGCCAGAACTGTCTTTGGTTCTCTGGTCTAAAAATCTGCTGAAAAAATGTCCCCAATCGAAAATTTTGCTAGGCCGCTTGCGGTTGGATGGTCGGGGCAAAGAAGGATCCAACCTATTTTTACGGAAAGAATGGAAGGGGAAGCGCGAGACCTTCCTATCTCTGGCAACCTTGGTCAATCTTGATACAAGAGCAAGGGTGAGGACGAACGCCTTGTTTATCCGGGTGTTCCATTCTAAAATGAGGATTCCCGCAATCCCAACCTGAGGTCACCCATGTCTTTGTTTCTAAACAGACGGCTGCTACCCCTCTTGCTTTTCGCTCTCTCCTGTTCAGGCAAGACTGAGCAGCAAGTCATCAACAATCCTGTAGCCATTAGCAGCGAAAGTGCCATCATTCCAACCGGTGCTCTCATTATATCTGGCAGTATTGCCAATGGCGAGGACCCGAGCAACACAGCAGTCATCAAAGGCCAAGAGGTTGCGATCCTCCGCAATGATGGAGTCATTGTCGCGCAAGGGATCTCGGATGATCAGGGTGATTTTGAATTCAATATTGCTGAAGGTGGTTTGATTGTCGACTCGAGTTTTTCAAAGGGAATTGGATTGGAAAGCAATCCAGATCAAGCGACGGTCGATGACTTTTCTTACACCCTTCAGGCCAAGATTCCTGATGATGGAACCGGTCGAGCCCTTGGCTTAAGACGGAAAATCGCTATCGCCGAGGGTACAGCTGCCAGCACAGGCACGCTGAATCTTGGCAGTAACCCTCTGAAAGAAGTCACAGCGATTATTGGCAAGATCGCCTTTGCCGACGCGAATGTATCGCTTGCGGGAGTGGATGCATTTATTCCAGGTAAACCCTTTTTCGTCCGGACCGGAGATGATGGAGCCTTCAGTCTCTTGTTCATTCCTAGTGGGTCTTATAACATTCGTGTGACCAAAGGTTTCTATATTAAAGATGTGCCCGTGGTGATCGAACCTGGTAAAACCACTGACCTGGGAACGGTCACGGTCGGCTCTGCTGAACGCAATCCCTTGCCTCTGGCATCGGTCCTACCGGGAAAATGGTTGTCGACCTGCTACTACGATGATGTTGCTGGAGGTGTCAGTGCCGACAACCCTAAAACTGGCACGATCACCCTCACTTCGCTGACTCAAATGACGATCATTGGCAGTTCGTGCTTGCTTCGAACGATGGGCACTCCCGATAGCTTCACGAACTTTGACAGTCTTCGTCTGCTGGGCGATGGTGCCATCATCGCCAAGTTTGGCACTGCCTCGTTCTTCTATTCGCAAGTCAGCAGCTACTCCAACAATCAAATCGTTCTGTCTGTTGATAATAAATCGCTGGCCTCAGGCAGAATCATTGAAATTTGGAATCGAACTCAGTAAACGCTACTTGGCCGATTCATGAATAAAGATAAATCGAGCTTTGGTTCCGGCATCGTTCAGAGTTGTGACATCAATTTTATTGCCGACCCAGGGATGATCTTCGATGATGGCAAAGATGAGGGACTGGAAATGGTCCATGTCCCGATCCTTGGACTCGGCCTCAACAGTGCAGACAATGCCTTTGCATTTCAGCGATAGGACCTTGACAAAACGGGCAAGGTCGGACCCCTTTTGGCGAAAAATATCCCAAAGTTTTTGTTCCCGAGCTTTGCCGAACAACTGTTGATCGGCTGGGCTGAGCGAATCCATTCTAAGAGCAGACACTTCAAAATGTCCCTTACCCGCGCGATTGCGTTGATCCTTAGTGGGTCTTGCTGCCTCTTGCGGCTCTTCCATGGATGGAGCAGGCATGGAGGCTGCAGGAAGCTCCTGGTCGCTTGGTGTGGTGGGCTCCGCAGTTTTTGTGGGTTCCTGACTGATAGGCTCCTGGCTGATGGCCGTTTCAGGTTTTTTCTGTAAATAAAAAAAGACTCCCACCCCCAACACCGAAGCTATAAAAGCGGCGACACCTGCTATCTTTTTCATCGAATGTTCCTTCCATCTCAAGTCTATTGAACTGAGCGCTGGTCCTGACTCACTTGAAAGTATGTCACGGTCCTATCTATTTAATGAAGCGGCATTAACAGCCAAGTGGTTCTCACCTCAGATTGACAAAAGCGACTTGAGCGAGGTACCGTGGTGGGCTTGACCCGGCCCGAAGGTCGAGTGATGAGCGCCTCTAAACTGCCGCATGGAGTCTATAAGTCTATGAATAAACAGGATAAAGTGCAAGAACTTCCAGCCGTAGCGACGCCTCAGCCGACGGCTCATGTGCATGGCCCCCATTGCAATCACGGTCCCACCCATGCACCTTTTGTCCGGCCAAACGGTAAAGTCGGTCGCAACGATCCCTGTCCTTGTGGATCGACTCAGAAATATAAGAAGTGCCATGGTCAGGGGCTGTGATCGGCGAAGCGTTTCGATCCCATTCTGCAAAGAATGGGTTCGTATCTTGAGCTGATAACAACGGAATTGTCTATCGATCGCATTCAAACTGTTTCATCTTACCAGACGGTGTTTTTCATCTGAGTTCGGTCTCTCCTTAGCAACAGTCTGCTGCACAAGCATTTCAAGCTAAACAAAAATATTCAATAAATAAAAAAAATGCGGTTGAAGAAATTTTCTAGCCTGGGCTATGCTGATATTTATGCACATCAGCAGCCCTCGCTGTTTTCTCTAAGGCAGAGCTTGGGTCGTAACTCGCGAATCAAGGTTCATCAAGAATTGAAATTCTGTTGCTTTCGGAAAGCAGCCGATTGAATTGCTGTTGCCTAAAATAAAGGAATTCGAGCAAATCCAGACGATTGGTCCCTTGTCGGCTGTGCCATGATTGGTAACGGTGCTTGGATGATTTTGCGAAAATGTTCCAAGCAGCACTGTTGCGAACTGTGGATGCTGATCCCCCTATACATTGAGGAATTTCCATGTTGCTTTCAAACTGTCTCCAAAGATTTGTTCTGCCCTGGATTTTGCTAGGTCTTTTGCCTAGCTGTGGAAGTGTAACGCGGGACCAAGTCGCGCAAAGTTTGGCCAGCGTCTATGCGAAGAATTCAGGAGCGACTTTAGCCTCGGCGGCCAACAAGGATGTGATGGTACAGCTATTCAATTGGCCTTTTCGACAAATCACCAGCGAGATTCCAGCTCTGGCCAGCATCGGCTATGGTCAAATTCATGTCTCGCCGCCCAATCTCACAATAGACTCGGATCAATGGTGGGGGCGCTATCAACCGGTCGACTATCGAGTCATCGCGGGGCCCTTAGGCGATCAAGAAGAGTTCCGAGCGATGATCCAAACGGCCCATACCTATGGCCTCAAAATTGTCGTCGACATCGTATTCAACCATACAGCCAACGAAAATTCACCCCTTCCTGCCCAAGCTCTTGCTTTGAAAAAACAGTACGGAGCGCTGTTTTCCGCCCAGGACTATCATCCCGAATTTTGTATCACCAACTACAACGACGTTGGACAGCTACGAAATGGTCGCTTGTGCGGTGGATTAGGCGATCGAGGTTTACCGGATTTGAACCAGGCTTCCGAGAATGTCCTCAAGGTGCAACAGGACTTCCTAAAGATGTTGCTGGAGTTGGGAGTCGATGGTTTTCGGTTTGACGCTGTCAAGCATATGGAACCGAGCTATTTCAAAAAACTCTTAAGCGATGAAATCCGGGCGAAGGCTTTTATATTTGGCGAGATCATTGCCGACGCATCGAGCTACGATCGCGATCTGGCCCCCTACATTCAGGAAACTTCGATGGCCTTCTATGATTTCCCACTGAGAGATACGCTGCAAAAAGCCTTCGGATTTGGCGGAAGTTTGGCCAGCATCGTCGATGCCGGTAATGTGTCCCAGCGTCGTGCCTTGCCTTGGAATAGGTCTGTTACGTTTATTATGAACCATGATATTCCCAATAATGATGGTTTTCGAAGCATGATCTTGGATCCCGTTGACGAAACTCTGGCCTATGCCTTCCTCTTGGGTCGTTCAGAAGGAGTGCCCTACATTTTCTCTGATCTTGGTATCAAAGGGGGTGGTGGCATTCGTGAAGATCGTTGGGCCTATGCCCATCGTTCGCCTGTCTTGGCTTCGATGGTGTCCTTTCATAACGCTGTGCATGGCACAAATATGCGGGTATTGGAAGCGGATGCCTGTCATGTAATTTTCAGTCGAGGCGATAGAGGTTTGGTTGCCATCAATAAGTGTGGTAGTGCTACGAACTCTTTTGTCAAAGCAGATTTTCCCTCGGGCGATACCTATAGGGAGCTGCTGCAGGGGCGGGAGATTAAGGTGCAAGGACCCTACCTGGAACTGAATATTCCGCCGCGTTCGGCCCTTATGTTTGTCAAACA
>JBGSTF010000292.1:0-5898 GCA_041736645.1 Oligoflexus sp. | reverse complement strand
CAACCTTTAAGGCGGAATAGAGCAGTGAGTCCATCATAAAAAGTCAGCCTCGTTCAAGGGGCCGCCCTTCCGACTGGTGCTCTAATTTTCAGATGAACGCACATCTAGAAGAAATGCGGCAAGAGGGAACCAATTTTTTTGACTGGCTTTACGGAAAGCTGTAGAAAGGGATGCGCTTGGTTGGCGATTCAGAACAAAGTCGTCCTAATTTTGAACGCTCTATACCGCAATTGTAGACAATGATTCTAGCATTTCAAAATGGTGATAGTTTCAAGAGGTCGTGAGCTGATAAGCGTGAAGTCGGAAAAGTTATCAGCCTTAAATGGCTTAGGAGGGATACTGATGGTCAAACAAATCAGAACTTACGTATTTGGTATTTTTCTTTTTTCCTTTGGAATTTTACAGGACGGGTGCACAAAGAAAAACACCCCCGTTTGCGATTGTGTTAATGACTTGTCGTTGCCGCAGCCGGAAAAAATTGTTCGCAAGGGTGCTGGATTTGCCACGGTTTCATTTTCTTTGGCAGTTGATTTATCCACAGGGTCGGCGGAATTTCAAAGAACCAACAAGATCGATGTACTCGATAAATGCAGCGGGAATGTGTTGATTAGTGATGGAATTGAAGAATGGAGAGAGGCGTCTACAATTGCCGCTTGTACACGCGTTTTGGATAAACCCGTATCTGATGGATTCCTGAATACAATGATTCTATATTATCCTGCTTCGATTGCATTGCCGGATGGTATCGAAACCAAGTCGAACGGAGAGTGGACTACCGTCGAACTCCTTGAAGGATTCAGCAACTCTGTGCCGGGCAAGCAGCAGTTTGGCTGCCGCGGCCAGTTTGCGATTGATGAGCTCATTAATCAAAAATTCGAATGCTTACAGGTTAACTGATACGTTCACGGACCGCCGTAGTACTTCTGCGCTGCGGCGATATCGGTCGGTGACAATGCTCCTGCATTTGCCCAAACCGGATTGCAATAGTTCATGACAGAACTATCGTCAAAATTACCGACCATATCATTGCCGTCGGAACCTTGTGGGGCATCGGTGCAAGTCTCGGGACGGTCCGGACGATTCTGTTCATGCGAAAAGCCGAGCGCATGTCCAAACTCGTGAACAGCAATACTTTTGATGCAACTTTCTAAGCTGTCTTTGCAGGAAGGGCTCCAGTTATTGAACGAATTGTTTAGCACCATTCCATACTTCCATCCATCAATGCGATTCCCTAGCGCTGCTGCATATGGTTGTGAATCATTCACACCAATTCGGATTCCCATATCACTTGGCCTGCATGATATCCAGCCTACAAACCGAAGTGGTGTGACAGCCCCCCAAGTAGATTTAATTGCATCCTTTACCCACAGCTGGCGCTGGTCGACGGGATTTTCATTTTCCCAACATACCTGTATCTGTTGTTTCTTCCAGACGGCACTTCGATCAATATAGGCGCTGCTATCAGAGTCCTTCCTATGACTTTCACCACAAGCACCCATTGCCAATGAAACAACTAACAAAGCCAATGATGAGATCAATTTCATATGTGATACCTTTGTTCCTAAGTTTGCAGGCTCTTCTAACGCCTCGATTCTGTGACGGGCCCGTTCGGCAAAGCCCCAAGAGCAATTTACATGCCGCACCAAAAGCTCTTTAATTACGCGTGCAGTGCATTTCTCTGGTCTTCTTTCTTCACAGAAACTGGGAATGTGTTTGCTTGGGATCGGTAAACTGATGTGATCCGCAACTCCATGCAATAGGTTTGCTGTGAGTTTGTCCTAGTAAGTGGGGATTGCTTTTACTTTGAGAGCAGAGATTGGGCTGCGAATTTAACAGTTTAATTTCACTATAATTTTCTAGTGATGAGGCGAAGTTTTTAGCGCCATTATTGACTGGACAATTATGGCATGTGTCTGCTAAAAACCGTTCTCTTGCGTCAGTTCTAAGCGAAACCGTCACGATCTCGGGGTTTTATATGACAAGACGAATCATCATCGCCAGCAAGTCTACCGGTAACGCAAATCCAGGTTTATTGAAGCTTTCCGAGGCCTATAAATCCTTCAAATCAAAGAATCCCGAAAAGCATGCTCGTATACCGTCCGAATTGAAACAGCTCGCAAAGGATCTTCATTCGTCGGGAGTTACCTTTAAGCAACTTGCTGAAGCTACCGAACTTTCAATGCCGAATATTATTCGTTGGACTTCCACCTCTGAAGGCAAACCAAAGCGTCAAACTACTAGAGATCAAATGCTTGCGGCTGGAGCTCCCAATTCCAAACTTAAAGCAGTATACGAAGATTCCTCCCACTCAACTGCAGTTGAAAAACTTGCGCAGGACTACCGAGAATTCAAAGCCATGAATCCGGAAAAGACCGCGCGGATTCCTCTTGAAATGAAAGTGCTAGTCAAAGACTTGTTGGCTAAGGGGCTCACCTATAAGCAGATGGCAAAAACCATGGGCCTTGCAGGTCCGACTCTGATTCGCTGGGTTGAGTCGCTGCAAAAAGAAACTAAAACGAAGTCAATAAAGAGTAGGCCGGTGAAGGCTCCAGCCTCATCGATAGACACCCCGCCTGAGGCATCGGTGCCCAAGGAAGCAGTCGAAATAGAGTCGCAAGACATTGCAGCAGCTAGAAATGTTCAAAAATCCCAATCTCAGGACTGGGTCACGATTCGTATTGGCGGTCGTGAAATTGAAATCGCAAAGAGAGATTTTTGGCATCTTGTTATGAGCAATAGTGAATCAAAGTCTTAGGCAAAGTACGAGTCTAGGTTCAAGCTGAAGAGCCTGAAAGCGTATCTAGACCGTTCATAACGGACGGCTAGGTTCCCACTGAAAAGAACCTTCGATTTAACGAAAAGCGCCGGCAGTTATTCTATTTCCTTTGTCGCGTTTTTGCCCTGCTTCTTCATGACTTCATAATACTTGACGAGCCTCCAAAGGATATCCGGATTCTGCATCCGTGCGGCGGTTCCGGCAAGAGTTTCGAGTCGACCGGCCTCAAAGGCCCAGGGGTAGCGACACACCTAGTCTTCCAAAATGGGTTAATTCACCTTGCTTTCGTCTATCCTTTCCTTTTCTACTCTGCGTCTCCTTCCACTCGATGCAATAAGTCCAAAATTTTCGCTAAATCAAGACCAACTCATGGAATCCGGGCGTGGGATCGTTCGTCCGCGCGCTTTCTGTTCGAGGAAGGCTCACTAATCTCGAACGTGATTGGGGATGAAGTCATGGTGGCTCTGCCGGCCCGCCAAGTGAAGACTATGGGGCCTATTAGGGGTGCTAAATGAAGGCCCCAGAATAGGCAGGTTTTCCATAGGTAATATTTCTGTTCACCGCAGGCACCTAAACTCTGAACACTTATTGCTGAAAACAGGCCCAACTGCCTCCATTACGGCACTTTGGCAATTGATCGAAGCAACATCGGATAGTAAGAGAGAGGGTTTAGAAAAACTTAGTGCTAGAAAGGCATTCATGAATCGATTTGTTTGCACCATTGTGCCCGTTCTACTTTTTGGCTGCAGCGCATCTACGACCTCCAACGTGAAAGACTTGGCTATAAAAAATGGCCAAAACACAGATCTGCTTTGGGTTCAGAGTGATGATCTGGTTCTAGGAAACTGTTCGCCAAACATGCCACCTGTGCAAAAAAATTGTAAAGCGTCGCAAACACGTAAGCTTGCCGTGGTCCAGACTAAACTTTCTGAGTCAATTGCGGCAGATAAAATTGCACTGGAAGCTGCGCTAGAAGCCGAGACTACGACGCTTAAGTACAATCATCCTATCATCGTCGACTTACAAAAAAAAGTTGCCGACGCGGACGCGAAGATCTTTAGCCTGGATCAGCTGATCAACGATCAGACCGTAAAGATTGCCACTTACCAAGATCAAATTGGTCAGACGTCCAGCGAGCTTTTGGACCTAAAAGCACAACTTGCGGCTGTAGAAGCTAGACTATTCAGTACTCCCGCCGACATCAGCCTTCTCAAGCTTCGTACCCGTCTTCTTAACGAAGTCGCTGACAAAGATGAGAAACTCAACGAACTTTCTTCTGATCAATTAGACGCTCAGAACGAACTTGCAAAAAATCAGCAGAAAAAAAAGCAATCCTTGGATAAGAAAGATTACCTGGAGTGGCAAAAGAAGTCTCAATGGGATTCGCTGGTCGTTAGCTCGCCGCTCATTGATCAGCTTCAGGGGCAAATCAACGGTTTGAGCGGAGAGTTGGCAGCAGTATCAGGGCTCATCGAGCTAATCACCGATAAGGGCATCGCTTATCGAGAGGAGGACGCTGATGCTGTTCAGCTGAGGCTGTTGAAGAAACTAAAAACCATTCTAGCCGAGCCTAATTTTGTGAGATTTGCCGAAAACTTTGACAACGGCATGCCGCTTTCTGGATTTACTTTTAACTCAAGCAACAGTTATGGAAGGATTCAGGTGGTCAATGGTCGACTCCGGATGGATGTGAACTCTGATCCTTATGCCCTGAACGAGATGATTCTGCGGCTGGATACTAGCGGCGCCGGGAGACTCTGGCTTAGTTTTTATCACGAAGCATTCAGCGATGAGATCGAGCCACTTCCTTTATATTTTTATGGTAGCGCCTATGGAGATGGCGTTTCAATAAGCAACGATGGTTACGTTTGGTATCCTGTCATTGATTCCTACTCTCTAGGATCTAGTGGAGGTAGTACCCACAGTATAAGCCTCGATCAGCAGATCGATTTCATCAAAAGGAGCTATGATGCTAATTTTGGCTATGGCCCGAACTTTTTAATTAAGTTTCAGCAGTATGATGATTACTCCTATCCGACCGATGGCCGCGAATGGGATGATATCATTGTTGAGATGAAGTAGCTGCACCTACAAACTATTGCATTCACGCTAAACATTTGAGAGATGATGATGAAAAGATATTTCTTCGCTTTCATAATAGCATTCACGTGCTCTTTTGCCTGCCAGAAAGTTTCAGTGAAGAATTCTGCAACAAAAGATCTGGCAATCGCTGAAACTACACAAAATGGCCTTTCACTGCGGGCGATAATCTTCAAAAGTGACCAGGATGGATTGGTCTATCTTTCGCTTTGTAGCATTGACAAGCTGTTTACAGAACCCGAAACCTGTCGAAATTCGAAGAGTCTTGTTCCCGGCACAAGAGGTATAGCGCCAGAACTTTATGTCTCTTCCTTCTTAGATCTTGTTCCAGAAGTGTCTTCAAAGTTAAAGCTCGGCGAACAATATGATAAAAAAATCCTGTATCAGGGCCAGCTAAATTTTCTGAAGGAACTTTACAGCAATCTTTCTGCTAAGCAGATCACTTTGGATGCGGTAGATAGCGAAATTGAAAAGTTGTCTACCACTATAAACACTCTGAAGAATCAGAAAGATCCTGATCTTGAAACTTCAGTGATATTCTACGAACAAAAGATCCGCGATCAAAACTCTTTAAGATCAACCATTGTATCCAGTATCGCTGAGATATCGAAAAAGATTGATGCGCAAGAGGGTGTTTCAGGATCTCGTGAGCATCTGGCGATGCTAATTGCCAATCTCCAGAAAGAAATTGAATCAGGTATTGCAAAATCTCTCAATCAAACAATCAAACTAGTGGATACCACTGGAAAGTCATATCTTGGGAACTTTGAACTATTCACTAGCAGTGAGGATCTGTTTGACAAAGTGAAGAAGATCTTCGAGGTGAAACTGAGTTGCCCCGCTAACTACGAAGTAGTTTCAAAAAATCCTGCTGTTGGGGTTGAACGGGATTTTTGTATTGCTAAGTTTGAAGCCAAATCCGACGGGAGCGGAGTGGCTAAGTCTATTCCGGAGAATCTTCCGTGGTTGACTCCAATTGAGAAAGCTACAACGGCCTGCCGGTTAAATGGTCCAGGATATGA
>JBGSTF010000290.1:0-75060 GCA_041736645.1 Oligoflexus sp. | reverse complement strand
TTTTTGCGACCAACGTCCTTTCCAAACGGCGAAACTCAGTGAGGTCAAGGAACTGGCTCCTGTCAGAACGCTCACAAGGATCGACGTCGAGCTCGGCCCAATACCCAAACGATGACTGAAATAGAATGGAGCCTGAATAGGAACAATAACAAAGAGGCCCATGGCGGCGAACGAGAAGAAGCCGATAATCCAGGTTTCATAGGGAACGCGTGGGGCACTTGCTTTTGCATGACTCGGGGCCAAAGCCGGTCGACTGACATCCCGCAACCAGAGCATCACCAAGGGAATGAGCGGCAAAGCAGCTAAAAACAAGGCGAATGGATAGCGCCAGCTGGTCTCCGCTAACCATCCGGATGCCGTTTGAGACATGACGCCCCAACCACCCATAATGCCGGCTTGAAGACCCATCATCCGCCGTAGTTTTTCCCCTTCGAAAAAATCTGCCAACAAGGTGGCTGTTGCGGTCATAATACCAGCCACAGCAAAACCAAAAACAAAACGGGAAGCGATCAGCAATTGGATGTCTTGAGTCCAAAGCCCATGGGAACCAAAGAGGCCGAACAGCAAGAGACTTGCGGTCAGCACTCCAGCTCGACCAAAGCGATCCAGCAGATAGCCTGCCATGCCTGCTCCCAACGCAATCGATAGAGCAGGAGTGGTCAGGACCAAGCGACTGAGAACATCGATCTGGGGAACCATATGAAAAGCCGCATGCAGACCGGGCAGAACCGGAGCAAGGCTGGCCGTGGTCATCACCGGCAGCGTTCCACAAATAAGCAGCAAGGTAAACTGGCGACGCGTGGGTTGCATTGACGTTATTCCCTAATTACGATCGTTAACATCTTAGCACGGAACTTTTTTCCCATCATGATTCATGGCATAAAGCCGATCCCACTCTCTGCGGAGGTGGATCCTTTTGAAAAATTGGCCATGGACATATCGCTGGCAATCCCGGATGAGTCCGAGACGTTGGATCCTGGTCCAAACTCTCTGCTTTTTGAGCTTTTTATTGTTTTCACAAACTCCTTTAGCTCTTGATGTCCAGCGCAACCTCACGGCTCCGATCAATTTTCAATTTCGCAATTGGATGAAAAAGAATCCCCAACTTGATCCGCGAATCAAAATCTATGCCTATGATGACAGCACCCAGGACTATGTTGGTCGGCAGGATCTCAGCTTGGGACAGTGGGCGGAAGTGATTCGAGGTCTAGCCTCCACCCAACCGGCAAGCATCTACGTGGATAAAATGTTCACGACACCAGATAAAATCGAAGAAGAGCTGCATAGCTTTCAAAGAATGGCAGACGAAATCAAAGTCCCACTGGTGACAGACGTTTGGATCACCCCCAACGCCATTGCCAAGCGCGAACAACATCGCATGGACCTGGAGGACTATGATATCCAAAAGCATAAGGAAGATTCCAGCACTGGCCTCCATGATATGGATTGGCTGCCTATCCAGCTAGGTTTTCTGTATGGCCCTCATCGATCCCTTCAATCTGTTTTCAAGAACCTCGGTCATGCCGTCTACTTTGGACAAGGCGAGGTTCATCCGCTGATTCGCTTGACAAGAGATCGGTTCATTCCCCACTGGAGTCTGCTTGGTGCCAATCAATTTACTGTGGGGGAAAAAGGACTCAAGGTAAACGGCATTCAAGTCCCGCTCACCGATCGTCATAGCGTTATCGTCAATTTTCTTGATGTGGCCGAGCTTCGATCTAAATTGATTTCTTTTCGCAGCCTGATCTATCGCGCAGATCGACAAATACCCTTTACCAAGTTTAAAATCCCCTACCGACCTATTCTGGAAAAGGGTCAATACATCGTCATACTTCCGGCCATGTACACCGGCAATACCGACTTTATCAATACCCCTCAAGGCTATATTCCCGGTGGTTTTAACATGGTGGCCATGCTCAATAGCGCCCTCACAGGCCACTGGCTCGAATCCTATCGATGGAATTCTGTGACTCTGCTGCTTTTATGTCTGGTCGGAGGATTGATAGGACTTCATGCAGGTCCATTGATCTGGCCCTTGCTCCTTTTTGCCGGAAACTGTACGATTGCCCTAGTTTCTATGCTCAGCTTTTCACAGCTCGACATCGTCGTGCCCTGGGAACTTCTGGCCGGAGCCTTCAGCATTTCGAGTTTGATAACATTTGCCAGCGAATTGCAATTCAAGACACTTTTTGAACACGATGAAAAAGGCCGTCGCGACGCAATGCTTCAGGCGGCTCAGGCCGTGCAAGAAGCACTCTTGCCTTCGCTTCATGACTTGCCTGCCATCGATGTTGCAGCGCATTATCGTGCCGCAGAAGCCACTGGAGGCGATTGGTATGGAATCTATCCCAGCGAAGACAGCCAACGCATTTTTATTTTTATCGGTGATGTGACCGGCCATGGCTTTTCTTCGGCCTTGCTCACAGGCGTTGTTTCGGGGGGAATTAAAACTCTCATTAAGGACCCAAGCATTCGCACCGAAGATCCTGGAATTATACTCAAGACAATGGCCCGCAGCATCAATGACCTTGTCTATCGAACAGGCTCGAAAGCCAGTCGTTCGATGACTATGACCTTTGCATGCATCGATTTAAAAACCAACATGTGCCACTTTCTCAATGGTGGCCACTGTCCACCTTTTCGCATCCATGAGCAAAAGGTCAATCCCCTGGTGGCACGTGGCGACATTCTGGGCTTTGCCGAACACTTTCGCGGTGAGGCAAAGAAGATTCAACTCGAACCGGGAGATATGCTGCTCTTCTATACGGACGGACTGTTGGAAAATGAAGGACCTGATGGCCGTCATTTAAAGCAGAGAGAAATTTGGGATTGTTTACGCCAGCCCGATCAGAGTGTCGATCAAATCCTGCAGCATATTCTCAGTCGCGCCGAAGCCATTTGGCAGGAGCAACCACCAATGGATGATTGCACCTTCTTTATCATTCGCTTGAAAGGACTCGACCAGCAGCTGGCTGAACAAGTCACAGCATGATCACCACTCAACTTCAATGATCTCAGCGGCTAGACTGGTCGATCGGGAATTGCTGATCGACTCCCATACTTTGCCATCGACCGACCGCTCCCAATGCATATTATCAGGGATCTGGGCAAACAAAGCATCGGAAAAATCACCCGTTGCCGGATCTAAGGAATCATTGCCAAAGACACGGAATCCAGTAATGGCGACTGGCTTGGCGCCAAAATCCAGAGTAACAAACTCACCACCCTTGGCCACCGAATTGCACTGGCCAACCTTGAAATAGGTATTATCAGCTGTTCGCCATTTCCCATCGCCAAACACCTGCCAGCCCTTATCGGTTCCATTGCTGTTCGATTCAGACACCGCAACATCCATGGTTCCAATTTGACCTTTTTCGCTGGTGAAGTTATAGGATTCCACCCAACGTCCATTGATCTGAATCTTCAGATCGTCAACCCAAGAGGCATAGATCGGTGTACCTTCACCACCCAAAATGGAGTCGACAACAAAGCGATAGTAACGAAAGTTGGCCCTGGGTTCAGGAACGGCCCGACCGACGATGGCCGTTGAGTAATTGAAAGAAGAATCGTAGGCAAGCAATGTATAGTAAAACACAGTGCCTGAGCTATCCAACTTCAAATCTTCAAATAGAGTCTCTTCGCCAACATAGACAACATCGTAGCTTCCTTGCTTGCCTATATTGTAAGGGCGCCCGGCTTCCGGTTTAAACGGCACTGGAGTTTGACTTCGTGCCAGAAGGAAGCCGGTCTCATTACCAGCGCCTTTCTCCCAGCGCGCTTTCACTTGACCTTCATTAGCAAGCAGGTCCAACTTGGTCGGGGTCTTCGGCTTCGCTTGCGGAGTGAAATAGTAGCGAACTCGATTGATCGTCACTTGGCTATGGGACGATCCCACGATAGGTGTAAAGGTGAGTCCATCGTTCGAACCTTCCAGATGATATCGGTCAGGAGCACAGGCCGTATAGAACGGCGGCTCGCCACCCAATATTTCCATACCAGTGATTTGTACGGGCACAGTTCCAAACTGGACATTGATATACACACCCCCGGGATAATTGGTTGCATTCAGATCGAAAGGATCTGTGGTATTGAAGGCGTTGTCCATCGACGACCAAGGGTTGTTGTTATCCTGAAAGGCGTAGAAGGGCTCATACGCATTATTATAGACACTGTTAGACGAAACCGTGGCGGGGTACGGACCAATTTTTCCGGCGGGAAGGTTCGCAGTGAAATCATTCACCTGCCACATATTATCAATATGAAAGCGAATGAACTGTATCTGAGTCGATCCAAAGTCTTCACAGGAAGTTGCTGTGGAATCGATATAGAGGCGATAGTTGAGATAAGCATAGTCTTGGGCCCGCGGTTGTCCTTCACCAGACAAAGCCTGGGAGTAGACCATGTCTTTATTATAGGCAAAGATTTGATAACCATACTTCAAGTCGTTTTTAACGGCTGGGTCAGAAAAATAGGCTGTTTCGCCCTTATAGACGATATCACCAAACTCCACCGCCCCAGGGAGGTAAGTCTCGCCATTTTTTGGTTTAAATGCAGCTGTCGAACCACCCACAGATTTAAAGACGATGTATCCTAAGGTATCGCCACCGCCAGTACTCCACGACAAAACTAGGCTGTTGCTTCTCGAAAGAATATCCAGGTTGGTTGGAATGTTGGGAACCGAGGTGACGATGAAGCGATTGGCCTTGTCAGCCGCTTCAGCCTCAACAGCAGCTTTGCTCAGAGCTGCCAATGGGTTATCATTTTGAGCAGCAGCCAGCTGGTGTGTACCAACCGGCAAATTGGACACTTTATAGGAACCGTCAGCGTTAGGCTGGGCCCCTTGAAGCTTTGTTCCTGGAAAATTCACCGCTACCGTATTGAATGCAGCCACACCTGCCATCTCCAGGCGGCCTTCCAAATTTCCAGTTTTCGGCAAAGTTAAATTGCCCAAATCGACAATTTCTGCGTCCTTCAACACCTTGCCGATTCGCACGCCGCGATCGAAAGTCTGATCCACCAGCCTAGCCCCAGGCGTGGCACCGGTGATGATCACCTCGCGAGAACCTGCTGGCACGTCTTTGATCACATACCGCCGACCAGAAATCTTCTGCGCCGTAAGAGTTTCTGGATACCCAACGATATAGGCGTCCAAGGTATTGTCATCAATACTTTCGTCGACTGAAAAAACGAGGTTAGTCCCCGACACAGGCACAGAAACACCCGCCGTACGCTCGACTAGCTCGTCGTCGTCGCCTTTGTTCCTTTGGTTCGCAAGCTTGTCTGTCGGGCTACAGGCCATCAATAGTCCAATGATAGCAATGCTATAGATCCCGCTTTGAAGTTTCATCACGATTTCACCTTTTTCGGTCAGAGACAAATCTTGATCTCCTCTCTTCGGAGAGTTTTTCGCAAAGCCCCACTTTCACTATATTTTTCTTTCTATTCAGGACTTTACAGCAGCTTTTTGCAGTCGATTAGCTCAGCTTATGCAAAGCTCCGGGCAGCTTTTCCATTGCCGATCCTAGTGTTTTCCTGCCGCGAAGGCTAAAATGGAGGCAGAGCCAACTGCTTTGTTCAAGCGGGGCCCGCGCGAGAGCACAATGAGTACAATTCACCTGATTCACCACAATGAAGATCTCGTCCAGGCATTGAATGGCTATAAAAAGCTATTGGACTGGCCTCACGATTGGAAGGTACCGCAAAAAATTGATCTTCCTGCACTGGATCTGCAGGACTTCTACTTGGTGTACAATAGAGAACCGGAAAAATTGGATGCGATACGGGCTGCCCAACACCTGCGCAGTCACCCCGAATCTTTTGGGATCCCCATACTTTTTCTCAGCGATAAGTTGTCTGACTATGCGCAGTTGCTCATAGACGATCTGGACTTTATTTGGTTCTGTGAACAGCCCTTCCAAAGCCGTCGATTTTTCGAATTGACTGGTAAAGTTCAAGTCTTCGTTGGCTCGAATCTTGGGTTCCTCAAACAGGTCAATGAAACTTTTACGGCCCTGAACGCCGGGCAATACTCGCAAGCTAAAAAATCATTGAATGTGATCGCCGATCGCTTTCAAAATTCCCTTCGCTTTCACATTTGGACCGCGCAGGTCCATCTCGGCCTTAAAGAAATGGATCGGGCCTTGGATGCTGCCTTGCTGGCCCAAAAGATGCGTCCCAAATCTTTGGAAGTAGCCAATTTGCTAGCGTCGGTGTACTTCAAAAAAGGCGATACTGAAAACTACAATCTGGTGATGGAACAGTCTATCCGCATAGCCGAAATTCATCTGCAAAATCTTCTGCACTGGGGTGATGTCTATCTTGAGCAAGGCAACGTTCAACGCTCCATTACTGCTTTCGAGGCCGCCCTGGAAAAGGAGCCCGAAAACCAAAGGGCCAAGCAAGGGATTTTGGCTGCTAATTTGGTTGAAGGGCGCACTAATCTCGCCGGTAGCTCTGAACTCGCATCCAGTCAATCCATGGAAATCGCTCGGATGTTTAACCTCAAGGGCATTTCCATGGCTGAGTCAGGTCACTTCAGAACAGCAGAGCGTCTTTACAACAATGCGATGAAGATTCTGCCGAATAAAGAGATTGCTTACAAACTGTGGCTGAATCTTGGGCTTTGCATGAAGAAAAAAGGTGATCTCGCGGCAGCATTAGCCTATTTTGAAAAATGTCAGGAGCTTGCTCCTCCCCACTACAAGAGAGCGGAATCGCAAATCACGGTTTTGAAGGATGAGCTTCGCAAAGAAGAAAGCAGCCGTGACTTCAGCAAAATCAAAGAGCGAGTCATCCGCCAAGGCGAAACCATCAACTATAAAAAAATACAGAGCCAACAAAAGGGCGCATAAAGAGGTCAAAGCATGCTCAATCCTCCTCATAAAGTTGTGATCGTCGATGACGAAGAAGAAGTCCTCGAAGTCATTGGCGAAGTGGTCAAACGCTTGTTTGGAGATCGGGTCGAAGTCGTGACATTTGCATCCTCGACCGACACCTGGGAATACGTTCAGCATAACGAAGTTCGCCTTGTGCTGTCCGACCTTCATTTACCGCACATCCATGGCTTGGATTTGGTGCGGCAGATCATCGGTCTGAATCGGGGCATCCAAGTGGTCGCTATTACTGGCGATCGCTCGTGCAGCGCGGCTTTTGAATGCTTCATGAACGGTGTCCACGGATACATCACCAAGCCTGCAACCATGCAAAAGATTCAGGACACTGTGGGCCAATGCCTCAGCAATTTGGACTATTGGAAGCGCATTATCGAATCCACCCAGGAAATCTGAGGGTAAATCCATTGGCTAAGACGGTACTCATCCTTCGACCTTCCAAGGATCTTGCGGCGGCGGCTATGACTGCGGTAGACCGCTTTCAAAAAATTTCCGGCACAGATCTCACCGTCTATCGCCAGAATATTAACCAAGCGGCTGATGCGATCGAGTCAGGAAAAATTGATGTAATCTTTACAGCGACAACTATGGAACGCTCCGAAGCCAACGTGTTTATTGGCTGTATGGAGCGTTCTAAAAATCCTCCCTTTGTGATTGCTTCGCCTGACAATGCCGAAAAATTCCAAAATTCTGTTCCAATAGACAAACTGTGCAAAGCGAAAAATGACTTTAGCTTGGAATTCATCTTCGCTTGTTTGCGCAACCTTCTCACACCCACACAATATAAACTCGACAATCGGTATCTCAAAAGCATCTTGACCAGCGTCATGGATGTCATCTACCGCAATACTCAACTGCGATTGGTGCCGGCTCAGGTCAATGAAGTCAAAGCCGAGGAATCCACGGAGACCATTGCGGCTGTTATCACATTCTATGGTGATGGCATCTATGGATCGCTCACGGTTTTAACCAACGATGCTGTTATCAAACGGCTGGGCCAGACCATACTCTTCATGGAACCCGAACAGGTTGACCGAGAGATGTCGATCGACCTCCTGGCCGAGATCACCAATCAAATTATGGGCGTCATGCGACAGGAGCTCAAAGATTTTGGCTGGACTCTGAAAACCTCTCTACAGATCGTCCATTGCGGCGATCATTTTCTGAATAAAGATACTGCTCCAGGAACATCGTTCAAGCTACCGTTCAAGCTGGAAAACGAAAAGTTTGACCTTGTCCTTCGCTACACGACTTATCAGGTATCTGTTCAAGAGATTGAAATCAATATGGATAACCGTCTGGGTCACATCCTGGATGTCCGTCTGCTCAATCTTGCCATGGACGTCTGCCAATCCACATTTCGCAGTTCATTTGGGGTCGATGCTCGAAAGCAAACTATTCACAGCACTCCCGCTAAGCCTCATACCACCGAAGCTGTATACGTGTTTCACGCCGGAGGATGGCAGGGCGAGTATACTCTATGTATCGAGATGAACTATGAAACGGCGCAGCTCTTGGCCAAGCGCATCAAAAAGCAAGGCGACGAATCCCTAGATGATTCGGAAGGCCAAATTCGGGCCTTTAGCAGCATGATTCAAAAGATGGGACAGGAATTCAATCGTCTGAGTCGACAGTATGGATATAATTTTGAGCAGGTCTATAGTGGGGCGGCATTTTCAGATGCAGCCTTTCACTCGCTCTTGAGAAGCCCAGGCTATTTCATTCGGATTCCATTTTTGATTGGTGGAAGTCGTATCATGCTGAGTTTCGGTCTGCGTAGTGATTATGCCAAGCCTCTCTTTGATGCTTGGCCTATTGTTTCCACTATGGCCGGTTTTGATCAAGACGTCTCTGCCTCCTGAATCAGGGGGACTTGATCACTCGGCTATAACAAAATCGCCTGGCCGGACGGGATAGTCGATAAGGAATTCTTTGATTCGGCCTGGATAGAACTGATTCGAAGGCGAAGCGACCTTGAACAATCCCACCTCACGAATCGAAAGTCCTACCGTTCGCGATGTTTCGGCATTCACCACCGGTTCAAACCGATAGAGCGAATACGTTTGTCCTTCCTGCAATTCCATGTCATCGGCTCGCACAAACGCCCAGTTACCCCCAGTAACAAATGTCACCTGAGGGTAAAACGCGGCTCCGTCGACGCGAGGTTGGTATTTGCTGCGCAGCTCCTCAAAGACGTTGTCTGGCAGCAGCTTTCCTTGCTTCCCAAGCCTCGCCTGCTTGAAATGATCCATCGCTTGAAATATTTCTCCAGAACGCTCAAAATGAACGCCAAGATTATGATGAGCATAGACGTTCTTTTTATCGCTTAGCAAAACATTGGTCCACTTCGTGGCGGCCAAACTCCAGCGATTCTGTTCCGCTAACTCGACCCCTTCATTCACCTGAGCTGCCGATGCATCAGGGGTTTTAATATAGTAGAGACGTCTCGTTACCTGATCTTTGGCCGGACAGGCGTAGAAGAGTATTTCATCGATCACGGAACGTTGAACTAGCTCGGCAAACTTCGGCTTTTTCAGGGTTGGCTTACGGGAGTAGTTGAGAAGAGTCGAGTTGTTGGTAACCACCCGATCATGGATGATCTTGCCAGCCACACGATTGTACATAACGAAGCGTACGATAGACTGAATTTTTTCCGCACGAACATAGGTATCGCGTTTGCGCAAATTCCATTTAGGAGCGACCTCGGGACGCTTCGGAAAGCCTAAAGTCCCGACAGTTGGAATGCCAAAAGAAGGATACCAATCATTGCTAGGCTGATCGGCAAGGACAAAAGACTGACTCTTATCGAGCTGCGAAGTTTCAGTGTAGTCCTCGATCTGGATACTCATGATGCCCTGGGAAAGCTGGGCCTGTTGAGATCTTTTGATCAAGGCATCGAAATAGTCTTTGGGATTGCTTCCGCTTACGCGCACCGGCTTGTCCATATTGGTCACTTCAGTAAAAAGCGAACAGGTCTTCAAGCTTTTCATGATCTCATCACGCAGTGCGGCATCAAGCTTCGGATCGATGCCTATCGCGAGTTTGGTCAATTCGGTATAAGCTTCTCCTGGGCTCACCATCTGTGGGTAGGTGACCTCAAGCAAGTCTTTGCTACAGGCTGACAAACCTAAAGCGAGCATCATTCCACTCCCGGTCCAGGCTTTGAGCCGAAAGTAGGACTTTGGCGACTTCTGCATGCAGAATCCTCTCTTCCAATATACAAGGCGAACCCGAATGCATCAGGAACAACTTGATACTATCAGAGCCACGTCCATCACAGGGAGGGCAGTCCTTGCCTTGTGCCTTCGCTCCTGTGTATCTAAGAACTTTTTATGAAGAACTTCAGCAAGTTCCTGCAAAGAAGCAAAAAAATCTAAGGAGGGGCTATTGAAGTCCTCACAGCCTCAATCAATCGACCGATGAGCAGAGCAAGACAAGTTGAACTTTGCGCATTGGGAAGGCAGAATTTTTGGGAATTCGATCAAATTATCGAATATTCTGTAAGCTCGCATGGGCCATGGCCCTTCTGCCTGCTCTGTGGAGTTGTGTGGGCTCCAATGGCCCAGAAAGCTTTCGCGTTCAGAACGGACGAGTGAATCTTCGAGACTGGCCGGTCAACAGGGACCACAGTTTGGTCGAACTGCGAGGGGATTGGCTAATCGTGCGCGGAGCCCTTGTCCCGGCAACTGAGCAGCAGCGTTGGACTTCAGCGTCAATCGCAAATTTGCCAGGGACTTGGTCTAAGTCTGACCAAATCGAACGAATCGTCTCAATGAAAGCGACTCTGGAAGTGCAGGAGTCTGACGATTGGGGTCTTTATATCAGCGACGCACCTAGTGCGATAGAAATATGGGTCAATGGCCGGCGCATTGGAGGGTCGGGCCAAGTCGGAGTCGACCTTGAGTCCACCGCTCCATCACGGAATCCTGTCCTGATGCATTTGCCCAAAGCCGCGCAGTACGAGATCGTGATACACATGGCCAATTTTCTTCATTCCCGCGGTGGAATCTACTATCCTATAAGCTTTGGGTCCTTTGAAAAGATTGAAAGCACGCTTCGACTCAGACAGATCATGGATGCTGGATTTGTTGCGGCAATTCTAGTGATGGGGCTCTATCATGCCTTTCTCTCTATTATTCGTCGTGAGAAAGTCACGATCGTCTTTGCCCTATGCAACTTTGCTGTTGCTCAACGATTGGCTAGCTCCAATACTCGGATCTTCGATGTATTCCTGGAACCTTCTTGGGCGACTTCCTATCGCTTGGAATATGGCAGTATCTATTTCATTGCACCGCTCTTGGAAGCCTTCTTCGCCATGCTTTTTCCAGCCGATTATCCGCGCAAACTTATTCCTTGGCGAGTGGGTTGGTACCTAGGCATTTTAACTTGCCTCTTCTTTCCAATTTCAGTGGTCACCCGCTTTCTTTGGATCGCCCATGCAGGGCACATCGTCACGGCTGGCATTCTTATCTATACCGTGGCTCGAGCGACTCTCAATCAACGGGTCGGCACAAAATGGATTGCCTTTGGTAGCGTATTTCTGGTTGCTTTCACTGCGATTGATATATTCCATACCTTTCAGGATCAAACCGGTTACTACACATTGCATATAGGTTTCTTACTCTTCATTCTGTTTCAAGCAGGCGCCATTGCCAAAAATTACGCGGCTATTCAGGAACGCATGATTATCGAAGAAAGCAAGCGAAAGCATAGCTATCGGCAGCTTGGTAAAGTGTTCTATCCCCATCAACTCATCATGATGGAAAACGGTCGCAACCTGGAAGATACAATGCCCACCGGGCCCGGTCGGGGGTGTGTCCTATGCTTCGACATCATCAGCAGCTCGACTATAAAACACATCAATAAGAATCAGGTCATCAAGAACTTCTTTTCCCATTGCTACCGAGTGATGATGGAAAACTATTCAACAGAAAGTATGACGGCAAATGCATACCGACTCAAGGAGATGGGAGACGGTTTTCTCTGTTCGGTCGGGTATCCGTTTAAAATTCCTGAGGGTTCGAATGAGGCGGCTTTTGCCACACAATTGGCACTCAATTTCATCGCCATATTTGAAGAGCATGTTAAGGCCATGGACTACCCCCTGCCGATCTTTTGCGCGGTTGGTATTGCAGGCGGTGATCTGGAGGGCTTCTATCCCGAAAGCGGTACGAAAGAATATGATCTCTATGGCCGTGCTGTCATCCTAGCGACTCGCTATGAAAGTATGCGTAAGCATATTTTTCAGGGAATTCCCGATGCATCCATGCTGATTATTCAGGAAGAGATCTTCCTCAGCCTTCCGACAGAATTGCGGACGAGATTTCGAGAGTTTGATTTGGTCCAAGCGAAACTGAAGGTCCGTGATGATCCATCAGCCCGAGTTCTCTACTACACTCTGATCGCCAAAGAGCAAAATATCCTCTATCCTTTCACAGGCTCTTGATCCAACCAAAGGCAGCCGATTGACCCCAAACGGATGGAAAGCACGGTTGCGTCCTTGACCTTCTTGAATGTATAGCTAGTCTAGAGATTATGAGACCTAAAGGCGAAAAGGTAAAACATGAGTTTGTCAGAAAAGAATCCTCGCATACGCCCTATTTCTCCCTACGACAACCTGATCGTCGCCACCATCATCCGGCAGGTTCTCACGGAGTATGGTGCGAATCGTGAAGGATTTGCTTTTGTTGATGATGAGCTGGACGCGTTATTTGAACACTTTCAGCCGCCCACAGCCGCTTATTTTGTTGCCGAAGTCGATGGCAAAGTCGTGGGTGGAGCTGGCTTCGGCCCCTTGCTCGGCGGTGATGCCTTCACAGCTGAGCTTAAAAAGATGTATCTGTTACCTAGTGCCCGCGGTCTTGGGCTGGGTCGTCAGCTCATCGATCAGCTGATTCCCCTCGCTTTGCAAGCTGGCTATCGGACTCTGTACTTGGAAACGACCGAGGATATGAAGGATGCATCCAAACTCTATGAAAAGAGCGGATTTAAACGCCTGGACAAACCCTTGGGAGCCACTGGCCACTTTGGGTGCCAAGTCTTTTATTCTCGTTCATTGCGCTGACGGAGTTTCAAGAGGCGCTGGAATCCGGGTTCGACTTAAATAATGAGTCGGGCCAAATTTTTGGTCCCAGGAATGTTGGATCTGCACTCGCTGCTCTTTAGGCTTGCTCAGTATCTCTTGGCATTCCCGGCTGCAGCAGCCCGCATAGTCGACGCGACATGAAGGACACTGAAGGAACAGTCGATTGCACCCTTCAAACTTGCAGTTCGTGTGGGTATCGCACTGCGCATCGCACTGATGACAATGAGCAATGACGTCCTCGGTCACTCGTTCCCCCATCCGCTGATCAAATACAAAATTCTTGCCAACAAAACGCGAAGCTAGACCTTTTTCAGCCACCTGATGGGCATAGTCGATGATGCCACCATGCAGTTGATTCACATCCTTGAATCCTTTGAAGCGGAAGTATGCACTGGCCTTTTCACAGCGAATGCCTCCCGTGCAGTAGAGCAGAATCTTGCGTTCCTCTAGACCTCGTAATTTTTCCAAGACCTCAGGCAATGCATCGCGAAAAGTATTGGCTTCCGGTAGCAAAGCGCCTCGAAAATGTCCGACTTCGCACTCGTAGTGATTGCGCAAATCAACGACGAGAGTGCCGGGTTCGTCCAAGGCCGCATGAAACGATTCGGCATCCAGATGGATTCCGACATCGCTGGCATCAAAGCTTGCATCACTCAAACCATCGGCGACAAGCTTTTTGCGCTCTTTAATTTTCAACTTGGAGAAAGCTTCTCCGGCTTCTTCAAGCGCAAATTTAAAAGGCATTTCGGGAAAAATTGATCGAACCTGGGCGCAGAATGGCTCCTTTTGTTCGATAGGGATATTCACTTGGGCATTGATGCCTTCATGTGCGACATAGGTACGACCTTTGACATCCAATAGCTCCCAGGCTGCACGCAAACGCTGCATAAGATCCTGAGGATCTTCAATGCGCACATAGCGGTAAAAGGAAAGAGTCATTCGATGGGATGCTGCTTCGCTCATGGCAAGGTTCCTTACGCTCGGACGAAAGTCCCGACGGTCCTTGGACCCACACTGGGGGGTCTCGCCAGGAATTCGTGGGCCAAAAGACTTGAAACAAGGTCTTCGGCCATGGCCGAATCTTTGTCAAGTGCATAGAGCACAAGGTCTTTTCAGCCGCCCTTTCGCTAAAAGCGAAGCCGCCAAAAATGCGTCAATTGCGCCATAAAAAACAGCATGTCCACCTCTGCCAGCTGCCAGAATTCTGATCAAAGCTGGATAAAAGCTCTGCAGAGAACGCCCTCGCATCCTCTAGAAATATTATAATTACAATATGTTATAGAATTTTTTGGCTGGACTTGCTCTTGCATAACCAGGGCCAGAGGAGACCCTTTCCATGCACCAGCGCTTGAAGCAAAATTCTGAAAGTCTGACGGCTCTCTCCGGCATATTTCTCCTATTCTTCGGAATCTTGGCGGGTTGCCGACCTCTTCCCACCAGTCCTTTGTCCGACATCTATCGAGAAGACGCTTCAAGCCAGTCCTCAGGCAATGGCCGCCGGCATGCAGCGAGCAAGGATGAAATCCTTTGGACAGTCCAAACTCCTGGTTGTACTGCAATTATGCTCAATGCTCAAACCCTGCTCACTGCCGAACATTGCGGCACTCCGCTTGGAGAGCGGCTTCGCAGCGGCTGGTCGATCCTCACGGGTGGGAGCGAAGATTTAGAAGTGACCAGTGTCCTCGAAAAATCAGAGGCCTTGGACTATCGAATCCTCCAGGTTCGCTGGCTCACTGCAGTCCCGAGTCAAATAAAATATCCACCCCGTGTCGCTACCAGTTCGAGCGAGCTTTTCAGTTCGATGGATTCGGATCAAGGAGACGATCTCTTTACGGTTGGTTTTCCCGATGATCGAGCCGGAGTCTGGACTGCCACCTATGCAGAAGGCCAAGCAAAAGCGGCTAAGAGTCAGCAGCTGTTTTTTAATATCGGCATTATCAATGGTAGTTCCGGCGGCGGTGTTTTGAAAAAAGAAAATTCCATGCTGGTATCTTTGGCCAATGGTGGCAGCCGCAGTCTCGGCGATCCAGGGTGGAATTCAGCCGATAAAAACAGTCCTGCAAGTTGGAACTATGGAACGGGCCTCTGGCAGATCTACAGCCAATCAGCGTTGCTTCCCAAGCTCTTTCCTCAGGGTGTTAATTCGGAATACAAGGGCACCTTTCAAGCCAAGACCAAGATCTACCTTTCCATTTCTGGGAAAGGGGAAGCGGCAGATATGTGGTTAGCCGCGTCTGCTGAAACAGAGCAGATGGTGCTTTGCCCAGGTATCAAGCCTTACTGCCAGGCGACAACAATCGGCGCCGAATCGATGAATATTCACGAGCTCAGGCAGGGTCGATCGTTCTTTCGATCTAAATCCTCACCTGAATCGCTGACCGACTTTGCCCTATCGGCTTTCAACAAATCTGGTGAGCTGATAGGACAGAGGCAAGTTCAGCTTGAGAAAGGGCCTTAGTATGAAGTATCTTATGTTTTTGCTCCTGCTAAGCTTGAATTTGGCCTGCAAGAATTTGCGGCAGAATACAGTTGCGCCAAAGATTGAGATTAAATCTTCGGACAACTTAACGACTGGAACTTGGTCTGGAAAAATCGATCAAACAGAAGCCAATTGGCGAATCAAAGCTCGACCTTGATTTTTTTGAGCGTCATGATTTTATGCAATAGAAAGCCGATCGGTCCAAGCATGAGGGTGAAGAATAATTTTAAGCCAAGGATGAGTTTGGATCCTCCTTGAACTTGATGCTCTCGAGCGATCGCTGCTCCAATCAAAAGATCGAAAGCTAGATAGTGGACCCAACCCGCCAACAACACCCATTCACTCTGAAACGCAAGCTGTAAGTTTCCGAGAGTCGAAAAACTCTCCACACTCATATTGGATGAACCCTGTGTCAAACACCCGATATAAAGAATGGCCAAGGCACAGCTAACAAGTCCACTATGAACAAAAATGCGCGCTGCTCTTGAGCCCGGCGCCAGCGCTAAAAGCAACCAAAACGGTCCTACCAAATAAGTCGCAGCTATGAACAGATGATCAGCAGAAAAAAGCATAAAGAGAACTCCTGGGCAGTCGTCCATGAACTCGGCAAGAGTTTATCAAAGTCCTTCGTCATGATCCATCCTGGATCGCAGCCAAATCCTGCGATTTTATCCATTTCATGCTATCCTATGGGTCCATAGGAAGCATTCATCACTCCACTCGATGAGGAGGCGACAGCCTTGACTGATGAAAAAAGAGCCCTCGATGTCGCATGGACTCCACAGGCTCAAAGGCAACTTGCCACAGCTGATCAGGCGGAAATGGTCCAAACCTTTCTGCTTCATCGACACTCCCTGCAGAATCAAAAAGAAGGTGTGCTCCACCAAAAAGCCCTGGCAAAAATAGACCAGGTTTTTCAATCCTGTACCCTGCCGATCTCTTGTGCGGCCGGTTGTTCCGCCTGCTGTCATGGTCGAGTTGATATTTCCAAACACGAAAAGCGACTCATTATGCCTCATATCAAAGCCAAAGAGGTCGACAGGGAACGTCTTCACAAGCAATGCCAAGCCCTAGAGCAAGGTGTATGGGACCAATTACCCTTTGCCGATCGCCGCTGTGTGCTCCTCGATGCTCAAGATCGTTGTTCCATTTATGAAAATCGACCGTTGCTCTGTCGACGCTATTTTGTAACGTCAGAGAAATCTCATTGCTATGACGAAAGTTGGGAGGAGCTCACCCGTCCTGGCAATATCGATGCAGACGCCTACCTCTCTGCCGTCTTTACCAAATTCAAGTTTGAAGCGCTGCCGCTCTTTCTCCGTGATCAACTGCAGGCTTCGAAACCAGAGAGTTGACTGCTTGGACTTCAGAGAGAAGACGTTGACTTTCTGGGTTCTATCCCTTTACATTTTAATTCGAAATGTCCCATCCTTGTTTGGACGAAGGCCTGGGTTTCAGTTAGGATGAAAATTAAGGGTCTTTGAAGTCAATCGAGGAATTATGCAGCAGCCATTTTCTAATATTCTTGATGGTATGTTTTGGGCCAAGGTCTTCTTTTCCGTGTTCTGCGGATTCATCTTCGGACTTGAACGACAGCTGCGCGGAAAACCCGTCGGCATTCGGACCAGTTGTATGATCAGCCTGGGCACCATGACTTTCGTACATTTGGGTCTCTTGCAATCCAAAGACGACGCGGATCATATCCGACTTCTTGGGCAAATCGTCACCGGCGTCGGCTTCCTCGGGGGAGGCGTCATATTTACTCAAGGGGGCTTGGTCAATGGCGTGACCTCCGCTTCTGTTATTTGGCTACTGACGGCTGTTGGAGCTGCCATTGGCTTTGGCCACTTCGATATGCCATTGGCCCTGTCGGTGATAGGTGTGGCAATCCTCTGGGGTGTTCAAGTTCTGGAACGAGGCTTTCGGAGTTTGAGACGAGGCGTACATTCACCACGCGCCCACAAAGAATTGCCCTAGGGAAACTTGCATGCCAAAGTCCCTTCCGCGTCCATACTCAAGCAAGCAGGGTTAAGATATGCATGGATCCTCTTCCTTTCTCCTCGAGTTGCTTATATTGATTGGGTCGGCGACTTTGGTGGCAACCATTTTCCATGCTCTTAAAATTCCCACCATTATTGGCTTTATCATTGCTGGTATGCTGATCGGTCCTTTTGGAATTGGCTGGGTCAGTTCGGTTCCAGGCGCCGAGGCATTGAGTGAGATTGGCATTATTTTTCTCATGTTTACCATTGGGCTGGAATTTTCGCTGAGCCAGTTAAAGGATCTTCGTCGCCATTTCCTCGGCTTGGGTGGACTTCAAGTTGGACTCACCCTATTTTTGACAGCTTTTTTAGCGCGAGTCGGCTTGCATTTGCCTTGGGCTCAGTGCTTGTTTATAGGCAGCCTTATCAGTCTGAGCTCCACAGCGATCATTATGAAATTGCTCCAGGACAGTCGCGAGCAGGCTTCACCTCATGGCAACGCCATCGTCGGCGTTCTGCTTTTTCAAGACCTAGCGGTCATTCCCATGATGATGCTCTTGCCTTTTTTAGGTAGCTCAGCCTTGAGTAGCAGTGTTGATGATTGGAACTATAAACTCCTGCTTAAATTGGTCGGTGCAGGAGTCTTTCTGTTTTTTGCCTCCCGCTACATCATCCCTCAAGCCCTCCATCGCGTAGCCAAGACAGCCAGCCGTGAATTATTCTTTTTTGCTGTTCTGCTGCTCTGTCTGGGAATTTCTTATCTTATGGAGCAGGTCGGGCTTTCCCTTTCTTTTGGAGCTTTTCTCGCAGGATTGCTGATTGCTGAATCGCCTTATGGTCGACAAGCCATGAGTGATATCTTGCCCCTCCGCGACAACTTTCTGGGACTATTCTTTGCCTCTGTCGGCATGCTGGTCAACACGGCTTTTGTCGCGACTCATTTGGCTCCTATCATGTCTTGGGTCTTGGGCATAGCTCTCATCAAAATTGGTATCGTCTATACTGTAGCGCGCACGCTTCGTTACCCGCACACGGTCGCTATGATTGTCGCTCTGAGTCTATTTCAAATCGGAGAGTTTAGTTTTATCCTAGCAAAAATGGGCCATACCTATGGCTTAATCAATGAACAGGGCTTGCAGTATTTTTTTTCCATCACAGTCTTCACGTTGATTCTCAGCCCCTTTCTTTTCAAATGGGCTCCCCTTTGGGCCTTGTCACGCACGGCGAACGAATCAAGCTTATCGCCTTCTGAAGCTGAGCTCATACCCGTAAAGACTCCTCTTAAAGCCAAAGGGCATGCTATCATAGTTGGTTATGGAGTCGCCGGGCAAAACCTATCAAGGGCCTTGAAGGCCCTTGGCATACCCTATAAGGTGATCGACCAAAACTATAATAATGTGCTCAAGCAGAAGAAGAACGGGGAAGACATCCTGTATGGCGATGCTTCTCGCATGGACATACTCGAGCATGCGGGCATTCACGACGCTGGCCTCTTGGTCATCGCCGTATCAGGTGCAGCGATGACCAAGGCTGTTCTAGATGCAGCTCATAGATTGCGAGGCGATTTACCAGTGATCGCTCGGGTCCTTTACAGCCGCGATGTTGAAGTTATGAATCCAGGAGCTCAGACCACTCTCGTCGTGGCCGAAAATGAAACGACGATCGAACTTCTGGCTCGATCACTGATTAGCTTTGGCATTCCGGAAGAAGACATCTATACCTTCATGGCAGAAGCTCGTCGAAGCATGCATAATACTCACTCAGGTTTATCAGATTTTCTTCGAACGTCTTTAGATCACTCGACTTGGCAGACGCTCAGTTCCCTTCACTCCGTCCAGTTGAAGAATGATTCCTTCGCCGTGGGTCGATCGTTAGACCAGCTCATGCTCCGCACACATACTGGGGCAACTGTCGTGACTGTCTATCGTGAAAAGCAAGGATCCGTACTGCCAAAAGCTGGCATGGGGCTTGTTGCCGGAGATGTCTTGCATCTGGCCGGTGATCGGGAAAGCCTCCGTAAGGCTAGCCTCCTGCTTCATCGCGGCGAAGGACTCCTCACCGCTAGCGATCAGACACAAAGTCCGTAAACCCAGACTCGAATATATCGAGCCAAGCAGACCGACAAAGACACGGGCACCCGCCGCTTTGCAGCTAGGCACGAAGGAGGCCAGGAGTGACTTTGAAGGGCATCACTGCCTGCCAACTTGATGGACACAGCCCGCGTCCGTGAGGCCTAAGTCACCTAAAGTATTGTAAAATAAGCTCACAGCTGTACGCAGAGCCCATGAATCTGGTAATGGTATCGGTGCCTAACCCTTCGGACTCATGGAGAGTTCCTATGTACGCAGCACCGATGATAAGCCAGCCCCTGCCCCTACGCTTCTTTCATTATATCCGCGCCCTGGTAATCTCCGTTTTACTCGTTGTTCCCTTAATCGGAATCAACTTCCTCCAAACTTTAACCTTGCTCGTCAAGCCTTTTTCCAAAGCACTTTTCCGCAGCGCGAACAGAAAACTCGCCAGTTTCTATTGGTCTATTCTCGTTCTGCTGATGGACAAGGTCTATAGGGTAAAAATACTTTGGCATTGCGATGTCCTACCTGTCGGTGAAGATGCCATCATTATTGCCAACCACCAAACAGGTGTTGATATTATGCCTTTGTTAGCTTTGGCTCAAAAATCCCAGCGCATAGGTGACATGAAATTTTTTGTGAAAGAAGTATTCAAATACATACCAGGTCCAGGCTGGGGAATGATTTTTTTAGACTGCATCTTTCTGAAGAGGCGTTGGATGGCCGATCGACGACGCATCAAAGCCACCTTTCAACGCTTCAGTCGAGATGAAATTCCGCTATGGTTGAACATTTTTCCAGAAGGAACTCGCTACACGCCTCGCAAAATGCTTGACGCTCAGAACACAGCCAAGCACTACAAACTCCCCCTCTGCGAACATGTCCTAGTACCCTACGCGAAAGCATTTGAAAGCAGCGTGCTCGGTCTTAAGGATCGAATTCAGGCCGTCTATGATATCACCATAGGCTATCCAGAAGGCATTCCCACAATGTGGCAGCTCTTGCTGGGTCAGGTACGCGTCATCGAGGTGAAGGTCGAACGGTATCCTTTGCAAAGTCTTCCTTCCCATGGCCATGAAATTGAGCAATGGCTCAACGACCGATTCTGGGCCAAGGAATTGAATCTCAGACATTTGAAAGAGGAAGGTTGTTTTCCCAGCTCAGCCCTGGCTATGGGTCACAGCTAGTCAGGAGGCAGCGGGAATGGAGTTGGCAGCGGAGCTCGCCCTACGAATATAAAGCGTCGAAGGCAAGCTGATGAGCAAAGCAAAAGGACAATGATCCAAGCGAGCTTGAGTGGGATCGATCTGGACACGAATGGATCCACCAGCTTCTTCAACGAAGCTCTTCACAGCATCCATTCCAATCCCTCGCCCCGACACCTCAGTCAGAGAATCCGCAGTGCTCAGTCCAGGATAGAAAATCAATTCGGCGAGTTCATCAATGGGTGTCGCGAGAGATCCCGAAAGAATCCCTAATTCCAACCCACGTCTTTCCAACTTAAGCAAAGAAAGCCCTCGCCCATCGTCGACAATTTGTATCTGCAGTCGATTACGAACTTCAGTGAGCGTTATGTTCAGCACTCCTTCCGGACTCTTGCCGTGTTTGAGGCGTTCCTCGGTCGTTTCAATTCCATGATCCAGAGCATTCCGAAGAATGTGAATAAAGACTTTTCTGAGCAGCTGCTGGGCCTGAAAGCTCATTCCACAGTGCAGTCCATCGATATGAATGCGTGGAGGCGCTTTGCCAAGGTCATTGGCTATCTTGGCTGCCGGCGAGCTAATTTCTTGCAGAATGGCAAAGGAGTCTTGGAATGCCAGTTCCTCAAATCGACTCATTGCCTCGGACAGAGCTTCATTGAAATCAGTACCAACCCTTTCGGTTTCCATCTTTTTAAGCATCTGGGTATGCTGAACCAGGAATTCTCGATCAATCGCCACCATCGAACTTTTACCAATGGTTCGGCCTAACTTCTGTTCGCTCACGCGTCGATAGTACTCTAGAATTTCCTGAGCCCTACTAACGTCTTCCTCTAACTTCTGTTGGTTCCATAGCAGGTCAGGATCCTTCAGTAGCAAGGCATAACTTTGTTCGACTTCATGCAGCCAACCGGCCATTTTCCCAAATCCAAGGGTCCTGGCTGCGCCTTTTATAGTATGCATATTGACGAACAGTATTTTCAAAATTTCAAAGTTTCTTTGCCTGTTCAAAGACACCAGACGTTGGTTCTCCTCAAGCATGCGTAGACTGGTTTCGTAGAACAGGGAGAATTTATCTGCACTGACATTGACCAACTCCTGAATATAGGCCAACTCTTGGCGCTGTTCTGTGGCTTCCGCTTCGTATCGCCTCACCTCTGTGACATCAAGACAAGTGATCAGGATTTTAACGATTTGCCCATTCTTATCTAAAACAGGATTCCAGGTCATCTGGAGGATCTTGAAGGAGCTGACCAGTTCCAGACGAATCTCGGCAGGAAGCTGAGCGCTATTCAGTTCAAACGCTAGAGCGTCCTCCCCAAGGCAGCTGCTTAGAGCCGCCTGTATGCGCTCCCTATCATCGGTATTTAATTGACTTCGTGCTAGAAGAACTTCGTCCAGAGTCAAACCACCGATTTCATCCAATGACAATATTTCTCGTAGATGCAAAGAAAATCCTGCATCAATAACACCAGGAGGTACCAGATTCATCACTCCTTGCGGGATATGATCTAGCATTGATCTTATATCCAGAGTCTGACGTTCCACTTCCTCGGCCAGATGACGACTCAGACGGTCCGCAGTACGAAAGGCGCTCGAAAAAAGTTTGGCAATGACCTGACCTTGGCTGAAGATCAAGGCGATCATGCCGTAGGGCATCATAAAAACCGGGGTTTGCAATCTTCCCAGACCAATCAATACATCATGCCAGCCACAAATCACAATCGACAGAACACCGACCAGAGCCAGCACGCTGCCTTCTTTTCTATTTTTGATAGAAATGATCACCATACACAATACTGTCAGGGACACCGCGACAGAGTAAACTAGCATTACTTTCAGAAGTTGCGGGTAGACCGTCGCATCCGTGAGAAACACAAAAGAGCACACGGCGAGAATTAACAGGTGATTCAACCAAAGTTTCCGCTCTATATTCTTAAATCCAAAGGTATGAACAACAAAAACCAAGAGGCAGGTGGCCGAGGTCATCATGCAAGAGAACTCGACCTTGCGCACCAACTCAAACAGGTTGGCGCTAGATTTTGGAAAAAGAAAGGCACTGAGAAAGCCACTGGTTGAAATAAAGCGCAGCATCACCGATGTGCAATATCCAGCCAGCCATAGGCTACTGACGTCCTCTCGTCGGTGGACATAAAGACTAAAGTTATAGAGAGCCATGATCAACAGCATGGCAACGACCATGCACTCACTCATCCGCACCCAGTCACGATCTCTCTCTAAAACCCTGTAGGGACCGAGAATCGGGCTCGTCCAGAGGCTCGGCTGCAAATAGTGAAATCCTGATAGCTGAATAACGATATAGTAAGGGCCATCCCCGGCCGGGGCCACAAAGCGACCCAACTGTTCAATGACCTGGGGAATAGACTCTTCTGCCCTAGGGCCTGGTAAACCTGCCTGCGTAATGATCTGGTTAGGCGTCTTCCCAGAAGGATCAATCCATAGCACGCGATAGGCGGTATCGCCACGGATTCGCATACCCAGCTCGTTAGACCATTGGGGAAGATGCTTCAATTCCAAAACAAAACTTCCCCAAACGTCATTGGGCATAGGCTGACCATCGGGACCGTTAAGTCCGCTAAGATCGCCCGGCACTTGTAGATTCACCGATGATGGATCTAGAGGCAGCCCTTCATCAAAATCCTGGTTATCTAGAAATACATAGGGATAGAATCGCCAAGGTCCGCTGAGATCGAGACGGGTCTTGGGGCTCAGCACTTCCTGACTCAAATCCAGACGGCCGTCGACGATGGGGGCTGCAAAGCCCTCCGCCATCCAACAGAACCAGCTGATAAGAATCACCCAATGCCGCATGCAAAACTCCTGAGTTCGGTCTGTCATCTGATCGGAAATACTTCGCACATACTGAGCAGGAGGGTTCTGTATAAAAAGTAATTTCCCAAGACTTTTCTAGGAATCTTCGTGTTTTATCTTGCCTCCCACCATCCTTCACCCAGCTGCATCTCAAGTGGCTGGAACTCGCGCCGATGGACCAGAACGAGGGAAGTTTACTGCAAAAGTAGGAAAGCCTTTTGAACTTGCGCCTATCGTTCATACTGCTCCTTGCCCTAAGCCCTTGCCTCACTTTGATGCTGAGGCCTGACCCTCTATTTGCTAAAGACATACCTCTCGTCCACCTAACAAGTGCAGCGAGTCGCGAATCTATTCGCCTATCCGAAGCCTTTCAGGTGCTCTACGATCAGGATCGAAATCTCACTCCAGAGGACATTCTAAAGCCTGAACATCAAGCCCAGTTTGTCGACATGAACGGGCAGGACGTGTATCAGATCAGGCGCGGACATTTCTGGCTCCGATCGGTATTCCAGAATGAAGATCCGACCACAGAAAACTTTCGTCTCGTTCATCATTATTCCTATACGGACCAAATTTATCTCTATCGTCAGGAAGGCAATCAACTGCTTTTAGTAGCTCAACGCGGCGATTCCATACCTAACACTCCGGACGAAAATGACTTTCGACTGCCCACCTTTCGGATGGAATTACCGCCGGGGCCGAATACATTTTATATCCTGGTGGACTCACGCGGTCCGGTGAATCTTGAATTTTCAATTCTCTCCACTGATGCCTTTATTACTTTCAGTCGCAATGATTACCTGCTGCTCGGCGTTCTATTTGGCTTTGTCATCGTGATGGTAGGATACAACGTATTTCTTGCTATGCGACTCCGTAACCCTTCATACTATCTCTATGTAGGCTATATCGCGTGCTTTGGAATTGTTCAGCTTTTGTTCACTGGCACAGCTCAATATTTGCTTCCTGACTCGCAAGCAACGACGATTTTCCTCAATCAAGGCATTGTCGTATTTGCCGAGCTAACAGCCATTTTTGGCTCACTTTTTGCCCTTTCATTCTTGAATATTAAGAAAAATTCACCGCTACTCTACATATTGATTCTCGCCTTCTATCCGATTTCTCTTTTCGATATTGTGCTGCCTTTCATCGATTATGATCGCTCAGTCTTGTTCGTTCTATTGAGCAACTCCTATATCTCTGCGGCTCTCCTTATTGCCGGAGTTCAGGGCTGTATGCGGCGCTACCGGCCTGCTTATTTTTATCTTATTGCCTGGGGTTTTTTAATCATTGGCAGCATGATCACCATGGCTCGTATCTATGGCTTTCTGCCTAACAATTCATTTACTACATGGAGCCAGTTCTTTGGCGGCGCGCTCGAGGTTATTCTCCTTTCGTTGGCGATGGGAGATAAGATGAGCCTCATTCAGGAAGATTCTCACACTGAGATATCTAAGTTGAACAACAGTCTGGCCATGGCTAACAATGAACTGCAAAAGCATTTGCAAAATGTCGAAGCCATCGTCGACGATAAAACTCGCGACATCAAATCTATGCTAGCTAATATCCAACAGGGAATATTCATGATCTCGGCCAAAGACGGCCTGATCGTGCCCGATTACTCCCATCACCTCACAGACATCTTAAACACACAAGCCATTGCCGGGCGATCGGTTCGAGATGTACTCCTATCCCGCAGCGACTTGAGTGCCGATCTTATCAATCAGACGGAAACAGTGATTTTTAGTGCATTGGGTGATACCGAGCTTAACTTTGAAGTGAATCAAGAGCTCTTAGTCAAGGAACTGCTTTTCATACATCCGAGAGGTCAAAAGTTGCTCGAGCTGGAATGGAGCCCTATCTGCTCCGACGCTGGCGATGTGGAAAAAATTCTCGTCACGACTCGGGATGTCACCATACTGAGGCAACTTGAACGACAGCAAATGGTACAGCAAAAGGAATTAGAAGCCATCGGCAAAGTGCTGAAAGTGAGCACTGAAAAGTTCAGCAATTTCCTAGGCACTTGCCAGGATTTCCTTAAATCATGTCAGGACACCATCCTGACTGAACAGAATCTAAGTATGAAATCAATCAATCGCGTCTTCATGAACGTTCACACAATGAAAGGCATGGCTCGGACCTTTCATCTCGAAGATCTTGCCAATGCTTTTCATGAATTTGAAGGTCAACTGGAACCTTTCCGCCACCAAGCCCAAGCTTCGCTCGAATCTAAGCGTTTAATGCCCTATCTTCAGTCAGCTTTGGATCTGATTCAATTTTATCGAACGATTAATTTTGAAAAGCTTGGACGCAAGCAGCAAAAAGCCGATCAAGACCAAAACGGTTGGATGCGCAGCAAAGTCAACAAACTCCGAGGACTAGACACGAGTCGCATGAAATTTGAAGAACGTGAGATCATTCTACAAGTCATTGATGGCCTTGAGCAGCGCTATGCTCTGAATTTGGAGAAGTCCCTGGAGTCCATCCTTCAATCGCTTCCCGTTATGGCAGATTCACTAGGCAAGGCTAATCCTTCGATCATCTTTGAGCACGACGAAATACTCTTGACTGGAGAAGGTCAACTTTTAGTTGAACGCACCTTCGTCCACTTGCTGAGCAATTCTTTGGATCATGGGATCGAGGCTATTGAAGAACGAAAGGCACTGGGCAAACCCCGGCGAGGCGAGATTCGTCTTAACACCTGGGTCGAGGGCGACGAGCTCTTGATCAGCATTAAAGATGACGGCCAGGGTTTGAATCTTTTAAAAATTTACGAAAAAGCCAAGGCGCGAAAACTCTGCAAGGACTCTTCGATGTCACAGCAGGAGTTGGCTCATTTGATCTTTGAAGCTGGATTCAGCACCAAGGATGAAGCCACCCTTACCTCGGGGAGAGGTGTGGGAATGGACGCCGTTCGAACTTACCTGATAAATTCCAATAGTAGGATCGAGATCCTCCTTTTGGATACAGCAAGGCAGCACAACGACCTCAGACCTATTCCGTTTCTCTTTGTGATTCACTTGGACAAAAAGCTCTTTCTCAATCCTAAGATTTCAAGCCGGGAAGCTCAAGTCGCCTGACAAGCCAAGGCACTTGAAGCACCGCGCTCCTTGAACTATTGACTGGTTTGAATAGATGCTAGAAAAAAAAGGACAGGCGTAGGCCCGCATAGGTCGTGTAGAGGATTTCTTTATAGCTGCTATCGGCGCTTATGGTGAGGTTGCGAATCTTATAGCCAAAGGTCATATCAACGAGCTTTTGCGTCAGATCAATGCTCGCCCCGATGTCGACATCGAGCCGCTGCTTGATGGACACGGTTTGATCCAAGGCATTTTTCATGGCAGACAGACTTGCGGAATTGACATCGACATACATGGACCCCGACTTCCCCACGCCAAATAAAACACCGGTATTCGCACCCATTCCAGAACCCGAAGCATCGACAGTATCCGTGCCCGCACTGTTGACCTTCATATCCAATCGAGTAAATAGAGCACCGAGATAAAAGAATCCTAAATGATACCGAATGCGAGTGTCTTGCCAATTCATATCAATCTTGCTGCTGTTGAGTGCAAATGTCGTCACGTCATGATCAAAGTGAACGAGAAAGGCAATATTTGAATCATCTCCGGCATAGCCCCCAAAGCCATAGCGCAAGGCCGTGCCGGTATCATTACTTCCAACCAGCTTGCTTTTAGAGGTCGTGAAGGCATATTGAGTGTCAATGAGAAAGTCAGCAGTCCCGGCGCGACCAGAAATCCCGGCGCGGGCTTCCCTGGGCAGCCCGAAGAGGACGAACCAAGTTAGGGCAGGCAAACTTTGCCAAAGTCTCACGACAACTCCTCTGCTCATCTTTCCTTATAGAGTTATCGGCAGGCGAAACTTATCATTGAGGAAATGCCGAAGCCTTTGTTTCCATTGTGGCAAGGTATCGTCAACAGGATCTCTGGCAAGGACCTAGAAATCGACTTAAATTTCAGACAAGAGTGTGGGGTATGGGTAGAATCCTGGTGGTTGGCTACAGACAAGGACTGGCCCAAGTTCTCGAACAGCAGAGTTTGGACTTTATTTTGTGGTCTGGCAAAGAACTGAAAAATCCTCCCGCCTTCGGCCAGCTTGTCGATTTACCATGGCCTTCGAATCCGAAGCAGGCTCGCGAGCTGTTTCCAATGATCAAGCAGCGTGGCCCCTTCCAAGCGATCATCGCTGGCACAGAGCGATCTATTCCTTTAGTTGCCGCTCTCAGACGAGCCTTCAATTTGGAAAAAACTACCGCAATGAATCTTATGCGCTGTCACGATAAGCTCTTAATGAAGACTTTTCTTAAAGCTCATGGGATCCCTTTGAACCCCTATTTGTGGGGACCCCGCTTGGATGCGAACACGATTTGGCAAACTCTGGGCTCAAAAATCGTCTGTAAAGATCGCTCGGAATCAGGGGGGAGGTCAATACGGATCTATACAAACAAGACTGATTTGCAGGCGGAATTAGCCAAAAAGCAAAGGCTGTTCGAACGTTTCAACCCCAACCCGGAATATAGCGTTGAAAGTTTCATTCAAGATGGCAAAATTGGCTTCACCAATATCACTCAATATTATTTACGTCAGCACATTAACCTGTTGCCGGCGGTACTTCCCTCTTCTGCCCTGGCAACCATACTTGCTCTCAATGAACAGGTGATTCGGCTTTTGGGTTTGCAGCGCGGCATGACTCATATGGAACTTTACCTAGGACCAGAGGGTCCAGTGTTTGGCGAGATTGCCATAAGGCCTCCGGGTGGCTACATCATGGAACTTCTCGACCTCGCCTATGGAATTTCCGCTTGGCAATGCTATCTTGATATCGAGTTGGGGCGTCGTTGTGCTTTTCCCAGTCAGTCTCTTCAGGCTGCCGCCGTACACGTTTTACATCCAGGACGTGGAATTGTGCGGGCGATTGCTGGTTGGCCGGCCGTTCGCCGACACCCTTCTGTGCAAAGGGCCAAACTCAAGGTGGCTGTTGGCGATAGTATCAAACTTCGGGTTGGGGTTGGGGAGGATGTTGGATTTGTGGTGCAAACGGGAGCCGATGTACCCACCCTGATTCCCGCTGTTGAAGAGATCAGGCAGCTCTTGCATTGGACCATGGATGACCGTAAAGCAGGTCTTCAAAGCCCCTGAGCTTCAGGGATGGAATCTGCATCATTGCCCAGTTCGTATAAAGGCGAGGAGTCGGGCTCGTAGAAACATTGAGCGTTTTCAGGACAGGCAATGACCTTTTGCGGGTTGCCAGTCGCTCTTAGAGTTTTTAATTCAGTAAGCTGTGCAACAGAAGAAAAGTCTTCGATGAGATTTTGAGTTAAATCCACTTCTTCCAATTTAATCAACTTACCTAAAACTGAAATATCTTGGATGGAATTATTCTTGAGATCGATTTGAGTCAATTGAGATGCTGTCCCAAGGCTACTGATATCCCCCACTCCGATGCCTGAAAGACTCAACCGGCGGAGGTATGGAAGTTTTTCAAAATTTATTTTGGCGAGATCGAGGCTGTTATTGCTGCTCAGTAACAGACTCTCTAAACGCTGAAGATTCGCCCAAGGGATGCTGCTCAGATCCAAATTGCTCGGATTATTCGAAAGATTGAGCACTTTGAGCTTTGGCATGTGACTCAGAAAACTGAAGTCATAGGGAACCTTCGCTTTGCTGGCGAAGTCATAGTTGTTGCTGAGTGTCAGCTCTTCCAGATTTTTCAGGTTCTCCAGCATTTTCGTATCTACCAATCGATTGCCACTCAAAACCAGACGTTTGAGTTGTTTCAGTTGACCGAGAGGGCGAAGATCACTGATTTGACGATTGATCATCGGGAAATTGAGCACGTAACTGAATGTCTGCCAAGTTTGCATCGCCGCAGCAGCCCGCACAGGATCTGTGACCGTTTCGCTCAATTGGGGAATCTGTCTTTTGCTTTCCTCGCCAAAGTTGGCTATCAGGGCTTCGCTGGTCACCCACAGGCTTTCATTTGGGTTATTGAACTCCAACATAGAAGCCAAATCCATACTTTCAGACTTGAGCGGAAGCGAATCCAGCGGCAGAAGGCCCCGGCCTCTAGGATTCTTTGTATCGTCAAAGCCAAGCTTTATTCCTGAACTTTTTTCGATCCAATCCACATATGCGCCTGCGAACGTGAAGATGGATTCTCCCGATTCACAAATAGACTCCATATCCCAGACGGCAGAGGTATTGAGCGTCAGACTTTTGCCATTCAAGTTGCCCAACACATACCAACGCCCTTGGATTTGAGCATAAGCCGGTCCTCCGGAATCACCATTGCAGCTGCCATGTTTTGCTTTAGGCCCTATCACCATCAGCTGCCAAAAGTGGGACGTATTGATATAGCGTCGCAGAAAGGTTTGCACCTCTAGCCTTTTGCCAGAACAATCGGCATCGGCGGCAGAACACCCCGTCGACGTGCGGCCATATCCGGCAAGAAGAATGGAATCTTCCACTCCCAGAAGGTCTTGGAGTTGATCGCTCGAACGTAAGATCTCGGCCGGAAGATAGGGCTCAGGAGCCGTATTTTCCAGTTTAATCCAAGCGATGTCAAAGTTAGGAAAAAAGCGAGCACCCTCGCCGATTCGATAGGTCTGAAAATCAATCACCTTTCGACTTTCGGCCTGCGGATCCTTTTCATTGTCAGCAAATACGACGATTAACTGATTCGGGGCTTTGATCCCTTCCAAGCAGTGGGCCGCTGTCAGCACGAGATTGGGAGCGATGAGAGTTCCACTGCAATAGGAATCAAATGAGTCTTTTTTAATTTTGGCGATGGATACTGCGGACGTAAAGGCCGGACTCTTGTCCGTCACCGATGTGCCTCCAACAATTTTGGCCAAACTAGGGTTTGGCTCATAGTGACACGCAGCCAACAGCTGCAGGACACTGAGCGCTGTCAAATAAGCCAATATTGTCCGCATCGAGGAATCCTTTGCCTGCAGTACGCTGCAAAAGTGACATTATCGATTCGTATCAGATCTCCACTCTGATCGGTACCAGAGCCAGGAGCCCGAAGCAAGTCAAGATTCGCTAAGATCAAGGGGCCAGCGGCCCGTCTGAGCCCGTGGATAGCACGAGATTGCGTCCTGGTTTGGGATGGATTAGGCAGCCTGTAGGGTTACCGAAGGAGAGTCGCTCAGGGGAATATGGATAACATAGCAGGTATCGGGACTATAGCGGTCCAAACTGAGCCGTCCCCCAATGCTCGATAAAAAATCCAGGCTGAGTCGAAGATTCATATCCCAGGCGTTGAACCGCGAAGTCTGTTCCAGAATAATCCTACGCTCCCGATAAGATAGGCTCGGGCCACTATCCAAGATTCGAAGCTGCAATTGCTTACCGACAACGCGCAGCTGAACTCTGACCCACGCTGGTTGCTGACCTGAAGCTGCTTCCACACCTTTACTGACGAGTGAGACAAGGGCGAAGAGTGCCACGGCTGCCGGCACTTGCAGCATAGCTTGAGGTTGATCAGCAGAAAAATCCAGACTCACACCTCTTGAGATGGCCTTTTCACGCGTCAGTTCGTTGAGATGTCGGAGAAAGTCGGTGGCTCTGAGAGAAATGACTTCGCGTTGCGCATGGGTATTGCTGAAGAGCAGAAGGCTTTCCGTCAAGCGTCCCAATTCACGAAGCGAGTGATTGAGACTTTGTTGAAGTAGTGGACCTCTGCTATGCAAAGTGTCTTTAGCATCCCAGCGAAGGACTTCTTCTAATTTACTGTTCAAGGCAGCCAGTGGCTCCCCCATATTGCGACTCATATCCAGTGCCATATCACCAAGCAAACTGAGACTGGCCTGACGGAGGTTAATGGCGTTGGTTGTAGTATTAGCTCGATCTGCCCGCTGACGACTGATTTCAACCGAAGCAACAATGGCAAATGCAGCTACATGCAATGAAATCATCGTTGCTAGCCATGATACACTAAAACCATCAAAACTTATGCCAGACGGCAATACAAAACCGTATTTCACATTGAACCCTAAGACCACCAAGGATTCAAAGAAGATAATGGCGACAGCGATCATTCCAACTCGTCGACCACACAAAAGGATGGCACCAAAACTCAAGAGTGGAAACCAAGCATAGATCAATGTCAAAGCACTCTTGGCCGATTGAAGCACAAAGTTGGACATGCATGTAGCCAAGACGACCATAAACAAACCGGCAATCCAATCCACGCGATGGACACGTCGAATCGCGAAGAAACCCATCAGACTGACCAAGACTATCGGCAATTCCAGACTTAGAATTTCTTGAAAACGGCCCCCCTTAAAAGCCAGTATTCCATTGGCAAAGGTGATAACAAAACCGGTAATACAGATATGCTGCATCGCTCTCTTTCGAAAGGTATCGAAAGAGCTGGGGCTGCGTTGGTCGCGCTTCACCTTGCGATCAAAAAGTCGAATAAGATTGAGAAACAACCACTGCATGCAAGACCCTTATGCACTCTGATTCTTCTGTTCCGGGGACTCAAGGGGCACCATTTCCAAAACTTCAATTTTCTTGGCCGACAGGACTTTAGATATTTCGCTCAAGCTCTGGGCTTTTTTCTGTAGCTCCAGGGCTTCTTTTTGCAGGTCTTCCACTTTTGTATCACTTCGTTTCATCATCGGATCCAGACGAAGAAGCTGCGTTTGGAATTCATTCAGCTGTTCATTCAACTGCAATGCCATGCTTCCCATGCGTTCGCCCACAGTCGCCAGACGATCGGTTTCCTCGTGAGTAAATCGGATCATGACGGCTCGTACCTCCGCCCGATTTCGAATCACGTCATAAGCGATCATGAGACTCCAAAAGCAAAATTGGATCATCACGGTTTGCAGAACCCGATTGGCGAGCATTCCCGACAAGTCATCATAAGTCCCAAGGCTATGACCCAGAGCAGGCGCCTGCCGATAAAGGATGACTGCAATGATTGACAGGATAAAGGTATAGGCAGCCCCAGTTTTCACTCCTAACACTAAACTGCAAAGAACGATGAAATAGGAATACCAAATCCAGTAGGAGGCGTGGGGTGTATGCGCTTCAATTTGGGCATAAGTCAAAGAACTTGTCACAAGCAATAAATAGCTCATAGCGCAGATCCTGAGGTGGCCACTGACTCGATAGGCCCAAAGAATCAACAGAGGGCAAGTAAACAAGGCTAAGCCCAAGAGCCACTGATGCGATTGGCTCAGCTGATTATTTTGAAAAAGAACAATCATTGGATTTAACAGACAACTTATCAGACAAGTATGCACCAAAGCCCGGCCACGAAAGAGCTGCATCAGCGACCATTTCTGCCGCTCTTTGGGCAGAAAACTGTCGACCGTCTGGGCTAAAAATCGACGCTGGTACTTCAAGACCCCTCCTGCCACAAAACCTGCAGATCCATCTACAGTCAGAAAAGAATTTCTCTGCTTTGGGGATCGGCATATTTCAGCTGAACTCAAGGGATTTTTACCAAAGGAAGGAGCTTGATAAAAAAGCAAAGAGGATCTCAAGTCTCAGCATTTGCCAAAACATGAGACCTCGTCTCTGGTGATTCAGCACCAGATTTCATCCAAAGACTTGCAAAGAATTAGATGATTTCCCGACCGGCGATGTAGCCAGTGCTTCGGGTGTTGCAACCACAGGTTCGGTTGCCAGCGGATTCAAAGAGTGCTCCGCAGGAGATACAGATGCGAATTTTGATCTTGATAGGAGAAAGGTTAGCCAATCGTCTTGCGTGGTTCTTCAGCTCGATGTCCTTGACCACCGAAGGCGGAAGACGCTTGATTTTGTTGGCTTGAAATTCCCTCTCGATTTCTTGCGTCATCAGCAAGTGCCCCTTTATACTTGAGTCACACTTAACATGCGAAGTATCGACGACACGTAAAGCCATCAAAATGTCGCAAAATTATTAAGAAATGTCAAGAAAAACAAAGAAAATACAATGAATATGCAATCTGCGCCAGGTAAATTTTTCTTCGGCTGCTTTTTCCTGCTGCACACTTGGCTGCTTGCCACCTGTAGCAGCACGGAAACGCCCCAACGTCGGCCTGAACTCACAGAACCGCCCAGTCTAGCACCAATGACCCCAAATCCACAGACTTTTGTCAAATTGATCGATCACGAACTGGCTTTGGTCCATCCACACCTCCGATCTCATCAGGGTCAGATCGTCCTGGGTCAGAATCAATTGCAGCTTATTATGGCGAATGTGCCGCCTCTCGGTGACGGGGATGGCTTTCATCCTTTGCTGGCTAGGATCTATAAATCGACCGGTAAGAACTGGCAGGCGCAGTCCTGGCTGCCTCAATTGGACATAAATATTGCAAGCAGCAAAGGGGAAGCGCTGCCATTGATTGGCCAGGATATCGAACGAGATCAAGGCATCTCTAAAATTGTCTCGACCTTTCGCTCCGCAGGACCAAACCCGGTGGAGGCAAAGCTCGAATTGGAACTTCTGAGCGACACTCCCATCGTTAAAGCTAGGCTTATAGCTGCAAAGAACTCTCCTTTATTGCACTGGCAATTGCGCCTCGCTGCTGATCAGGGGGAAGAGCATCTGATTCCCTTGAATCAAGAACACTTCGTTGGCATGACCCTGAGCTTACTCCCTGAGACTTTCTCAATACTTTCCGCGACACCACTGCAGATAAAAACCGACTCTCGTCACACACTGCTCACTTCCATCGGCAATGTGGGGAACGGCATAAGTAGCTTTACCTTGCTGTTCGGCCGCAATGCTGCTCTCATGCAGCCAGCCCTGGTGGGTCAATTGCAAAAGTGTCTCCGTGATACCAGCCAGCGAAATTCTGGGAAGGATTCCTGCCTTGCCACAACACTCAAAGCTTCTGACACCTGGCAAGTGCAAATGCCGACTCGGTCGCCACCTCTTCGCAATAGTAAACGCCTCTTTCAATCACTCTATGTGCACGATGCGCAGGGCGGATTCGTCAGCAATGTACCGATTTATGAAGGTGATCAGTTGAATCTCGCCATGCCCAGGGAAGCCGGGTGGGAGGTGCTCTTTCCAGACGAACAAGGCATCCTCAAAAAACTCAATTTCGATGTCACCTCGAGGACCGCCGTGCTCCCTGCTCTGGCTCTGGGGAGCTTACAGGTGAACCTGAAACCTAGCAATCCTGGCTTTGTAGAAATTCGCGATGCAATCCGCCATGAGAGTGTTTCATGGGCGGCTCAACTCGCTCAAAAACCCAGCGACATTCTTTCGGCTCACAGTTTTCTGCAAAAAAATTGGCCCTTGCAGCTCAATCTGCCAGCTGGCGACTACGAGATACAGATCTTTGATGGACTGCAAAACTTATGTCTGCAAAGTTTCACGATTTTGCCAGGCAAGAATCAATCTATTCTTTGCCAAACGGAAGAGCCAAGGCCAGAGCTCTCTCTTCGCGCCAATTTAAGTCTCGACTCCAGTAACTCCTCCGAAGAACTTTTGCAGGCGGCCCATATGCAGGCCATCAGCCGCAGTATTCGAGGCGGACGCGATGATGACAGTCCGATCACTGAAATTCCTATGATAAGTGCCGAGGATCCGAATCTTGGACTCAGTCTAAGGGCCTTTCCGGTTGACGACACCCAGCGAAAAAAATGGCTCCTGATGAAAGGCAAAGATGATCCAATGCCGCTGCAGGCTTTGGCTCAATTTGCTCGGGCTCAAAGCCCCGTCTTACAGCTGATTCTGGAATGTCCTGAAGGGGGTTTTCAGCTTGAGGAGTATCGCTGGCTGGCGCTATCCATTCAGCCCGATATTGTCGAAGTTTTTGGTTGTCAACAGCCTGATCTTACCGGCGATCTCATCCAGGTTGCGCAAAGGCTACAGCAGAAGAGTAGCAAAGCCATTAAATTGTCGACGGCTTCGCCGTTTCCTTCACGCTTCGTGTGGCACGGGTTGATTCCCGCGCTTTATATACCGAGTGCTTCCAGCTCCTCCGCATCGAGCAAAAGCGAACAAGTCATTGCAGCTCTGCTAGCCGGATCATACAGCTTGGGACTCCGCAGCGAGATCCTCATTCCCGGCCCCCTTCCTTCGCCCGGTCTGCTAGGCCCCCAATCCGTCACGGTCAAGATTCGTAGCTATGACCTCCAGGACCAGGGTGCAATGATTCGAGTCTACGATCAGTTGGATCAATTGACGGAACAAGCGATTGCTCCCTCACGAGATCACGAGCAAACCTTGCGAATCAATCTGCGTCTTCGCTCGGACAGTCGCTTCCTGCGTTTCGAGCTTCTCAGCCAAGGCCGGACGGCTCAGACAGGCCAAGAAGGATTGACGCAGGCTTTCCTGCTAGCCACAAGCAACTTTTTAAGCTTGAATAGGCCACCGTGAAGCAACAGAATCGGGAAGGTCGCCATGACAGAGTATTCGATGCACACACTTATCTCAGCGGACCGTATCGCCCAAAGGGTGCGGGAATTGGGTCAACAGGTTAGCCGCGATGCTCAGGGGCGAACCCTCTGCGTGATCGGCGTTCTGAAGGGATCTTTTATATTTCTGGCTGATCTTGTTCGCGCCATTGATGTCCCTTGCGAGATTGAATTCATCGGAGTCTCGAGCTACGAAGGCATGCAATCCACCGGTCACGTTCGAATCAATTACGATCTGTCCATCGACATCGAAGGCAAAGACGTCTTGCTGGTCGAAGATATTATCGATACAGGCACGACCATCGACTATCTCCTCAAGACCCTGCTCGTAAGAAACCCTGCTTCCCTTAAGGTGGCTTGCCTGCTGTCCAAGCCAGAGGCCCATACCATCGAACTTAAGATCGATTACACAGGCTTTGAAATTGCCAAGGAATTCGTGATTGGTTACGGCCTGGATCTCGATGGTCTTTATCGCAACCTGCCGGATCTTAAACAGATGCTGCCTAAAGCCTAAAGCCTCGGCTCGGCAGACGCTTCAGCTCCGAAAAATCAATGACAAAAGGATGGCCCTGGCAGCTCCTTAGCTGCTGGTAGTCATCCAATTCCAGACCTTCCCGCCGCAAATTTTCATGCAGACCTCTGAGCACTTCGCGAATCTCAGGTGTCAGTACTAGATCCGCCTCGCAGAAGGGTTGGACATAGGCAAAAAACTCAATATCTTCAATCACCTCCATGGGCGGCACTAAGGGGTGATCCAGCGTTCCAAGCTTACGAATATCGGCCGCCCAGGCCTTGGGAGATAGGCTTACTTGCTGCAGGAAAGCTGGTTTGGCTAACAGAATACAGAGATCCAGCCCCCCATAATTGGGCTGCCTAAAGCATTGAAAATGCCGACCTTCTCCGATTTTTGACCAGAGTCGCGCCGCTGGACCATGGACAATGCCTGATCGTATCAGGGAACTGTCCAAGCTGCGATAAAAGGCCTGCTGCAAGGCCGCTTTGCTCTGTCTAAGCCCAGAGAATAGCTTGGTATTTCTGTCCATCAGGTGCCCCCCACGTCGATCAAAGTCAATCAGGGCAACGGCGACCGGCTGAAAAGGGACTTGACACTGAATCGGGCACTGTCATAACGTCCAACATAGCTGTTCGTCGTCGGCTGATTTAAGACCTAAATTCATTGGCATAAGTGATCACTCGAGTTTCCCGAACAACGATGGATCGTGGCACACCGCTTGCTTAAACAAGGATGTGGGACACCTTCCCCGTGACGCTGAGAAGCTCTGCTGCCCCTACTGGAGGTTGATATGCAAACTGGAAATGGTCAAGACAACAAAGTAGTTTCGATTGCTGATCGCAGCCAAAAATCTGCGAACCAAAATCAGTCCAACGAGACGCAAGAAAACTTCAGTTGGGAAGAAACCCAACGCCGCAACGAAGAGAATCGTGCGCGCATGAAGAAAGAACGTGAAAAAGCCAATAAAGGCGTGATCCGTTCTTACCGCCTGAAGCACTAATCTTTAAAGACAAAAGCTAAACAAAGACTGACTTTGGTCTTTGCTCCGTGGCCCGATAGAGCCCCTTCCCTGGGGGCTTTAACATACCGTCCTGTTCTTATACCTGTGTTGCTGTTGTTGCTGTTGTGGTTGTTGCTGTTGTTGAGGTGCTGTGATGAAGCAGAATGAGTTCCCTGCCAATGTCGTCGATTTCACTGGTTTTAAGCGTAACAAAGATGCTCAAGAGGATCTGGCCCGCGGCCGTACCCCTTTGCATGTGAGCCACATCGATGGAAAGGTTAAAGGAAGTCCACACTTCCGGAGACCCGAAGCTGATGATTTTGGTGATCGTATGCAAAGGATTAAGACGAGCCTGGAAAAGATCAACCAGCTTATGACTGAGTTGAAAAAGACGAGCAAGAGAACCGAGTTCGAGGACTAAGAACTCTCCGGTGCAAAGCCCCCTACTTTGGGGGGCTTCGCAGCGAGCTCGGACCCGAGGCTCCTGATACAGGAGCCTTTCTTCTTTTCTGGCGGAAGTTTTTCGCCTCCAACCAAATACTAAGCAATTTCAGACTTCGACAAAACCATTGCGAATGGCATAGCGAGCCAACTCAATTTGCGAGCGCATGTTGAGCTTGTTCATAATATTGGCTTTGTGGCGATCCACAGTTTTCACACTGATCTGCAAATCAGTGGCGATTTCTTTGGCTGTCATAGCTTGGGCCACGCAGCAAAGAACATCAACCTCCCGTGGACTTAATGGGTGTTCCAGACGACCATTGACTCCTTCGCGGTGCTTTTGCACCAAGCCACGAAGAGGGTTGTTCGATAGGAACCAAGTTCCACCTTCAACCACGGCCTGCAGGCAGGCATGTATTTGTTCCGGCGCTTCAAACGCAGAAATAAGAGCCCGTGCTCCGATCCTTTCCGCGAGTCTTTGATACTCTGGCAAAGGCAGCGAACTGGTCAAGATCAGGTGCATGTCTGGCTTTGTCGCTTGAGCCTCGGCCGCCATCTGGTAGATGGACGCCATGGACTGCAAATCAAGCATCAAAACATCAGGCTGTAGTCTCTGAACCAAATCCTTGATTTGGTAATGTGAGGCTGTGCTGGCCAGAATATGCACGTCCTCAAAGCGATCGAGTACCTGAGTGAGTCCTTCTCGAACGATCGGATGATCGTTCACAATTAGAATGGAAATCTTTTTCATGTTAAACAACCCGCATCGAAAGGAATGCAATGAAAATTTGACCTCTTTAATCCATGTCACATGGACACGTATTAGCAATATTCTGCATGAAAAACGAGACGCGTGACTTTGAATTCTTGGGAAGAATTCATATAACCATTTAATATCTTTGAATTTTAAGTGAATCTTGATAATCTCGGAAGGATTGTAATCCCGGATCCGACCGGCTTTTTCATGACCCACATTTAAAAGTAAGGCTCTAAAATAACACTAACCAATGACTTCTTTTGGCGCTTCATCTGCCCTTTAGTCCACCTCTTCAGCCTGCAAGACCCGCGCTTGGGCTATAATGAATCAACCCCAGTGAAGAGGAGAAAGCCTTGCTGAAGAAGGTGTTTGCCAAGTCGCTCGCCCAAAGACTCCAACCGCCAACAATGGTTTCGTCGCCGTTCCCTTCCGTCTCCTTTGCCGGATGCGCTTGGCTGTTCCCCTATCACCTGGGCGTGATTGAGGCCCTACGGCAGGAACCTGCCTTCGACTCGGCGCTTTATTTGGGAGCATCATCTGGCTCTCTCGCTGCAATCATCGCAGCCCTTGGAATGGATACCCGAGCGATCCTGGAACATACGCTGCAATTTGCTGCCGATGCTCAGGAACGTCGCCTCGGACCTCTGGGGCGCATGACTCGCTACGTGGGGCTAGGATTGCGAGAGCATCTGCCCGATCAAGCTTGGCTTAAAGCAGCCGGTCGAGCCAAGATTTCGGTGACTTTGCTGCCTCATCTCAAACATGAACTGATCGATGTAGGATCCTGTCAAGACCAAGCGGACGTTATTCGCCTGCTGCTGGGCTCCTGCTACATTCCGATCTACTATGAAAAGCCAGTGATCTGGGGCTGGAGGGTTATGATTGATGGCGGCCTGCGTAACAATCAACCGATCTGGGATGCCTCCACCATTCGCGTATCGCCTCAAGGCTCAAGAACTCCTGATCAGGTGGATATCAAGCCCAAAAACAGCTCCTCGATGCGAGAGGTACTATTTCCCGAGCCTGGAAGGCTCATTTCGCTTTATGAAGAAGGCCGAGCGGATGGCGAACGATGGCTGCAATCGTCCTTTCGACCCATACAGACCTAATAAAAAAGCCCCTTGCGGGGCTCTGATGCTAACTGTGATCGTTCAGCAATAGTCTGGCTTCAGGGACTTTCAACCGCCGGTACGGGCGCTTCTTCAGCTGCAGCTTCGGCAGCCGGTACGCCCTTCTCTTTCTTAACCCTAGGTGGGAATTCAAAGCGGAAACCCGTCCACTCATTTTCCATGACCAATTTTGCCGAAAACTTTCGGCCTTTTTTCGAAATGAAATCGTTGATGATCGGTGTCTCTTTGGTTTGCAAGAAAGCCAGTAGGTCTTCCCGCGTCAGCGCTCTTTTACAAAGCACGCGCGGAAATGCAAAACCTGGCGCACCTCGCTTCTCACCGGCATCACGGCCTTTCACTTTCGTCTGACAGGCATAGTCAGCCGCAGTTTCAACAACCAGACAATCGGGACCGCAGCGGAGCGGACAAGGTCCGATCGGTTCAGCGTTGACCTCCAGCTGGGGCTGATTGGGGTCCACTTCGCCTTGAGTTTCGACGACCCGACGAACCAGCTTGCCACCTTGGAGTTCCAAAACAGCTCGATAGTCCTTGCCGTTGGCATTCTTAAAGCCATCCAATTCGGGCGTCATCTTCTTTTCCAGAAGAATGCGAACCGCATTGCGATTGATGTAACGACCGTTGAAATCCTTCCATACTAGGAAGTCACAAGCTTTCTTACCAGCTCGCTTGGTGCTTTCAGTGCAACCATAGAACCAAGCTCGTTCAAAGACCGGTCGGGCGCAGTTCGGACAAGGACCGAGCGGATTCTCATCCGGATAGATTTGCTCGAAATCAAAGTCGCGTGTGGAATCAACCACTTCCTTGGCATAGGTAGCGATTTCTCGCATGAAATCGTCTGGCGATCGCGCCCCTTCCTCGACTTGATTCAGGAACAATTCCAACTGCCCTGTGAGCTCGGCTGAAGTCAATCGACTGGCATTGATACGATGAAGTATATCGATCAAGCGAATGCCCTTGGGAGTCGGGCGTAAGTTCTCGTCGACATACTCACGGTTTTTTAAGTTCTCAATGATATCAGCGCGGGTCGCTGCTGTTCCCAGCCCATCTGCACTGCGTAAGGCTTGCGACAGCTCTTCGTTTTCGATGTGCCGTCCAGCATTTTCCATAAGTGACAACAAACCAGCTTCACTGATACGAGCGGGTGGCTTGGTCTCATGCTCTTCCAAAGTCGATTCGCCCAAGCTCACCAAAACGCCTTCGGCCTTATCTTTGCCTGGAATCAGAGCGGCGAAGGATTTGTCGCCTTTGTCTGGAACCTTGCCAAAGACCGCTTCCCAACCTGCTTCTTTCAAAACGCGGGGTGGCTTGCTGCGAAACAGTTGGGTCGCAACTTCAGTGATCCGCTCCACCTCCTCATAGACCGAGGGTGGATAGAAAGAAGCAAGAAACTGTCTTGTGACGAGATCAAACAGTTTTTGATCATCGCCTTCCAGCGCCCTAATTTCGCCAGTCGGAATGATGGCAAAGTGATCCGTAACGCCTTCGTTGTTGAAAATCTTATCCTGGTTCAGCAGGCCCTTTTGCTGCAAATGTTTGGCATGAGGACCATAGTCTGCATTCACCGAAAGGACTTCCAAAATGCGTGTGACTTCGGGTTTGTAGTCTTCCGGAAGCACTTTGGAACTGGTACGCGGATAGGTGAGCACTTTGTGCGTTTCATAGCATCGCTGTGCCGCCCTAAGTGTTCGGGTTGCCGACCAACCAAAGCGAGTGTTGGCCGTTCTCTGCAATGAAGTCAAATCAAACAGCATCGGTGGGTTACGGGGCGAGGGCTTGCGCGATTCGCTAGCAGTCGCTACCTGACCGATGATCGATTGGATAATCGATTCAGCCTTGGCCTTGTCGAAGATTCGATCTTCTTTTTGTTCCCGAGTCGCATGTTTTCGATCAAAGTTAGGGTCATACCAGACACCGTCATATATCTGTGCATTGACCTCAAAGTTGCCGATAACCTTCCAGTAGGCCTGAGGATTATGTTCAAGCACTTCCAGTTCGCGCTCAACGAGCAAACTTAAAGTGGGCGTCTGCACGCGGCCTGCGGACCAGGACACGCCCCGTTGATTTTTAGCTTTCAAGCGAACCGTCAAGGCGCGAGTTGCATTCATGCCAATGAGCCAGTCCGCGTGAGCTCGGCATTCGGCGGCCGAAGCGAGGCCGACATATTTTGTACCATCCTGCAGACCACCAAAGCCATCCTGGATAGCTTTTTTGGTCATCGATTGCAGCCATAGGCGATGAATCGGTTTTTGAACTCCGACATGCTTGACGATCTCTCGAAAAATGAGCTCCCCTTCGCGCGCCGCATCGCAGGCGTTAACGAGGTAGTTGACATCATTTCTCTCCATCAGCTTTTTAATGACACCAAGTCGAGTTTTCTGATTTGGCACAGGCTTGGTTTTAAAATCTTCGGGAATAATCGGCAAATCAGCCAATCGCCAACGCTTATAGATGGGGTTGATATCTTCGGGTTCAAGCAGCGTAAGGATGTGTCCAACCGCATAGGTACAGACAAATTTATCGCTTTCGTAGTAGTCACCTTTACCCTTTTCTTCGAAGCCCCCCAAGGCTTGCACAATATCTTTGGCGACGCTTGGCTTCTCAGTAATAATCAGTCCTTTTCCTTGCATCGATGTGCTTTTTCCTCTCGGTTGGGTTGGGGCTCGCGCCAGCAGATGACTCACTGACTTTTAGGAGAGATCTGTTCTTCCTTACAAAAACGTTAAGGTCCTCCGCTGTCAAGCCTTATTCCTGACTTGTCGCCAATCCCGTCCAGGAAGTTGGAACGAGACGGCGCACCTTAGGCGGTCAAACTGAATTTTTGCGGGATCGATCATGCAGTGAGAGCCGGCGCTTGCAAAAAAGACCACTCCGCTCTTGAGACAGAGCCAGTCCGTCCTAGGATTCTAGTGCAAAGGCCTCCAGTCAGCAAGGCTCACCGAGCAACTCGAGGCGGAGCAGGACTTTCGAGAACGATTTTTGGAGAGTCACTTCAGATCGGAGGGCAACCAACGCCCAAGTATCTTTTCAATCTCATCCAAATGAGCTGGCTTGGCAAGAAAATCCGAGAAACCCAAGCGCAAGGCTCGATCCCTATCTTCATCCTGACTCATAGCAGTCAAGGCCACTACGGGAGTACCGGGCGAGAGCTGCGGCATTGTCCGCAGTAGCGTCACAAACTCAAACCCATCCATATGCGGCATATGGCAATCGACAAAGATAAGATCGAAGTGCTTTTTTTCTAAATGTTCCAAAGCATCAATAGCCGACGAGGCCAGAGTGATGTCGGCCTCCAAACGTTTCAATTGACGTTCAGCTACCTTTAGATTCACAGGGTCATCATCCACCACAAGAATATGAGCACCTCGGAAAGTCAAGTTGTGCTTGGAAAGATCAACTTTCGCCCTCGACAAATTGAGGTCACTCGAATGATCCGTCTCCATACGACGATAGAGATCCGACTGCCGAAGGGGAAGATCAATGAAGGACAATCCACCAGGCACATTGAAGGATCGGTCTTCCTTAGCTTCGCGACGATCCTTCATGGGGTTGCGCAGAACATAGACCCGCTTTTGACCCGGCTCTTGCCAGTAGGCCTGATGACGATTGTCCCAATCTTCACGCCCGCCAAAGAAATACCAATCGGCGTCAGGTGGAGCTTCTTGCGAATGAGTGACCATCACCCTAAGCCCACCTCGTTCCAACACCTGCCTTAAAATATGGGCTCGATCACTGTTGTTGCTAACCACGACGGCTGTTTGGGCTTTAAATTCGTTGCCAACCAGAGGCAGGGCCATATTCAAGACCAAAAATGGCAGGGAGAAGGAAAAGGTACTTCCTTCACCCAAGCGACTCCGCAAATGAATGCTACCGCCAAGCAGTTCCACGAGATTTTTGGTCAAACTTAGCCCGAGTCCGGACGAAGGACCCTGATTCAGATGCGAAGAATTGGTCTGTTCAAAGGGCGCAAATACCTTGGTAAACTCGTCGCTGGCAATGCCATGCCCGCTGTCTTGAACTTCAAAGAGCAGTCGGCAGTGTTCGCCTTCCCAGGCTTCAATACGCACGAGAATCAAGACATGACCCTTGCTGGTAAATTTTACTGCGTTGCTGATCAAGTTATTGAGAATCTGTCCTAACTTGCGTTCATCGCCCTGAAGACTATCCGGGACATCGGCATCCACCAGATTACCAATGACCAATCCCCGTAAATTCGCATCGCGAGCGTAGAGACTTATGCTATCTTCTATAAGCTGGCGTAATTGAAATGGCTCGACCTTTTGACTCATTTTCCCAGCTTCGAGTCGGTTGATATCTAAGATTTCCGACAAAAGATCGACCACCCGTCGACCACTACGCCCAATGACTTCAGTCATCTCTTGCTGATCCATAGTCAGCGGAGTGCGCTGCAGAAGATCGATCATCCCCAAAACGCCGTTCATCGGAGTTCTGATTTCATGACTCAGCCAACTCAGAAAGTCTGATTTATTTTGAAGCATTTTTTGTTGCCGACTGATTTGTTGGTCTAGAACCTCCAACCGTTGACGCTGAGTCTCGAGCCGGATAAAAGCATTCTGCATCACCATGGGTTCAGCCAGTACAGCTGCGTTGAAGAGTGTTTCGCTTACGCTATGAGCCTGTAAGATTTTAATCTGCTCGATAGTGGCCTCGTCCAAACAAACGATGAGGAAACAGCTTTGCCCCCGAGCTCCAAGACTGTCGATACGTTCCAGAAGCTGATCGAAGCTGGCATTTGGATCAGCTTTCAGCCAAATAGCTTCAAGTTTAGGAAAGATTTTCAGCAGCACGGGACTTGCTCGTGTCAAGGCGACGAGATCCTGGGGCCAAAAGCGAACCAGACGTTGCCATATCGGACAGAGGGTATATCTCTCATCCGTAAGCAATGCCATCTTGGCACCATTTTTCCGACCTGGAATACCCATCGCCGACTGCCTGAGGTTAAGGGTCTCGATTCAAATCCTTTGTCCTGAGTCTTATCGAACCGAAAGCACCCGATCTTTATTAGAAAAAGTATCGACCCGCGGCTTTGATAGACCTTATCCGTCGGCTAAATTCCCCAGAGCACAGTGAAATCATATCGTCTGTGCGGAGCTCCCAAGCCCGCAGAAATAAGCAAAAGAGGCTTGGCCAAGCCAGATCTAGTGTGTTAGCCTGCGCGACTTGGCGTTTTTCCAAACGCTCAATGAGTGGGGCGAACATGATACACGGAAGCTATAAGCTCGGCCTCGCGCCGATGGAAGGAGTCAGCGAACTTGCCTTCCGTCTTTGGATTGCGCAGACCAGTGCTCCCGATTTTTCATCGACGCCTTTTCTTCGTGCCACCGATAGCTATCCCGCCGAGCTGCCGGTCGATTTTGCTCCCGAAACAGCCGGCGATCTTTCACTCGAATATCAATTGATTCCGCAAGTGATGGCATCGCGTCCAGAGGACTTCATCCGCACCGCGAAGCTTCTGTTACCTCAGGCTGCTTTTGTCGATCTCAATTGCGGCTGTCCATCTCCCAATCCTGTCAGTGGCGGCGCAGGTTCCAGTCTCTTGCGAGATCCGGAGCACTTTTTAGAGTTCGCGCAAAAAGTCTGTGACGCCCTTCCCGACTTCAGCTTCAGCATCAAAATGCGGACCGGCTTCCACGACAACGGCTTATTTTCGCAATTGATCGAGGGCCTAGGGGCTTTGCCTTTGAAGCAGCTCACCGTCCATGGTCGAACCCGAGTGGATCGATACGATGGCAAAAGCCGATGGGATCTCATTCAGTGGGCCGCCGAGAAGCTTCCCTTCCCAGTCATTGGTTCTGGCGACATTCTCGGTTGGAATTCGTTTCAATCAGCAGGGCAAGAGGCGCCTGATGTGAATCGCCTGATCATCGGTCGTGGAGTTCTTCGCAATCCTTGGATCTTCACTGAGCTGCGCACCGGCCAGGAGGTCGAGCTCAACCGCCCTCTCTTGCAACTGACGCTGGCCTGCTTTGCTTTGTTAACGGAGCTAGGCCTCGATCATCAAGCCGATCGCTTGCTACCTTTAGTTAGAGAGGGACTCTGGCGCAGCAAGGCAGGCAACAGTCTTTCGGCTTGGCAGCACCTCTATGATAAACTCTGTGAGGCGTTGACGGGGCAGCCTCGGGTTTTTGCAGAACTCGAACTCAGTCGAATTACGCTCGGACGTGTGAAGATGATCTGGAGCTCGCTACGTAGCAGCTTGCCAGAAGCCTATTTTGCTCCTTGGCTCCTTCGCTCCAAAAGCATCTCTGAGCTGCTCCTTGGCCTGGAAATCATCGATCCAAGTTCAGATAAGTTTAAAATAGGCCACAGACCAGAGTTGGATTGGCTGTACACAAGCTCCCGCAAAAAGCCCGTACGAAGCGATGAGGAAGCTCTGGGCCCACAAGACCCCTCCCAAATCACAGTGTAACATATTGTAACTATTTATGAATTCAATTTTATTACAGAAAAATCAAGATTCAGCCGATACGATCTTTACTACGCGAGACAACTTGGTGAGCATTCTCTTGGGAGGAATTCCTATGCGCCATTCATGGCTCATATTGGGTCTGGTGATAAGCTTGAGCGCTTGTTCAAACGCAAGCTTTAGAGGCCTGAAAGGTTCTTCATCCAAAGACAATTCAGAGAGTCCAAACACAGCCGATGCTGTGCCCCAAGTTCCTGTTTCGACCGATCCCACGCCCTCAGCTCCAGGGCCGGGGACTGAGAATCCAAATACCAATGCAGATCCCAACAATCCTATGACACCATGTCTGCCCGTAGGTTTGGACGAGACAGCGATACTGAACAATCAGCTCTGTCCCAATCCAAATACCAACACTCCCGACAATCCGGGCAATGATCCGAAGAGCGACAACGATGCCAAAAACAGCGGCAACACACAATCGGACGACAAAAAGAATCCAGGGCAAAATTAACAAGAGCTCCCATCAAACCTTCGCATTGAGATAAACCGTCTTGTTCTCAGGCTCGAAGGTTTGCATCCATCCCAGACAACGCTGCCAATCCCTTTCACTCACTGCGTCCTGAAAACTAGGCACAAATACCTGGGCTTGATGAATCAGACGCCTTACCAGCGGAGAGTTTGCGTCTCGTCGCATATGAGGATTGCGTGGATCAACGAGAAGATGGATCGGCTCAAAGTGAAGATAAGATTTTAGATAACTTCCCTGAACCACCGCGATCATCTGATCCACATCAGCTTGTGCCGAGAGTTCCACAACAATACGCGTGAGCTGAGGATCTCTCAGCATCCGTAAAACCACTTCAAAAAAACTATAAGCGATTTCACAGCACACACATCCCGTGAGAAGGCGCTCAAGTTGCAAAATTTTGCAGCTCGATGGCTGCAGCTTGGTCTGACCTTCTTCACAAAGAATGAGACCTAAAGCATCTTCTCGCCAATGATGATCCATCCAATGCTGAATCAAACTTGTCTTGCCGGTACCAAATAATCCTGTCACAAAATGCACAGGAATGGGCTCAGGACGTAGGGCTGGTAAATCTATTGTGATTGCTTGAGAAGTAAATTTCGGCATTCTTAGTCCCTGAGCTCCATCAAAGGCGCAGAGGGATTTTTATTGGCACCCCTGCATCCCGACTTGTTAAGAACTTTGACGTGAGTTCGAACGAGCTGAAACAGTTGCGCCACATGTATAGGTTTGGTGAGATAGTCGGTAAAGCCAGCTGCTAGGCAATGTTCTCTTTCACCGGACATGGCATGAGCCGTCAAAGCAAAAATGGGTAAGCGACAGCCTTCTGCACGCAGCAAACGAGTGGCCTCATAGCCATTCAAGATGGGCATTTGGATATCCATCAAGATGAGATCAAAACTTGAATCCCGCACCGATTGCACGCCTTCCGCTCCATTGGCTGCCTGGGTCACAAACATTCCACGCGAGAGCAGAATATGGGTCACCAAAGCTCGCAAGTCCTCGGCATCTTCAACCAGTAAGACACGGAGGTCTTTGAAACTGTCTCCACCATCCCTTGCAAGCTGAAGCGAGCCAAGACGAAACTCCAAGTCACGGGGGTCCTGCAACATGATAACCCCAGTCAAAGGTCCAGGATCAATCGATACCGTGAAGCAGCTCCCCCTACCGAGTTCACTGCTATTTAAGACAATATCGCCACCCAGCAAATGAGCTAAACCTAAGGACAAAGAGAGGCCAAGTCCTGTTCCACCAAATCGCCTAGAAATAGAACTATCTGCCTGATTGAAGGCTTCAAAGATTTTGGCTTGCTGATTCGGGCTGATACCGATGCCAGTATCTTGGACCACAAAGGCAAGTGCCGTCGGAGCAGTGGCAAGCATTTTCACGGTGACATCCACCCGGCCTTGATGGGTGAATTTGATGGCATTGCCTATGACATTGAGCAAGACCTGCTTAAGGCGCAAGGGGTCCGTGCAAATCACAGCAGGAAAAGGGCCTTCCGCTGTAAAACTCAACTGAATGCCTTTTTCGGCAACCTTCAGGGCGAGAAGATCCTTGATATCTGCGATCATAACCGCTAAGGAGACCGAGGCTCGTTCGATACTGATCTTGCCAGCTTCAATCTTGGAAATGTCGAGAATATCCGATATGAGCATTTCCAGCTGCTGACTTGAACGCAGTATACTTTGAACCCAAGATTGGCTTTCTGAACTCGCCGTATCAGTGGCCAAGAGTTCTGCATAGCCTTGAATAATCGCCAGCGGTGTGCGGATTTCGTGGCTAATATTGGCAATGAATTCTGATTTAAAACGACTTGCGGATTCAGATATTGATTTGTCTTGAAATGCAGAGGCAAGAGCAGCATTTGCTGCAGAGCTTGCAGCGTCTGCTGCATATTTTGCAGCAGCCGAAGCTTGGTAGACGGCCGCGCAATCACTCCTAAAAGGACATTGTTCTGGCTGGCTTGGCGTGGACTCTACCATAACCTGCTCTCTTTCAGGCAGACGGCTTACTCTATCGAGGGCCACTTCTGCAAGGGCAGCTGCCTCAGCGGCATGATGGGCTGCTAGTTTCGCAGCCGAAGAGCAAGCCGACGCATGGACAGCAGCAGCTTTTTCCGAGGAAGAATGGATCATAGGAAATCCCTCATCCGCTGCTTGTGAGAAGACTCACATGCAGTCATCAACCTTCGCTTAATTGCTAAGTGATTTCTCCAACTTGAATTTCACAGCTCAATCGTTGGGCAGTGCAGCTGCGAAAATCGCCACAGTCTCATTCATGGCAGATGCTCACTCCTGTCTAACTGAAGTCAAAGATTTGATCAACTAGAGTCTTATATGGTCAAGTGGTGGGGGAGGAAAATCTACCTAGACTGACAGAAAATCAAATGCTTGAAGGTTGAAAGAATCTTAGAAAAATTTCCCCATTATTTAGACTATGCCTTGTTGAAGCTCAAGACGTGATGGCTTGTGCACAAAGCATATCGGCGACGAGCACCTGTCGTTCGACAAATCTTTGTAAACTTCGAGCCTGCATACGAAGACTCTTGCTGTGATGCTTATCAAATTCCAAGGCCATCACAGCCGCTTCCACTGATTCGCGCCTTTCCCCAAGGGACTGATAGACCAGAGCTTTGATTTGAGTATCGATTTCGAAAAGGAGCAAAGCCAGCTGCTGATTGTCACAGGCGAGCAGTGCCGCAAGAAGATTAGGATCGCGACGCTCGACCAGACGCCCAAATCCAGCATGGGCCGTGAAGCATTGGCCCAAGACAAGCATTGCTAGATCGCTATTCAATTCCACATCCAAAGTTAATTCAGCAAAGTAGCTATCGACCACCTGCATTGCTTCGCGATCGACATAGAGTTGCTCGCGAAGTTGATCGGCATCGACTTGCAGGATGCTGCGAATTCGTTTGAGCAGCTGCTCGGTCGGAATGGGTTCTTTGCTGCCTGATTGAAACCAAGCCGGATGGAGATCCTGCTTAGCCCGCAACCAGCTGGCACGTTCTTTATCAAGCACATCGGCCAAAGCCCGCCGGCGGGGTCTGGTCAATTGCTGAGTTACCTTCTGCCATTCCCGCCTTGTCAAAAGATGAAAAAACAGCGGTGCTTCGGCAATTCGGCTACATTGCGCGAGTTCCCGAGCTAAATCAAGGAGGAGTCGCAAAGCGGCTCGATGAGCAGCTCGGTAATCCAAGGGCGGCTTAGCAAAACCTTCTGCTAGCTTCATCACCTGTTCGACAGGCAAGCAAGCAAGAATAGCTTCTTGAGTTTTTTTATCCAGCAGCAAGAGAAACTGCAGCAGACCTTCCTTATCTTTGTCCCACCAAATAGCTAAACGCTTCTGGGCCCTTGATGCATCGACCTGCCACAGCAATTGCCAAAGCTCGCGACTTCGCTCTCCTATGTCGCGGGCAACTCTGGGCGCGAAGAGTATAGGAAATGAAGGTCGCGGATTGGCGCCAACCGATTTCGCAATCGACTTTTTTTGATTGCTTCGCATCGCCCGCAGACCCGCAGAAAGGACAATGCCTATCAAAAAGATCAGCAGGCCACCTAAGGCAATTTTCTGCAGCCTTCGCAGGGCCGGCTTCAATTGTGGTTCAGTAGGTTCCAGCGGCGAGAGATGGAGAGGCTTGCTCATGGCTATCGAAGGAAGTGCACTGTCTTTCATCGGTTCGGCTCTGATCACATCGGACACATCCACTACGGTCCCGAGGCTAGCAGGAACATCCGGCAATCGCTTCATCTTGCGAAATTCCAACTTCTGACGCAGCCCATCGACATTTAAATAGCGACTGATCAGCTCTTCACCTTTTTTGCGTGATTCCTGATCCAGCATGGAATCGAAGCGAATCAATACTCTCACATTTCCCATATCAGGATGCTGCATCAACTCACGCGTCCCTTGCATACGCAAATCGGACTCACTCAATGGCTTCTGATCTCGCCAACCGAGACGCCAGCTCCAAAGGTTCCATCGAAAATACAGCGCATCAGTGATCACAGGATGACCGCAGGTTCCTTGGACCTGGACCAAGGGAGGTCGATCCGGTAGGTGGAGGCGAGCATAAGATTCCACCCGCCTCGCGAGCTCGGCCTGCCATTCTTGACAACCGGGGCTACTGAGCTTGTCCCAAGCATACTCACTGAGTCCAAACCCAGAGGCCAGGATGATCACCAGAAGAATAAGATTGAAGGATCGTTTCATGGGAAAGCAGCTCCCTTATGACCAAGGCAAAAGCGGTTTCCCTTCTATCTTATTGCTGTTATATCAATGGTCAAAAGGGCACTCATTGCCCAGTTAGGAGCCTCCTATGATCGAACATATTGTTCTGTTTCGTTTTAAGGATGAAATCACCGATTCGACCAAGCAGACGATTGTGCAAGAATTGTTGAAGCTAAAAGATAAAGTCCCAAGTATCCTATCGATCACGGCTGGGAAAAATTTCACGGATCGAAGCAAGGGATTTGAATACGGATTGGTGGTCCGTTTTGAAGATCGCCAAGGCTTGGACGCCTACCAGGTCCATCCCGATCATCAAAAAGTGATTCACGAACTCATCCGCCCCGCTTTGGCTGATATCCTGGCCGTAGACTATGAGGTCTCGCCCTAAAGAATTTTGATAATCAGCCGATCCGCTCAGAGAAACAGCATCTCAAAGCATCGGGAGATCGGCCTTGTCAGGCAAGAATAAACTTTTAAAATCAGGGGAACTGCTCTTCAAGGTTGGCGAGAAGTCCGATGGCATGTATCTGATCCGCAAAGGACAGATACTGGTCTACCTGGACAAAGGTGGCCAAGAGATCCCATTGGCGACCATTGGGGCCGGCAGCATGCTCGGTGAGATGGCGTTGTTCGACAAAAAGCCGCGCTCCGCCTCAGCTCGTGCTGTTGAAGAAGTTGAAGTGACCAAGATCACTAACGATGAATTCAACAAGATCATGACGCAAATTCCCAAATGGTTTGTGACCCTCATGTCGACGCTTTCGTCGCGCCTGCGAGATACCAACGAACGTCTGCAAGATATCGAAGCCAAGTACAAGGGCAACCTGAATCCGATTGAGGAATTGATCAAGACGGTCCACGTTCTGCAACTCCTCTATTTCAAATTGGGCGTGAAAGAGGTCAAAAGTTGGGGAATCGAAAGGGAAACGGCCGAAACAGAGGTTGCCCTGATCCTCAACAAAGAAAAAGCCAAAGTGACTTCTGTCATCGATGCTATCACCCAAGGTGGGCTGATCACGATTGGCAAAAATTCCTACAAAAAAGATATGCTTAATATTCTCAATCGAGGGGATTTGGAGCGATTTATCGATTTTTCAAGCAAAATACGCAAGAAAAACAACTCCATGAAATTCCTGCCCCAAGAGTTTGTCGACATGTTAGATCTTCTGACCCGCATGGCTAAAGCCACTGCCTATGATACCTTTTCCATCGATCTCAAAGCTTTAGAGGACGAAGGCAAGAAGAAAGGATTTGCCGTCGACAAATGGATCGACTACACCCCGTTGCTTGCTGACCTTGATGATTCGGTAGTGGTGACAAAAAGCAATAAGGATATCAGCTTTAAGATTCAGAAAAAGCTGATTGAAGTGATTCTGCAGCATGCCAAAATTCTGCGAGCTATCTCTCGGGTCGAAGAAAAAAAGGCCGCTGGAAAAGCGGCCTAACAGAACTCATTCACCGTCCCATCGAAATCAAAGCGTTCCCGCTTTCAAAGCCCTCTTTAGCACAGATTGGCTTTCTGCACTCGTCAGATCCACATACTGAGAGACAAATACTTTTTGTCCATCTTGTGTCCGACTCACGCCGCCGCCTGAGGTAACGCCGGCCAGCCGACCATTGATAAACAAGGGGCCACCCGAATCACCTGATCCGCTCAGGGCATAATCACCTAAAGTCAGATCTGAACTCGCCTCGGGAGCTCCAATAAACTGAATCATGCCGTCGGTGACAGCAGCAACTGTGTTTGTTCCAACTCGCTTTTTACCAGCGCCAGAACCTGTAAACTCACCTGAACCATCGATGTAATTTCTATTGTTGCCATAGCCGACGATAGTCAATTCATCGCCAGATTTGGGAACGGCTTTGGTAATGGTCGAGGTCGCCGGAGCGGAATTTTCTGGAAAGGTAATAACTGAAATATCGAGATTGTTCACGCCATCGTCAAAATTATAGCTTGGATTCCGCACCCACTTTACAGCCTTCGCCAGAGCTGTCAGTTGCGGCTGACCATTGACGATAGTCTGCTTGACGAGATAAATGGCAGGACTGGAAGAGCTGGTGCCTTCCACACAGTGCGCCGCAGACACCACTTGCGAATCATTTACAAAAGTTGCTGTACAGCTGGCCACACCATCTGGAACTTCCGAAGCTATGAATACGACAGAAGGATAGTCGGTATCTTTAATCTCGCGACCGTTGGTCACCTTGATCGAGCTCTGGTCGGCGTTCGGTGCCGTTCCGCAAGCCCACAGGTGCAAAGTCAAGCCAGAGACTACGACGAGTTTCATCCAGTTCTTCCGTGATCCAAGTTTCATGTCGACTCCCAGTCTAGTGCGTTCACGAAGCGAATATAGCGAGCCACTGACTGACTGGCCAGAACAAATTTAATTTTCTTCAATTTTCTTTTAATGTTTTATCATGATTGTAGAATTTCAGCGTTGGCGGCCTATTTGCCGAGACAAGGCCTTCGCCTTTGTTCAACTCGGGAGCCATCAATATTCATATTCGATTAAATCAAATCGATAAATATTTTTCATGTCTCATCAATTTCGATAGGTGAGGAGCGTGGACCCGAACATGATTTAATTGGCGGACTCGGTCGAACCAAGGCCTAGAGCGCTTCAGGCCCGGGCACACCCAAGTTTGGACACCTGCGTCGTCGACAGCACAGATCCGCTCCAACTCCACTGGAAAAAAATTGGCCAAACCCTTTCCTTCCATGGTTTCCAGGCTATGGTCCGACCATTGCAGACTCGGACGTAAGGCACAGGCCTCGAAGTATCTGGGAGAAAAGACTATGACGCACTTAAAGTATTTCAGCACTCTGCTCTTCTTACTCGCCACTCCGGCCCTTTCCGAGCACAATTTTGAGCGATTCAATCTACCCAACTGCGGGGGCCACGCTGAAGTTCGACGCAACGACCGCCAAACTCTGATCGAGTTTGAAGACATCGAAGACTGCAGCAATCTCACCGTGAATGGACAGAGAATCAAAATGCAAGTTCGCAGCGATGGTCACTATTTCTTTGTCTATACTTGGCAACCAAGTCTTTACCGTGATCGACTCGACATGCGCGTGCACTCCAACTCTGGCCGTACCGAAGATCGCCTGCAAATCCAAACTGATGAGCGGGCCACAGCCTGGAACAATAATGGACGTTGGGGCGATTATGGGAGGCGGCCCGTGGCCTGGGAAGGAAGAAGGCCAGCTGATTCCTTGCCGGTGACACGCGCTTCTGGGGATTCCATGCTCTACTTAGACGAAGCGCGCAATGCCACAGATCTCCCCATCTGCGGTGGTCGATTGCGGATTGACGTCCAACATCAAAAACTGATCATACGCTTGGAAGGATCGCAGGACTGCGATCGAGTTCGCCTCAGTGTCTTGAACCAAAGGCCTTTGGTCATGGAAAACAGCCGCCGATTGGATCGTTCCTGTCAAGTATGGACATTTCATCTGCCTGAATACTGGCTACGCCCGGGCCGCAATAGTCTGACTTTAAGTGTCCAGGGCGCAAGGCAAGAGCGCGCCGATCTAGTGCGATACTACTTCTCAGATCAACGGTACTTCTTTGCCAGTGGCGGGCGTTAGGTCCTACTCGAAAGTGGTCTCAACATCATGAAGCTTTGCTGGCAGTGGGCAAAGCTTCAGACTCTCCGTTTTGCAATGAGTAGTAAAGAGTCGTCGCAAGCTCGTCGTCACGAACACTCAGGCCGGCTTCAGCTAGATTGAATAGCGCAAACTGCTGCTGATACTGCTCCGAAAGATTCCTAAAGACCTGTTCCTGCAGAATTATAAGACTCGCCTTTTGCTTAATGATAGGCAGAATAAGGTCGCGCATACTTTCATAACGATGGGCCAAGATTATACCCTTACCAAAAAGATCATAGACCTTCGCACCCGATTCGGGAAAAAACGCTTCGACAGGGCCATAGGCAATACCAATGCAGCAATGAATGGGAACCGTCGCTTCAACTCGTCGAACCTGATCGGAAAATACTTTCATGAATTGAATCGCCAAGGCAACGGTATGATCAGCAATGCCTATGGAGGGACAAGCAAAAGGAAATCCTACTGTACAGAGAAAACCGTCCCCCAGCTCTTTCACCCGATAGGCATTGGCCACCAATGATTTGCCATCGTATTGATCCATCATGGCTTCTGAGCATTCGTGAAATACCTTGGAAAGAAATGCACGAGGATTGTCCAGCGCGATTTTACTGCTCGCGATAACATCAAAAACCAAAGTGTAGGCATGATTTCTTCCAACCGGCATAGTGTCTTCGAGTGACTTTCCATTCCATACATCTTCTACCTGATGGGGATACACAATCTTTTTGAGTTCGTTGTATGCTTGATCTCTTTTATTTCTCAAAGATTGATGTTCCTTCCGAACTTTATAGCCAACGATCATAGAAAGAAAAATCATCTCCAAATTGATCCCAAGCGGCTGTGCACAGGCAATAAACACAATAGGCAGCACCGAATCGAACAAGCCTGCCTGGAGTCCGATAAAGCTACCAATAGCCGGTAGCGACACAGTAACCAAAAGCAGCCGAGCGATCGGAATCTTTTTCAATATGGCGTGCGTTCCCACGGCAAGCGATAAGGGAAAGGAACTTAGTATTACAGGATTTAGAAGAGCGATAGCGGCCTGAGGATCGAAGATGTGAATCAAGAGCATCACAGGCCATAAGGCGAAAAGGCAGTAAAAGACCCATTTCCATCGGGGCATGTTATCTTTAACATTCAGAATGTCGTAAACAAATATGATGAAGAAGTAGATGCTGCAGCTGCTGATCGGTAGCATTGCAAAGCGAGGAATCTGAAAGAATCCAAATTGCTCGGCGAGCAATTGAGAATTCCCTTCAAAGTAGAGAACTATGGAAAAATTATAACAGACATAAAGATAGTGCGATCGACTTCGCAGAGTTGTCGCCAGGACTAAGTTATATATCAGCAAGGCGATGCATATGCCGAGGGACAAGCTTATAAAATGCTTTTCAGGGGAGTGATGAATAATATTGTCGTAGGATCGCAACGAGGGAAAGACAACTTGAAAGCCAAAAGGATCGCGCGACATCTCAATGTATATTTTCCAAACTCCCGGCTTGATATTTATATTGAGATTAGCTCGGTCGTAAATTTGAGAAATTTCAACGATATGATCGACAGGGGCGATACCATTTTTCAAAAAATAGACCCGTGATAGGCTGGGTTTGGCTGAACCGGCGAGGTAAAGAGCGATATCATGTCCGGTTTTGTTTTCAACCAGCAGGCCCAGCCAATAGTCGGCTTCTTGAACATTTTGGGGATAGCCAACGTTCAAGCCATATTTGTCATGCCTTGCAAAGGTTTCATCCCAGTCACCAGAAAGTATTGTCGAGACGCTTTTCGAATCTCTTGAATTGTCCAGATAGTAGAGCTCGCGTTGAATGCGATACTTTTCAAGCTTCGGTTCCGCAACGATGGGAACAAAGACTTGTGCCTGAACCTTTGCGGTCAATAGACAAAAAAACAAAAGTTGGATACATGCCCAAGAAAAGGCCCATGCGAGGCAGCTAATGGGCATTCGGCCTAAAATTTTGCTTGTACTAGCTTGCATGTCAGTCCGAGTTCAACCTTCGAGTCTTACATTACCCATCAAAAAGCCGCCTTTGATTCTGATACTGTTTCGGCTCTTAATGACAGTAACTTGAAAGCAACTCTTGCCTAGTATCAATGGGAAATTTGACTCCTCAAAAGTCCAAGTCCTTTTCTTGATTTGATTCTGCATGCATTCAGCTTTGCAGACTTTGCTCGGACGGGGCCGCCGGAATGATTATGGGAGGACATTCGCCCCGTACCGGACGCTTGAATCCTGTGGGAAGACTCTTGCTTTCAATCAACTGAAGGGTCAACTTGATCATGGAGGTCATGGATTCACACTGCATAAAACCGCGGTGTTCGTAATAGTCGGCGAGCTGGCTTCTGAGGGCGATAATATTTTCGAAAGGAGCCAGTTGACTGCCTTCGAGCGCCGAAAAAAGCTCTTCCAGTCGCAAAATTTCCGAGCGCGTTCGACGAAAGAATTGCGCCCTTTCTTCCTGCTGGTACTGATTCACCGACTCAATAGGCAGATGATCCAGGACCAATTTCACGTAGGGAAAGTTCTGCTTGAAAAACTGGGGCAGGTAGACTCTTAAAGACGGCTCGAAGGATTGCTGATCAAAATCTATAGACCGCATTCGATAGTAGTTCTGCTCGAAATCCATCGTGATATCGATCACAAAGTTTGCTGCATGCATATCACCCAAAAGACGCAGGACACAGCGTTCATTAAATTTTACAAATTCCTTGGCCAACCGCGCCTGGCTGCTGACGTCCTGGTTAAGCTTTTTTTCTAAAAATACGTCGCCGGGAATTCCGTAGATATGCTCTTCAACCAAGGTATCACCGGAATAGAGATAAGAGATGCGGTTTGGTGACAAAAGATGTTCCAGTTCCAAACCAAAGACCCGGGACATGTCGGCTTTTTTGATATAAAAGTAATCGAAATTATCGTTCAAGCGATTGATAACCCGAACTCGAAAAGGCGCAGTATTCGCATAAAGGCAGAGATCGATACGATCCACCTGCAAATGCTTGATATGCAAGCCGGAGCCACCAGCCCGCAAGTGGGAATAAATTTCTAGCAGAGCCTCATGCAGAGGTCCGCGAATCTGCGGGGTGTAGCAGAGCGTCGACCAAAAGGTATCCTGTCCCTGGGCATCATAGAGCGGCAGGGCTTCGACGTAGTCGTGGAGCTCGTCATAGCAAATCGGCAGCTTTAGGCTACGGTCGAACTGCCTAAGATAGCGGGAGAATGCTAAAGTGACGGAGTAACTCAGCTTACGCTTTTCAATCAACTTCATGGACACCTCTGGACACATGATCTTGAACCGCATCTGCTCAAGAAAGAGCAAGAAAGTCAAGCCCAGGTAGCGACTCTGCACAACCTGCTCCCCTCTTAGCCACATCTTTGAGGATCAAGCGTGCCGGTTTTAAAAAAGCTCTTTTTGTGAGAAGCTAGCTGGATCAATTGTAATTATGCAAATCCTCGGGAGACCCTCCTTTATGAACGACGAGGTCCTATCTCTTGAAGATATTCGACTGATTCGAGTGGAATGGCGTGAAGAGGCGAAAGATCGCCTTCGGAGCGCCCTTTCGGTGCTTGCTGAGATGCAGCACAAGGCGGCCAATCCCCAGCACATTCGAGACATCATGCGCTGCCTGCACACCATCAAGGGAACAGCTGCCATGGTCGGCTATAGAGATGTCTCGGAATTTGTTCATACTCTTGAGGAATACTGCGAGCTTTTTCGCAATCCAGAGGTCCTATCCTTCCAGCACTTTTCGATACAAATCCTTGACTCTGGCCTGACTCAACTAGCCACTGCGATTGATTCCACAAGCCCCGATCAGGACCCCGACCTTGCAGGTTCGGCTTTTACCCAGCGGATCCAGGATGAGATCAATCAACTGAATCTCCTGAAAACTGTTGACCTGAGCGGTTCCGATCGAAAACTGAGCCTAGTTTCCACAGCGCCCTCGTCATTGGCAGCGGAATCTGGACCTTTACCCCTTTGTTCGAGCTGTCCCCTCCAGCAAAACCCTAATCAAAAGGCCCGCCGCAATTCCCAAGACTCCGATATGCTGAGGCATCGACTCGCGACGATTTCGGCCATACCGCTGGAAGTTTGCATTCTTATCGTTCACAAGGAGCCCGCGGAATTATCGAAGATTGCGGAGCTGGTCCGATCGATTTTACCAAAAGCTCGTCTCATTGAAGCTGATTCTGGCAAGAAAGCCATCAATCTCTTGAGCTCTGTGGTGGGAGACCAGATTGATCTGGTCATCGCCAAATGGGACATGCCTGACATTTCAGGGAGCCAAATAGCTCGAGAGATGCAACAGCTCAGGCAGCGCGGCGAACTTTTCGCACAGGCTATCATGATGGTCGATGCTGAGCCCTTGGACCTTGACTGGCAAACCGTGATGGCATTAGGAGTGCGAGACTTCACGATCATGCCTACTGGATCCAGGGAGCTCCTCCCATTGCTTGTACCCACTCTCCGCGAAACTGTTATCAACCGACAATTGGCTGCCTTTGCCAGCTATAGTCAAAGAGTTTATCTGGGCTTCAATCGTATGGAGCGAGAGCTGGATCCTCAACTCCAAAAGGGAATTCGTCGCGAGGTTCATAACCTTCTTCAGCTGATGGTTCATGCCCAAAGAAAGCTTCAGGAGGTCCAGGCTTTGCCTTACTGAAGGCCGGTGCTGCCTTCTATCAATAGGCTTCAACTTCCTTGTAGCTCAGGTATGAGTCGAGTTGATATTTGTAATCGGCACGAATGCGGGCTGCCGTCATCACGCCGGTAAAGATTCTCACCTCACCAACCAATCCATCAAAATTCCGGTGATTCCCTCCCGAATCCCAGAGCATCCCGATCTGCTTGAACGCGGTGGTCTTGACCCCCGCCTCTGAGGTTCCTGTTCCATTTTGAACGCCGTTGACATAGAATTTGACCGCACCATTGCTTGATTGCCTTGTAATCGTAACATGCCGCCAAGCGTTGTCATTGACGACGAAATTACTTTTTGCGGCAGCACCATCCCCTGCGGTCACACCTATTTTTCCAGTGTTATCGATCCATCCATATTGAATATCATTGGTGTTTCCGACAAATTCGACCCCGGTTATGGCTGGTGAGTTCCAACCCAAGGTTTGCCCAACCTGAGAGGTTTTAACCCAAGCAGAAAAAGTTGCGGTGGCACCAAGAACGGGAGCAAGATTGTTTGTCATATTGATATAGTCCCGATTTCCCATGAAACTAGCACAGGTTCCATTTGGACCCAAAGATGAGGTCGGACTTGCGACGGCCGTACCGTGATTGGCTGATGCCGTGCTGTCCTTATATTGCGGTGCCGCTCCGGTTGGTGACTCGTTCAGGTGATAGACGTAGTTATAGTCAGTCCAAACCTGTGAAGATGTGGCTGGATCCGTTGCCGAACCATTAGCATAATACATATAAAAGAATGACTGAGACGAGCTGGCAGCAATCGAATTCACCTTCACCCACACCAACGAGGTTCCGTTGGGAACCCACTGCTGGATCTGATAGGGCAAGTCCGTGCTGTTATCCGAAGCAATAAATCTAAGGTCCGAGCCATCAGCCTTCACGCGGCTATAGTCAAGCCGTTGAGGAGTAAGGCGCAGAAGGATGGGCTGATTGGTGAATGTAGTGGCTTGATCCAAATTATCCACTTGAATCCTCGATCGATAGCCCCAGGAACTATTCCACCAAACGCGACTGGACGTGACATTGACTGTCAGCTGCATAGAAGTCAACGCAGCTGCTGCTGCATTCAGATAACCAGAGCCAACAGAAACACCTAATAAATAAACATCCAGGCCGCTATCCCAAGCTGGAATCGCCGGATTATAGAGACTATTATCGCAGCTTGCATTGGTAAAAGCCGAGAGTGTCGAAAGCCAGGTGAGGGTCAAGGGCAAACTCACAGCAGTGGCAATTTTGATGCCATTAGCATCGGTCTGATCGACTCGAAATTTAACACACTGCCCCGTTGCCACTGTCGAAGGACCAGTCACCAAAAGCTTGGTTGCAGATGATCCAATGCTGACGTTGGCCACACCTGGATCGTAGGTGCCGTTGGTCGCAACTAAAGTCAGATTTTGCGAAGCTGTCGTGCTTTTGAAATAGAAGCTCACATTGTTGGTATTGATCAACCAAGCTTTTGTGGTGATGGCAGTCGTGCATGTGGCATTGCTATAGAAAGCTCCTGTTCCATTATTGACAATCATCGACAAGGTAAAAGCTGAGGGAGCGTTGACAATGCGTCCCATGCCATCACCCAAAGATACCGACAACGGCACGCAGGCATTGACGGTAATACCCGCCGGAGCGGTCCACACGAAAGTCCTTTTGGAAACAGTGACATAAAGAGTCGAGCTGATCACATCTCCCTGGCTGGTGGCCTTGACAACTATCGTACAAGCACCCACCGAATTGCTCGAAGGAGTGCCTGTCACTCGCCCCGTGCTGGCCGCAACTGTGGGAGCGACTGTCCAGCTGGCGCTTGAGCAGGTTGAGGATGGATCCAAAGAATACACCAAGGCAGCACCCGGATCGGGATCCGTAGCGGCAAAAGTCAAATCCAAGGCTTCCGCATCGAACAGACTGGATGTGGCATAGGTCTGACTCCAAACAGGCAATTCGGGTAGATTGGTGACTGTGACATTGATATCCTGAGAAATCGAACCAATCGAATTGCTTGCCGTAACGACCAACAGGCAGGTTCCAATAGCGGGATCATCTGCAATCCCATAGACGACACCACTGGCATTGATAGACAGCGCAGGTGACCATCCTGTGACACAGCTACTGCGTGCACTATCAATTGCGTAGCTGAGAGAGTCGCCCACGTTAGGGTTATTGGCATTGACCGCAATATTCAGCGGCGTTGCCTCCTGCACACTCACAGACCCAACTAGCGAGTTCCAAGTTGGAGCCACCCAGGGAATTTTATTTTCAATATCGACCGTTGCCAGGTTTGGGTCAGGATCGTAGGCACCCATACCTATGCCGATGGTCAGTGATTCCGTCGGCTCCAAGTCCGCATCGTTCAAAGCTGAGACGGTGAAACTGGTCGTTGCTTGACCATCGAGTAGAACAACAGAACTTGGCACGCTGGAGGTATCGACCCCTGGAGTCGCTGTTCCTGTCACGTTGAGGTTTACCGTCAAACTCCCAACCGCTGGACTAGCCCTTTTCACCAAAAATAAAGCGGGGCCCACATCACCTTCCGTCAAGGATGAAGGACTCACACTGATGCCGACCTGATAGATAACCAAGGAGACATCGGCTCCCAAATTATTTTCGGTGATGAGAAAGTTTACATCGGCATCGACAGTATCGAGAATTTGCGGGAGCTGCTTAACAACTTTGACCTGAACAATTTTGCCAAGATTGCCCGTGAAAGAATTGACCGCATTAAGACTGCCATTGAATGTCTGACCTGCGCTGATGGTAAATACTTGCCCGTTGATGGTGAAGCGATCTAATTTCGCTTGGCAGCCTTGATCGAATCGATAGAGATTAAAACTTTGCGTTGCGGCACCCAGTCCACTGACCGAATATCCACTGGCGCAACTCGTCACAGAGAATTCCAAATAGCTGATCGCACTAACTAGACGAAGAGCACTGAAATCATTGGCTCGCTCACTGGCAGCGAATCGCACCAAAAAATCCGGACGCCTAGCTTTAGATGGGCTGGCGATTTTCACGTCGCCGGAACTATCAGCACCTGTTGCGTCAACCGCTTCGTCGTCCTGACTGATTTCGCCCTCTGGAGCGGACGGCTGACAGGCTGTGGTCAAAACAAAGAGGGTCAGACACAAAGTGCCTAAGCGTAAGAAATGCTTGGAATTGCCGAAGCCAAACATAAATAAATTTCCCCCATAGGAAGGCTCTTCGGCCGTTCCTGGCGGAACATCAATACCATGACGAAAGAATAATGATTGCAGATAGTTAATAGAACTTAATCCAGCCCTAAAGCGGCAGCATCTCTTATCTTCTTTGGGCTAGGTCTCTTTGGTGTCAAGAAGCCTTGGGCTCGTCTTCTATCTCAATTTCTAGCGTAATAAATCGATAGCCTCGGCTCGCTATCAAACTTCGAGCCTTTTGTTTGATGGCGAGAGCCTCGTCCATCCGGCGAAGCTTCAAACAGCCCGAGAACACATGCTGGTGACCATCCAAGGTCCAAGCATAAACTTGAGATAGATGGATGACTCCCTCCAGATGAGTGAGCTCGTGCTTCAGTTCGGCGAGATCCTGAGGATTCGGTGTTTGCTGCAGGATAATGCGCAAAGGTTCACGCATATTGCGCAAGACATTATAGAGTATAAAAATAGAAATGCCGATCGCCAGTAAAGGATCAATCCAAGCCACCTGAAAAACCTTGATGCAAATGGCTCCAACTAGGACCGCAACCCAACCTAAAAGATCTTCGATCAAATGCCAGGAAAGAATTTTTTCGTTGTGGGAATGCCCATGAGACAAGCCAAAAGCTGCTAGGCCATTGGCTAAAATGCCAATAATGGCGAGTCCAATCATCCAAGGCACATTGGGAATATCCCGCGCTTGCGTGAGATGAGTCACCGATTCGATGGAGATCACGAAGGACCCTACAACGATAATCGTACCCGACAGCAGGGAGGAGAGCACAGAATAGCGCTGGTAGCCATAGGTCAAGTCAGCACTTGGACCTTGAGCGGATTTTTTTTGCAGAAAGAGCGCCAAAGCCAAACTCAGGCTATCCCCAAAATCATGGATAGCGTCGGCAATAATCGCAAAGCTGCCGATCAAGATACCGCCGATCAATTCAATCAAGGCAAATGCCATATTCAGGCAAAAAGCCCATTTGATACGCTTGACCGCATCCTTGGAATTACGCTCGTCCAGGATGTGCTGATGGTCTTCATGATGGGCGTGAGAATGGTGATCCGAACTATGGTGATGATGATGGCCTATGCCCATGGGTCTCCGCCTTGTCTCCCGGCAACGAATCAAAATGAGGGTACGTCAGGGATTTCTGGACTGGGCCTAAGGGAATTTCCAGATCCAATACTGCCGATCCGACTGCATGGCGTCGTTTTTTCGGCAAGAGACGTTCCTTGAAGTAATCATACACCAAATGCAGAAGGGCGCCTCCAATAAATGCCTCAAATAAGCCGAAGTAACTTGGAATCACGCTGAATAGCGCTTTACTCACGAAGAATCCGAGAATTGTTCCGCTGGCAACATTGAAAAGGACAAAAAGCGCAGTCCTGCGACCGTGACGATCTAAGAAATATTTCCAGATAAAGACTTCAAATAGCATGCGATGCAGAAGGATGCTGAAACTCAGCTCTTGCGCATGATGATGTTCAGGCCATAGGGAATTGACTACAGGCAAATCCGAACTCACGAGCGCGGCACCATCGACCATGGCATGAACGAAGAGAAAGATTTGCACTAAGGTCAGAAAAAGGCCGGATTTCTTCTCGGGATGAGAAAAGAAAAAGTCATCGCCCACACCGAATATAGCTACACCGATCACTGCCGCCACAACTGCAAGCCAACCGAAGGTTTCCATGTTCTCGACGATAATGTGCATCAAGATTGTATAGGTTATGCCGAGGACCAGAAAAAAGGCCAGAACCTGCGACGCCTTTCGAAAGCGCATTACTGCATGCACGATAAAAGGCGTGCATAGCAGCAAAACCAGACTGGCGATCAAATAAACCATAGTACCTTTCCGAGTAACAGAACTTCCAGGCGATAGAAAAGTCACCTGAACCCAAGGTCCACCCCACTATCGGCATAAATACTAAAATTAACAATAAGTGAGCACAGAAATCTTATGCACTTGGAGGCATGGACTTAAAATATCCTGAGATTTTAGTCAAGTGGAAAGCCAAACAGACGGCGAGGGGGAGAGCTCCCCAGTTCTTATTCGCAAGAACTTGCAACTGGGGTCCTACTAAGTCCCTGAAAATCTTAGCTTAGGGATAAAGGATGGTTTGCTTCCAGGACCCCTCGGCTTGAGCTCGAGTAAAGACTACCCGTTCGTGGAGACGGAAGGGTCTTTCGGTCCAAAACTCAACTTGGACGGGTAGAATACGAAAACCTGACCAATGTGGCGGTCTTGGAACTGTCTGGCCGTCGTATTGTTGAGTGACCTCAGTCAGCCTTTGCTCGAACTCCGATCTTTCTTTCATCGGCTGAGACTGCAACGAAGCCCATGCGCCCAGTTGACTCTCGCGCGGTCGACTGGCGAAGTATGCATCAGCTTCCGCTACCGTGACAGACTCGACTTGACCGGTTACACGCACTTGTTTGTGCAAAGGCTCCCAGTAGAAACAACAGGATGCTTGGGCATGGGCTCTGATATGACGCGCCTTATTGCTCGTCATATTGGTATAAAAGACCAGACCAGTCTGGTCGAAGTTCTTCATCAGAACCATACGAACCGCGGGCATCAGATCCTCGCCAACTGTCGCCAAAGCCATAGCTGTGGGATCGCGGAGAGTTGAGGCTTTGGCTTCGTTGAACCATTCAGCGAAAACTTGGACGGGATCTTGCGTGGAAGGGGCCATATGCGAAACTCTCCAGATGACAGAGGTTCCCCAAAAGGGGCTTTATGTGCTTTGAGATATAACGAAGACGGGATTTGCGCAAAGTGAAAAGCTCAGGCCTTAAGCCGCCCGTTCGAATCGAGGACGTTGCAGTCGGAACAGCGGGAGCTCGATTTCCAAGCCTTTCACTTTATGGGAACCTATGGACTCCCAAGTGCCCGGGGCCAGATACTGGACGACGGCTTCGGTCACGAAAATTTCGCCCGGACCTGCCAAATTCTCGACTCGTGAAGCAATATTCACTGTATGACCGACCACCGTATAATCCGATCTTTGCGCTCCACCAAAGCTGCCAACAATGGCTGAGCCGCAATGCATGCCAATTCTCATTTTAAAATCATAATTCTCTTGGGACCGCCAATCTTCATTCAAAGCAGTTAAGGCTTCTTGCATCGCCAGAGCACACTGCTGGGCATGCTCAATTTGTGCAAGCTTATTCATGCCATTCGGAGCTCCAAAGATGACCATGATCCCATCACCCATAAACTTATCGATGGTGCCACCGTGATCAAATATCACCTGACTCATTCGTATGAAAAAACTATTGAGGATACGAGCGATCGCCGACGGCGATAGAACCTCTGTCGACTTGGTGAAATTACACAGATCCGCAAACAGCACGGTGACATCCATTTGCTTAACCTGATCATCCAAAGTCGAACGCCCCTCAATGATATCTTTTACCAATTGAGGGGGCAGAAAACGCTGTAAAACATTTTGAGCGATGTAGCGATTCAAATCATCGATTTTTCGTTCTCGCTTCTTTAAATCCAAAAGGTTTTCGACCGTCGAAACCAATTCAAGATCATCAAAAGGCTTGTTTATATAGGCGTTTGCACCCAGACGGGTAGCTAAGGCGCGACTTGAATCATCTGATTTGGCTGTCAAAAGAATCGTAGGGATCGATGCAAACTCTTCATGCTGATGCAGAATCTGAATAAACTCTGGACCATCCATTCCAGGCATCATCCAATCACTGACGATTAAGTCAAAGCGCTGTTCACGCTTAAAAATAAGATCCAATGCTTTCTGTCCGGATTCAACCAGAGCCACTCGATAGCCTGCTGCTGCCAAAGTATTCCCAATCAAGCGTCGCATATCGGCGAGATCATCCAAGACCAAAAGGCTTGGGGTTTCGGGCAAAGGAGATGTTGGCAGAATCTCACTCGGATCCTGTCGAACATTGGGAGCTTCGATTTCAGCAAAATGCCAATCACGAGGCACAAATTCCTGTGTCTCTGGGATTCGAATATCAGCGATCGGGCTACGATTCATAAAATCTTGCAGGGCCTGAATCTCTTCATAGATATTACAGGGCTTGTAAATCACATAGTGGACATGACCTTTATTGATCCCTTCTTCCAAGATATCGGCCGTCGCCTGAGCTGTAATCATGATGCGGAACGTTTCGGGATGATGCTCTGCGGCATATTTTAGCAGATCAGTCCCACGTTGCTGCCCCAGAACAATATCGGAGAGCAGGACCTTGACTTGGTGGTGCTTCAGGACGAGAGCAGCATCATCGGTATTGCTGACAATTCGAAAACGAGTTCGAGCCGATAGCTGTTCCAAGGCGAGTCGAAAGAAATCGCTCTCGCCCTTATCGTCTTCCACGTACAAAAGATCGAGCACAGGGTCCTGCTGGTGCTTGACTTCCGTGACCCCCTCAACCCAAGCCCGAAGCATCGATTCTTCCAAAGGTTTGTGATACATAGCTTTGATTTGACTGGCGTCAATCATGGCCGAGCGATGCGCTGGCATCACATTATGATCCGAAACCAAAGCCAACCAACACTCTTCCTGGCAGCTATGAGTGTGATTGAAAAGAACGTAGCTGGCGTCGTCTTCATACTCTGCACTGCATATCAAGGCCCTGATGGTAAACTCATTGAGCAGAGTGTGAGCTTCATTGGGATGGGCTATCGTCTTCACGGCTTTAAGAAGAGAATGCGACTTAAAGAAACTCTGAACGAACTCTCGACTTTTGGGATCTGGATCGACATAGAGCAAGTCCAGGACCTCCGCATTGGCTTTCAATGCCGGAAATTCGACCCAAAAACTCGCTCCTTGACGTTCCTCGCTGTAAACTCCTACCTTACCGTTCATCTTGCTGCTGAGCTCTTTGACCAGAGCTAAACCAAGTCCAGTGCCTTCTTGGCCTTTTTGATGCTGCCCCTCAATTTGGGAAAAAAGACGAAAGAGTTTGCCTTGATCAGCCTTAGAGATGCCACATCCACTGTCCGTGACAGTTATACGAGCCCATTGGTTGACCTGACTTAAAGCTATCGTAATAACCCCGCCCTTGGGGGTAAACTTGAGAGCGTTAGAGAGGAAGTTGAAGAGAATTTTCTCCAAGGAATCGATGTGTCCTAAGACTTCTACAGGCCCTTCTTTGGCCCCAGCCCAATCCAAGCGCAATTCCACATCTCGTTGCCGACTCATGTCCTTAAAGTATCGCGCCGACTCATCTACGAATTGCCTCAGGTCAATGCGTTGCAGACGCAGATGGCCGTGTGCCATCGTCAACTTTTGGAAGTCCAACAGCTGGTTGACCAATCGAAACAGCCTCTGCCCGTGACGGAAGGCCTGATCCAAATTCTCTGCAACATGCTCCTGATGCAGCGCCGCCTTGAGTCCACCAAGAATGAGGGTCAGCGGCGTACGCAGTTCATGGGACACATTGCTGAAGAACCGAGTCTTCTGTTCATCCAATTGCTGCAGTTCTTGATGGGCAACGATGAGCTGCGACTGCTGTTCCTCCAGCAGATTCTTTTGCATCTGGAGTCGCTTAGTTTGATGTTCGACTTCTGATTGAAGGTTATGCGAAAGATGCTCCACCCGGTCAAAGGTTTGAGCAAATCGACGAGCCACAGCTTGGCTTAAAGCCCCGATAAAGACTATGACAGCGTACTGCATGAGAAATGGCTTATTGAACACATGATAGGTCACCAGAACATCATAAAGGATACCGAGGCTGATGACCACAATTCCACTGAAAAGTATTCGGCCACCATCCAGATTCTTGGCGACAGCGCGGACAATCAGCCAACAATTGTAGACCAGACAAGGCGCTACACTGATCTGGACCAACCATAGAAAGGAAGTAAAGACCTTGGCTTCAGTAAAAATGATAAATAGACTGCCAATCGCCGCCAAGGCCTTAAACCAAGGTAAGGCTCGCCAGGCATCCAGGGCAGGAAAAAATTGCGTCAGAAACATAGCAAAGACAACGGGAGGAAGCGATACCGTAAGATATTCCAACTTATATCGCCAAGTAAATAACAACAGACTCGGATCTGCAAAGAGCATTCGATCCGCATCTCCGGCAAGAAATGACCGAATGCTTAAAAGAAAGCAGAAAACTGCGAGCAGCAGGCTGGCCCTATCCTGTCGACGCCGAGTATAGATCATAAAATTATACACAGCGACCAGCAGCAGAGCTCCGGCACCTATCAGAAAGCCGTCGTGCTCCGATGCTTGTTCACGGCTCAATAACGGAGTGGGCGCCAATTCTGGAAATTCACGAAGACCGCCTCGAGCATAGTGAAAGTTCACTAAGTGAACCAAGACAACCCATGTTTCGTCGACGCTTTGTGGATGAAAATTCACCACCAAGGATTGGATATCCGGCACTGTACTTTCGCGATTTTCCCCTACTTTGCCAACTTGCCGAAAACTAATCCGATCTGGACGTGATTCTGGATAGATAAAAACTTTCAGAGCGCTTGAAGCTTCTGGAATGCGGAGTTCGTAGCCTTCCTCTCGCGGCGTCAATCCTTTAAAGCGCAGTCGATAGCTAGCATAGCCGTCATCACTCAAAGGATCCTTTAGATACTGATAACCCAGATAGCGCCATGGGCCTCGGACTGGACTCAAACCCAAAGGGGCATCATCAACTCCAGGTGGCAGCAATTGCTTCCAATAAAATTCCCAAGGGCCATCCAAAGTAACAACTCGATGCGAAGGGCCATGGCGGAGGTCCAAAGCAGCGACTCGACGCTCCAACTCCGGCGCAGCAGGATCGGCCCAAAGCAACTGGGAACCTACTAGGGACAGAAGTATAAAGGCGATTGTTTTATTCAGCTTTTGATAGCAAAGTCGCAACCAAGACCCCCTGCGCTTTATCTTCGGACCTAGGCTGTATCGGCCATATCCATAAACTTTAAGGGGAAAATATTGCCGACGGGTCGGCTTAGAGACCATGGCAAGCGGCCTACAGTTTGCTACAATGCATCGGAATACATGGTGGGCAATGGCTGCCTTTACAAGAATTTTTGGAAGAGACGGGCTCAAGGCCTGAGTCAGGATTGTTTCTATGCGTCGACTTTCCCTTGCTTTTTTCACTGTGCTCACGGCGGCAGCTTTGGGTGGTATGGGTTTGGCTTGGGGTATCAATCTTATGCTCTTCGGACGACCTCATGGAGCTTTGCTCCAACTCCTCGCAGAGATGGCAGCCGAAGCTATCAACTGCAGCGATCCTAGAGCCTCGCCTCTCTTCCTGCCTCACTCCTCTGGCACGAGACATCTTAAAAATTTGCAGCTTGTCCTGCTGGATACTGCCGGACAAGTCTTGGCGCAAAGAACTGTAGGACTAGACGCTCCACCAAGTCTAGAAAACATAGAGCGCGATTCTTCCCACTGGCGAACCGATAATCCTTTGCGAGCAACGAGTCTTTGGGTTCATCAGGATCAGATCTGTCAGCAAAACTGGACACTCTGGGTTCAAGATCCTGAGAACACTATCTATCGAGAGCTGATGCTACCCAGACAATTGATCCTCGTCCTTAGCAGCAGTGGCTGTATGATACTCGTCGTTCTCTTCGCTTACCTTTTTCTGCAAAGCAAGGGTCGAAACGCTCGCAATGTGTTGCAGCATATACGCGAAGGATCCTGGGGAAGCCGTATCGAGCAAGCCTTATGGGAACCCCGACTGCAACTCATCGACGAATTCAACAGTATGGCAAAGGCCGTAGAAGATTCCATCCAGCGATTGGAACAATCGGAATCACGTCGAGCACGCTTGCTCCGTGAATTGGCCCATGATGTCCGAACACCTCTAGCCAGTCTGAGAGCCGCAGCTGAAACACTGAAGGAATTTCACGATACCATCACAGTTGAGCAGCGGGAAAAGCTCCAAGAAACTCTTATGCTCGATCTCGAATACTTTCAGCGTTTGATTGACGATCTCTTGATTCTTGCTCAAGTCGATCGAACCGATACGGCAGCACTTGGGCAATGGACTGATTTGCGAAAGGTCATTCCTGCTGCTTGGCAGAGCTCGCAGGAACATAGCTCCGTTGCCCACCTAGCTATCTGTCTCCAATGGTCTGCCGATTGCTCGGACCCTGCTTGGGTGCCCGGCGACGAAGCTCTGCTGCGGCGACTTTTGCAGAATGCCTTCGACAATGCCTTTCATTTCGCTCAAAAAGAGGTTTTCTGCACTATCCACTGGCTGCAAAATCGATGGCGCATTGAAGTTCGTAATGACTGCAAAGCTCTAAGTCCCGAAGATCTCAGCCATTGGGGGCATAAGAGACGCCAAAGAATCATTACCGAAAAAGCCGGTCAGGCTCATACCAGCTTAGGTCTCGGTTCTTCCATCATCGTAGGGGTCAGTCGCCACCTTGGAGGTAACGCTTGGTTGGAACAGAATATTACCGAACATCGGGACACCGCTTATGTCTCGGTTTGGATTGAGCTTCCTGGGCGTCCAGGAGCTCCAAATATTCTTGCTTGAGACTGCTCTTTTTCCATACTTTCACCACAATCATCGCCGATAATTAATGAAAGGGTCAGCCGAGGCGGACCCTTTGGGGGAAAAAACCTTGTCACTTTACCTGCTTAATCGAACCTGGAGAACGTCCTATGGTCCCTAAATTTCTACTTCTATATGGTTTTCCTATTTTTATTGGGCTGATCCTTTGGGAAATATATCTCTACAAAAAGCACCAAAAGCCTTTCCCGTTGGCAGACGCAGGGATATCACTGACTATGGCCTTAACCTATGGAGTTCTCACAGCTAAGGTTTCTTACCTAGCGGCAATGAACGACTACCTCTATAGTTTGAGACTCTTTACCATACCAACGGACACCCTTTGGGGCCTTGTTCTGCTGTTTTTTGGAGCTGAATTTGCTTACTATTGGCTGCATCGATGCGCTCACGAAATTCGCTGGTTGTGGGCCAGTCACAGCGTCCACCATTCGCCTGAAACCATGACTTTCTCTGGAGCCTATCGTTTGGGTCTCACGGGTGCGTTTTCCGGACTCTTTGTGTTCTTTATCCCGCTCTTTCTGCTTGGCTTTTCTCCACAGGCCGTCGCCACGATGTATGGAATCAATCTCTTTTATCAGTTCTTCCTGCATACCGAATGGGTACCGCGTCTAGGATGGTATGAATATTTTTTCAATACACCAAGTCATCACCGTGTTCACCATGCGACCAATGACCAGTACATCGACAAAAATTATGGAGGCATTCTCATCATTTTTGACCGAATCTTTGGCACCATTGCCGTAGAACAAACTGATGTCACCATCACCTACGGCCTCTTAGGCAAAGCCCCCAGCCACAATCCCCTAAAACTTTTTTTCCAAGAATGGATCGCACTTGGCAAAGATGTATGGCAGGCTGAAGGCTGGCGTCAGCGTTTGCTTTATGCCTTCGGTAGGCCTGGCTGGAAACCAGTAACAGCAAATCGACAAGTGATGCTGATGAGAACGGAGCAGAAATCTGATGTCACTTGGCCAGAAACAAAGACCTCTGCTCCCACAGGATAAAGGCATGGGCCGAATACTACTGGTTGAAGACGACACGCGGCTGGGCGATCACATTCGCTCCAACCTGGAACTCCGGGGATACCAAGTTTTACTTTGTCGTAGCGCGGGATCGGCAAGACAGGCTTGGCAACAGGAGAATTTTACCGCAGGAGTTTTGGATATTGAACTGCCGGATGGTGACGGCATCACGCTGTGCCAGGCCATGCGTCTCAAAGATCCCAGTCTGCCCATTCTCATCATCACAGCCCGATCGGACGAAAATACTGCTCTCGCCAGTCTGACTGCAGGTGCCGATGATCATATCCGCAAACCTTTTGGTCTGAAAGAATTGGCTCTGCGCTTGGAAAAACTCATCCAGAGGCAAAGTCGGATGATTCCAACACTCAAACAAGGCGAACTCGTGTTGGACTTGGAGGAGAAAAGGGCCAGTTTGCAAGGCAAGGATCTGCAGCTGAGTCGTAAGGAATTTGTCCTGCTTCGCATCTTTCTGCAGAATGCCGGAAGACTGCTCAACCGGACACAACTCCTTAACGCAATGGAAGGGGAAGAGATTTTGCAGGATCGTACGATCGATTCACACATCTCGCATCTCAGAAAGAAGCTTCAACTAGCAGGATGCCAGGATCTCTCTCTGAGCTCGGTCTACGGAGAAGGCTATCGTTTAGTCATTAAGACCCAGTAATCCATGCCTTATTTAAAGTCCAGCGACCAACCCTACACGTTTTTGTAAAAATGTTCTCAAGTATGAAACCTTAAAAACTTTCACCTTTGATTAATTGCCTTCCGTGAATCCTTACCAGACCCTTTCAAGCACCGACTTTCCTTACCAAAAAATCAGACTCCTGAGGTAAGAATTATTTTCTCAAAGAAAGATTCTCGAACACCGAAAAATGATTATATCGAGTATTTGGGGACACCCCCTAGAGGAGTTTGCAGCATGCATAAGGTTCGACCTCAGTATTATCTCACGCTTGGCCTTTTGGTCTTGACGACAGCCTGCTCTGACCCCACCCAGTTCAATGAACTTCCTACGGGCGACGAAGCCATCTTTGTGACCAACGGTGAAACACCCAAAGCTGATGAAACAGGACAGCAGCCGGAAAGAACTCCGGAAGCCAAGGCATTTCCAGACACCTATGCGGGACAGGAAACAGAGCCAAGTGCTGACCGAGATCTAGAACCAGAAAATTCCAGCTCCCAGCAGGCTGCAGTCACTGAACAACAAGCTGCTCAGACTATTTTCGATGATTGTGAAGCCAGTCCAGATAAAAACATAGTGGCCGAACTCTTCCAATTGCCAGATGGCACCAGAAATCTTCCCGATTTTTCTAGTATGAATGCTATCAGAACGGTTTGCGTCTCTCAGCTCAATATCAAAGACCGTCAATTCACCGAGGGATTTCCCGGAGTGGAGGGCCTAGTGGAATGGTTTGGTTTAGATATGCGTTTTCAGGTCGAGGCACCCAAATCGGGAACCTATGAATTCAGCCTGATTTCAGATGACGGAGCCATTCTTTGGATCGACGATACCCAAGTTATCGATAATGATGGACTTCACGCTGTCACTGAAAAGAAAAATCGGTTCTATCTGAGTCAGGGCAGTCACAGCTTCCACGTGGCCTACTACCAAGGACCACGCTGGCGAATCGCATTGGAACTCTATTGGAAGCTACCCGGCTCGACGAGCCGAAGCTATATACCCTTGGATGCCATCTCTCGTCCCTAATCCTGACTTTGGTAAACTCTGTGCTGCCCTCTTTCCTGCCAGGAAAGAGGGCTTTCCGATTTTTTTGTGCATTTCTTCGATCCTAGAGCTGACCGCTGAAGTCAAACAAAAGACCTGGCTTGGAATCGACTTGACGATCCACCTTACGATAGAGGACGGAGAGCAGCGAGAACTCCAGGAAGGTGATCGGTTGCTTACCGACCACGTCGCCACCGATAGGCAAGACCAACCCAACTCCACTCGAGACCACTCGATGTTCAGGTTCGCGGATATGGCCACCATCTGCAAACACTTTTATGAGTGATCGTCTCGGCAGGACTAACAAATCTCGAGGCAGCGGCAGACGCAGAGGAACGGCAAATTCCGTACTCCACATGTTGAGTCGTCCGGCCAACTCCAGTTGCGGTCGATCAAGGCGAAGGCGAGCCTCATCAAGATCTTGCGGATTAAATAATCCCCCTCCTGGCAGTGATCCATGACGTTTCGAGACACCCGAAAAGAAATGAGTTTTCCATTGTAAGCCGGGCACTTCACAATGTGATTTCAAAAGACCAAAACTCCGCTGATAGTGAAAACTGCCATTCGGCACCCAAGTGCTCTGTTCCTGCTCGGCAGCGAATTCTAGATTGCACACTCGTCGACGCTGACTGTGCAAGGTAAAACCCAAAGCGGAGGTAAGATGGCTTTCATTAGCAAATCCAAGCGTCTGACGCAGCCTCTGCCTCGTGTAAAGATCAAGCAATGACCAACCTGTAAATAAGGGACGCCTCGAGATCGTAATGTCTGTCGATCGCTCGCCCGGCAGAGTCTTATCATCATCTTGGGCGGACCGCATATTCAAGCTCAATGAGCTTTCGGGAAATGACTGCTGCCAAAGCAAGCGATAGCCCACTTTGCCGGATTGAGGATGATGCACCAGGAGTCCCGTCAGGCCAGTTCCGACATAGCGAAAGAGCTGCCAACCCAGTTGCACAGATAAATCATTGCCCGGCAGCTTTTGCAAAAAAGGTGCCCATAGAATCGTATAGGCATCATCAGCGAGATTCCGCGCATTGCCAGGAAAGAAATTCACCGGGGTAAAGGCATTGCTATTGTTGAATCGGTCACTGTCATAGATGCTACGCGAGGGGTCTATCTCAACAACTTCAACTTCGCCCGGAGGCACATCAAATAGAAGTGTTTGCTGATTCTTGCTCGGATCCATCCGCTTGACAAGCTTCTGTCCTGAACGTGTTTTGAGCTCCACATCAACCGGAACTCGCAAATCACTCTGATAATCGACTTCAACTAGAGTTTGCTTGGATGCAGCTGCAGATTTTATGGCAATGAGACGAGGATCTGGCCAGATATCGCTGCTGAGATAGGCCTGAAAAAGAGTCGAGACCCTG
>JBGSTF010000277.1:0-18715 GCA_041736645.1 Oligoflexus sp. | reverse complement strand
GCTCGATACGGCGGCATCGGAAAAGCGTCTGGCACTGGAGGCCCTGAAGACCGCGATAGAAACAGAACGCAAACAGCTTACCAGCGTGAAGAATGCTGCCAGTGACCTGCATACCGAAGTGAGAAAACTCACGGAAGCTATGCATTTGCAAAACCAAACACTTTTGGACCACGACCGACAGATTAAGCAGTACCAGCAACGCCAGACTCTCATGCTCGAGGAAATCAATTTAGCTCAAATAGGTTTGGATCAAACCCGTCAGGCTTTGGCCTCTGAGCATGAAAAACTTGAAGCTGTTTTGGCTCAAGAAAAGAAGGCTCAGGATCTGCACGATACCTTGCAGAAAGATAGTGGTGAGCTTGATAAAGACATCAATGAAAAGCGGGAACTGCTCGCTAAGATAATCGATGACTGTCAGGATCAGGCACGGAAAATTATGAGCGCCGCTCGCCATGAGGCCGAGCGGCTGCGCGAAGAATACCAAAAATCGGCTGATCTCTTGATGCAAAAAGCTGCACAAGAAGCCCAGTCCGGTACTCTTGAAAAGCTTGCTAAAGCCGAGGCTTCCGCCGAAAAAGTATTGACGGAAGCGCGGATGGAAGCGGCCCAAATGGTGATGAAGTCCCGTGAGAAGTCGCGTAACCTCACCGAGGAAGGGGCGGCCAATGCTGCCCATGCTATTGCCAAGGCCCAGGCGCAGAGCGAACAGCTGATTCAGCAGGCTAAAGGCGAAGCTTCAGGTCTTATTTCAAAAGCTCAGAGGGAAAGCGACCAGATCACCAGCGAGTCACGCAAGCGTGTCGAACTTCTACAGAACTCGGCCTATGAAGAAAAACAGCGTATTCTCGAAGGTGCGGAGCAGTCGTCGCGAAAGATGCTCGAAGAAGCGTTGCAGAGCAAGACCATTCAGTTGGATCAAGCTAGAAAGTATGCGAAGGATATAGTTGAAGAGGCTGAAAAAACCAAGAATACTCTGCAAAAAGATATCAATGGTTTGGCCGATTATCTGGATCGCGAACGCTGCTCATTCGAATCCGTGATCGAAGCAGAACGTCAGCAATTTCGCCAAGAAGTGAATGTCGAGCGGCAGCGTATGGCTGATCGCCTGCATCATGATCAGCAGCAGTTGGAAGCCCTGAAAAGGCAGCTGCAAGAGGAATACCTACGTGAAAAAGCGGCATTGTATAAAGATGTTGAAGCGGAAAGAAGCAAGGCTGAAGAGAAGGCCCAGGCGATGTTCCGCGAAGCCGAACGCCAACTCCAGGGCCTTGAAGTCACCCTGAACGAACGTCGAGCCGAACTCGAAAGACAGCTGCAAATCCGCAAAGATAAACATGAAAAAGAGTTGCTCGAACGAACCCAAAAACTCAGCGAAGAATGGGACAAAAAAGGCGAGCGAATCGCCAAATCTCTGGAGCAAAAAGCCCAGGATTTGGCCGAAGAAGCCAAACAATCCAAATCCAGATCTGAGCAGGAAATTCTAGAGTTGCGAGCTCGGACGGAACGCGATCTGGTGGAACAGCGTATGAAGCAGGAAACGGCGCTACAAAATTGGATTAAGGGTCAGCAGGAAGGCTTCCTGATGGCTCAGCATCGCCATCGCAACCAAATACTTGATACCATCGCTGCCATGGTGCAGACATCTCTTCGCTCGCAGACTCCGGGTTCCGAGCCATTGGCGCAGATACCCGCCTTAGTGCGCAAGGCAGCCGAAGAAGCCTTCCTTGAAGCCGAAAAGCAGACCCAGGCCGTGTCGCAAAATATGCCCAAATCGTTTGGCCCCAACGGCCAATTCAAAGATTTGAGCTATTGGCGAGGCCTGCTTCTCCATTCGGGAATGAAATGGGGAGCTGTAGCACTTGCATTAACTATCGTCTTTATCGTTTGGAATCGACGTAAAGACAACCAAAGTATGTCGGCCGCCAATAGCTATGTAGCCGATCAACTGAAGAAGCGTAAACCCACGCCCTATGTACCGGAGCAGACCAGCAGCTTTAAGTCGAACTATACCGACAATGTTCTCTTTACAATTGATTACCTCAAGCTCGAAAGAGACAATGCCTTTCGGAATCGTTGGATCGTGGCTCTGAATCGCTATGCTCAAGATAAACTGGATATGAGTAATGAAGTCATCGTGAAGCTGTTAGCCAAGGAGGCAGCGCTGCTGAAGGCTCAAGAGCGAATGATGGCTGAAGTCGATGGCAAAGCGCCGGCTTCGGATATCGCCAAAATGCGCGAAGTGGAAGAAAAGTATCGCTTGCAATTTATAGCCATTGTTGGTAGTGAAGAGAAATTTCGTGCCTTCTATAACTTTAAAACGACTCACTTTGAAAAAGCCTTGCAACACGCTCTCGAGTAATTTTCAATACGTTAACAGCCTTTCTCAGGCTGTTGGTCTCTACGATCGGCTGCCGCCCTCGCGATGCCCAAGTATCTGACAGCGATCCTTACATCGCAAAGGAGGCCTCATCACCAAAAAGTGTTTTGGCCCTCTAACCGACGACTTAAAAGCGCCGGGTTCTTAATCGAAGCCAATTTTTCAATCTGGCTGCCAATTGCAACTCCCCTTGAGGCCTAGCCCTGGCTACATCGCGTTGCGCAAAGAGGAAGGCCCTCGCCCCAGTGATTCGGAGAGGATCGCTAGGGGAATGCGAATCGAAAAGACGAAGGCAGAAACCTCAGCAGCGATTGTGCTGGTCAGTTCAATGGCAATCGATCCGCCCTGCTCATCGAGGGCATGACGAACAGCATCCAAACCGATGCCGCGTCCTGAAATTTCGGTCACAGATCGACTAGTTGAAAAGCCGGCGTGGAAGAGTAGCTCTGCCAGTTGCGAGTGATCCAGCGCAGGGCCCGAGGGCAGAATGTCAACTGCTTCCGCTTTTTGTTTTATTTTTGCAAAATCGAGTCCACGACCGTCATCAGAGAATCGAATGCGGCATTCTTCGGCCTGCTGGAGAATCTGGATGCGAATCGATCCGCAGCGAGACTTGCCGCTTCTCAGGCGTTCGCTTTCCAATTCAATGCCATGATCTAAAGAATTGCGTAGCAAGTGCACAAATACTTCTTTAAGTAGCTTATTGCCGAGGGGACCCAGAACTAGGCCAGTCGGAATATTCATGACCAGATTGGGCACAGGTTTATGCAGTGTTTTTGCCACCTCAGAGATGACCAATTGCAGGTCATACTTGAGGTCCAGCCAGCTGTTAGGCTTCTGTTCAGCAATGATGGCTTGCAATGCTAACATATGCTGAGAGGCTTCTGCTGGAAGATCAAGTTGGCCGAGGGCTTCAAGAGAGGGAACCATGAGATGGAGAATCGATCCATGGTCCTTGCGCAAATCAGTAATGCTTTTCAACCGACTGAAGGTGGCCTTATAGCTATTCAAACTAAAACGTAGCTCGGACAAAAGGGGTGGAATCCACAAGGAGCAATCATCGTGGGTTGCTTTACTGACTTTGACCCCCTCTTCGGCTTCGTGAAGTTCACTGGCTAGGCGCTTTAAGTTGAGACTTCGGGCCAAGCCTTTGAGTGTATGAAGGCAACGATCGAGCAGGCGTATGGGAGTCGAGGACTCCGTTAGATATTCGAGGGCCTGCTCGACGGATCGAATGGATTGTTCGGCTTCGTCCAGAAAGTTAAGAAGCTTACCAGCCGGTGATTCCGCAATTTCTGCAATGCGTTCCATTTCCCCATCGCGCTGCTTGGCTTCTTCTTGCAGCGAGCGTAGAGCCGTGACATCGCGAACCGAAATGAGGATCTTTTGTACCGTATCCTGATCATCGGTAATCGGATACCAGTCGATCTCAAGAATGCTGGACGAGCCGTCAAGAGTTTTACGCAATTCCCTTGGCAAGTGCCCACTGTTCAGCTCAAAGGCGAGACGGCTGTCACCCAAGGTTGCTGATAGGCTGGCCTCGACCTGGTGAATTTGATCGGAGCTCAGATTGCTTTGGGCGAGTAGGACTTGACGCAATGAGTTACCAGCGATACGCTTGGTGTCCAAAATCGTCTCGAGAAATTGCGAATACTCAGCATCAGCTTTCAGTTCTAGGCTGCTGACGGTGAAGATGCCCTGTCTGATATTTTCCAGTATCGAACGAATATCTCGAGTCCGCTCGACAACCCTTAGCTCTAGGTTCTCGTAGAGACGGGCGTTCTCGATAGACACCGAAGTCTGTGACGCTAATATTTCAACCATCTGTAGGCGGTCGCCAGTGAAAGCGCCTCGGCTGAGTCGATTTTCGAGATAGATCAGTCCTCGTAATTGTCCTTGATGAATCATGGGAACGCAGAGGATGGACAGAGCTGGGTGTTTCAGTAGGTATGGATCCTGCAGGAGTTCTGGATGATTCTTGAGATCATCGATGAGAATCTCTTTTCGACTTCTAAGGACTGATCGGACTAATGATAGAGATAGCTTTTGTGAATCTTCGAGGGGCTCATTGAGCAATCGGCTGCTGCCGCTGCCTGCCGACGCTTCCATGCTGACAGTGAATTGATCTTTTGATGCGACCAGCACCAGCACGGCTCGATCAGCTCCGGCGTTTTCTAGCAGACAGTCCATGAGTTTGGTCAGAAGGGCTTCGAGTCGCACTTCGCCGATCAATGCCTGGCTGGCCTTCAGAAGAGAGGTCATGTCGAGTGATTGGGCGTGGCTATGTCCTTGCAAACTCGATGCCCCGATTTGAATCTCCTGCAGGGTCGTTGACTTTTCGTGAACCGGTTGCAGAGCCTCGTCAACGCAATAGTCCGGGTAGTTCTTTTTAAGGAAAGCAATGCGGGAATTTGCCCCCCAGACCGTCAAGACTTGGAGCCATTCCTTGCAGTAGATCTGGGCCAGACGCTTGTTTTTACCACTTTGATGCAGTTGAAAGGCTCTTTGCAAAGCCAGTGCTTCATAACGAAAGTTGTTGAGTGCTCTGGCGGCATCGATGGCCCTATCGTAACGATCGGACGCTCGGGATTTGAGACCCAGGAGGCGTGATTGTTCAGCTATAATGAAATGAGTATGATAGGTAAAATTGCTTGGGTTAAAGCGCATCCAGGCACGTGCCTCAAACATCGGGACCAGCAGCTGAACGGCAGTTTTGAGTCGCGCCCACCGGCCCTTTTCAGCAGCTACCCGAGCCATGAGGATCGTGGTGAGAACCACAAAGTCGAATTGATTGCCCGTTCCCATCAGAGCTCGAAAATGGGTTTTGTTGCTTTGATACATGGCCCAGGCTTCGGTCCAAAGGCCGTGGCTCATGGCATTCTCTATTTTGTTAGAATAAATAGTGGCGATGGTCATGGAACTTCGCATAATTTCCAATTCTTTAAGCTTCGTCTCCTCGTCGAAGTCAGCAAAAGAAAAATCCAAGGGGCTTTTGGTCAAGCCTCTAAGGGCCATGCAATAGCCGACTGTGGCCAGACCGTAGGTGACGAATTCTTCGTGTCCGGTGCTGGCGACGATTTCATTGTAGCGCTGCTGGAGCGTTGCCAACTCCTCCAGACTTATTCCCAAAGTGAACACAGGAGTGGTGATGCTGACGGCAGCAATCCATAGCAGATCGCCTTCTTCGTAGGAGGCTTCCAATGATCGTTTCAAATAGCTCAGTAGGCCCTGAGTAGGGAAGAACCAGTTGTGCACGAAGTTGGCAAAGCAGCCATAGGTTCGACCGCGTAAATTGGAAGTTGATAGCCTCTCGACGATAGCTAGAGAAACTTCGGCGATGCGTTTGCCTTCAGCCCGTTTCTTGAAGTAGATGCCCACAACGATGGAAAAGAGCATATAAGCATAGGCCCCTTCGGCACTTATGCCTGAACGCAAGGCGATTTCTGTGGCCCGAAAGATACAGACGCCATTGAGCCAACGCTGTTCCGAATTGGTCGCGACGGCGATCATTTCAAAGAGGATCTTAAGAGCCAGTTTTTTAGATATGTCGGTCATCTCTCGTGCTTCGATCAGCTCTTGATCGCTCTTCTGCAGAAAAAGTCGAGTGACTCGCAAAAACTGATAGAAGACATGAGGGAAGCTGGGGTTGCGAGGAATGCGAATTCCCACCAAAGCGAGAGCTTGTCGACCGCTATCAAGACAAGCATCGACGTTCATTTGGATGGCATATTGAAAACACAAAAGATAGAGTACGCGCATCTGCTGCTCTAACACTTTCACTTTGGGTAAAAGGTCTTGAGCAGCTTGTTCCGATTCTGCGAAATTGGCGACCAGAAAATTTGCTTCAAAGTAGGTGAATTCAATATCAAAAGCCAAGTCGGGGAAACTCTTCCAGTAGGTGGATGGCATCAACTGCCGAGCCGTACCAGAAAACTGCACGGCGTTTTCATAGGAGTTCGAACCTTTTGCTAGCTTGGCTGCATCGGAAAATGCTTCGAGCATGATGCGTTGCTCGCCTGCATCGTTAATTTCCTGAAAGCAGGCGAGGTAGTGATGGGCCAGCTGCATATGCTGCTGAAGGCTGCTAGGCATGTCTTGCAACTTCCTGGCCAACTGCAGATGAATTTTGACACGATCTGTGTCCGAAATCAAAGAATAGATCGCCTGCTGAATCCGGTCATGGCGAAAGTGAAACACAAGGTTGTCTTGCTGTTCGGTTTCGTGGCTTGCTAGGAGAACTTTCACATCATGCGATCGACAGATGATCAATTGTCGGTCAAAGGCTGATTCAAGTGCAGCAAGGATTTCATGAGTGCTAGGGCCGGGCAGAGATTTCAGCAGGGAAAGGGGAAATGTATGCCCGATGCAGGCCGCGACTTGCAGATGCCACAGGCATTCGGCACTTAGCTCACGTAATCGGTGTATCAGAAATTCGACGACATTATCAGCTGTAGCCTGGGTTTGCAAAGATGCAAGATTGAACTCCCATGACCCTTTGTGGTAGTCGTAACTGAAAAGCTTGCGTTGGTGAAAGTCTTTGAGAATTTCGCAGATGTAGAACGGATTGCCATCGGACTGTCCGTAAACCCACGTCGTCAACTCACGGACCGATTCCGGAGAACGACGCAGAGTTGCGGCTATGAAGCCATTTGTGTGTTCCTTGCCCAAAGGCTGCAAGCTTAGTCTTACCGAACTGGGCTTGGGCGCGAGCTCATCGAAAAGAAGGCGAAGGGGGTGTTGAGGGGTGATTTCATGATCACGATAGGCTCCTATCAAACAAAGAGAGCGCCCTGTATCGAGTTGAGAGAGTTCCCTAATAAACTCCAAACTGCCTTGATCTGCCCATTGCAAATCATCCAGAAACAGAGCAACGGGCGTCCCCGATTCAGCATAGACCTGCAGCATTCCAATCAGCGATCGCAGAGCGCGCTTGGATGATTCCGCCGATGAAAGCACCTCAGGCTCGGCACTCTCACCTGGAAGCAAGGCGCATACTTCGGGAACCAACTTTTGCAAAGTGGGCACTAGGCCGACCAGTGATTTGAGCAAATTGCGCTGAATGAGTTGAATGTCTTTTTCAGGCCGAAGAAGAGTTTGCTGCACCAATCGACCCAACGCCTGCGAGACTCCGCTCAGACTGACCTGTCTTTGGTACTGATCGTACTTCCCATGAATGAAAAATCCACGTTGGGCAGCGACGGGGCGATCAAGTTCATGCACCAAAACCGATTTTCCAACCCCGGAATAGCCGCCAATCATAACATTGACGTATTCGCCACGACTCGCTCTTTCGAAACTATCGAGGAGCATTTGCCGTTCTTTTTCTCGGCCAAACAATTGATTGGGGAAAGAGAAGGCTTCAAACCGATCATTCTGAGCTATGGTGAAGGTCTCTATTTGGCCGTTCTGCATCCACATGTCGCGACAGAGCTTCAGATCCGCCAGCAAACCAAAAGTACTCTGATAGCGATCCTCAGCATTTTTTTCCAGAAGTTTCAGCACAATCTGGTCGAGCATGGGTGGACAGTCGGGGCGTAGTTTAGAGGGAGCTTCAGGCTTCTTTGCGATATGGGCATGAATATAACCAAGCATGTCAGGCGCGGAAAAAGGCAATTGCCCGGTGAGCAGTTCATAGAAGGTTACAGCAAAAGAATAGAAGTCGGAGCGATAGTCAATCTCGCGGTTCATTCGGCCCGTCTGTTCCGGAGATATATAGGGGAGCGAGCCTTCTAAGGTTTTTTCATGGCTCTGCGATCCCTGACTTCGCTCAAGAGCGATCGAAAAATCGATCACACAGACTTCAAGGCTTTGGCTATCGATGAGGATATTGCGAGGATTGATGTCTCGATGAATGATATTGCTTTGGTGAATGCCCTGAAGTGCTTCCACAATTTGAATGGCGAGGGTCAGACAGAGGCCGATATCTGGTTGTTTGTTAATTTTGATAAAGTGATCGAGGTTGGAATCACCAAAGATTTCCATGAGGATGCCGAAGTGTCCCTCTATTCGTTCAAAGGCCAAGGGTCGAATCACAAAGGGTAATTCAAGCTCCTCCAAAAGGCCAAATTCATAGCGAAGGCGGGCCAGTTCATAGGGATTGGGGTGAGCATTTTTTAAGTGCTTGAACGCGAAGGCGCGCGACTCTCCTTCCCGAGTGACCTTCCAAATAGAGGTTCGCGCGGTTGACGAAAGTTCTTCCAGCACAGTGTAAATCGGTTTGCTCATTTCCTTAGCCTGATCGATAGAATTCCAGAGTGTTGTCGGCTACTTTCATGAAGACTTAAGCGGGAGGATCGAACGGTTGCTGTTTGGCTTGAAATACCCATAGCGGCCTCCCTGGCTCCCACATTCTTGCGAAAAATAGCTGGCGCAATTGCCTACTTTCTTACGTTGCAGGAACAATCATAACTGGCTAATAAGATGAAGATATTGGCCTGTTAAGAGCTATCTGGGAAAAAAAACTTGGCTCTCATCACGAGTCCACCGATATAATAATGGATCAATAAACATTGAGGGCTTGTCCATGCGATGGAGAATCTTTCTCATTCCTACCTTGGCCCTCTTGGCCTTGGGGTCTTTTCTTGCCAACTGTGCCCGTGAGCCCCGATTTCGTGCTCCCAAACTGGGCGAAGTGGTCGAAATAAAGCCAGTTGCGGTCAATTATTTGCTGGCGCCTGCGGTAGCAACCCATAAAGCCATCAAACTCAATGCTATGTGGGGTGGTCGGGCTATTTCGTCTGATAAAGGCAACCCCACTTTGAATTTCTATCGCGCCAATGGATCGCTTAAGATGAGCCGAAAGTGGGCTGACTTGACCGATAGCTATCGCGTTACGGGTTGTTCAGACGAGCAAATTGCGAGCTTGGATGGCTACCTTATGGGAGCAGCCTTGATCTGCGATGGCAGCCTGGATTTGAGTGATGTTCACAAGATTGAGGCCGTGGATGATACCGGTGAGAAAAGGGCCTCGACAAGTTGGGGTGTTTACCGGGTGAGCGAGCAAGTCAGTGGTGTTTCGCTTGGCTTTTACTAATTTATTTATGCGAGCAAGGTGACTCAATATGCAATTTTTTCAATCCAGAACACTGCCGATAGCCCTGCTTTTTTTGCTGGTCGGTGCCTGCACCAAAAGTAAATTTAAAACTGCAACAGAACTCGTTGAAGCCCCTCCCACGGCAGAGGTCGCCGAGCAAAATCCGGTGAAAACGGAATCAACGATTCCGAGCAGTATGCCGAGCGAAAATATTTCGGAAGCGATCATGGATGGAGCCTTCAAAGGAGGCTTTGAGAGCAAAGCTCTGGTCCCCAATACCCAAAATCATGTGTGGATTGCGACGGCCAATGGTATTGCTCAGCATCTGACTCTGGAAAACGGCGCCGTGAAGAGCAAAAAAGCCTGGTCAGGACTCAATCCTGCCGGTGGAACCCGCACCTATGTTCTCGAGGGCGGGGCGGCGATCATGGCGAAGAATGGAGGAGCGATCTATTTCCTCCATGACGGGGTCGCTGAGGGAGCGATCAATGTCGACCCGACCAAAGGTGTCTTCTATCAACTCCAAGGGGTCGCTCCGACCGAACGAACGTGCGTCGTGTCCTATCGGAAAAATGGCAAACGTATGATTGGAATGGCCTGGGGCTTAGGCAATTTTGCCGAAGTTGAACAGGAAGAAGCGCCACCTTATGGACCTAAGTTTGCAACCATCACAGCCCCCGTGAAGGCTGGACCTTTGATGTGGGGCTACAGCTGCTATATTGATCAAGCCCGTTTACAATTCTATAGCCAATACTTTCAGGGAGCGACGCAGGGCCTAGATTTGAAGACTATGCTAGCTCTGGATTTGAATAAAGCACCCAATGTCGCGTTTGCTTCAACGAATTTGCCAAACCTCACCTTGGGAGCGAAAAATCCAGGGACGGGCAGCTATGCGATGGCGGGTGATCGCATCGGTAATGTCTTTAATGGGGTCGGCTTCTACACGATGGCGTTTGAAGCAAAAAATGCCATGGTTTGGGGCACATCGGGAACCAACCTGACTGTTTTGCCTCACGAGTGTCTCTATAAGACTGCCGAGTGCAAGGGTTTTGCAAGCTATAACCTCATGGAAACTATCGGAGCTGGAGTGGGTCCATTGAGTGCTTTGGGCGACGGTAGTATGGTGGGTATGGTCAGAACTGTGGGTGACGTCTATCTCTTCAAACTTAAAGTGCCGACGGATGCCACCAAGGGCATTGACGCCGTAAAAATAGTCGATAAGGTTGGTGGTGATCCCTATATGTACACCGACTTTACCGGTGCGACCTTGTATTTGAACAGCAGTCTCAACGAGTTTGACTTCAGCAAAAGTGCGACCAAGTTCGACCCCGCGCTCCCAATCCGCCAGTTGGCTTTTTCCTGGTCCACAGTTGATGGCGGCAGCGATGCTTGGAAGGATATAAAGACGGAAATTCGTTGCTACGCCGATCCCGCCAGCAAAGGTGCTTTTCAGGAGCTTGCTATCAGCGCGCTGGCAAAAGCGAATCAGCTGGTCGACGTGGCCAGCTGCAAAGATAAACTCGCCAATAGAGCCGAGGTTCAGCTGACCCAGCTGAATAACAGCAGCAGCCTTATGGGTGTTGCTAAAATTCAGATCACAGCCTTCCAATAAAGCCAGATTCCTCCTGTCTAAAGCATGAGCAAAATATTACAAGCTCTCAAGCTTTAGACAGTCCTTTTGCCACAATTCTCGGTCATTTCAATGAAATTATGCTGGCTTGCCGTTTGCATAGCGACTTGCAACCGTAAGTGAGAGGGGATCCCTCAATGAAAAGCCGAGTTGCGAAGAACCTGGTTTGCTTACTGCCTTTTGTTTTGCTCTTCACTGCATGCAGTGGGGGGCGGAGTCATATTCGGATGTCGCAGCGTGACCTTTCGGTGCGCACCAACATGAGTGAACAGGACGGTTCCCTCAGCTCGACGGATGAAGCGGCGCTTGATGAAGCCAAAGCTGAATTGGAAATAGCCCGTAAGCAATTGGCTGAGCTACAGGCGACTAAAGCCTCTGCCGCCGCAGATCCGCAAGCACTTGAAAAACTGCAAAATGAAGTGATCAAGGCCAACGAAAGAGTGGCTGAAGCCCAGAGCGAATTGACCAAGAAAGACAAAGAGTCGAAGGCTGCCATGGAGAAACAAAGGCGCGACCTTCTTGGTTTTGCAATGCAATACAAGCACAGTCTGAAGTGTTTGGAAATTGAAGCCGGCGCCTCGGTAGACGGAGCGCGCTTCCGACAGATGACATGCAACCAAAACAATATACAAAGATTTCGCCTGGTGGAAAAAACCAGCGGCAGTTGGATTCAAAATGTTGCCACCGGCAAGTGCATCTCAACCCTGGCAGCCAGCAATGATAACTTAACTGCCATCGTGCAATCCACCTGTGTAGAAAATGGTTCTATGCTCTTTTCCTTGCAATCCGATGGCAATGGCTACTTCGCTATTAGGAACCTCGGCAGCAATCGCTGTGTGGACATTGAAGCCATTTCCATGGTCGATGGCGCGGGCGCCCAGATTTATGATTGCCTAAACGGCGATGGGCAGAAGGTCAAAATTATCCAAGCAGTTCCATGATCCAACGGCAATTGCTGTCAGGTAGGCGAGACTTTTCTCGCCTTTTTTGTTTTATAGGATCCACCAAGCTCCCGGAAGTATCCATGAAATAAGCCAAACTTAAGATAAAGCCGCAATCGTCCGATCGCCTCAGGTCGGTCCCAGTTTTTGCCGCAGACTTTGAACTTCAGAGATTTGAAGAAAGGTGAGGGATATGCCGGATCGCAAGCGAACCAAGCTACCAAATGCCAAAAGGGCCAGCGTTGGTGAGCTACGAACAGGTTTGCCGTTCTATCCGGTCTTGCCAGAAGACTTTCTCGATCCCAAATTGCTCATACGTCTGAGCCACGCTCGTTGCCTGCAGTGGCAGTGTCTGCCTGTCTGCGAAGACTCTGCCGGGGTGACCGTTGCGACCCATTCTCAGGCTTCGACCCTAGCTCTGAACGATCAGATGGCTCGGCTCTTTGACAAAAGGATCTATTGGGTCCTTTGCCCTGAAAGCTATCTTGTGGAAGCGATTCATCGCGCCTTTGGCTTCCATACCCGATGAATGAAGGCAGTTCTCCAGGCGGGGGACCGCTAGCTATCGAAAAGAGTCGCCCATCGAGCACCTTTCCCCTATAATCCTTTCCATGAATACTTTAATTCGCATCATTTTCATTCTTGTTCTCATGCCACTGATTGGTACAGCCGGATTCATGTGGATCGAAGACTGGCGCTTCATCGATGCTCTCTACATGGCATTCATTACCCTCTCGACGATTGGCTATGAAGTCGTGAAGCCGCTGTCGGACGGTGGTAAGCTCTTTGTGATTGTCTATGTCGCTATTGGTCTTTCGGTATTTGTTTACAGCCTGACCCAGATTGGAGAGATGGCTGTAGGTGGTGAATTGAAGCGCTTGCTGGGGGGACGCATCATGAATCGACAAATCAAAGGTCTGACCGATCACTTCATTATATGCGGCATGGGACGAATGGGACGGAGTGTGGCCCTGGAGCTGCATAATAAGCAGCATCCTTTCGTCGTCGTCGAGAAGGACCCGATTCGAGTCGATCACGCTCTGCAGGCCGGATGGCGCTGCATTGTCGGGGATGCGACCGACGATGAAGTTCTGCAAGCGGCAGGATTATCCAAGGCTAGATGTCTGGCCACAGTGCTGCCCAATGACGCCGATAACCTTTTTACTGTGATGACAGCTCGGCTGATGCGTAAGGATTTGACAATCATCACCAGAGCCAGCAATGAAAAGTCAGTCGACAAGCTCAAACGAGCTGGAGCGACCCGCATTGTGAGCCCTTACTCCACGGGAGCTGTAAAAATTTCTCAGCTCATGATCAATCCCCAGCTCGAAGAGTTTATCGAAATTTTCGGTGATCAAGATCTGGGCATCGATCTCACCATTATCCATGTCGATCGGCGTTCGATCCTGCTCGGTAAAACCCTTAAGGATCTGCGTCTTCCCGACAAGGAAATTATGGTTATCGGTTTGCGGCGTGACGGACAAAAACTTGAGCTGCCTCCGCCTCTCGACGTGGCCCTTAAGGAAAATGATTCCTTGATAGCTGTGGGCAAATCGGCAGCTATCCAATCCATCTTTGGCATTTCGGAGTAGACTATGTCTTTCCCACGACGCTTTTACAAGCTGTTGGGACTGTGGGTCGCCTTTGTCCTGATTCTCAATGGCTGTGCCTATAAAAAGCTCATTTTTAATAACCTTGATTGGTTGGTGGTCTATCAGCTCGACAGTTATTTGGATCTGAGTTCCACTCAGGAGAAGCAGATTAAAATTCCGGTCCACGAAACGGTGGACTGGATCAAAGCCGAGCGATTGCCGAACATCATCGATTGGCTAAAAGACTGCGAAAAAACCGTCGAAACTCGTAAGGTGAGCAGTCAGGACTTTGATCGATGGAGCCGGCAACTCGCGGTCTGGCGGCTGGAAGTGACGGACCGAATGGCCACGCCCCTTGCCCTGCTGCTGAAGCAGTTGGATAAAGATCAACTTGAGCATTTGGAAAATAAGCTGCAAAAAGGTGATCGTGAACTCCAGGGGCTCCTGGAACGGAGTGAAAGCGAATTTCCCAAGGAATTTATCGACTATGTTGATGAAGCGGCGGGTGGTCTGAAATTTTGGTTCGGTAAACTGCGCAAAGATCAAAAGCAGCTCATGGTCGATAAACTTGGATGGAATCGAGAGCAGCTGAGTGAACAGCTCAAGCAAAGGAAAAGGTCGCGAGAATATTGGTTGGAGCTCATTGCAAAGAGTGATTCCCATCGCCTGAGTGATGCACTCAAAGCCTCGGCTGAAATAGATGGTGTTTGGAAGGATCCGGAGTATCAGAAATTTCGTCAGCAGTCGCGTGAGCGATGGCGGGATTTCTTCCTAGCTCTGTTCGTCAGTCTCGATGACGGTCAGTGGCAGCATTTGTCTAAAGTGCTCCGCGACTTAGTCGGTGATATGGAAACCTTGAATTTGGCGCAAGTTCAGAGCCTAAGGCAAAAAACTTAAGCCCCCCATCGAAGGATATCCCATGCTCAAAGTCTATGGCATGCCACAAACCAGGGCTTCCCGAGTTCTTTGGTTGTTGGAAGAACTGTCGGTCCCTGCCGAACTTCATCGCATTGACCCAAAGAAAGGCGAGCATCATCAACCAGACTATTGGCGTATTAATCCCTTTGGCAAGGTGCCCTGTATCACGCTGGGGGATTTTGCTTTGGCAGAATCAGCGGCGATTTGCACCTGGTTGGGTGACACTTATCCTGATAAGGCTCTGATTCCAAAAGCAGGCAGTCGAGCTCGTGGCACCCACGACCAGTGGATGTACTATGCGATGACTGAATTGGAAGCCCCGTTGTGGCTGATTACCAAGAATAAAATAGTTTTACCTGAGTCAGAGCGAGTTCCGGAAATTATTCCCCAGGCCATGGCCGGGTTTGGCTCGTCCTGTCAGGTGCTGGCGGCTCATATGCAGAGTCGAGCCTTTGTTCTGGGCGATCATTTCCAGGTTGTCGATGTGCTTGTAGGATCGATTCTGATGTGGGCTCTGTCTTTGAATGCCCCCGGCATCGACAAAGGTCTTTTGGGCTATGTGGAGCGACTCAAGGCCAGGGACGCATTTCAACGGTTCGTCCAGAAGCATCGTTGAGAGCTGCTGATCGCTGAAAACTTTTCGCTATAATCATTGCTTGGACTCACTTGTCGGGGGATTAAATGAACGAGATGGAATATTTAGCCGAGCATCTTCTCGCTCAGTCTTTATCTTCGGATGAGCTTGTGCTGCCCTTGGAAAATGCCATCGAAGCCGTAGAAGTACTAGAGAAACATGGATTTTTAATACTCTGCTGGGAAGGTTGGTTGAAGTATTCGGATGGAGCGTTTGGACATTCCGTGAGGCATCAGGGAACGACCGAAAGTCAACGACTTGTCGATGAAAGCTGGGACGCCTTCACCCTGCGGGCAAAAAAGTACTTCTTAAAAACAGCAGCGGATAATGCCAAAATTTATGCCTTCAAACCGGAAAATCCGCGGGCCAAGCTTTATTTTGGACTCATTTTTATTCATAAAGACGATTTTTGCGAAGCAGAAAGTTAGCTAGATGGAAGTACCTCCCTGCAGGCAGGGAGCTCGACTCCAAGACTTTTGTTACTTCGCTATGCCTTCTAATTTCAGCATAAATGCATACTCTTGAGCCACTTCCTTGATAATGGCAAAGCGACCCGAAGCCCCGCCATGGCCAGCACTCATGTTGATGCGCATGAGGATAGACGTGGGAGCTTTGTTATGATCACGCAGCTTCGCCACCCACTTGGCGGGTTCCCAGTATTGGACTTGTGAATCATACAGTCCGGTCGTGACTAAAAGATTGGGATACTTTTGATCCTTGACGTTGTCATAGGGGGAGTAGGAAAGCATATAGTCATAGTATTCTTTTTTACGAGGATCGCCCCATTCATCATACTCGCCCGTGGTCAGCGGAATGCTTTCATCGAGCATGGTAGTTACGACATCAACAAAAGGAACTTGAGCTATGACGCCGCGATAGAGGTCGGGACGCATATTCGTCACGGCGCCCATCAAGAGACCGCCGGCGCTACCGCCCATGGCATAGAGATGCTCCGGACTGGTGTAACCTTGCTCTATAAGCCATTGGCTGCAATCAATGAAGTCCTGAAAGGTATTCTTCTTGTTGAGAAGCTTGCCGTTTTCATACCATGAGCGGCCCATGTCTGATCCACCCCGAATATGAGCGATGGCATAAACGAAGCCGCGGTCTAGAAGGCTGGCACGTGAAGAACGGAAGCTGGGCTCCATGGATATCCCGTACGATCCATAGGAGTAGATCAGAGTGGGATTTTTGCCATTCTTATTCAGGCCCTTTTTGTAAACCAGGGACATGGGGACCAGCACGCCATCGCGGGCTTTAACCAGGACTCGTTCGGAGGTGTAAAGATTCTGATCGTAGTTATTCACTTTCTGCTGTTTGATTTCTTTGCTCTGCTGCGTGCTGAGGTCCCAAGCAAAGACCGTATTTGGAGTCGTGAGCGATTGGTAGGAGTAGAGGAAATCCTTGATATCATATTCGGCATTGGTATAGGGGCTGACCACGTAGGCGGGGTCCTGGAAGGGAATGTCGCGAACGGATCCATCTTTTCGCTGCATCAGGCGGATCTGGCTTAAACCTTTTTGCCTTTGCATGATCGCAAGGTGACTATCATACACCTCGATGCCTTCAATCAAGACTTCAGGGTTATGAGCGACCAGGGTTTTCCACTGGCTTAGATTGGGTTTGTCGCGGCTCGCTTCCATAATTTGAAAGTTCTGGGCTTCATGATTGGTGAGAATAAACAGGCGATCGACGCCATCTTCGACGGAATACTCCAATCCGCGTGTTCGAGCTTGCACCAAAGTGGGCTTTGCCGATGGCTTATGGCTTGGCAGAAAACGAACTTCCGAGCTCATCGTACTAGTGGAATTGATAAAGAGCAGCTGTTCACTTAAGCTTTTATGCACAGAGACGTTGAAGGTTGGATCCTTCTCTTCATAGATAAGCTGACTTTTTAAGTCGCCCAAAGTACGCCGCAGAATCTGATAGGCCCTCAGAGTAGAGGGATCTTGCCGTGAATACAGCAGTGTTTTACTGTTCTGGCTCCAATCAAAATTGCCAGTTGTACGATCCACGGTGAGAACTTTTTTGCCTGATTTGCGATCGTAGACCTCGATCGTATAAAAGCGGCGCCCCTGGGTGTCGACCGAATAGGCCATGTATTTTTCATCTGGGCTCAAAGACGGAGCTGTCATAGCAAAGTATTTGGTACCCTTGGCCCTTTGATTGCCGTCGACCAAGATCTCTTCCGGTCCTTCCATGCTGCCCTTGCGACGACAGTAGATAGGATATTCGTTGTCGCCTTGAGTGCGTGAGTAATAGGAATAGCCATGGTAGGAGTAGGGCGCTGACTGGTCATTCTTTTCGATACGACCTTTGATTTCATCGAAGAGGCTCTGTTGAAGAATATTGGTATCCTTCAAGACAAAGTCGGTGTAGGCATTTTCTTGCTTGAGATGCTGGATAACTTTGGGATTTTGTCGCTCGCGAAGCCAAAAATAAGGGTCGACGCGAACATCGCCATGCTGCTCGAGCTTTTTTTCCAAGCGAGTCGGCTGAGGGGCTGGCATGGCCATTGCCCCAAGGGATGCAAAACTGGCCAAGAAGAGCACAATGGGCAATCTCAATTTCATCGCACGAACCTTTCCATTGAAGTCGCATACCGTCCGAAGCGGCGTCATGCCGACAAAGATAGCTAGTCTCCGGAGCTTTAGGCGCCAGAGACTAGCTAACATAGGATATGTGGGATCGGAAGAAGAAAAGCTTGCGGGCGAATGCCCTATTCCAGTCGAACGATCATTTCCATCGGTTATGCAGCCAGAAGTAGTGCTCTGGATACTTTCGCACCGCTGCTTCGACAACTTGGTTGAAGCGCAAAGAGTGTTTTAGAATATCCTCCGAGCGATCGGCGCTGGATTCAAGATTCAGAGCCGGCTCGAATTCCAGGAGATGTTCGCCAAAAGCTGTGCGATGCATATACCCAGGAACAATAGGTGCAGGGCGGCGGCTCCAGATGGCTGCAAAGCTGGTATTGGTCTTGGCCGGGGTCCCAAAGAAGGGGAGACGAGGTTCGCCAGGTCGTGCTTGGTCGATCACAAAACCGACGATTTCACCGCGATCCAACACGTTGCGAATGCCACGCATTCCGTCGCCCTTCTGATCACGCCGGATCCAGAAGAAGCCATTTCTAAAGCGCAGGCGTTCGACAAAGCGATTGGTGCCTTGACCACCGACTTTCTTCACGACGACATAGGCTGGTACAAAGGTCCGAGTGATCTTTGCTCCCATAGCCTCCCAATTGCCTAAATGGAAACAGAGGATATACACCCCGCGCCCTTCGGCGAGAGCCGCCTTGAGATGCTCGCCGCCGCGAACTTCAATGCGTTCGGCTATAGGATGACGAATGGAAATCAATGTTTCCAAGATAGTCTGCACAAAATTGAATACCGATTCGCGGGCAATGTGTTCTTTTTCTTTTTGAGTTTTGCTGGCACCAAAGGCTGTTTCGATATTGCGTAGCATAAGCGAGCGGCGGATATGCAAGAGATCAAAAACGACCAAGGTGATCAATCTGGCAAACCCGACCAGCAAACGGCGCGGGAGCCGACTCAGGCTCTGCGCCAAAGCGGTTAGGACGAGTTCCACGTATG
>JBGSTF010000254.1:0-39368 GCA_041736645.1 Oligoflexus sp. | reverse complement strand
CGCATCACCGGCCAGTCGCAACTGGATGCAAGTGAAGACACGTCCTAAAGCTTGATTAAGGAGCTTTGGGGGCGTCTGGAGCTGGAGTGGTTTCTGCTGGAGCAGGAGCCGCAGTTCCGTCAGCTGGTTGAGCTTCTTCCTGTTGTTCGTAGGAAGGAACTTCTTCAGCTGGCACTTGGCTTTCTTCTTTCACAGGAAATTCTTCTGCAGCCTTGGATGCCTCTTTGGATTTCTCTTCAGAACTCGAGCATTTACCGGCCATGGCGATCGCGGACAAGCCGAGAACAACGAGAAGCTTTTTCATTCTTGAAACTACCTCTTTCAATGTGAACCACAAGTGTAACCTTGCGTAGGGTTACTAGACAACTTTGCTTAAGACAAGCTGGATCAAAGAACCAGTTCTAAGCTTTTAATCTTTATTGGGCCAAGGTTTTGATGTCCGTCTTTCGGAGTCGGTCATCCAAGCCAGATCCCTTACTCAGCGCAACACCATAACCAACTCCACTTTCGATAGCAAGCTGAAAAAGCAGGCATTTATGACTGGATTGAAAACACTTGCGATGGATTTTGATATTATGTTATCACACTACTGTTTTAGCAGACTAAAACACCTGATCGCCCGAAGGAGAGAGAATATGTCAGACACAGAGGCTTTCGCCAGACTCCAGAGTGGAAAAGGCAATGATCACTGGGACGAACGCTTTATGACCGAGCTTTTCGAAGCCTTTCGGTCTTTGCAAAATATCGGGGAATTTGAGCGCTTCTTTGAAGATCTCTGCACTCCCGCTGAACTTCGTTCCATGGCCGACCGCTGGCGAGTGGCTCAGCTTCTGGAGCAAGGACTATCCTATCGCGTCATCAACGAAAAGACAGGCGTCAGTACCGCTACAATTACACGTGTGGCGCGGTCGCTGACCTATGGAACTGGAGGCTATCGTACGGTCCTCCAGCGTTTGCAAGGAGTAAAGAAATGAGTAACAAGCACCTTCGTATCGCCATCCAAAAGTCCGGTCGATTGAGCGACAAGTGTCGTGAGCTCTTAGCCCAAGCCGGCGTCACCTTCGATTCCCGGACCGATCGATTGATCTGTCGCGCGAAAGAGCAACCCATCGATCTGATGCTGGTTCGAGATGATGACATTCCTGGCTTCGTCAACAACCAGGTGTCGCAATTGGGTATCGTGGGCCTCAATGTCTTGGAAGAAAAACTGGGACGCGTGTCGAGTGGCGAGAGCGATGTTGAAATCATTCGTCCACTGGGCTTTGGCTACTGCCGACTGGCTTTGGCTTTGCCTAAAACCGTGCCTTACGAAGGTCTCAGCAGCTTTAGCGGCAAACGCATTGCGACCTCCTATCCCCGGACTTTGCAGAGATTTCTCGAAGACAATGATATCAAAGCCAGCATAGTCCAGATCAGCGGATCGGTGGAAGTCGCTCCTTCGATCGGCGTAGCGGATGCCATCTGTGATTTGGTTTCGACCGGTGCGACTCTGGAATCGAATGGCCTGAGGGAAACAACTGTCATCATGGAAAGCGAAGCGGTCCTGGTGCGTCCTCGGGGCGAATTGAGTCCTGACCAAGAAGCGATGATCGCTCGACTCTTGGCTCGGTTTGATGGACTGGGCAAAGCCAAGAACGCCAAATACATCATGATGAATGCCCCTAAAGACGCTATTTACCGCATCTCTCAGCTGATTCCCGGCATGGAAAAACCCACTGTCATGCCCTTGATGTATGACGAAGGCAAGGTTGCGATTCATGCTGTGTGCAAAGAGTTTGTGTTCTGGGAAACCATTGAAAAACTCAAGGAAGCCGGCGCCAGCTCTATTTTGGTCTTGCCCATAGAAAAAATAATCGAGTGAGGTTTGACTGATGCAGATATTCAACTGGAACAGTCTGAGTGCAGACGAGCGCAAGTCGCTTTTGACGAGACCGTCCTCAAGCACTTCCGAGACGCTGCAGACCCAAACTCGCAGCATTCTGCGTGATGTCGAGGCAAGGGGCGACCAAGCTCTGAAGGAGATGACGGAACGCTTCGATCGCGTTCGCTTGGATCAGTTGGCTGTCCCTCCAAGCCAGATCATGCGAGCTTTGGAAGAGTTGGATGATGAAACAAGACAGGCCTTGGAAATGGCTCGCGATAATATTGAGCGATTCCATCGTCAACAATTGCCAAGACGCATCGAATTGCCCACTCTTTCCGGCATCCGCTGCTATCGAGAAGCACGGGCAATTGAACGAGTCGGCTTCTATATTCCAGGTGGATCGGCCCCCTTGCCATCCACGGTGCTGATGCTCGGTGTGCCGTCGTTGATCGCCGAGAATCCCACGCGAGTGCTATGTACACCGCCTCAAGCTGATGGTGAGATCAATCCCATCGTTCTTGCCGCTGCCGCTCTCTGCGGTATCGACCAGGTGTATCGCGTCGGTGGGGCTCAAGCCATCGCCGCTATGGCCTTTGGCACGGAATCGGTGCCCAAGGTCGACAAGATCTTCGGACCGGGCAATGCCTGGGTGACTGAAGCCAAGCTGCAAGTCGCGGCGAATCCACTCGGCGCAGCCATCGACATGCCTGCTGGACCTTCCGAAGTTCTGGTGATTGCCGACGAAAGAGCCGATCCCGTGTTTGTAGCGATCGATCTTTTGTCGCAGGCCGAGCATGGCCCGGATTCACAGGTGATTCTAGTCACAACGAGTGCTGGTTTGGCTCAAAAATGTCTGGCGGCTATCGACAAACTTCTGCTCCGCCTGCCTCGTCGGGACATTGCGGCTAAGGCTCTCGAAAACAGCCGCTGCTTTGTCACGACTGATCTCAAGACAGCTTTGGCGATTTCGGACAGCTATGCTCCGGAGCATCTCATTTTGCAGGTCTACGAACCTGAGGTCTGGGCTCGTTTGGTACAAAATGCAGGCTCGGTCTTCCTTGGCCCGTGGTCGCCTGAATCAGCGGGTGACTATGCCAGCGGCACCAACCACGTTCTGCCCACTTATGGCCATGCTCGCGCCCTGAGTGGCTTGTCTTTGGAATCCTTCATCAAGCAAATCACCTTCCAGCATCTGTAGCGCGAAGGTTTGGCAGCCATCGGGCCTGCTGTTGAAAAACTCGCTAGCCTGGAAGGCTTGGAAGCCCATCGCTTGGCGGTTGGTCTTCGCTTGCGTCCCGAGGAGATCTAAGATGCAGAAGCTGTTATTCATCGATCGCGATGGCACCATCAATACCGAACCGTCGGACTATCAGGTGGATAGGCTCGATAAAATCCGTTTCGTTCCTGGGGTCATTCCTGCACTTTTACGCCTTAAGGATGCTGGTTATACCTTCATCATGATCACCAACCAGGATGGATTGGGGACCAGCTCTTTTCCGCAAGAGCATTTTGATCTTTGTCAAAATTTCATCGTCGATATGCTCGCCAGCCAGGGTATCGTCTTTCAAGATATTTTGGTTTGTCCTCATTTTAAAGATGCCGGCTGCGCCTGTCGCAAGCCGCGCGTGGGCATGGTTCTGCCTTGGTTGCGCGACACCCAGTGGGATCGCAAAGCAGCGGCGGTGATCGGCGATCGCGATACCGACATGGAATTAGCTGAAAATATGGGCATTCGCGGTCTGCGGGTTCACTCGCCTTTTGCCGACGGCATGAGCTGGCAGCAGATTGTTGACGAACTGACCTTGGCCGACCGGAAAGCTGAAGTCTCACGCAGCACCAAAGAAACCAAGATAACAGTGGCCGTGAACCTCGACCAAAGTCAGCCGGTTGTCATCAGCACGGGGATCGGTTTTTTCGATCACATGCTGGAACAGATCGCTCGCCATGCAGGCATCAGTCTGTCCATTAGCTGCCAAGGTGATCTCGTCATCGACGATCATCACAGCATAGAAGATGTCGGACTTTGCCTGGGACAGGCTTTGAAACAAGCACTGGGCGACAAACGCGGCATCGGACGTTATGGCTTTAGTTTGCCGATGGACGAGGCTGAAGCTCAGGTGCTGCTCGACCTCGGAGGACGTCCCTTCAGTGTTTGGCAGGCCAGCTTTACCCGCGAAAAAATAGGCGAATTGAGCAGTGAAATGCTGCCGCACTTTTTCCGTTCCCTGGCGGAAACTTTGGGTGCGAATTTGCATATCAAAGCTCAAGGGAACAACGACCATCATATCGCCGAGGGAATTTTCAAAGCTTTTGCTCGCAGCTTACGGCAAGCCGTCCAAAAAACGGGCACCGAACTGCCATCGACGAAAGGCCTGTTATGATCGCTGTTATCAACACCGGAGTGGCTAATCTTTTGTCGGTCGCCAACGCGATCGAACGCACAGGACGCGCCTTCGAAATCACCACTGATGCCGAGCTCATCAAACGAGCTCGACATGTAATCCTGCCGGGCGTGGGCCATGCCCAGGCGTCCATGAAAAGTCTGAATCAATTGGGTTTGATTCCCGTCATAAAGCAGCTCAGCCAACCCTTGCTCGGCATTTGCCTTGGCATGCAGATCCTATTTGAACACAGTGAAGAAGGCGATACCGCCTGTCTGGGCATTCTTCCCGGACGAGTCACTCGCATCAGGGATCACGGTCTCAGTTTGCCACATATGGGCTGGAATAGCCTTGAGTGGAAGGATTCATCGCCTCTTCTGCAAGGCCTGGAACAAGGATCACGCGTTTACTTCGTGCATTCCTTCGGGGCGCCTATGAATCAGACAACACAGGCCTGGACTCAATATGGGGAAGCGATTCCAGCTTTGGTCTCGCAAGATAACTATTACGGAACTCAATTTCATCCCGAACGATCGGGTGATATCGGTTCCCTGATACTAAGGAACTTTCTTGCATTATGAAGATCTACCCAGCCATCGATCTTATTGACGGAAAAGTTGTGCGTCTGGCCCAAGGACGCTTCGATCAACAAACCACCTACGGACAAGCTCCTTTGGAAGCAGCTCAGTCCTTTGTGAAAGCCGGTGCCGCCTATTTGCATGTTGTGGACTTGGACGGAGCCCGTCAAGGACAGCCCATGCAAGTCCCTCTGCTCAGCTCGCTGGCCGCAGCAGTGCCGCTGAAGCTGCAGGTTGGTGGCGGCGTGCGATCCATGGAGCACGTCGAAGCTCTGATCTCTGCCGGCATCGATCGAGTGATCATCGGCAGTCTTGCCTTGCAGGATCCGAAGTTAACCAAAAGGCTGTTCGAGACCTTCGGCGGCGAACACATCACTTTGGGTCTCGATGTGATGCTGGACGAAGCCGGTGAACCTCGCGTGGCCACTCATGGCTGGCAACAGGTCTCTTCCATATCGGCTCACGAAGTCCTTGATCGTTATCTTTCCATGGGTCTGAACCAGGTGCTTTGTACCGATATCAGCCGGGATGGAATGATGAAAGGCCCGAACTTTTCGCTGTATAAAACCTTGCAAACGCAATACCCCCATCTGTGCATTTTAGCTTCAGGCGGGATGCATGAAGTAGGCGATATTCGTCAGCTGAAAAAGGATGGTATCGGCGGAGCGATCATCGGCAAAGCTCTCTACGAAGGCACCATATCGCTCGAGGAGGCTCTGAGATGCTAGCCAGACGAATCATTCCTTGTCTCGATGTTCGTGACGGTAAAGTCGTCAAGGGTGTGAAGTTTAAGGATCACGTGATCCTGGGCGAGATCGTCGATATGGCCAAGCGCTATCGCGATGCCGGTGCAGATGAACTGGTGTTCTATGATATCACCGCCAGTGCCGAACGTCGCACCGTGTCGACCCAATGGATCGTCGATACAGCCAAAGTCATCGATATTCCTTTCTGTGTCGCTGGCGGTATTCGCAGCGTCGATGACGCCAGACGAATCCTGCATTCCGGTGCAGACAAAGTTTCTATCAATTCACCGGCGATTGAAAATCCCGATTTGATCAATCAGTTGGCCGATGAATTCGGTAGCCAGTGTGTAGTGATCGGGATCGATTCTATTTTGCAAAATGATGAGTATGTGATTTGGAAATACACCGGCAGTGAAAAAACCGCCCAAAGTGCCGGTAAAAAGACTCTGGACTGGATCGTCGAAGTACAAAGTCGCGGCGCTGGCGAAATCGTGCTCAACTGCATGGATGCCGATGGCACACGGGCTGGTTATGACATTCGTCAGCTCCAGGCAGCCAGGGAACTCTGTCACGTCCCGTTGGTGGCATCAGGCGGAGCCGGCAAAGCTGAAGATTTTCTCCAGGCTTTTGGCGAAGCTCGCGTCGATGCAGCGCTCGCCGCTGGTATCTTCCACCGCAGTGAAGTCTTAATTCCTGAACTAAAACAATTCCTGCACAAAGCAGGTGTGGAGATTCGCCTATGATGGACCTCACCTTGATTGACTGGCAAAAATGTGGAGGTCTTCTTCCTGCTATCATCCAGGACGCTGGGGATGGTTCCGTTCTTATGCTGGGATATATGACGGAAGCGGCGTTGGTGACCACGATTGAAACCAACAAGGTCACCTTCTATAGCCGCACCAAGCAAAGACTGTGGACCAAAGGCGAAAGCTCGGGACATTTTTTACAGCTCAAGAGCATGCAGCTTGATTGTGATCAAGACACTCTGCTCATAGGGGCCGATCCCATAGGCCCGACCTGTCACACAGGATGTGCCACCTGTTTCGGACCGAAACTTGAATCTGTTAATTTTTTGAATCAACTGCAGGGCGTCATCAACCAACGCTATCGGGATATGCCTGAAGGGTCCTATACCACCAAACTCTTCCAAGGCGGCGTCCAGCGCATGGCCCAAAAAGTCGGCGAAGAGGGCGTGGAAGTGGCATTGGCGGCGATGGCCCCGGATGACAGTGAACTCCTGGGCGAGGCGGCGGATCTGCTGTTTCACCTGACTGTGCTGCTCAAAGCTCGAGGCCTGCAACTGGCCGATGCTGTGCGGGTCCTCGAACATAGGCACAAGAAATAGGGTCACCGAGAGTATTTGTGGGTGACTATCCTGTCCCCATTACTTTCCCGGTTTCAGCATTGAATAGAAAAATGATCAAGGTTACGCTCACTGCGCTTACCGGCCAGGGCCGACCTTGATCATTTTTCTATTCAATGCTGTTAAGATTATATGGGTGATGGGGAGCAGGATAAATGGTGCAATCTTGTGCCGTCTATGGGAGTAATCATTTGCGAAAAAAAACTTTTCAAAGAGACCAAGAAGTAACTCAACATTTCCTCAATGCCATCGAAAAACACCAACAAAATCTGACCCTAGTTTATCAAATCGATGCGGGCTGCAAGCATGCTTTTTCACGCAATTGGCAAGCTGCCCGAACCGATGGTCGCCCGCAACTTCTTTTGAGGAGGCGAAAATAAAATACACTCAATCGGACAGTGCAGATCTAGATAGAAGCATCTTTAAACCAAAATACCTCCAATTTCAACTTCACGCACTGCAACTTTGCCTCGTCAATCGTCTTAAAGTAGCCTCCACTTGAATTATAAACTTCCTTCTCCGTTGTGGAACCAAACTGCAATTCATAGCAGGCACCTACAAAATCGCCTTGAATATCAAAGTCATCCTCTTCGTCTCCAGTCCCTGGAAAAAATTCCCGCCATATAATTCTGACCGGCACGGTGACGTTTTCGCTATATTTGAATGAACCTTGCAAGACAACTTGATGCATGATCGTCTCTCAAAATTTGTGATTTATTACGCCGCCGCCTGAGTGCTAATCCTTGATTTGCCAGTGAGTGAAGTCCCTCTATTTCTGGATTCCTAGCAGCAATTTCCACTTGTCAAGCTTGGTAAAGATCATAAACGGTTAAGGTGCCGATGATGACTGGCAAAATCCACTGGCCTGTGGGATCGGTGTATCTTAAAGGTTTATTGTTTGCATAGGAATTAAGATTGCATTCAATCGGACTATTCACCACAGGTTGTAAGCACCAAAAAGAACCATTGAACTAAAAATACGGGAAGCAAAATTAGGAATAGAACAAATTCGATTCTTTTTTTAGAGAAATCTTTTCTCAAAATCAATGTCGCAAAGATGCCATGAAAAATCAACGAAACGGTCTTGATCGAAAGATATCCGGAGCAATAAAATTCAAACATCCAACTTTCAATCGGTGGCTTCGTATCACCCAGCAGGTGAGGAAAGAGGATACTATACAGTAACGCGATCAATCCGGGAAATAGATTGAGTAAAATGATCAATGAAATTCGGCAGAACCTATTCATGTCTTGAGTCTCGCGCTTAAGGCTTATTGCTAAAACCAAGTGGAAACTCTTGCCCGGGTCTTATTCCTGACAAGCCACTTGAAACTTCGATATCGACAGACTTTAGCAGTCCTGAAACATATCTATTACTATTTCTGGCTCTGTTGCAGCTACCAAGTGTCATGATATCATAGGGCAATTTGCGAAGGGAGATAGCCCATGCTTTTTGATACCAAAGGACACTGCTTTGAGCGGGATATTATTATGCTCAACGTCCGCTGGTACCTAAGCTACAAGCTAAGCTAAGCTAAGCTAAGCTACCGCAATCTGGAGGAGATGGCTGCGGAACGTGGGCTTGAAGTTGAGCATACCACGATTTACCGCTGGGTCATCAAGTTCACGCCAGATCTGGAAAAGGCTGTGCGTCTCCTTAAACGTCCTGCAGGCAAAAGCTGGAGATTGGACGAGACGTATATCAAGGTCAAAGGTGAGTGGAAATACCTCTATCGAGCAGTCGATAAAGAAGGCAATACAGTGGACTATTTATTAACGGCAAAGCGAGATAGAAAAGCCGCGAAACGCTTTATATGCAAGGCTATCAAGTCAAATGATGAGCCGATAAAAATCAATATCGACAAAAGCGGAGCCAACACTGCCGGCATCATTGACTATAATGATGACGAAGGCACGGATATCGAGATTCGTCAGAATAAGTATTTGAATAATGTCATTGAACAGGACCATAGGCCAATCAAGCAGCTATGTCGAAGCACTTTGGGGTTCAAAACATTCCGAACTGCAAAAGTAACAATTGGCGGTTTTGAGTCGATGAGAATAATTCGAAAGCGGCAAGTCAAAGCGGAAGGTTAAACTTCCGCAGAAATCTTCTATTCTATGGCTGCATAATGACCCCTGAATCCAGCCACTCTCTTGCTCAGAGCTGGTAAGCGCAACAGAACGAAAAATAAAGGCAGAGGCCTTACACGGAGCGTAAAGCTTCCAACTCTTCAATTTCCTTGGGACAGTCCGTCAGGTTTCGAAAGCCCTCCGCTGTCACAAGGATATCATCTTCAATTCGAATCCCAATCCCATGCCAGCGGCTGTCCGTGAACGGCGAATCGGGTTGTATATAGATTCCAGGTTCGACCGTAATCACCATACCCGGCTCAAAGGCTCGTCTTTCACCATTCACCACATAACGCCCGGCATCGTGCACATTTAAGCCCAACCAATGCGAAACTCCGTGCGGGTACCAAGCTTTAAAAGTATCGTTCTTGCGTGCCTCTTCCATACTTATCGAAATCACAGCAGCATCGATGAGCTCCTGGGTCAGCATGCGAATGGTCGCTTCCTGCAGTTCAGGAATTCGTGCGCCTGGTTTGACCATATTGATGATGTGCTTCTGGGTTTTGAGCACGATCTCATAGATGACTTTTTGTTCTGCCGAGAATTTGCCATCCACTGGCCAAGTACGCGTGATATCAGATGCATAGCCTTCGTAAGCGCAACCGGCATCGATGAGCACCAGATCGCCTGATTCTAAAGCACAGCTATTGACATTATAGTGCAGACAACAGCTATTGCTGCCACTCGCGACGATGCTGTGATAGGCCGTATAGGGCGACCCGCCTATTTTCATTTCCAATTCCAGTAAAGCTTGCAGTTCGAGCTCCGTCATCGACACAGAAGCATCCTGCATGCAGCGCTTATGAGCCGCAGCCGATATCTGATTGGCGGTGTGCATCAGATCGATTTCATAGGCGTCCTTAATCAGACGGAAATCGCCCAGAAATCCCCAGTAATCACGCACCTCGAGCCCGTCGAAGATGATTCTCTGTTTGAAGACAATATCATCCAAGATGCGCTCGACTCCACGATGGTTCTGGCGATCGGTATAGAGAACAGAAGCCTTTTGCATGAGATCTGGCAAAATTTTGGCTAGATCATCCAAACTGTGAACGGCATCAAAACCAAGAGCTGAAGCTCCGTCCAGCCCGACCATTGGACCATTCCAAATCTCGCTGGCAAAATCTCGATCGGCAACAAACAGCAAAGATTGCAGGCGCCCGTCCGATGCTGACAAAAGGACGACGCCTTCATCTTCGGTATAGAGTCCACTGAGGTAATAGAAATTAGGATCCTGCCGGTAGCGAAAATAGTGTGAATCATATTTATGAAAATTAGGACGCGAGGCTGCTAGAAGCAAACCGCCATCAAGAGCTGTCAGAATTTTCTGCCGACGCAACTGAAGGGCTTCAATCTTTTGTGCTGAAAATTGCACGCGAGCTTTTGGTTTCATCAGGCACCTTTCAGGTCACACGCGAATGACTTGCAGAAACTGCTGCAGCCGAGGGTTTTGTGGCTTTTCAAAAAACGCTTCTGGTGCTGATTTTTCGACGATCTGACCCTGATCCAAAAACAAACATTGGGTCGCAATTCTTCGAGCAAAGTTCATTTCGTGGGTGACGATCAGCATGGTCATGCCCTGACTCGCGAGATCGTGAAGAATATCGGTCACCTCATGCACCAATTCCGGATCCAGAGCTGAAGTTGGTTCATCGCAGAGCAGAACTCTGGGATCGATCGCCAGGGCACGGGCAATGCTCACCCTTTGCTGCTGCCCACCGGACAGTTGCACTGGATATTTGCGGATATGCGCTTCCAAACCAACTCTTTTGAGCAGCTCTTCGGCTTTGGCTTCGGCTTCAGCACGACCGGCTTTCTTGACCAGACGCGGCCCCAGAGCCACGTTGTCGAGAATACTGAGATGGGGAAACAGCTCAAATCTTTGAAACACCATCGCCGTATGCTGGCGGATGCGATGCACAGGTAAATGACTGGTCTGATAATCCAACCCACAGACCGCGATATTGCCACTTTCTATGGTTTCCAGAGCATTGATCACGCGCAGACAGGTCGATTTACCACTCCCTGACGGCCCGATCAAACAGAGTCGATCGCCAGCAAAAACATCCAAGTCCAAACTCCGCAAGACGTGCTGCGGACCTTGGGGAGACGAAAACGATTTGCTAACTTTTTGTAAGCGAATCAAAGGATCCATGCGAAGAGTCCTGTCCTTTCATCGATAGCCCACTCTGAGACGTTTCTCCAGATAGCGACCGTAGCTGCTCAAGGTATAGTTGAGGACACAATAGATCACCGCGATCACGAACCAAGTTTCAAAACTACGAAAGCTCACCGAGACGATGTTCATCGCCGATTTGGTAAGATCGTTGACCGAAACCACGGAGACCAATGAGCTGTCCTTCACCAAACTGACGAACTGCCCCACGAGAGCGGGCAACATACGCCTTAGAATCTGCGGAGCCATAATGGAAAAGGCGATTTGGAGCCGATTCAGCCCCATGGCCTTGGCTGCATCCAGCTGACCCTTTTCAAACTCGACGACGTTGGCGCGAAAAATATCGGCGACATAAGCCGAACAAAACAGACTCAAAGTCAAAACACCTGCAACTTCGGGACTTAAATTGAAAGCTGTCCCGACGATAAAATACATGACATAAAGCTGCACCAAAACCGGTGTATTGCGAAATATATCGACAAAAAGTACCGCACTCCGTCGCGCCACAGGTTCAGAACCGATCATCAAAAGGCCGACCAGAAGCCCCAAAAGCGAGCCGAATACTATCGACAGGGCACTGACATAAAAAGTGACCCAAAGTCCCTGGAGAATGAGGCCTGGTCGATTGGTTTCTGGTTCCCAGATGTAGCTCTGCAGAAAGCGAAAATCCCAGTCGTAATCCAAATGCGTAAAACTATAGAAGAGCAGCCCTCCAAAGAGGGCCAAGAGACTGAAACTTAGAAGAGTGTAGATCCATGATAAAGTGCGAGGATGCATGAGAACTCAGAATTGATTGGGGAAATGTTTTTTCCAAGTCAGATCTTGGAACATCGCCTTAAATGCTGTTTGGTAGCCGCCATTGGCTTTCCATTCGACAAGGAAGGCATTCACGGCGTCAATTAAATCCTGATCCGATTTGCGAGCCGCAAGACCGAAACTTTCGGTTGAAAGCAATTCGTTTAGTAGAACAACTTTGCCTTTATGCACGCTTTCATAAATGTCCATGAAGGGTTTGTCGTAAATGAAACCTTCGGCACGCCCTAAAGCCACGGCCTGGGCCGCATCGGCTTCGCTATCCATACGACGGATTTTGGCTTTCTTGATAGTCTTGGTGGCAAAGATATCACCGGTCGTGCCCAGTTTAACCAATACCGTATATTTGTCGTTATCGAGCTCAGCCAGACTCTTGATGGTCGCTTCCGACTTCTTCCCCAGGAGAATTTTCAACCCAGCGTCATAGTAGGGTTTGCTGAAGAGGACCGTTCGCGCCCGCTCCTCAGTGATCGTCATGCCCGACGAGATGAGATCGTACTTGCCGGCCATCAGACCAGGAATGATGCCATCCCATTTGGTGCTAATAAATTCTGCTTTGACGCCCAGAGTTTTGGCGAAGGCTTGCATCATTTCTATATCAAAACCGACCCACTCGTCTTTTGGGGTACGCATTTCGAAGGGTAAGAATCCCGGTTCGACGCCGATTCGCAAGGTGCCACGCTTTTTGATAGCGTCCAGCGAGGTTCCCGCCCAGGCTGACCAAGGCAAGATCAGCACCGTGACAAGACTGACCAAAGTTTTCAACAGATAGCGACGCATCGATCCCACTCCTCTTCGATCGCACGGGACACCGGTTTCCCGGCATCGCACCAAACATTGGCGCTTCATAAGCTCCGAACTTAACGGACAGGCGATTGAAAGAAAAGGATTTTTAGCCCAGAAAAAGGAATTCCCCGGAGGGTTGCTCCGAGGAATCATGAAAGGGCACACACGAACGATAGGAGGTCGAACATTGTCAGCACTAGCATCTAGTGTCTGATACCTCCTGGTGTCATCAGACGATGGCAGGGCTTCTTCACTTCCCTTCGATGCAGTTCTTATACCAAGCGTTTTTGAAAGCTAAGAATCTGTTTTTGCTCCATTTTCTCGAAATTTCCCTCTGTCATTTGGCCAATACACGGACTTGACCCAGGCCCCAACTCCAAGCCTTAATAACCTGATATATCATATCTTTTTAGCAATTGCAGGGCCCGACAGTCGATGCATTCCAGGTTCAAACGGCATTTATCTCGCATCTACCTGAAACCTTTAATGAATAAGAAAAAGTCATATACCATGGATCATGGCCCAGGAATCTGCTGGCCCACCACACCGCTGATATTGGAACCGGTGACGCTCGCTGCTCTGGTATCTGTTGATGTCAGGTTCGCGTTGCTCAGATTCACTTGGCTAAAATCCGCCATCGACAAATTGGAATAGCTGAAATTGCAGGAGGAAAGATCGGGCTGGCGTTCTATTTAGAAAATACAGCAAAACTGTCGCGAGTTCGTCCATCACTGGTCAAGAGGGACCGAGCTTCATACTCGGCCAGAGCCAGAGCTCCTAAATCTTCGCTACGGCATCGTAAGAGCCAACGGGCTGCTGCTGCCCAATAGAGTAGCTCCTTCTCGACATTGAAAAGACCAGGAGCTAGGCTCAAGCTTTCGCCGACCTTCTGCAGACGCTGATTGAGCGGTCGATCGGCATCGTAGGCTTCCTGAAGAGCGCGGGCCAAGCCCAAAAATAAGTCGTGGCGCGGAACTTCCAGATCTTTGCGGCGACGCAAATTTTCCAGTTTGGGGACTCTATCCATCCATTGTCTGGAAGACGTAGACATCGACAAAAGACTCAGCTCCACGAGATAACTGGTTCGATAGCAAGCCTCACCTTTTTTCGTCAGCATGAGGAGAGGCAACAAATCGTGGTTCTCGATAAAGCTGGTCAAAGCCTGCTCCCAATCTAGCTCACGGATGGTCTCGTCGCTGATTCCGACTTGATGCCGCAAACTTTCCAGGCGGTCCTTCGCTGAATCTTTGTCCCCCAAAAGTCGGAGACAGATCAGCAGCGACAAGCGACAGCGCTCCAAGAGTTCACCCTTGAGCAAGGGCTCGGCCTGCTCCAAATAGCTGCGAGCTAGCCTTGTGTGACCAAGTCGCATCGATCGATGTCCAAGGGCTAGTTTTTGGAAACCCTCACCCCCTGGAGGTTCGCCTCGGGTGGCATGATACCCCATAAACTGATGCCAAGCTGCTGTCCAATGCCGACCTTCCTGGCGTTCGATCTGACTTTGAATAAAATGCAACTCGCCATGAAGAAATGAAACTCGCGATCGACCTTCACGGATTCCCTGCGACTGGAGGATCGTCCGGGCATGCTCCAGAAGTTTATCGTAGCGGCTCGGATTCAAGAAAGGATAGCGGCTGTGATGCACCAATGCCGAAACTAGATAAACGAACAGATCCAGCAGCTGATCAGGATTTTGACTGGATTCATATTCTTTCAATCGGTCGAGGATAAGTTGCTGTCTTGCTTCTGGACCACCTTGATTTTGTCTTTGGTCCAATTCATCTTTAATTCGGTGCTTGCTGGCATTGATCTCAGCTTCCGTCCAATATTCGCCAGCTTTCAACATACTCCGCCTCCTTTTTGCTCTTCAAGTGTAGCACAAAGTCCATGAAAAATAATTCAATGTCAGACACTCTATATCTCACAAAGAATCGCCTTCAGGCAGTCGATTGATGACCTTTGAAAACGCCAGTTTCCGGTCACCATGAGCCATGGTAAACTTTGTTAAAGACCACAACTATGTTCATTCCTATAGACGGGACTGTGGCATCAAACTGCTTCATGAGGAAGCAAGCACACATCTTGCAAACCACTTTGGTCTCATCATGGAGGATCTGGTATTGAAAGAAAAAATCAGACAAATAGCGGGGCTAAGCCTTGCGCTTTCCCTCATCGCCTCGGGCTGTTTGGAAAAGCCGTCGCTGAAAGATAACAGAACGCCAAACCCAGCTCCAGCCGAAGATCCATCCCTAGTATTATTGGCGACTCAGGACATATCCCTGAATCCATCGGATCTTCGCTCGACTCTTGAAAAGATCTTTGCCAGCAACAGTGACTGTCCCGCAACGCCTGATGTCAGCGGCATGCGTCAGCTTCGATTGCTCACGCGAGATGAATACAATCGAACGGTAAAAGACCTCTTTTCCTTGTCCGGCGACTATCGAGCTCAACTGCCTCTAGAGCAAAAAGTGTTGGGCTTTCGCAACAATTCTCAATTCGCTTTGGTCAGCTCTGATCATGCCTCTGCCTATGACAAAACCGCTCAGGATATCGCCGAAGAGCTCTTGACTGATCACTGGATGAGACTCATGAATTGCCCCGTCAGAGCCGGCATCAGCTGCGCCGAGCAGTTTGTACGCAGCTATGCGCCTCGAATCTGGCGTCGGCCTTTAAGCGAAGCAGAGATCCAGAACACCCTGCAATTGCATCGCGTCGGCAGCGAAATCAGTCCTGAGCTTGCCATGCAATTGGTCATTCGCGGCCTATTGACCTCACCCCATTTTCTTTACCGCAGCGAGCTGGGACAGGACGGCAAGCTTACCGCCTTTGAAATGGCCAGTGGCCTTTCCTACTTTTTCTGGGGCACGGGTCCAGACGAAGAACTTTTCAAAGCCGCAGCGTCAGGCGCCCTCTCACAGGAAACCAACGTTATCGCTCAGGCTGAACGACTCATGCAGGACACAAGAGCCCGCGTAGGGATAGATGCCTTTGCCGATGCTTGGCTGGGCTACACAGCAGTGCTCAGCGTGAACAAAGATTTTAGCAAATTCCCGCAGTTTGACTTCCGTGTACGCAGCGCCCTGGCCCGAGAGACAGAGGATTTTTTCAACCATATCGTGCTCGACAAGAAAGGCCGTTTTGAAGAACTTTTCCTCGCTGATTACAGTTTAGGCGGACAAGATCTCGCCAACTTCTATCAGGCGGAGATGGTGCAAGAAGGTTCCCTGCAAAAGCTAAAATTTCCTAACCAAAAGCGTCAAGGTCTGCTGGGTCATGGCAGTCTCCTTTCATCTCTCGCCTATGCAACGGAAACAGGACCTATTCAACGCGGAAAGTTCGTGAGAGAGCACCTGCTCTGCGACATCCTCATTCCACCGCCTCCCGATCTCATGATCAAACCGCCTGCTCCGAAAGAAGGTGCGACGACCCGCGAACGTTTTGCAGCTCACACTTCGGTACAGCCCTGCAAAGGCTGTCATGTGAAAATTGACGGAGTCGGATTCAGTATGGAGGATTTTGATGCCATTGGGCTCTATCGTGATTTGGACAATGGCAAAGCTGTTGATGCCACAGGACAGGTCTATGCATTAGATGGAAAAAACTCCGATGTGAACGGAGCTGCGGAGTTAAGCAGCGTCATTGGCCAATCCACGCGGGCACGACAGTGCTTTGTGGTACAGACCTGGCGAATGATTCAAGGACGTTTGGAGTCTAAAGAAGATGTCTGCGCTCTGCGCCAGCTCACCAAAGACTTTAGCAGCCAAAATTTAAGCATGGCACAGCTCCTGATCAAACTGATCACGGATCCGTCCTTCAGCCAAAGGAGTCGCTAAGATGAAAACACTGCATGCCGAACTGGATCGCCGCCGCCTCCTTCGTTATCTGGGACATTCCGCTCTGGCCCTTCCCTTCTTTCGCGTTTTGCGCGAAGAACAGCTCTTTGGTGCGACTCCTGCAAAACGAGCCTTATTCTTCTATTTTCCCGATGGCATTATCAAAGAGCACTGGCATCCTGCGGAAACAGGCCGCAATTTTAAGTTGCCTCTGATGACCTCGCCTTTAGCTGCCGTTAAAGATGATGTGATCCTGGTCAAAGGCGTCAACTATAGTACAGAAGGGAGCCATGAAGGAGGAGCCGCCTACTGTTTATCTGGAATCAACAACCAGAATGGTGGTGTGACGCTGGACACTTACCTGGGTGAAAAATTCAAGAGCAATGTCGCACTTCCAGTGGTGCGATTAGGTGTTGGAGCCAACTTCCAAAGCGGCAAGCAAATTTCCTACTTTGCCCCCGGATCCGCTTCGCCGGTCGAGGACAATCCTGCTAGAGCCTTTCAGTCACTGTTTGGCGGTACGGCCGCACCCACTGACGATGCCACCAAGGCCAAACTTTTGGCCGCAGAAAAAAGTGTCCTCGACTTTTGCATGGATGATATCAAAGGACTGCAGCAAAAGCTGGGTACCATCGAAAAGCAGAAACTGGACGTGCATCTGGAATCACTGCGTGAGTTGGAACGTCGCGTACAAAACTCAGCCGGAGGAACGGCATCAGGTCAGTGCACTAAGAAGATCGATATGCGAGGCATCAATTTTCCGGCTCAAGAACATCAATACCCACCTACTCCCCACAAAAATGAATACTTTGCTACCGTCGGCGATATCATGAGCGATATTGCCCTTCAGGTGTTTGCCTGTGGCATTTCCAATGTGATTCTCTTCCAATGGTCACATCCTGTCAGCCCTACGGTGTTTGATTTTCCAGGCGGAAGCTCGCTCAATCATGGACATCACGACATCTCCCATTATGGAGATCTGAACGGGAGCGGCGCCCAGGATTTCATTAAAGTCCAACAGTGGTACATGGGCCGTCTGGCCCAGATGATTCAGCGATTGAAGGAGCTCAAAGAAGGCGACCAGACCGTCCTGCAAAACACGGCTCTCATGGCTTGCACTGAAATTGCTGATGCCAATCTCCACGACTTTAAGAATGTAGGATTGGTTTTAGCTGGACAAGCGGGCGGAGCCTGGCAGACCGGACGATGTGTCGATGGAGGCGGTGCCAGTCACAACAGGGTGCTGGTGTCCATCCTGCAGGCCATGGGTCTCAATGATCAGTCCTACGGTGACGCCAGCTTGGGCACAGGCCCTCTGCCTGGGCTAACGATATAAAGGAACATACGTGGGCCGAGTTTCGACTCGGCTCTTTTGCCCAATCTTGACCATGATACTTTGTTCGTTGATGAAACCTTGCCAGCAACCGCAACTATTCCCGTTGAGCTATGCGATTTGATGTGCTAGGTCTGGCAAAAATTCCATTTGGAGTCTGGCCATGATTCTTAAAATTTGTCTTCCTTTGCTCCTCTGTTTTGCCAGCGCTGCTTTTTCCCGACCAAAATCAGTGACTGTTATTTTTGACGAAGCGACCATGATTTTCAACAGTCTTGAGCTACGCGAACAGACCACGCGCGCCTTGCTTCCAGGATGCACCTGGCCCGACGTCCTCCAAGGAACAGGTTGGTTTCCAGCAACTTTCTACAGCAGCACTCAACCCACCTCGATTGACTCCACAACTGTAAAATTTAACTTGGTCAAACGAACTGCCTTGGCTAGCTATTGCGGAGCGGTGACCGACAACGTGGCGAATTCCATTTCATTTATCTTTCCTATTGTGGAAACGGGACGAGATGCTTACGGCAGTATCCCATTTACCTTAGGAACTTCCGAACTGATTCACGCCGTTGTGGAATGTCGCTACGTACAGACTGAACAGGAAGAGCATGGACAGTTTTTGTGCGACAACGCTTCGCTCGCTGCCAACGGCGACCTAACGATAAGTGTGAGACTCAGCAATCCATAGTTTTCTATAGCTGTTGAATAAATTGCGCTCAAGCTTTCAGCGTGATGCGACACCTCATGCAGAAATCTTCTAGCCCACGTTCAAATTTTCTAAATTTATCTTTCGCACATCTGAATCTCTTAGGCCTTTGTTGCTCGCTGCTACAAATATGGACTTACGGATCGCTCCTGTGTTAAGAAAGGCCTTTGGTGCCTGAGCTTAAGGAGTCGCCTGTGAATCTGTTTCTCTACGCAGTACCATTTGCCTTGCTGTCGCTGCTAATGGAATGGCGATACTCGCTGAAGAAAAATCTTAAACTCTATCGTTGGAATGATACCTTAAGCAATATGAGTGCGGGCATCTTTCAGGTGGCGCTCGATTTTGTTCCAGCGAGTCTTTTTATCTTTTTGTACCCTAAAGTGTTGGCTCTCTCGCCCATCAGTTTCTTCGCAGGCAAGCGAAATCTGCTTGTTTTTGTAGCATGCTGGCTCTGTGTCGACTTCTTCTATTATTGGGCCCATCGAACATTTCATCGTACGGGATTGGGTTGGACCGGCCATGTGGTGCACCATCAAAGTGAAGAGTACAATCTATCTGTCGCCTTGAGGCAAAGCTGGCCTCAGCAATTTCATGGCATTCCCTTCTATCTCCTGACTGCACTCGTTGGATTTGATCTGGAGGTGGCTGTGACCTCGATCGCTCTCAATCTTATCTATCAATTTTGGATCCATACTCATTTGATTCAAAAAATGCCCGCTTGGTTTGAGGCTGTGTTCAATACTCCCTCTCACCACCGCGTTCATCACGGGCGCAATGCAGTTTATTTGGATAAAAATTATGCGGGTTCTCTGATTATTTGGGACAAGATCTTCGGCAGCTTTGAGGCTGAAAGTGAAAAGCCCGTCTTTGGTGTCACCCAGCCCGTCCAAGATTGGAGATTGATGGCAACCCAATTCGGCCCTCTGCGTCAGCTCTATAAAAAAACTCGCGGCAAAAGTCTTAAAGTGAAGCTGTTGTATCTGATTAAGCCGCCAGGATGGAATGAAATCGATGGTGAGGCGATTCCTGAACTTACCCTCCGGGACAAAGTTCCTGAGCCAAGCGACTCTAACGAAAAGCGAATAGCTTTCGCCTGCTTTTTCTTAGCAACCGGGCTACTACCGCTTTTTATGGCTCTGGAACCAAGATTAGACTGGGCTTGGAAAATAAGCTATGGGCTGGGTTTTGGGCTTCTGCTGGCGCCCGTGCTCAATCGCCTTAATCCGGCTCAAAGCAAAATTTAAGCTCATCATCAGCGAAGTCGTTTGGCTTCGTTGCTATTTTTTAGGCAGGGGGCGGCGCAGAATTTTAAGCAATGTTTCGTAGTCCAAACGATGCCCTCCTGCAAAGGTATCAAAGGTAAAATTTGGCAAAACTCGCCGCAAAGCTTGAGCAAAACTTTGGGCTTTTTTCAGGGTGATATCCTTTTGCCCCATCATGAGGTGAAAGCTCGCATAGTCGTTGATCCTATCCTGCTTGGAATCCCAAACCCCAGTGCTACCGACGGCAACGATTCGCTTGAGCTGTGGTGCTTGATGAGCTTTATAAAGCTTCCAAGCAAAGTAGCCGCCATTGGAAAAACCGATCAGAGTGAGTTCAGGCGTCCCTGACCAGCAGCTCTCCACTTGGGTCAGCAAAGCTGCGAAAGTTTTCCTGACTTCATTGGGATCTGAGGCCGGCCAACAGTATTTGCCCATGGCACAAAGCGGACCACGAGGTAAAGCAACGCGCAGTGGCAATTCCTGGGCTAAACGCTGCAAGATCTCTCGATTTTCCAATTCTTCTTCACTACGGGCCTGTGGATCTTCTAACCCGTGCAGATAGACCGCAAAGTTGCGAGCCGTGCTCGATCCCAGACACTCACCAGCTGCAAAAGCCGATGAAAAGGCCGGGATCTGCAGGAAAAGGATCAGCGCCCCTGGGATTTGAAATCGCCGCAATGTTCGAGCCATTTTGGATTCTTGCAAACCGAAGGCCCCTCTCTATTCCGGATGAAACTCAGCCCATTAGATTGCCTTAACACCGGAGGCTTCGAATTCAAAGAAGGTTTTATCGTCCTTGATAGCATCGATCACAGCTGGCGCTTCGCCCGAATCCTTGGCTAGGTGCTTTTGCTCGGCCACAGTGCGAACCTTACGCAGTAAGGTACCCTCAACAAGAACAGGTTTATCTTTGATTTTATTGGACACAAAGAAACCATAGTTTTTGAAAAAGACTCGAACGCTTCGCCCCTGGTCTTCCAAACTAAGCCAGCACCCTTTCTCTTCACAGACCTTTTTTACTGTTCCCTTAACCAAGAGCCCCGTGCTTTGACCTTCCTGGTATTGATCCAGGGCAAGCTTGAGACTCATCGCTGATGAATCTTGAAGAGTGATTTTACCAAAACTCAGGTCGGCGGCGTGAACTTTGGGGGTGGCCAACAAGAAAAAGAAAAACAGCAGCTTGCTCAGCATACAAGAGTCCCTTTATAGAAAAGTTCGACAGAAAACGCCCTATTTTAGAGGACTTGAACCAAACTGGCAAGCTGTAAGCCTGGAGCAGAGCCCCCTCTCAAAGTCTTTTATGGCAATTTCAGCCGGAATCGGCCTAAGCGTGGATGATAAGAGTCGTAGGCATAATCGCGGAATTTTTACGGTTTTATCAAATTCTCAAGTTTTCAGACCTCATACCGATACGTTACCCATCAAAGCATTTTTGTCTTAGAGGTAGCTATGATCGAGCTCTTCATATTTGCTTTCTTTATTATGGCTTCGATTTTGATCGCCTTCGCCAGTCGCCTAGCCCTGAGTGCAGGACTCACCTTGCTGTTCTTTCTGTTCCTACCCTTTGCGCTCCTGATCGGTTGGGCTCTCCCGCATGTCCTGACCTGGCTTCAACCTTGGTTAAAAACTCGCGACCAAGTTCTCGGGTGACAATGAATTGGGATGGAAGCGATACGAGAGTTGGTACTCTTCATTCCAATCAGAGGATGCGCCTCAGTCGAGGTGATATCGGACAGTTAGGGCGAATTATCAGGACCATGGGCGAGCCTTGCTCGGATTGCTAGAGCAAAACACCGCTTCCACTGCCCTTAACTTTCCGTAAGTATTTCCAAAAAATCAGCCTTACACCTACTTCTCCCTATATATAAAGGATCAACTGTCGATAAGCTGATGACCGCGTCATCAGGAAGATAGGGAGTTTATGCGGTTTTTGTCTTTTACCTTCATCAGCGCGATAATCTTCAGCTCTCTGGCGTTCGGACTGGCGAAGAATTGGCGTGAAGCTGTAGAGACTAGTGAGCGATTGATTTACGATAACCCGGCGGAAGCTATTCGCGTTAGCCGCCAGATTCTGCGCGAAATTGATCCCAAAAGCCAACCAGACCTATGGCTTGAACTTGCTACCAATCTCGCAAGCTCCCTGATTCTAAATGAACAAATGAACGATGCCAAAGACCTTTTGGTGGCACTGACGCCAATGGCACAGCAAAGTACCAACGTGCGCTGGCGTGTCATGAACCTCTTGCACCAAGCTTCCATAAATGCATTCCAGCAACAAACCAGCGAAGCTCGTGATCAGGTGGGAGAAGCGATCAAACTCGCCGAAGCTCAAGATGAAAAACTACTTGAGGCACGGGCCCGATCTCAGCTTGCCATTTACTATTCGCGGAAGAATCAAGATCGCGATGCGCTCGAAAATATCGCCATTGCCAATCGGCTTCTTCGCGGACAAACGATGAACAATGACGTCATTGCCATCTTGAATAATCTTTCCATTTGCTTCATCGTCATGGGCGAAAGTAACCTAGCCCACGGCGTCGATGTCCTTCAGCAGCTAAAGCGTCATGCAATGGAGCACAACCTGCGTTTCCTGGGTCACCTTGCAGCCTATAATCTCGGGGATACTTACTATCTACTCAAACAGAACGACGAGTCTATAGTGAATTATCAAGACGCCGCTCGCTTTGCCCGAGCAATCCATGACCAACTAAGTCTGGCTTACTCTGAGCTGGGACTCGGCGGAGTGCTCTACAAGAAAAAGAAATACGTCGAAGCTCGCATCGCTCTCAAGAACGCTCTCAACATTTTTGCCCCCAGCGGCAACAAGCTAAAAACTTACGAAGCTCTGATGTCTTTGGTTCAGATAGCTTTGGCGGAAGGCAAAGCAGATCTTGCCTTACAAGACATCGAAGCCATCGAGAAACTTCAGTTCGACGCTGAACTCATCGAAGTTATAGCTGACTTTCACAGCATCAAGGCCGATGTTCTGAAAGCACTTGGCCAGTACAGTGAGGCGCTTAAAGAACTTGAAGTTTATATTAGCCTCAAACACGATGCAAACCTTCAGCGAGAAAAAGAATCGGCGGGGAAATTCGCCGCCCAGTTTGAACTCGAACGCAAGGAACAGGCTAACACTCTGTTGAAGCAGCAAAATCGCATCCAGGAACTCGAGCTGCAGCGCAGTGAAGGCGAAGGCAACATCAAGACTCTCATGCTGGTCGGAGTCTTTTTGATCTTCGTAATCATGTCTTTTGACTTCATTCGTGTGCATCGTCGCAACAGGGAGATTAATCGGCTGCATCAGTATATTCAGACCAACATTCTCCAACGTTTCTTGCCTCCGGCCATGATTGAAGAGATTCTTGCCGGACGATCGCGACTCGATGAAACGCCTCACAATCAAACAGTGACTGTACTGTTTGCAGACATTTGTGAGTTCACACAAATCACTGATCGCCTTGATGCAGAGACGGTAGCCAGCATACTGAACGACTTTTTCGTAAGCATGACCGACGTCATCTTTAGCGAACAGGGCACCATCGATAAATTTATCGGCGATGCTATCATGGTGCTGTTCGGAGCACCCACGGCCATGTCACCTGACGAACAGGCGAAGCGGGCCTTGATCTGTGCTCAGAAAATGATGACGACGATGGAAGAATTAAATGCTCGTTGGCACCAATTGCTGGGTCGACCAATCGCAATACGGATCGGCATCCATCAGGGACCGGCTGTGGTTGGAAGCTTCGGAGGCCAAAAACGTTCCGATTACACTGTCGTTGGCCGTGCCGTAAACATTGCATCTCGGGTTGAAAGTCTCGCCACTCCGGGGCATGTGTTCTTCACCGAAGCCGTGGCAGCCCATCTTGCTGACCATGAGCAGGAGGCTCTTGGCCCTCATTTCCTTCGAGGTTTGCAAGAACCCATTGCAATCTACCGCCTACGTCTCGATGCAGCGCAAGAAGATAAGCGAGCCTCATGAACACCTTATTTAAAGGATCCAAAACGGATAGGCGAAATCGGCGAATGGTTCCGGCAGCATCGAGATTTGCCTAGCATTCCATGGCTACCTTGGTGGATTTTTGTGCTAGATTGCCGAAAGCCTTGAGCTAAGACTTAAAAAGCAGGACGGTTCAAAATAATGCCTAAACCACTACAATCTTTTATATTTTTCATCATGCTAGGGTCATACGGCTGTGCCGAACGCATGGCTCAATGGGCCGTTGGACTTGAGCGCTGGCGCAGCAATCTCGAAGAAAAGCTGGTGCGCGTCGGTGAGTTTGACTTGGCATACCTTGAAGGCGGGCAGGGACCGAGCCTTCTTTTGATTCACGGCTTCGGTGGCGATAAGGAGCACTGGACCCGATTCGCTAGAAAATTGACCGAACACTACCGCGTGATCGCCATCGATCTGCCTGGTTTTGGAGAAAGCAGTCGGGTGGAAGGCAAGTCTTACGGACCTAATCAGCAGGCCGAACGTCTGGAAGCATTTCGGCAGGCTCTCAACCTAGGCAAAATTCACGTCGTTGGCAACTCGATGGGCGGTATGATCGCCATCGTTTATGCTCGACAACACCCAGAGCAAACCCTGAGCTTAAGCCTGCTCGACAGCGCTGGTTTTCGAAGCCCTGAACCAAGCGAACTATCAAAAGAACTGCGCGAAGGCCGCAACCCTTTGCTGGTAAAAAAGCGTGAGGACATGGAGCGCCTCTTGCAATTTACCTTTGTGAAGCCACCCTACATCCCGAGCTCGGTGCTCGATGTCATGTACCAAAAATCCTCAGCTAACTATGCCTGGAATCAAGCGATCTTTGCTGAAATCTCCAAGGCAGGTCCAATCGGTGAAGAAGCCCTGCCACATATTGGGGCACCCATTTTAGTTCTTTGGGGTGACAGCGATCGAGTGATTCACCCATCCAGCACCAAAGTCATCCAAAAGCTGCAGCCTTCAGCCGAAGTGCACATCATTGCCTCTTGTGGCCACGCGCCTATGATCGAAAAGCCTGAAGAGACGGCTGCATTGATCTCGGACTTTCTCTCTCGACATTCAGCCAAAGCTCTTGAAATCTCTCACCGATGAACACGTGCACGTGAGAGGGCTTTCAACCGTTGGGTTGGCCCCTAGGAATAAGATGAATCGATTGCGCTTTGAGCAAAGCAACGACCTTTGCACCCGGGCGAAGGGCTAGCTCTTCAATGGCAGGACGCGTGACAAGCGCTGTCAATTCGAAACCACATGCAATGCGGACGCGAGACAGCGGCCCCTCTGGAACTACCGATAGAATCGAACCTGCAAGACAGTTTCTTGCACTCATGCGCTCGGGGCGGTCCGCCTGCAATAAAACGTCTTCACCCCGGATGCAGACAAAAACCTGCTCTCCCACTCCGATATTGTCCGCCATAGCCGTAACGGTCGAACTTCCCATAGCTACAGTTGCAAGCCCATCTACTACAGTTTTGACCAATCCCGGGGTGACTGTCTCTGTACCGATGATCCTCGCAACATGGACGTTTGAAGGCCGGGAAAAGACTTCCGCGATTGGCCCGGATTGCTGGATTTTACCTTGATCCATGACTACAACCTGATCTGCCAAAGCCAGAGCTTCGACTCTATCGTGGGTCACGACGATCGCCGGAGCCTTGAACCGAGCCAACCACAGACGAAGATCCCGTCGGATCGTTTCTCGAGTGGGAGCATCAAGCGCCGATAGGGGTTCATCAAGGAGCACCAATCCCGGCTGTCGAGCGGTGGCGCGGGCGAGGGCCACACGCTGCTGCTGTCCACCCGATAGTTCGCTTGGACGTCTCTGAGCAAGACCTTCCAGATGAAGAGCTGACAGCTGATCCTTGACCCTTGCATCGATTTCCTTTTTGGAGCGATTTTTAAGGCCAAAGGCGATATTTTCCGCCACGTTCAAATGGGGAAAAAGAGAATAGTCCTGGGAAAGATAGCCAAGATTCCGCTTCTGTGGCGGTAGGTATAGGTTTTGAGTGCCATCAAACCAAACAGCATCCCCGACCCGAATGATCCCACGATCCGGTCTCTCGAGACCTGCAAGACAGCGAAGAACGGTGGTTTTCCCACAGCCGGATGGCCCGAAAAGAACGGTGACTGAAAAGGCATCCGCCTCCAGATCGAAAGCACCTTCGATCCGAACATCACGCTTAAAATCTTTCTCAAAATCAGCAGTAAGTCTCGTCATAAGGGCAGGACCCTTTTCTGCAGAGCGTATGTGGTCGAAAGGACAACAAAGGCAAACGCAACCAGAAGCAGAGAGGTTTGTCCCGCTGTGCTATAATTTAAGGCCTGCACATCATCGTAGATGCTAATGGAAATGGTGCGAGTCACTCCCGGAATATTACCCCCCAGCATAAGCACAACACCAAACTCGCCAATGGTATGGGTAAAGGTTATGACAAGACCAGTAAGAATACCAGGCCATGACAGAGGCATCACCACTCGGACAAAAGTTTCCAGTTTGGAAACCCCAAGACACCAGGAAGCTTCCATCATCTTTCGATCCACAGCCGAAAAAGCCGAAGTAAAGGGCCGAACCGTAAAAGGCAGATTATAAAGCACAGAGCCGATCAGAATTCCCGCAAAGGAGAAAGGCAATGCCTGACCAAAAAGCGATTCATAGGCTTGACCGAGTGGACTATGAGGGCCACTGGCCACGAGCACATAGAATCCAATAACTGTGGGCGGAAGCATAATGGGAAGCGCAACCAAGGCTTCCACCAAAAACTTCACTCGTCGCTTTGTCGTTGCAATCCAAAATGAAATCGGAAGACCAAGAGCAAGGAGAATGGCAGTCGTGCAAGCGGCAAGCTTGATTGTAATAAGAATGGCAGTCCAATCCATTTCAAGCACCAGGTTGAGCAAAGCCAAATTGCTTCAAAACAGCTCGTCCCTTAGCACTCGAGATGAAATCTCGAAAAGCCTTGGTGGCTTCCGGATTCTTTGCCCAATTCATAATGACTCCACCTTGCACCAGCGGAGGGTACGCATCGACAGGAACCACACCGTAGAAACCCTTATTTTTCATTGCCGGAGACAGCGCCAATGATAAGGCAATGATACCGACGTCAGCCGCTCCTGTTTCAATAAATTGCGCTGTCTGTACAATGTTTTCGCCTAAAACCAATTTTGCTTTCAAGTCGTCGTAGATTTTGAAGGTTTTCAGCGCCGCTTCCGCTGCACGTCCGTAGGGAGCATGAAGCGGGTTAGCAATAGCTATTTTCTTGAGGGACGGATCAGATAGCGCTTCCATCGGATGTTTTTGAACATCAAGTTTTGAGCCGGTAGGGACCCACACCACGATTTGACCCGTGGCATATTGAAATTCTGAGCCTTGGACGGCTAGGCCTTTTTCAATGAGTTTTCTGGGATAATCGATGTCTGCAGAGAGGTAGATGTCAAAAGGCGCCTTGTTTGACAACTGTGCAAAGAAATTTCCTGAAGATCCATAGGTGACCTTGATTTCAATATCTTTTTCTAGCTGTTTATATTCCTTTATCACCTCTTCAAGAGCGAACTTCAGGTCAGCAGCAGCCGCGACCGTAATCTCACGAGGCAGGGCTGGTTGTGTGGATAAGGTCTCGGCACTCGACACCAGGGCAGTCAATCCCATCGCAAGGGCAAAGCATGATATTAAAAAAAGTTTCTTCACTGATTATCTCCTAGCTCATCCAAGGCCTTGGCTCTTTTCCTCGGGAGCCTATGACATAAGACCTTCATGAGCAAGATCAATCAACTTCGAGCCCCCATGACATCCCTTGCACAATCTCGAAAACCTGGGAAACCCGTTACGCCTTTCTATCGCACCTAATCCATCTCCCCCCGGAAACTCCATGTTGCCAAGAGTTCCGGTCGAATTGGGTGGCAGTCCGAACCTCGGTTCGAACGCGAATCGACAGCCAATCTTGAGTGCTGTTTGATTTATCTAGACCTGAGTTAGGCGGACTGTTCCAGCCTAGGTGCAGCTGCAACCTCTGGAATTTGAATCTCAAATCGACAACCGACTCCTTGGACAGTTGAGACTTGAACCATTCCCCCTAAAAGTTGAACGGATTCTTGCAAAGACGACATGCCGAAGCCTCTACCGGAAATTTCAGAGACAGCCTTCGCTGTTGAAAAGCCAGGTCGAAAGATAAGCTGGGCCTTTTCTTGAATCGACGAGCTTTGATATGCTTCCCGGCTCATGAGTCCTCGCTCAATCGCTACTTCCCCAATACGATCCAGATCCAAGCCCTGGCCATCGTCGCTCAAGGCTATCATGAGGAGACCTGAGCTTCTCCAAATAGAAAGTTCTATTTTGGCCCGAGCTGGTTTTGGATGTCTGAACTCAGGATACTCAACACCATGATCGATGGCGTTGCGAAGCATATGTCCCAAATTTTGAACCACAGCTTGTAAAGCTTCCGGACTGACCAGGAGATCACCCCCGATGACACGAATTTCAAGCTCTTTGCCAAGCTGCACCGCGAGTCGACCACAGTGATTCAACATGGTCCCGAGGAGTGTACGGAATGGAACGAGCTTCACCTGATTGACCCACACCTCAAAAACGCGCTGCACTTCGAATGGAGCCCGGAGCGAAAGCAAGGATTGGCGAAGGGATTCGAAGGCTTCGGGTGGCACCATCACTGCTCTGGATTGCTGCCGAGAGGATTCGTCACCAATAAGCTCACGATACCGCTGCATAAAACTTTCAATCAACTGACTGATGCTGGCGATATCATCTGACTGTATTTGGGCATGGTCTTCTTTTTCATGAATAGCGCGAGCAATGGGATCCAAGCTATACGTGGAAAAATTCCCCTTTAGAGTATGCAAAATCATGCGAACCTGGGTTTGGTCTTTCATTTCAACCGCCACGTGGGCCAAGCCGAGATCTGCCAGGGAATCGACAATAAACTGATGAAACCCTGCCCTATCTTGCATAATACTCATCAAACCTTGGTTCAATCGCGCCTCCCGTTCTGCCTGAACGAGGAGCGTGGCATCGGCGATGGTAAAGAGTATAGATCGAACGGATTTATCCTCTCGACGAACGATCGATCCTTGCAAGGATATGACTCTTTGCCCAATGGAAACCCGGCTACTGATTTGGCCTAAGCTCACTTCGTCCGGCAAAAGATCAGAAAAAACCTGAACCATAGCCATCTTGAATTGTTCTTTCTCTCTTGGCGTCATAGCAAAGAGCTCGAGAAAGTTTTGTCCAACATCGATGGGTCGCTGCAAAATATCCTGACAGGATCGAGTAAAACCTTCGGCAATCTTAAGATCGCTGCTGACGAGCAAGAAGCCAGCTTTGACATTATCCAGAATGACCCGAATGGTGTGAGTTCTATCTTTCACTTTTTGCTCGAGGGCATCATTTAAATGTCGAATCTCTGTTTCGGCTTCTTTCACAAGAGTGAAGGCTCGAGAAAACCGCTTAGAAAGGATGATGGCTTGCAGAAGAATGAAGAAAAATAAGCCCAAGTGAGCCATAGTCGGAGTCTCTATGACTGCATGGTTGCGAAGGATATCATTCACCGCGCAAAGCATAAAAGCTATAAAGCCAAAGACCAGAAGGGATGCTCCATTACGACCCTGGACACTGGCCCGAATCAGACCCACAATCATAACAGCAGCGCAGCCCAGGATGAAGATTTCGAAGGGGATCAGCAAGAATCCATGGACGCGCAGAGGCAAAATCGTTACGAGCAAAGCATAGAGAAACGAAACTAAGCCGGCAACGCCCGCTATAGTCTTGGAAATGTTTCGAGGATAGAGAACGTAGAAGAGTAATGCACAAAATGCAGCTGACAGGGCAAAACCCAGGTATTCGAAGCGGTAGTGCCAAGTAAAATCGGGCTGCTCGAACAGTTGATAGATCAAGTAGCCATCCGAACGAACGACGGTTCGAATGGCAACCCAAAGGCAAAAAAGGCCAAAAAGCAGAGGATCCAGGCGCTCACGCCTGAGCAGATAAAGGCTAAAGTGATAGAAGGCCATGATAAATATCGCACCCACAACAAACCCGTCACGGACTTTGGCTGATTGGAACTTTTCATACACAAGGGGTGGATGACCAATCATGATGGGAATCGAAGCTCCCATAAAATCAAAGTTGGAATAGGCTGAAATTTGCAGGACGATATCGAGTTGTTGACTAGACTGGGTCAGGGTATGGATCAAGGGTTTATTCTCAGGTCTTTCCCGCTCAAAGCTTGCCGCGATTTCACCTTTTACGATAGACAATTCGCCATTGATCCATATTTTGCAGGCCGAGCGCATTTCAGGAAAGAAGATCACAAATTGCGAAGCAGCCTCTGGCAGCAGCAGTCGTATGTGAAAGGTTCCATGACGCACAGGACCCATACCCAGATTTTTCGGCGAGATCGATACGAACGGAATATGCCTAGACTTATACTTTGAAAAATCGGTGCCTGGCAGAAGAAATTCTCCGCCGTAGAACTCCCAAGCATTTTTAACCTCAAAAATTTTCTCGCCGAAAGGAAAGAGTCGCAAGTCCACAGCCCCGTCTGCACGAGCCATTGCAACCGCTTCGATCGGTTGGCCAAAAGCGAAGCTCGCCCTGGCCATAGCTTGACTCAAGATAAAAATTGTGGCGAAGAACTTCGCGCAGTTCCACATGCTGTCTCTTTCCCCTAAACTTTCCGCGCTCGTCTTATCGGAGCATTCTTGCAAAATCTTTGGATTGAGTTGTTTTGATTGAATATTTTGAATAGGAAAAACCACAATCAAAACGACTTTCTGTAGCCTTACCAGGGAAATCCAAGACAAAGGCAGCCTGCCTATCTCGACAAGAAGAGAGGGCTTGTCTTTTTCGTTGGTATCCCAGCGTCAAAGTTGTAGCATAGGGCTGCCGGGCGATCGGCAAATCTGCGCCTTTAACTCCTCAAAATATCTCTTCTTGACAGCCTCTTTCAGAGAACAAACAATCGCTCGATTCGCCGACGTTTCAACTCTGAGTCATGCCAAGCCTTTGCTTGATAAGCGAACAGCACAACGCCCGAGATGACATAGATTGAGTTGCGGATTGATGCTATCATGGTGGCAAGTTTTACGACTCCCGTGGCGGAATATATCTTTAGATAAGTCTGTATAGGGCCGATAGCAGAGTCTGCGTCCCGATTTTTGAAAGGAGCATCCATGGCAAATTACTCTACTGACTTACGTGATCTTTCATTTAATCTTTTCGATGTGTTGCAGGTACAAAAGCACGGCTATGGGCTCGAGCGCAGCGATCTGGAAACGATTCTGACCGAATTCGATAGTTTTGTTGGCAAGGAAATATTTCCAACAAGGCAGAAATCGGACATCAATGGCGCAAAGTGGACTCCTGAGGGTGTCAAGGCTCCTGCCATCTTTCGCGATCCAACTCGCAAGTTTTACGAGAATGGCTGGTTTGCTCTAGGTCTGAAAGAAGATGTCGGCGGAAGCCCTGTTCCTGAGGCTATCACGACCGCTTGTTTATCCCTGGCGACTGGAGCGAACTGTTCCTGGTCGATGTATCCTGGTCTCACTAAGGCCTGTCTGAACGTGATTCTGCACGTCGGCAGCAAAGAGCAGCAAGCTGTCTATGTTCAACCCATGGTGGAAGGCCGCTTTGGCGGAACAATGTGTCTGACCGAAGCCGATGCAGGAAGCGACGTGGGCAACCTTCGTTCCACCGCCAAGCCACTGGGCAACGGTCGCTATGCCATCGAAGGCACCAAGGTCTTTATCTCATCTGGTGACAACGACCTCTACGAAAATATTGTCCATCTCGTCCTCGCCCGTACCCCTAACGGCGGCCCAGGCACCAAAGGTCTTTCCTTATTCATCGTCCCCAAGTTCAAGCTCAAGGCCGACGGCAGCAACGGCGAATCCAATGACGTGAGCTGCAGCAAGATCGAAGAAAAAATGGGCTTGCACGCCAACGCAACCTGCGAACTGGTGTTCGGCAAAAGCAAGAATTGCGAAGGCTGGCTGATCGGCGATGAGCTCGACGGCATGAAGAACATGTTCATTATGATGAACGAGGCTCGTCTCTACTGCGGGGTCCAGGGCGAATCACAAGCCAACCTCGCCTACCAACTGACCCATCAATATGTTTACGAGCGCGTTCAATTTGGGAAAGCCATCATCGACCACCCTGATGTTCGCCGCACAATGCTGAAAATGCGAGCTATGGCTCGTGGTCTTCGCGCCCTCTGCCTCTATACTGCTGACCTCTTTGATCGCAAAGAAGAAGACGAAGTGGGCCTGCTCACTCCCGTCTGTAAAGCGTACTGCTCGGATGAAGCAATGCGACTCTCCAGTGATGCGGTTCAGAGCCATGGTGGCTATGGTTTCTGCTCAGAATACGGCATTGAACAGTTCATGCGCGATATCAAAATCGCAGCCATTTACGAAGGTACCAACGCTATCCAGGCGATTGACTTCGTCATGCGCAAAATTCTGAAAGACCAGGGCAAGGCTTTCGGCGCTCTTGGCAAGAAAATCATGATGTCGGCCCAGAACCCAACAGCGCAAGCCCTGTTCCCATCGGAACTGCAAACTCTGGGTCTGTCCTTGCAAAAGGCCCAGGAGATCTTGGGTAACTTCGGTAAGCTGGCTGCTTCGAACAAGATCGATGCAGTGCTCGTGCACTGCTCGGATTTCTTGAAGTATGCAGGCCATATCGTAACCGCTTGGCGTCTCTTGGATCACGCTCTGTTGGCAGAATCTAAACTGGCTGCGGCGACAGGCGAAGAGAAGACTTATTTACTTTCGAAAAAGCAGGATTTCAAAATCTTCTGTCAGTTCTTCCTGACGGAAAATATCGGATTGGGTAAATTGCTGCTCAATACCGATGTGGACCTGACTTACTGAACTTTGATTAAGAGTTGAGCTTTGGGCTTCGGATCTTCCGAAGCCCTTTTTTGTAGGTCCTCAGCCGGGGGCTCAATATTCGGCTTTTTGGGGCATATCCTGCACAGCCATAAACAGCGAGAAGGCCCATGGACCCAACACCACTCCAGGCACTCCAAACACACCCACACCTCCAACGATCGCTAGAAAGAGCCAGAAAAAGTTCATTTCTGTCGAGCCCTTCATCAAAAAAGGACGCAGAATGTTGTCAATTAAACCTATGCAGACGGCCATTCCAAGAATAAAGCTGCCGGCTATCGGACGATCTTGATAAAAACAATAGACGGCTGCACTGATCATCACCGGCGCGGTCCCTACAACTGGCACAAACGAAAGAAAAAATGACAAAGCGCCCCATAGATAGAACTTGGGAATGCCCAGAACACCTAGCGAGATCAGCACCATGAGCGACTGCACCAGGGACAGTACGATACTGGTTAAAACCAAAGCTCTCAAGACACCGGAAAGAGTTTTAGCCAGGACCTCACGCTGGTCGGACCAGGGCAGAAGGCGAGGCAAGAGGGCCTGTCTTTGCGCTCGACCGTGAACCAAAAAATAGACCCAGGCCATCCATGAGACGACCAAAAAAAGTATGAGCTCTGGCGTGGAACTGAGAATGTTCCCCACATATCCCACCAGACTTCGCAGAATAGGCTGAATCATGTCGCGCAGTTTTCCATTCACATCGGCAAAGCTGATGGGAAGACCTGCACTTTCAAACAGAGGAGTCGCCATCCGATCCAGCCAAGCTAGGATCTTATAACCAGTTTCGGCTGCAGAATCATCGCCACTCAATCCATTCCAAAATTTCAACAATTCAGTGGTGGCCGTCCAGGTCAGGAGCACCAAAGGAACAATAAACAAGCCCTGTACCACTGAAACAAAGCCGAAAGCCGCCAACCAACGCGCTCTGAGACTTTTCAGCTGAAAGCGCTGAAAAACTTTGTCGGTGGGATTTTCACAAAGAAACCCGAGAACCATACCGGTAACCAGAGGGAAAGCCAACGGCTGCAGGACTAACGCACAAAAACCAATGACCAAAAAGAAAAAAATTCGCTCCCGATACTGCATAGCAAGCTCCCGATCGAAATATAAAAAAGCCGGATGATCAATCCCGTAGAAGACTCTGGTCTATCTTCTCAAGGGCTGCATCCGGCTTAAAATATAATTTTACCCTGCGGTTATGCTTACTATCGAAACGATTCAGCAGCTCCGCAAAATCAAGACCGAAGTCTTGGATTCGGCTCGATCTTAGTAGCGACCACCGCGCGAACGGTTATATCCACCGCCGCCTCCACCGCCTCCGCCGCCTTCACGAGGCGCCATTGGTTTGGCTTCGTTAACAGTCAAAGGACGTCCGGCGAAGTCCGAACCGTTGAAACGATCGATGGCAGCAGTTGCTTCGGCATCACTCGCCATTTCGACGAATCCGAATCCCTTACTACGACCGGTTTCGCGATCGAAGATAACTTTTGCAGACTCAACTTGTCCGACTTCCGAAAAAGTGTCCAAGAGAAGCTGATCGGTTGCAGAGAAGGGAAGATTGCCGACGTATAACTTTTTGCCCATGAGAACCTCCTTAAGGCCAGGGCGCCACTAAAGAGGATGAGGCACACGACCCGAACTCACTCAGTAGAAGCAATATCACTATCTTGCACTTTATCAGGTTTCATTGGGCTTGGATAGTGTTTCCGGGCACATTCGCACCCTGGAAAGGAAAATTTTTTGCCTGATGAGATACCCAGATCAATTCGCAGTAGGCTGCACTGTCACAGGCAATGTGACCACTGGAGCCTGGTAAGTCACGTCAATTTTCAAGGCGACTCGACCATCCAAAGGCACGTCCAAGGCGCCATCGGTAACTTCGTAGAGCTTGCTTCCATTCGGCCCCATGATCGTTAGCGAATAGGCGTAACGAGCGCCAGCCTGAAGGCTGATCGTTTCGTCCAGGATATAGCTCCCGTCTTTGAGCAACAATGCGCTTTCGAGTCGACTGGGTCCACCCAGACTCAAGCTCAATTTTACTTCCTTGATCCAAGTATCACTGCTGGCTTTGTCGGCATCGTTGACGGCTTGCAGAAAGCTTTGAATCGTCGCGACTTCTTCAGCTTTGGCAACTTTGGAAGTTGGAGGCATCTTGGGAACGCCATTGCTGGCAGTTAGCGAATCACTGATCAGACCCAAAATTGCGGCCAGGGTTTCATTCTCCATATTTTTGTAGGGATAGTCCTGAAGATTCAGACCTCCTTTCATTTTGGCAGCACTGTGGCAACCGGCTGAAGCGCAAGAAAATGAAGTTAAAATACTACGGACGGCGGCTGGTTCGGCAGGAATCACTGGTGTTGAATTGGGAAAATTAATGAGGCTGATGCCGACCTGCAAACCCAAAGCAACTGGCGTTGGCTTTTTAGGTTTGAGCACGAGGGAAGGAAGAGTTTGCTGCCCTAGATTGATCACAGCACGCAGCGTACCTTCAGCTAAGGTCTGACCAATGCCATCGAGCAGACTTATGGAGAACGACAATTCTCCCAGGGGTAAACCTTCCAAGGCATAAAGACCAGCCTCGGTGAGGGCGAATTTAAACGGTTCGTGAGCTTCGACACCGATCGCCCCACCCTCAACTTTATTGACAGCAATGACCAGCTGCTCAGCTGTGAGTGCAAGATCAGCCAAAGCCGTGCGAGGCAAGGAAAAGGTCACCGAGCTGGCCGTTTGACCTTGAGGCTTCGGACTCAGCGGAGACACCGGGTTGGGCTCCAGACAGCCGCCCAAGCTGAGAATCAACATCAACACCGCACCTAATCGCAAACCTTGCATGAACGTCTCCCTTAATGGACAGGGGTTACTGGAGCCTATGTATTCGAATCAGACAAATTTCTAACAGGAGTAGTAGCATCTTTGCACTACAAAATTGCGAAAGTATTCAAAAAATATTGGTTTCAATCGCTAGGCATCTTTACAAATCTCACAGCCGACGCCCTGTTCTCTTGCAACAGCCGGGGTTTGCTTGCCAATTCGGAAATCTCTGTTTCAGGCGTCCCAGCGGCTAGGGCCTCGAACCAGGGAGTGAACATCCTCTAAATCTCGTTAAGATATTGATTGTTATATTAAAATCAGCAAGAGCAGCAGCCTACCAACCACTCGATTCTCGCTTGGCACGAATGGTGAAAGAGCAGATCCCAACAGCATGACAATCCGAGATACACAGCAGCACCAGAGGAATGGAACATGAAACAGTTCATTAGCCGTAGCTCTTTGACTATTGTTAGTCTATGCCTCAGTACTCTCATAGCTTGCGGACAAAGGTCCAGTGAATCCCCTAGCCTCGGCACTTCAGGGCTTGCTGTCCCCCCAACAGCTCAGGGTGTGAATAGCAGCGACAAGACCGCTGAATTGGAAAAACTCATACGCACCCAATTAGAAGCATTGACAAAATTAAGTACCGACAAAGCCACTTTACAAGAACGTTCAGAAGCCCTTGACGCTCAAATCAAAGCGCTGAATGAGCAACTGACCACTTCTAATAATTTGACCACACAAGCCAAAGTCGAACTACAAAAGAAGATCGAAGAGCTCAGTGCTCAAAAGGCTGAAGCCGATAAGCAAATGACTCTCTTGACTCTACGCAACGCTGAATTGCAAAAGCAATTGGATGATGCCAAAGCCGCGAATGCCCAATTGCAAAGAGATTTGGAAGCCGCGAAAAAAGCCGCCGCACAACAAACAGCGAGCACGACAACAGCAGGCACAACCACAACAGGAACAACAACAACAACTACCGGCAAGTTTTATGCTTTCCGTTATGCTGATCCCAATAAAGTCAAAAATGATTGCCTCGATGTTCCTTCCGGGAACACCGCCGACTTCGTGCAGCTGATTTCGTTCCCTTGCGGAACGGGAACCAATCAGCAGTACTCAGTGGTCGATCCAAGCAATCAGTTTTTCCAAATCAAACCTCGTTCGTCAGGCAAGTGCATGACAGCATCGAGCGCTGCAGAGAATGCTGCTGTCATCCAGAAAACTTGCGGCAACACAGCCGATCAAAACTGGGAATTTTTCGTCCGAGGCCAAATGGAATTCCGTCTGCGTAACCAGTCGAGCGGAAAGTGTCTGAAAATCGCAGCCGATGGCAAGATCATCCAAGGCGATTGCAGCACCAACTCCACGTATTTCGACTGGATCGCAAAAAGCTGAACTCAAGTCTCCCCCGAGTCTTATGAGGCCCTGGCAACAGGGCCCTTTTGCTTTCTCAGCTCGGCCGCTTGGACAATCCTCGATAAAAAAGTCTTCTTCTGACTCCCAGGCTCTGCTACTATCCGGCCCTTTCCACTGATTGAAGAAAATACAATGAAAAGCCAAATCATCCTCAAGCCCGGCAAAGAAAAATCGATCAAACACGGTCACCCATGGATCTTCAGCGGCGCCATTCAGCGGGTGCAAAATGCGCAAGAGCCCGGCGTGAATGTGGATGTCTGCGATCATAAGGGCCAATTTCTAGCCCGCGCTTACTACAATCCCAAAGGTTCCTTGGCGGCACGCATTTTTAGCCGTCAGACCAACCAAAATCTGGACCAAGAATTCCTGGAAAAGCAGATAGGGCTTGCTGTGGATCGGAGGGCGCCATGGCTCGCCGGCCAGCAGACAATGCGTCGACTTGTCGCGTCTGAAGCCGATTTTTTACCTGGTTTGATTGTCGACCAATATGGCGATCTCGTGGTGTTCCAGATCCTCACCGCAGGCATGGAGCAGCAACGCGATGCGATTCGCCAAGCTCTCCTCAAGGTTCTTCATCCTCGGGTCCTGATCGAACGAAGCGACGAAGCCATTCGAGTGAAGGAAGGTTTGCAAGAGCGCAAAGAATTGCTGCTCGGCACTCCCGAATCTTGCAAAATTATCGCCTATGAAAATGGCCTCGCTTTTGAAGTCGATGCCTGGGAAGGTCATAAAACTGGTTTCTATTTGGACCAAAGACTCAATCGCCAATTGGTAGAATCTTACTCCGCGGGCCGAGACGTTCTCAATTGCTTCAGTTATACAGGCGGATTTTCCATAGCAGCCAAACGAGGCGGCGCCAAGCGCGTCGTCAGCGTTGATGAAAGCCGACCAGCTCTCGATATCTTAGCTAAGAATTGGCAAAACAATCCGGGCAATGATGAATGCCAGCAGGAAAGCGTTCGCGCCGATGTTTTTGCTTACCTGCGTAAACTTCGGGATGATGGTGCCCGTTTTGATTTGATCGTTATGGATCCGCCGAAATTTGTCAGCGATCGCGCCCATATCGATCGCGCCTGTCGAGGATATAAGGATCTCAACCTCTTGGCGATGCAGTTGCTTTCTGAAAATGGTATCTTGGCCACCTTTTCTTGCTCCGGCCTGCTCAGTCGCGATCTCTTTCAAAAAGTTATTTTTGGAGCCTCTGTCGATGCCGGAGTTGATTTGCAAATCCTCCATCATCTGTCTCAGGCTGATGATCATCCGCTGCTCCTCAGTTTTCCTGAATCGCTTTATCTTAAAGGTCTCTTGGGTCGCAAAGTAAGCACTCAACATTGAACTCCATGATGAACTAATCACGGTTGGTTCTGCAGATCCCTGGCGACGACTTTTTTCAAGGTTCCGAGGAGAGCTAACGTGTCCTATCAAGCGAGTGAAGAAAATGGTCATAAAGGATATCTGTTCGCAGGCTTTGCCAGTCTTTTTGTTGCAGCCTTTATAGATAACGCCCGGGGCCCCGTGTTGCCGGTGCTTTGCGAACAGTTGCACATCCCTTACGAGACGGCTGGCCTGTTTCTCATGATAGGCAATGTTGCAGCTGTAGTGGCTACCTTCACAATGGGCCGGCTCTTGCCACGCATCGGCGATCGCAAAGCGGCCATCGCGGTCAGCTTGCTTGCCGTTCTGCCTGGTATCCTTGCTCCGTTCGTCGACAATCGTTTGACTCTGCTCTCGCTTGGCTTGTTATTAGGAGCCTGCGTTTCGCTGGTCGGATCGCTCAGCAGCATTCTCACCGTACGCGGCAGTCCTTTGCAAATGCGTGGCAAATTCATGTCCATCCAGCAGGTCATGTATGGGATTGGCTCGCTGATTGCTCCCCTGCTGTTCAGCACCTTGACTCATGCCTCCTATCCTTGGTGGTGGCTCTTTACAGGCTCATCTTTGCTATGCTTTTTGCTCGGCCTCCTGTACTTCAGAATTTTATCTCCTGAGACCATGGCGCCTCTGCCAAAGGCTGAAGTGAAACCCGCAGGCATACTGACCCCGGCAGCTCTAATGATCGTCGCTATCTTTGCCCTGTATGTTGCCGGTGAAGTCCTGGCTTCCATGTGGATGACCAGCCTCATGGTGGGAAAGCAAGGATTTTTACCTGAAAACGCTGCCAGCTATCAGATGGGCTTTTTCTTGATGATCGGGCTCACGCGTTTGCTGAGCTTTCTCTTCGTCAGACCAAAATGGGAAGCCACTGTGCTGATCGGCTGTTTATTGGCGG
>JBGSTF010000219.1:0-8295 GCA_041736645.1 Oligoflexus sp. | reverse complement strand
TTGTATCAAGCGCCCGGGATTCTTGTAGGCATCGGTACGATCGAAGTCGAGCAAGCGTTTGCTGGTCTTTTGCTCGAGATCCCAAAGGTCCACATGAACACGATTGGTATCAGGATTCATATCCCGCACAATCACCTTGTCAGCTTCCGGCAGAAAACTGAGCCCTCCAGCACGCTCTTCCATTTTAAAAACTTCCTGCGCCGCGCCCTCGAAGGGCAGATTCCAACTCATCAGACGATCGCGATGACTGACTTTTTTGCGAGGGTCACCGTCATCTAAAGCCTCCCACCAGAGTAGGCGCGCCGGATGATCCAATTGCCATCTGATTTCGCGAGGCCCGACTCTTTCACCTTCCGGTGGCACTGTTTCCGCTAAGGGCATGCTCATCACTCTTTTGGACTGAGCCGTCTTGAGATTGAGGATCTCAATATCCCTGGCGAAATAAGCTGCCGGAACTGCCAAAGAATAGGGTTGAGCATAAGATTGCAGCAAGACATGCTCGGCATCGGGAGCGATGCTAAACGATTGCAAAGTTTTGGGAATCCCCAATGCTTTGGCCTTTAATGTCTTGGCATCGATGATCATAAGTTGGACCGCAGCCACTTGGCTAAAAAGTTTCTGATCATCAACGCTACGCAAAAGATAGGGATAGGTTCGTGCCTGGACCTTGGTACCCTGAGCTTCTTCAATCGTCGGTGCTTCCTGCCCAGGCGTCTGCAATTGAGATTTGTACGACACCCGCGAGGCCACCATCAGACTCTGACTATTGGCAAACCAGCGCAAAGGCTCCGCAACAAATGAATCGTTGATGTAGAGTTTTTCGACCGCGCGCGCTGCCCCGGTTGCCGTATCGGCTAACCACAGCTCAACCCCTTGATCCATATCCACTGTCAAGGCCAACCAACGACCATTCGGACTAAACAGCACCTGCTCGACCGGCCTGTTCTTGGGAATGCGCAGAGCTATCGTTTTCTTTTCGGCAATTTTAAACAGAAAAGGATTGCTGGCAATGGTCCGACGTTTGGACGCCCAAATTTTAGGATCGATCTGATTGCCAGCCAATCCCAAAGCAGGCGCCGCTAAAAAATCCAAGGGGACCACAGGCTGTCGTTCCATATACAGCACAGTCTGCCCTGTTGGATCTGGAATTGACGTGGGCCAAAGAGGGGCTTCAATCATATCCTGCAAAGATTTTGGAATGCCGGGCGAGGGCATAGGATTCGCCAGCAAAACAGCGCCATGAAACAGTATCCAAAGCAGGACAAGCCTTCGTGCCATGATCGATCCTTTACTACACTCGCATTGCGGAATCATGCTTTGTTCCTAGCGCCTTCCGACAGTTTGGGCAAGTTGAAGATTCCAAGCTTTGCTCCAGACTTCCTATGACGAATGGGCTGCCAAAACTCCTCGCCTGCCAAGGCCTCCCGTATTTGCGACTCATTCTGTCCAGTTTGTTGACACTGTCGTAAATCGGGACACTCAGTCGCCTTGTACCCTCTGACTTGTGGCCTGAATTTATTGATTAAATGGAGCGGGACTCGCAGGAGATTGGCATTTTCAAAAATCTTACGAAAGGTCTGAATTTTGCTTAAGCCTGATTCGACCTGTCCCAGGTCTTTGCTGAATTCCTGTACTGAGGTGGACTTATGCTGGCGATGGCTAGTGAATTTCTGTTCTTCTTTGCTCTCATGCTGCTGTTTATCATGTTGGGCACCGCCTGAAACTGCTGAGCTATCCAACTCTTTCCTGAGTCTCTCGCTGGTCCGACCTTTCGCGATCGACGGGATCGAACTTGACTTTCCATGAGCTGCGGGAAATAAAGTCCTTGCATTCAAAAACTCGGCCTTTTTCCTCTATCATACCGATCGGTCATGTCGTCCAGGTCTAAGGATTGGAACCACTGACTGTTGGTATTTATCAGCAAGGCACGGCTTATCGTGATAGCAAGAGATCATCTTCAGCTCGGACATCTGGCCGAACATAATAGACCTTTTCTCCTTTGGACCTTACCTCAAGAGTGTCGCACTCTCAGCTGGGCTCTGGAGGGCGGCGGACTCAATAGCAGCTCAAGAATCTGCTGGATTCAAGTCAGCCCACAGGATCTCACTGAGGACATTTGTCCCAAAGAATTTTTGCAGGAGAGCCTTCAACGCTGTGGGGCTGGGGATGCTCTAGGACTTATGACCAGTGCGAGAATTGACCATTTCGCTCGAGTGAGCGTCACAATAGGAAACACCACCGCCATCGCCGTCGTCACGGTCGGACTTGGCAACGCCTTGCGTGCTGGTGATCCCAGTCGCGAGCCTCGGCGACTCGGCACGATCAATTGCGCCTGCTGGGTCAATCAGTCCCTCAGTTTTGAGGCCATGCTGGAAGCTCTGGTCATCACGGCTGAAGCCAAAACTGCGGCTGTGATGGAAGCAGGCGTCCAAAGCTTCATCAGCAAAAAAGCCGCAACCGGCACGGGAACCGATTGTCACGTCATAGCCTGCCCGGATCATAAAACCCCGCAAATTTATGCAGGCAAACACACAGATATTGGCAGTGCCATTGGTACTGCCGTGATGCAAGCTGTCGAAGTGGGTATCAAAACCTGGAGTTTTCACAATCCCAATCATCCGCTGATTTCGCAAAAAACAGGTAAAAAGACGTTGGAAATACCTTTACCGCACAGTGCGCACTAAGACGCTCCACTGCCTTTGTTCAGTATAAGCTCGAATATTCGCTTCTGAGACGATGAGTGTTTTTACTGGCCAATCCAACTCGATTATTTTTCTAGCTCCGCATCCTGGAGTTTATAACTCTCGACAATGTCTAGGATGTCATCTTCAAAAAATGACCAAAGGTAATCGGAGGGAAAGTTCTGACGCAGTTTGGAGCGTGATCCATGGGGATATGTTTTTCGACGTTCCTCATTACCAGGGATGTTCGGGGCATCCAGGTAAATTTCGTCCTGGCCCACGCCCGTCCGTGCATGTTGGTGGCAGCCGATACAGTTGGTGCGACCATTACCTTTGCCTCTTTCAATAAAGGGATTGCTGCAAAACGTATGAGGCCCAGCCAGACTGTGAATCTTGTTTAGGCTGGCCGCTAAATCGGGCAAATCGCCCTGAAAACTCTGGCCCGGGTTCGGGTCGTTCTCGTCAAATCCACTCGTCACACACATCTTGTAATTGTCCCAAGGTTTCAGTTGAGCGAGATAGGGCGGGCGATCCGCACCCAGATTGCTCTGGGGGTCAGGTGACCAGATCAAACTGATCCACATCCAGTCCCGCACATCTTTTGTAATGATGTGCATGGCCGTCAGCTGATAGCGAAGGCGAGGATCCTCTGCCGAATCAGGGATGGTTTCGATCGTATAAATCTGATCGGGCTGCAGGTCGACAGTTGGACTCGCGCCGGTCGGTTTCCATTCTCCAGCTTCAAACGCTTTTTCTATGCTTTCTGGGTCGAAATTGAAATGACTGACGTCCTGCCCAGGACTGACCCGGGTCCATGAGGTTTTGATAGCTGCAGCCACCCCACCCTCTTCTTGAAGCCTTTGGCTCAAGTCCGGCAGCGTCATGTCCTGCGAGGCACAATGGCTAAAATCCAGAGTGGCCAATTGTTTTGGCCAGGAATTACGACTGGGAAATTCTGCTTTCAGACAGGGTGCGAAATTTTCCGGTGAAGGCGGTGCAGTCTCTCTCATATACTTGCTGCGTTCTTGCCGACAACGCCCGGCAATTTGATAATTCATCATATAATGCAAAATGATCGCAGGACTGAAGAGGGTTATGCCGCGTCCACTGATGCCGCGGATCTGCTCTACGTTGTTGAACTGCTGCAGCCTGTTTTCAAAACGGTCGCCGCGATATCGAATATGCAAATTCTTTTCAGCATGCTTCTTGAGCGCCGTGGCCAGGGCATCCGGACAGAAATCCCTGCTTTGCCGGCGGGAATCGCTCCCGCTGGCTCCGTAGAGGCTCTTAAAAACCTCGCGAAACTCAGCCTGGTCATACCATGTTTGCCAGAGTGGAAGTGACTTTGCGCCTAGCGGCTGAAATCCACCAAGACCTTGCCCTTGGGCAATAGGCACTTCGCGCAGGACGGAAGCCACGATGTCCCAGGCCTTTTCGCGACGATAGCGCATAGAATTGGCCAGGGCCTCTTTATCAATAGAGGGCTGGCCGGCATAAGGCTGGCCTTGACCTATGAGCTTTCGATCAACCGGATTGGCTTTGGGTTCCGATTTTTGATCGACATGCTTGCATTGCATTAATAAACCACTCAAGGTGATAATACCCACAAGCCTCCGCATCGGAACCTCCCCAACCCTGATCTTTTGTGTTTACAGTCATTGTAACAAAAGCAATAGCCGAGCATCAGAAATTCTTACCTCTAGGGCATAAGGTAGACTATGATATTACGACAAAGATCAGCAGCTCAACGGACCGTTCCAAAACAAGGAGACGTTTGGATATGCAGCCCTACTCAAGTATCTGGCTAGGCATCGGGATTGTTGGGCTCTCCATCCTGTCCTGCAAACACGTGGGTGAAGGCAAATCAACAGTGAAGGCAGCGGGTGACAACGAGCTGGCTCGCTTTGCCCTCGACACCTTGGGCATTAATCGGCCCAGCTATACCGGAGGACCGGTTTGCGGAGGTGCCTGCCATACTTCCGCGTGGCACTCGGCGGACCAGGTTTTCGTGGAAAATGTCGCGGTCCAGACCAAAGAGATCAAAGCCTGCTTCGATCAGGCAGGGTCCGATGACAAAGCCTGGATTGCCTGCCTGAAGGGCTCCAACGGTCAGTGGCGCGGTGATCTGGGAATTTATCGCGCCGGTTTACACACACCGCTGTTTGCGCAGAAATTTGAACGCGCATTGGGGCCCTCCTATCAGCAGGATCTCAATGATCTGATCAGCAAAAAGGGAATGCCGCCCGCATCGGACAGGCCCGGTGCAACGAAGAAGCTAACCGAACCTCAATTCACCAAGGTTTTGAGCTGGTTCAATCTCGATACCCCAGGCCTATCCAAAGCCTTTCCCGTGAAAACAACCAACGAGACCTGTACCGATTCCATCGATAATTTGGCCATGAAAACCTATATCAAAAGCATGGAGCTGGATAACTGGGAAATGCTCAACTCGGAAAAGCAAATTTCGATGTTTGGCTGCACCGATCCAAAGCTGTATACACCAGAGAACGGTGAAGAGCCTCGCCCCTTTGAACTTGCAATCAACACATGCTTTAAGCAGAAGATCGCAGGCAAGCCCAAGTTCCCGCTCGCCGAAGAGCTGAGCCATGCCACGAGCTGGTCTAGCACCGATTCCAAGGATTTTGCTGGTGATCCTCTCCTGCAAAGGATGCGCATTCTCAAAGTCATGCCCTGGGACCAGGGCAATGGAGTTAATGTGCAATCCACGTATTGGATGCGTAGCTCAGCCGATGGCCGTTATGTGGGCAATGGGATGTCCAATTCCGTGAAAAAGTTCACGGTGGATTACCAAGCCTATGTGCTCGATCTCTTGGATGATCGCATTTCCTTCGTCAGTGCCAATTATGACCCAGGATTTTTCCCGAATAACAAGGGTTTCTCCTTCATGGAATTCGACGAAAAGACGCAAACTGATAGCGCTTGGTTCTGCAACCAGCAGCTCTTCAATCAAAAGCTGAATACCTATCAGTTTAAAGAACAAGTCAATTATTGCTACCGCGATAACATGGGAGTTTATCAGCATCTTTCTGTCAGTCCGGATGGAAAGGATCATATTGTGGTCAGGAGTGATGACTATTCCAATGACAGCGGTGCTGTGTACGTTCATCAGGATCCTCCAGTCAGCGACTTTGCCATTCCGGAAAGCAAAGTCGAAGTCCATGTTCTTCAGGAATCAGGACAAAGTTATACCAAGCTCACAGAACCCGCCTTTGTCTCGATCCCCTATGAAGGTGATTTCAGCGTGTCACCCAGTGGCAAGATCTTGATTTCTCGATTTACCAGCAGGGATGGTGAAAGTGCCAGCTCAAGAGTTCAGATGGGCTACAAATTGCGGAAAATGAAGGTCGAAAAAGCTGAGAATGGCACTCCAAAGGTCAGCTTGGAAGACTTGGCTACCGTTTGTTTGCAAGGCGGCAAGGCCACCATTTCGTTCAACGAGAGATTCATGGCCCTTCACCACTATAAGCCTGATCCTTTTACCAGCTCGACCAACCAGGAACGCTTCAAGCAATCGCGGTCGGATGTGTACCTCGTTGATCTATGGACGGGAAGGAATTATCAGATCACCAACATGAACAAAGGGCAGTATGCGCTCTACGCCCATTTTCGCAGTGACAATTGGCTCTATATGCTGATTCGCGACGTCAATCGTAAGGAAGATACCATCATTGCCACGGATGCAGCTTTGCGTATAGGTAGCGCAGAGCAAATTCAAAACTAACCACTTCGAGGAACAGGCGTACATATGGGCTATCTTAAAAAAACATTGATAGGTTTCAGTGTTGTCACTGCCCTTCTGAGTTGCAAAACCAAGAATACAAGCAGTGAACTGGATGAAAGTGCTGCCGGCTCTTATGCCATGCAGGTCAGAGTCTTTTCAAAATTGATCGGTCGTAATCCAGCCCCGGCGGAACTGAAACCCATGAAGGGCATGAGCCTTGAGCAGACCGTTGACCATGTGATGGCCACCGATTCTTTTAAGCAGGAAGGCTATCTGTATCTCCACAATGATCGGCTACTGCTGAACCGGCAGGGTCAAGAGAAATGGATTCGCGATTCAAGTTTCGACTATTGCAGTTTGCAATGGGAGATGGCTGAAGCTGCGAAGGAAGATTTGGAGGGAGAGGGTTATTGGTATCTGCTTCGCGATCGCGTGAAGTGGCTCCCCTTGCGAACGACGGACTTCTCTTTCAGCGCGGATGAAACTGCTGCAATCGTAGCGATTCAATCAACTATCGGCCTCAACGGCAACGTTCCGGATAGCATCTTCAAGTTGCCAAGCTCCGGATTCCAGGTGAGGCACGTTGTTGACTTTGAATCTTGCTCCTACGAAACGCTGGATTGGACTCAAGCGAAAGCGTTGGCACCTAATGAAATCGTCTACGCTTCGATGGAACTCGATGCGAAGTACAGCGGTATTCATGGGCATCCCTACTACCTCAACCGGCATGCGGTAGATGAAAACAATCGGCAGCTGCACCGCGGTCGACTTATGCTCTTTTCTTACTTCTGCACCGATATTTCACCGGACGCGGCGAATGTAACAGGTGGAGCTCCGCAGCGCATTCCCCAGCATGATGACTACTTCCAGCCGACGGATACGCATGCGGAGAAATCGGCCAACTGCTACAACTGTCATCTCAAGGTGCAGCCTATGGGCAACTTCTTTGGAGGCACCAACATGGGAACACCCTACGGAACCTTCAGCTTCGGAGATTCGGCCAATTTCAATCCATCACAGATTGGGGCTGGTTGGGGGGGCTTTGATAAATTGGGTGGCTATTACGATGGTCGCAGCTTTTTCCCTGCGGAAGGATCCAAGCGTGGACTGGACGGGCTGGCCAATCTTCTCTCCCAGCATCCTTCAGTTCGATCCTGTCTGGTCAATTCACTTTGGGCCAAGCTGGTTGGTCGAAACTATGAACTAACGGCCAAGGAACGCCAAGCGGCGATTCAGTCATTTTCCAGCACGGGTAAAGATCGCCTGAGCAGCCTTATCAAGCAGATGATCGTCGCCAATGAACGAGGTCAAGTCTACTTCAGCCGTGGAGAAGCCACCTTCGCCCAAATCAAAGTCGATAACTCGGTGGATTGCGAGGCTGTGGAAAACAAAACGACCGATGAGCTTGCTGAACAAAAGATTGCGGCAACCTGCACCGCAAGCTGTCATACCCGACCTTTTTCAGACACGAATGGCAAAATTGCCACAGATATCTATTTCACAAACATAGCAAAAACGCCTGAAAAAGTAGGTCTTCTGTGGAATAATCTCTACTGTCAGGTAAAGTCAGGGCTGATGCCGCCAACCGGTGGTCTTGCCACGGCTGACAAGAATATTCTCCAATGTCACTTCGAGAATACGCTCAAGAAAATGGCTCGGGCCAATACCGTCCCGTCTCGTTTTGCGGAACCTATTTGCAACAATCTAGTGCCCGAGCTCAAGACGGGTGATGGCCATAGCAATCTTTGAGAGGACATCGAATGATATCACTGATAAAAATAATGCTCGTGATCGTTTCCGTCTCCTCTTTATTCAGCCGTAATGCCTTCGGAGATCGCCAGCAGGCGATAGATAAGATGCGGCAGGTGAATC
>JBGSTF010000012.1:0-9017 GCA_041736645.1 Oligoflexus sp. | reverse complement strand
GGGCCGAAAAGGGCCCTGCTTGGATTGAATAATTTTGCCCAAGCATCCAAAACCATCAAAATACGCCGAAATATCCCGCTTATAAAGCCATGACCAAAATGTTCAGGCTTCGTAGAAGAATGATTCTGTGCGGAAGAATGGGGAAGATTGCGGCAATTGAACTGGAATTCCCATTAATAGCCGAAAGCGGTGGTGAGCTTTGCATTGCCTACTGCCCGCGTGCCGGTAAAAGAAGCTGCCTAATACCAGCTGATTCGTGGACCTTGGGTCAATGGCCCAAGGTTCCATACAGCCGATCCCCCGCATCTCCCAAACCTGGGACTATATACCCTTTATCATTCAAGCACTCATCGATCGAAGCCGTGACGATATTCACCGCCGGAAAAGTCTTTTTCACCAAAGCCACTCCTTCCGGACTTGCTAGGAGGGTGACCAGATGCAGCTGACGAGCCCCGGCAGCCTCAAGCTGACGAAGGGCATGAATGATTGTATGACCGGTGGCCAGCATGGGATCCAGAAGAAAGACATGATCTTCAGCATGCATGACCGGAAGATTTGCATAGTACGGTTCAGCCGCCAAAGTCTTCGGATTGCGGGCCAAGCCCAGATACCCAACACGGGCCGTAGGCAAAGCTGGAAGTATGCCATCCAAAAAACCCAGGCCAGCGCGTAGCACTGAAACCAATACCAAACCTGTCTCGAGCACTGGCGATTGGATCTTTTGCAGAGGTGTTTCAATCGCCTTGCTCTTTAGGGGCAACTGGCGTGCAGCTTCATAAAAAAGCAGATAGGCTATAGCTGCCATATGCCGCCGAAAATCACCTGAGTCCGTCGCTACACTGCGCAATTGGGTCAAACGATCCTGTACCATGGGATGATCCACGATCAGGACTCGACCTTCCTGAATGCCGTCAGCCGATGAAGATTGTCTCATCAATCGGTCTCCCATATTGGAATTAGAGCAATGCCCCCATGGGCTGCCGCATCATCACTCGATCTTTGATTTCCACCAATAGGCTTTCGATAAAAGCATCCCGACCTTGCGTCACCTGTTCCTGAATCCCATAGCGACGAATGGTCACCTCACGCTGTTCGACTTCTTTGAGACCAATGATCAGCTGCACAGGAACTTTGCGCATCGTGTGGTTGCGGATTTTCTTGTTGAAGCTGTTGTCTGACTCGTCGATTTCAGCCCGCACCATCTTGCTATGCAGCTCTTCGACCAAGGCCTGGCCATAGGCATGGCACTGTTCATTGACCGGAACCACAACCACCTGAACCGGCGCACACCATGTGGGAAAAGCACCGCCGTAGTATTCCAGAAGGAAACTGATAAAGCGTTCATGAGTTGAAAGAGGCGCGCGATGCAAAATAATCGGCTGCTGCTCCTGACCGTTTTCGTCGGTATATACCAGATCGAAATTCTTGGGACTCAGATAATCGACCTGGATGGTCGAAACGGTCTCTTCACGCCCCATGAGGTTTCTGAATTGAAAGTCGATCTTCGGCCCGTAAAAGGCTGCCTCGCCCTCGCCTCGAAAGTAAGGAACGCCTGCACCAATGAGGGCATTTTCCAGCATGCCTTCGGCTTTTTTCCACATCTCGGCACTGCCTTTGAACTTACCAGGATTGTCGTCGCCACTGATCGACAAACGCGCTTTGAAGTTGTTGGACAAGCCAAAAGTGGTGAAGAATTCTTTATACATCTGCAGCATCGAAGCAAATTCCGCTTCGAACTGACTCTCGCGCAGATAGATATGAGCATCGTTCATCGTCATGCAGCGCACCCGAATCAAACCGGAGACTTCACCGGATTGTTCGTAGCGATAGCAAGTTCCATACTCTGCAAGCCGCAAAGGCAAATCGCGATAGCTATGTTTGCGAGCCGCATAGATCAAGTGATGATGCGGACAATTCATCGGTTTGAGATAATATTCTGTGCGATGACCTTCGTCTTCGATCACCATGGGTGGAAACATCGATTCTTTATAGGATTCCAAATGCTGGCTGCGCAAATAAAGATCACCTTTGGTGATATGCGGTGTGGCAACTCTTTTGTATCCATAGCGGAATTCAGTTTCCATCGCGTAACGCTGAATTTCGTCACGGATGACGGTCCCATTGGGTAGCCAGAGGGGCAAACCTTTGCCGACGATATCCTCGTAGTGATAGATATCCAGCTCTTTACCCAATTTTTTATGATCGAATTCTTCAGCAAGCTTACGCCGCTTCAGAAAGTCTTCCAACTGCTCTTTGTTTTCAAAGGCCAAGGCATAGATGCGTGTGAGCATCTTGCGCTTTTCATCACCCAACCAGTAAGCACCAGCAATCCGATCAAGTTTAAAAGCATCGGGTGGCAATTGGCTGGTTTTCTCGACGTGAGGGCCTTCACAAACATCGAGGAAATTGCCGTTTTTATAGAAGGTGAATTTGCTCACACCCCGTTCTTTAAGATTCTCTAAATTTTCCAGTTTATAGGGTTCGGGTTTATGCTTCTGCAAAAACTCCAGCGCCCCTGCGTAATCGAATTCGAAGTATTCAAAGGGCTGTGAAGCGCCGATGAGTTTCTTCATGGCTTTTTCGATGTCTTTCAATTCAGCTTCGGTGATGGGAGCAGCACCAAAATCGAAGTCATAGTAAAACCCTTGCTCCGTCGGTGGACCGAATCCCAACTGCACGTGGGGGTATTTCTGCTGCACCGCTTGGGCCAGCACATGAGCCAGAGAATGGCGAATGCGATAAAGTTTGGGATTGTCTTGAACTTCCATGCGAATAACCTCACAAAACGACGGAGCTATAGGACCGGGATAAACCAGGAGTTTAGTCTTATCATGGAAAAAAGGCCTCTGCACTTCTTTCGGAGGATGAGATCGTCCTCCACGATTGGAATGCGCTGAATCGCCTCGATCGGGCCGTCCTGTCTAGTGCTCAAATACAAAGAGTTGACGCGGCAAGCGCAGCTTGGGTCCGTATACGCCACCCTTTGTGCGTCGACCAGCACCAATGACCATCACGATATGGGCATCGGCAGGCAAGCGCAAAAGTTTCTGCACACGCAGCGCGTCGAAGCCTTCCATCGGGCAGGTATCAAAGCCATGGGCCCGATAGGCTAGCATCAGATTTTCGCAAGCCAGCGCCGTGGTCTTGATGGCCCAAATTGCTCGATCTTTAGTGGTCAGCGGACCACGCAGCATCGGGCGAAACCAGCCGAGGACGGTAAAAAGTAGCCATTTGAAGGGAGCCAGAAGGGAAAGCGGACCTGTCGGATAGACCAAATAGACCAGCTTCTCATAGTACGCCAGGGTCGTAGAAGTCGGCAGCCCGTCCCGCTTCAGCTGCTCGGCCACCAATTTAGCATTGCGACGCCAGGTCGCAGTTCGCGCCACACAGACGATCAATTCTGCAGCCGTGCTTGCCGCTGATTGATCCAGACAAGCTTTGACCAATTGTGCCTTCAGGGCCGGCTGGCGAACCCAATGAAACTCCCAGGCCTGGAGGTTGGATGAGTTGGGCGCTTCCAGCGCCAGATCCAAACACTCCTGGGTCACCGAATCAGGGATTTTTTCGTCTGAAAAGCGCCGTATAGAGCGTCGTGAACGGAGCACCTGCGCAAAGGCCTCCGGATCACAGATTTCTGGCTCTTCGTGATAAGTTTTGGGATCTTTACGAAACTGTTCGAGATCAATTTTTTCCGACATCTTGGATACGCCCCCTAGAAGAATATTCAGTAAGCCCAACGGGAGATCGCATATTGCCAAGTCACGACTAAATTCAGAGCGATGCTGAGGGCAAAAACTGGTAAAGCGACCCATCGAGGCCTTGCTTCAAAGTATTCCCCGAGAGCAAAAAGCACGGGAAACAGCACCGCAGCAAATCGAAAGGCATCCATCAACTCACCTTGCAGGGGCATCATCGCTAAACTGAACAAGCAGTAGAGACCTTCCGCCCAACGCCCCTTGTGTAAAACCAGACCAACTCCAAACAGCAGCACAAAATAATAGAGCTGATGCAGGAAGCTGCCGAATCGATAGTTCTGGATAGGATTGCCGAGGATGAAGGTACGGAAATAAGTTTTGAGTCCATCGGCTACAAACCAATGATCTTGATGAGCCGATAAAGCCGGAAATACACCGCGACCTTCGGCATAATGCAAAACGGGGGCTAGGCTCCACAAGAGACCACTGATCAATCCGACGGCCGCAAATCGGCCCAATTTCTGCTTCCAGCCATAGGCTTGAAAAGCAGCTCCCAGAGCGATCGCTAGAGCGAGGAACACACCCTGATGCATCACCAATGCAGCGAGTCCGGCCCAAATTGCCGCCGAAATCCATTTATCTTGCTTGAGTCCATGAAAGCCCAGGACTGAAAGCAAAAGAAAAAGACTTTCGGTATGAAAGGAGTGAAAAATATAGGATGCGGGACTGAATAGAAACATCACTAAGGCTCCCGCCCCCAGTCCCAGCGACCTTTTGCTACGTGAGGAATCAAACAGGATCACAAAACTTAGAAAAAAGCAGACGAGCGAGAAGGCTGACCCCAACCACAGAATCGCAGCTGTCGATTGTATCGAAAGGATCTGCGCGAGCCATCGGACTGCATAAGGAAACAGCGTTAAAAAAGCTGCGCTGGCTGCATCATAGCCTTGTTTGGTGATACGTAAGTACCAGGCCGCGTCCCAATGCTCGAGCAGTGAACTCCAAGATCCAGCGGTCCTCCACAGCACGACTGACCAGATCAAAAGATGCAGACTCAAGGCGAGCAGCCAGACCGTCAAGGCTTGAGCCACTGTCAGCCGCCCTGCGACAGGATGAAATAGACCCTGGTTTCGATAGTCGAGATCCTGGAACTTCGTGATGATCTTCCCATGCACCCTAGGCTGATGAGGCATAAAAATGATTCCCCTTTTTGATTACCAGCGCCAATGGCGAGAGCGGCAGTCCGAAATTTTGGATACGATACAGAGAGTTTTGGACTCGGGCCAGTTGATTTTGGGTGCCGAAGGACGAGCCTTTGAATCAGCCCTGGCCAAACTCGTTGGGGTCGAGCACGGAATTGGAGTGAATTCAGTCACCGATGCCTTAGTCTTGGCCCTCAGAGTCCTGGGGTCGGCCCCAGTGATGGCGTCATCACCGTGCCTAATACGCGGTGCCAACCGCTGGCGCCCTATGCATCGTGGGAGCGCGTCCGGTCTTTGTTGACGTCGATCCGCAGACGCTTCTAATGGATGCTTTTCCTTTAATCCGACGAAGAACCTCGGAACTTATTAGGGCGATGGCGGTCTCTGCGCGACAGGGCGAGTGGATTGGGCTCAAGCTTTGCGTCGTCAACGTATGTATGGCTTCGGTGACAAGCCGGTGGTTCTGGAAAATGGTCCGAATAATCGCTTGGATGAACTGCAAGCTGCTATTCTCAGAACAAAATTAAAATATTTTGATCAAGACCTGCAGAAGCGACAAAGTCTGGTGCAGCGCTACCTGCAGCAGCTCGACAACCGGCGGTTTCAATTGCCTTTTGAGCCGAGTGGACGCACCCATTCCTGGCACCTATTTGCCATTCGAAGTCCTTATCGCCAGGAGCTCAAACAATTTCTGGCCGACAAAAATATTATGACAGGCATTCACAAACTTACTCACTTGGCTCGGCAGGGAACTCGAGTTATCGTTCCGGCAAATATCGCTGACTTCAATAGTTGGATGAAATTTGTTGATTTGAATGTCGGCAAAGATAAGTAACGAGGCGACTCCTATCAACCGGAACGAAGCGGGCGCTTGGAACCTCGAAGTCAAACCAGTTCACATTCGAGAGCTATGATGAAATGCATCCGATGGGAGAGCCCGAAGGCGGACCCCTTTCCCGTCTACTTACTGAAACCGCCCGCCGATTGAATATTTGTCTCTTTGCCAGTACCTACGGTTTGGTTCGCAGGGCAGATTGTTCCGAGGGTCGGGGCTAGGCATGGGTCGATTTCCAGAGATCAATAGACAATCTTAAAACAACTCGGCCTCCTTTATCACTCAATTCTGTGCAAGCAGAGGGATCGACGCCTGTGATTCAAGTCTCGGCGAAGATGCATCAATGTCCTTTAGGTAAGCAAGGACGGCTGGCAACTGCAGCAAGCTTTTATACTCTTCGACTCGCGGCTGCCGATAACTATCGACGCTTCCAACCTCGGCCAAATCATCAAGGGCTGACGGATGAAAAATGACTTCCGTATTATGGCTCAGCGTGAGCAATCGCCTTGAAAGATGCAGAGGATTCATAAGGTCGGCACCTAACGGATAATCAAAGGGAGTTATTTGCCAGCCTTGTTTTTGAAATTTTAGGCGTGACCACATACTGAGTAAGCCGAGCAGCATTTGTTTAGGCTTCCAGCAATCTTTATCCAAGGGAATGCGGACAGTCGAGAAAGTTCTTTTCGCCAATTCATGTCCTGCCAAACACCTGGCAACTTGCGGGAATATGTGAACATGATGATGGCCGTCAAGGTAAACAGGCTTTATGCCCTTGGACCATAGCTCATAGAGTTGGCGTTGAAATTCTCGTTCAATGAATTTCCGTTTGACTGTCGAGGATCGGAATGGATGCCATGTGAATTTAAGAAATGCCCTAGGAGACCGCATCACGGTAGAATCGGTCAATGAAAAATGCATGCCGATTTCGATGTTTTTGATGGCGAGCAACTCCTGGAGTCCCTCGGTGACTGCTGGCCCATCAGCCATGACTGAAACCCGATGAATGACTCCAGCTTTGGCCAGATCTAGAATTCCGCGATTGATTCCAGGCGACATTCCCCAATCATCGGCTGTCATCCGCCACGGAACGAGAGGCCTAGTCTCTGCCTTAGGTTTATGGCAAATAAATAAGATGTCAGCGAACAGGAAAGAGGAGCATTTTTCAACAAAAACATTGAATCCACAGCTTTCTGCAAGGCTCTTCCAATCCTCGGGCCGTCGGTAATGTACGCTCTCGTTTTTGCTTTTGGTAAAGCCTGAGAACGTGGCAAATTTTTCATAGAGTCGATTCAACTTTCCTTTTAGTCCGGCATCCTGATTGATTTCCCTAAACAGAAGCACACCGCCTGGTTCCAAAACTTCCCAGGCTCGGCGCAAAGCGATTTGTTGCTCCTGTTCGCTGAAATAGTGCAGAACATCAATCATGGTCACGGCTTGAAAGGACTCTTCAATGGCGTCAAGCAATCCGGCGGTTTTGAAGGTCAGATTACTCAAGCTGTCGCCGAGCTTAGCTGCGACGGAAATCCTTTTCGAGTCATGGTCCCAACCTTCTACCTTGCGTCCCTGATCGAGCATAGCGATTAAGATCGTCATAAGTCCGTGCCCACAGCCGAGATCGAGCACCTTACCGGCGCGAGGCAGGCGCCTTTCCATAGCTGAGTAGGGCGTCAAAATCCAACGAAGCAACAGAAAGAGTTTTAAATTTGCGTGTTGCCCCCAGGAAAACCACAGAATACGTTTCCAGATGCTAAATCGACCCATAGTTGGTCGCTTCTGCAGGCGATAAAAACCTGTTAATCGACCAAAGATGAGGCGGGGGATGCAAGACAGGGTTTCAAAAAACTGGCGGGAGAGCTGCACGGTGCTTTTTTCATTCCGTAGGTAGAAGTGAATAGGAATCTCGAGGTGCTTGAAACCATTTTGAAGGCAAACCATATGGAATTCTAAGTCCGCCAGGAAACCTTGGCTCATCTGTTTGGTAAAGGCCGCCGATGCAAAGTTTTTTGACATGGCCTTGATGCCAGCTTGAGTATCGCCGGAGGGGATACCCAATAGAAAGCGAGCTACGATTCTGTTAAAGTAGATACCTAGTCTATGCCGCTTGAAAACAAGGGGAAGCAGCGAGGTCGGAATGGTAAAGGTACTGTCTGGTAAACGGCGGTTGCCGCTGACAAAATCACATCCATCACGCAGCAGAGGAATCGCATCCAAAAAAAAACTTAAGTCATAAGGCAAATCGATATCAGTTAAAAAAATCCATTCGCCATGCGAAGCTTGGTATCCATGCTTCAAGGCTCTTCCTTTACCTGGTTCGTTCAAAGCAAGGATCCGCACCCGAGGCCGCAGCCTATGAGCCTGGATCAGCTCATCACGCTTGACGGAAGCGCCTACTCCATTGAAGATAATAATAATTTCGTATGTGTATGAGTGAGGGATATTTCTGCAGAAAAAAGCATCCAGTTGCTCGATGGCCTGATCGATTCCGCTCACACCAGCTTTAGCAGGCACTAGTAGGGAAATGAGTTTGGATTGGCTATTCAAGAAAGTCTAGCTCCTCAGGCTGATGATGGTAGGGCTATACTACGCAATTACTTCTCATATTTCGAGCGGAACCGTTCCCTGAATATTCGCCTAGTGGTGCCGTAAGATTTTATATAAGAACGATAGTGTCATTGAGTGAGATAGAGCCGATCAAAGCCACCGAGCTAAACCAGCTACCAGACTGCACAAGTCCTTTTGACACTGAAGAACAGGATGTCTCGGACCGAACAGTCAAATGAGATTGTTATAAGTTGGTATTTTAGGGGCTGTTGACCTTTCATAAGGGCAGCCACATTATCGCGCAACCAAGTACGACCATCCCTTCGTAATTTCTGTCCAGCTGTTCATATCGTGTAGCGATAGAGCGAAAATGTTTGAGCCTCGCAAAGGCATTTTCAACAAGATGCCGATTTTTATATAGGCTATATCCAGGACACACTGCAAAGTGGATGAGATGGCGAATGCTCCTAGGATTTTTGATATCTTGTTCGGATTCGTTGCACGGTGTCGAGTTAGCATATTGAGGAGAGAGAGGAATGGCTTTCGATATTTCACCCCTTAGGGCAACAGCAGTTAAAAATAAATCTTGACGAATCTATTCATGTATGGGATCTAAGACCATACTTTTGTATGAATCTCTTAAGGAAAGAGAGATGCATCTATCAATTGGTCAAGCGTAAATCGTCGGTGCTCGACAATTCTGGATCTGCAGTCGAGACATTTCGTTTGAATGTCATCATAGTG
>JBGSTF010000151.1:0-12064 GCA_041736645.1 Oligoflexus sp. | reverse complement strand
AGTGCGACAGCATCCGCTCCGACTCCCTCGGGGCGGGCTCCCCTCACGCTTTCCCAAGAAAGCCAGCAAAGGATCGGCGTTACCAGCACGCTAGCAGCGATTCGATCTCTATCTCATGTCATTCACGCCAGAGGACGAGTGGCCTTCGATCCCGATCTTTACACAGCCATAGAAGAATATCGTCAGGCCGCAATTGCACAAAAATCTTTGAGCGGGAGTAGCTACCCGGGCATGTCCGATCAATCTCATTCGCTCCTCGAAAGCTCGGCAACCAAGCTCAAGCTACTTGGGCTTAATGATGAACAGATCCGGCAGCTCAGTCGAAGTTCTTCCAGTTCTATCAATTTGCTGCTTCCAAAGGGTCATGTTTGGGTCTATGCCGAAGTCTATGAATTTGAGGCAGGGGATTTGACTGGCGATCTCAGCATCGAAGCTGAATCGCCTGCCATTCCTGGGGTTACCTTTCGCGGCAAAGTTGCCAGCATCAGCCCCGTTCTCAATACTCCGACTCGCACCATTCGCGTGCGAGCCGAAGTTCCTGATCCGAAAGGTCTCTTGCGACCAGATACGTATTTGAATGTTCGCATCTCGAAGAGTCAGGGACAGAAGCTAGCCATCCCCGAAGACGCTGTGCTGCGCGAAGCCGACAAAAACTACGTCTTCATCTTGGACCAAACCGATCGTTTCACCCCTAGGCAAATTCAGATTGGGATGAAGGCACAGGGTTACTATGAAGTCCTCAGTGGCCTAAAGGCCGGCGAACGAGTGGTCACCGGTGCTAATTTCCTGCTCGATTCAGAGTCTCGCCTGCGAGCCTTGATCGCAACTCCACCCGATGTTTCTTCCAAACCAAAGGAACATAGCCCAGGGAGTCATCCATGATCGCCAAAATCATTGACTGGAGCGCCCATAACAAATTTTTCGTTTTGATCGTGACGGCACTTGGATTGTTCGCCTCATTGTGGACCTTAAAGCGTATGTCCTTGGATGCCATTCCAGATCTGTCCGACACCCAGGTGGTCATCTATTCGAAATGGGATCGATCACCCGATATAATGGAAGACCAAGTCACCTATCCGATCGTGACCGCTCTCCTGGGGACCCCTCACGTGAAAACTGTACGGGGTATTTCTGATTTTGGCTTCTCCTATGTCTACGTAATTTTTGAGGACGATACCGACCTCTACTGGGCCAGAAGTCGCGTCCTTGAGTATCTGAGTAAAGTAACGCCGAATCTACCTCAAGGCGTCCAAACAGTCATGGGACCTGATGCGACGAGCGTGGGTTGGGTCTATCAGTATGCATTGGTCGATGAAAGCAAGCAGCTCAACCTCGCTCAACTCCGCTCGCTGCAAGATTGGCAACTGCGGTTTCACCTTCAAAGCTTGCCGGGAGTCGCAGAGGTTGCCTCTTTAGGTGGCTTTGTCAAGCAATACCAGATCAATGCCGACCCCAATAAACTCGCAGCCTATGGTCTGACTCTGCTCGACCTTGTTCGAGCCATCAAACAGTCCAACAATGATACGGGCGGTCGAGTGCTGGAAATATCTGGTACAGAATATATGATACGGGGCCGAGGCTACATTAAAAATCTCTCTGACATCGAAAATACTGTGGTGAAGTCGGAAGGCAATTCAGAGAGTCCGGTCTTGGTTCGTCAGGTTGCACGCGTCGAACTCGGGCCCGATATGCGTCGCGGCGTCAGCGACCTCAACGGTTGGGGGGATACGGCCGGCGCGATTGTCATCATGCGCCAGGGTGAAAATGCTTTACAGGTTATTGAGACTGTAAAGAATACTTTGGATAAGCTCTCTGAAAGTCTACCTCCCGGCGTGAAAATAGTTCCGGTCTATGACCGATCCGATATCATTCATCGAGCTATCTCTACTCTCAAGCATAAATTGACCTTGGAGATAATCATCGTCAGCCTGGTGATTCTCATCTTTCTCTGGCACATTCCATCGGCTATTATTCCGATTATTACTATTCCGATCTCTATTCTACTCGCCTTTATTCCTCTCTATTTCATGGGTATGACGACCAACATCATGTCTTTGTCCGGCATAGCCATCTCGATCGGAGTCTTGGTAGATGGGGCTATCGTCGAAGTCGAAAATGCTTACAAGCGTCTCGAGCAATGGGTTCATGGGGGGCGCATAGGTGATTTTCATCAAGTACGCCTGCAGGCATTGAAAGAAGTTGGACCCTCAGTCTTCTTTTCCCTACTGGTGATTGCAGTTTCATTCCTTCCCGTCTTTGCCTTGGTGGATCAAGAGGGGAGACTTTTCAAACCCTTGGCCGTATCTAAAACTCTCACCATGGCTGTGGCAGCGTGCCTAGCCTTGACTCTGGATCCCGCCCTCCGAATGCTCTTTAGCCGAATGGATCCGATCGATTTTAAACCCCGTTGGATCGCTCGGGTCGCCCATCACAGCCTAGTGGGAACTTACTACCCCGAGGAAAAACACCCGATCAGTCGCGTGCTGTTTCGAATCTATGAACCCTGTGTGCATTTTGTAATGAAACATGCTTACCTTACAATTTTTACTGCTGTGGTTCTGATGCTTTGCACCATTCCGGTCTATCTGAAACTTGGCTCCGAGTTCATGCCTCCGCTCAATGAAGGAGCGATGCTGTATATGCCGACGACGCTTCCAGGCATTTCAGTAACTGAGGCCAAGCGTATCATCCAAAAACAAGATGAAATTATTAAATCCTTCCCCGAAGTCGCGACTGCTTATGGCAAAGCGGGGAGAGCTGATACCGCAACCGATCCCGCACCGTTTTCTATGGTGGAAACTACGATCGTGCTGAAACCCGAAGCCGAGTGGCCGCGGGTGAAACGTTGGTATTCTGATCTTCCCGACTTCCTCCACCCACTTTTTCGTTGGCACACTCCGGACCACCGAAGTTTTGAGGAGCTAAGGTCTGCCTTAAATGAAGCACTGCAATTTGCGGGTTTTACCAACATGTGGACGATGCCAATTAAAAATCGCATCGACATGCTGTCGACGGGAATTCGAACTCCTCTCGGCATAAAAGTTCTGGGTCCAGATGTTGCCATCATTCAAGGCATAAGTGAGAGCATTGAAGCCCACCTTAAGACTTTACCCGGGATTCGGACCGTTTATGCCGAAAGAACGGGTGGAGGCTACTACCTCGATATCGTCTTCAAGAGAGACGAATTGAGTCGCTACGGAATTAGCATGGAAGAGGCGCAGATGATCATCGCTTCGGCCCTCGGTGGAGAAAACATATCGAGCACCATTGAAGGGTTGGAACGCTATCCGATCAATGTTCGCTATGCTCGAGAATTCCGAGATGATGTCGAATCGATAAGGCGAGTTCTTGTCCCCACTTCGCAAGGAGCCCAGGTTCCATTGGCACAATTGGCTGAAATAAAGCTAACCGAAGGCCCAGCGATGATTCGCAATGAAAATGGTCTTCGTGCTGGCTTTGTCTTCATCGATATGGAAGGGTCGGATGTTGGCGGCTTTGTCGAACGCGCTCAGAGCCTGCTTGCTGCTGAAGTTTCACTGCCCAAAGGCTATTCGCTAACATGGAGTGGGCAGTATGAAAATATGCTGCGCGGCAACGCGAGACTCAAGCTTGTCATTCCCTTAACACTCCTGCTCATCGCCTTGCTGCTGTATATGAATACTAAATCCTGGATAAAAACCGGTATTGTCCTGCTGGCTGTTCCTTTTTCGCTGGTCGGGGCGATATGGTTGCTCTCGTTTCTCGATTACAACATGTCCATTGCCGTGTGGGTGGGTATGATCGCGCTGATGGGACTTGACGCGGAAACTGGGGTTTTTATGCTGCTCTACCTGGATCTTGCATATGATGATCGTGCTCGCCAAGGCCTCATGCAGACTCGTGAGGACCTTACGGAAGCAATCATCCAAGGAGCCGTTAAGCGGATTCGCCCTAAAATGATGACGGTCATGGCAGCTTTCATGGGACTCTTGCCCATTCTGTGGTCCATGGGAACCGGCAGTGATCTCATGAAGCGAATAGCCGCACCTATGGTGGGCGGACTGGTGACCAGCTTTATTCTGGAACTCCTGGTCTATCCGGCCATTTATTTCACATGGAAATGGAATTTCGTCATCAAAAAGCGAGCTCATCAAATTCTTCCAGCCGGGTAAACGTTGCTTTTGGAGAGTGCCACCCCGGATGGTGACTTTTCAGTCACAATCAGGACAAGATCCCTTGATCAGAACCCTATTTTGGCCGAAGAGCAAAGGTCACCATGAGGGGAATCTTTTGCGAAGTTTGCTGCTGCCATTTTGCTTGATTGTGCTGATAGTCGGCTGTCGTCCTATCACTCAGAATCGCCTCCAAGCCGTGGATGGAGTGATTGATAGCAGCGGTATTAGCAATCGCGAAGAGTTCTTTGAGGTCCATGGCAAATGGTGGTTTCTTGCCGACGCTCACGTAGCACCTGAAGCCTTCCAACGCTTGAAAGATGAAGCTCAAGCAATCGACAAGCTATCATGGATTGGTCGACCAGAAGGTTCCTATGGTCGGGGCAGTTTTGGCGTCGAATTCAAGGATCTGAAGGCCGATCGCTACACCCTGGGATTGCCACCGATTGGGTCCTCCTATCGAGCTTTCGTTATTCGTGAAGCCGATCGTAAGGTGGTTGCCCAAACTCAATTGGGACGCTTTGCCGAAACGGGTAAGCCAGCGATCCCGACCATCATGAGTCGAAGTCTGGAATTTGCCGCCGACCAAGAGGGCTCCTATTTTCTCCTGATACAGGTATCGAATGATGCCATTCGCCATGGTGGATTCTGGGAAAAACTCACCTTTGGTCGCGCGTCAGCAATGGCCTTGCAAGATCGTCAACAACTCTTTCGACTCCTAGCAAGCATGGTTGCCTTATTTGTCATGGGACTTTACTGTTTTTCTCTCTATGCTAGGCGACTTGAGGATACGGCAAGTCTCTGGCTGGGTCTCCTCTGCCTATTCACGTCTTTGGTGCTCTATGTTTCCATCAAGGATTGCGTTTTGTTTGATTGGGATCACTTTGAAGCGATCGATTTCCGTCTTTGGGTCGCAATCCGCTATTTGAACATCACTCTCATCCCCCTCTTTTCCCTGCTCTTCGTCCACCGCTCCTGGCCACGCTACGTGTTGCCCTATACTGAGCGCTATTTCGTTGTAGTCAATTCAAGCTTGACCCTATTCGCCTGTCTGGCCAGCTCCCAGATCGTCACTCAGTATGCCTTCCTTCTGCAGCTAAATTCCCTTGCTTGTTTCGTGGTGCAGGTGACCGTAGTGGTTCGGGCAAGTTTGGGCGGTGACAAAGCTGCAAGGGTCAGCATCATTGGTTATATTCTTGGCTTATGCGCCGTGGTCTTTGACATTACAATGATTGCTCTCGGCTTGGATGGCCCAAGGTTGTTTACCTACGGAGTTCTCATTTTGCTTTTTCTTCAAACTCAGGTCACAGGTATTCGCTTCGCCGAAGCCTTTCGGCAAGCGGCCCATCTTAGCCTTAAGCTCCAAGACGAAGTCGATCGGCAAACACGAGATATTAAATCCATCTTGAAAAGTATGCGCCAGGGAATTTTTGCCATTCAAGCCAAAGATAAGAAAACCGACAATCAAAATTCCGAGTATCTGCAAAAAATACTTCATACCCAGGAAATACAGGGCAAAACAATAGGTGAACTCCTGCTAAGGCGAGCCGACCTCAGTGATGATGTGAAGAGCCAAGTCGAGGCATCCTTGGATGCTTGCCTGGGAGAAAATCTGCTGGCCTTTGAATTGAACGAGGCCAACTTGGTCAAGGAGTTAAATTTCAAGGGAGATCGACCCCAGACATTTGAGTTGGACTGGGCTCCGATGCTGGATCCCGCTCAAAATATCGAAAAGATATTGGTCTGTATCCGGGATGTGACAGAAATGCGCGAGTTGCAAAGTCAAGCCCGCGAAAAGGAACAGAATCTACTCATGATCCTTGAATTGCTTAGTATTCCAGAGGATCAATTCCAAAGATTTCTGAAAAACACCGAGCATTTCATTCAAGAAAACCGCCATTTCATCAAGGAAAGTTCCTATCCCAGGCCCGATGTCGTCAAGCGTCTCTTCGTCAATATGCATACCATCAAAGGCAGTGCACGAACATATATGTTGAAGTTTTTATCGGATCAAAGTCACTTGATCGAACAGACCTATGTCAACATTTTGCAAGGCTCCAGTGAATGGAATAAGACTCAGCTCCTTACCGATCTCCAGTCCATCGACGAAATTTTGGGTCGCTATCAACGTTTGGCTCGAGACAAGTTGGGCTGGAACCTCGAGCAGAAGGAAGTACGTCTGCCTAAAGCCCTAATGGAAAAGACCATCGAACAGATGTCCCGAATTGAACACCTCAACTCCGTCCAGCAAGCCGCGCTTGATGAAGCCAGGGGATGGCTGGTAGAACACTGTTCGTCCCGTATCAGCTTGGTGGTCGATGAGCTCAGGCCAGGCTTGCAATCCATGGCTCGAGACCTTGGCAAAGACATGCCTCAAATCACAATAACCGAAGGTTCCATTTGGCTATTCGATGTGGCAAGCAATATCCTGCACAGCTGCTTTGTGCATATGTTCAGAAATTCACTCGACCATGGACTGGAAAAGCCAGAGGAGCGAATCCGTAAAGGAAAACCAGCTCGAGGCCATATTCTTATCCAAGCACACATAGTTCCGCAAGGACTCCAAATTCAATTCTCAGATGATGGCAGAGGCCTCAACTTGGATCGCATCCAAAACTTGGGTCTTCAGCGCCGCTTGCTCGAAAGCAGCGAAAATGAACCACAGAAGCTCGCTGAATTGATCATGCAGCCAGGGTTCTCGACCAAAGATGAAGTCAGCGAAATATCCGGTAGGGGTGTGGGCATGGATGCGGTCCGAACTTTTCTCGAAGAGCAGGGCGGGTCGATAACGATCGAACTCGGATCGACTCAAAATCGCCAACATGTCCCGTTCCTGATGAATATCTTGCTCCCTCTGGATCTAAGCTTAGAGCTGACAGAGGGAATGCCAGGCAAAATCCCCAAACAAACCGCCTGATCCCAGCTCAATGAAAGGCCCACGCCAATGACGGGCATAGGCGTAGGCCGAGTCTTGACTTCTTTTCGTCGCTGACGTCTCACTGCTTGGTTTGAATCAAGCGAGAGATATCATAGCCATGCTTTTCGACCGCAAGACGCAAAAGCTCCTGGTACACAGCATCATCCAGTGTCGATTGCCGACTCAGCACATAAAGCGACAGCCGAGAAGGATCGCCGACCAAAGCCCACTGATAGTTACTGTCCAGTTCCAGAACCCAATATTTGCCTTGGGCCGCGCCGTTGAAAAAGGTCACATCGAGCTTTGAGTTGCTGTCATCAGCTGGAACTGCACGACCAGTGATTGAAATCGGCAAGCCGCGCACAGGATCAAGAATACGGCAGAAGTTGAAAACCTTAACGCTCCCGTCATCATTCAAAGAGTATTCTGCAGTCACAGCCGTGCAGCCTGGCTGAAACACCTGGGGCAGGCGCGCGATCTCGTACCATTTTCCTAGATACTGACTGACGTCTACGAAAGCAACTGTCTCGAGTTCGGCAGCTTGCATGTGAGCCGGGGCAAGGGCTACGAGGGCGAAACTCAGGCTAGTGAGCCACTTCTTCATCGGCAAAAACATGTCAAATCTCCTTAGTTTGTTCATTATATGCACAGCTTTTTATTGTGCAAATTTCGTTTCTCTTCAGCCCTTGTATACAGCTTTCATCAGGACTTCAACATAAATTTTTTTTGTAAGCCCATAAAACACGATCTTTTTACCAACTTATTGTATACAGAATTACACGCAGTTTAGGTCGAACTCCTGAATCTGACGAAAACCCAAGAAAATACTGGGCAAAAAGAGCAAAGCCGAGCCAAGCTCGACTTTGGGAGAGTTTGATTGCTAGGGAACTCAGACAGCGTTAGGAGGCTTTGCGCTGCCGGGCAGCTTGCTGCACAGAGAGTGCAGTGAGTTGGGAGTTAGGCATTTTGAGTATAAACGTGACTGCCCTACGAGAACCATCCATCTCGATCTCAAGGTCACCACCCAGTTGCTGAGCCATGGTTTCTACGGCGTTCATACCTATAGCTTTGGTTTGCCTTCGCTGAATTTTGGCAAGCTCATGCACTCGTCGGAAACAAGTCGCGTCGTTCGGCCACAGCACCGCGAATGAAGGCATGCATAGGCAAAAGAAGATATATACGGAAGGGCCGACGTCCCTGTTGCTGCCGCGCCCCCAGACGAATCGCCACGTCGCCACCAAGATTTTGTAGCATAGACCGCACAGCATCCATCCCCACACCTCGGCCTGAAATTTCTGTGACATGTGATTTGGTGCTGAAGCCCGAGACGAAAATGAGTTCCGCGATATCATTTTCATCCAGCGCTCTGGATTCGTCCCAATGACCTTGCTCCCGAGCTTTGCGCTCAAGCTGCAAGAGATCCAAACCTTGTCCGTCGTCCTCATAACTGATGGAGATGGAATCGCCTGAAGCTCGCGATTCTATGCGAATATGCCCAAAGGGTGGCTTGCCCAGACTCTGCCTAAGTTCAGCTGTTTCCAGACCATGATCGAGAGAATTGCGCAGCAAGTGGGTCAGGACTCCATGCAGGGTCGAGGCTGCTGCATCTTGCAAGATGACCCCTTCTACTCGAACGCTGAGTCGAGGAGGTTCCTTGTTCAAACTGCGCGCCAAAGAATCTAGGCCACGCGAAGCTTCCTCGATAACCTGAGAGAAAGGTTGATGACACATCTCTAACAGATGCTGCTCAACCAATGCCAACCTCTGCAGACCAGCGCTCGATGAAGTTTCCTTTGCGGCCAGCTGAATTCCTCGGATAAGTTCTTCAATTTTAGGTTTAACAATTCTCACCGAGGCACCAGCTGCCACCCACCCCAATTTATCAAGGGCAATTCGCTCGTAATGCTCCAGAACGAGCTCCACGCCGTGCCGCTCGGTTTCCAGCTGTGCCTCATTCCAGTGTTGTGTTCCAGCGCGTAAGCGACTGAGGGTCTCTTCTGCGTGATGAATCGCATTAGCGAGATTGGCTAAGCTATACGACCGAGCAATGCCCTTGAGGCTATGCATGTTGATGAAAAGTCTTTGGACCGAATCCTCAGCCTGCGGATGGCCTATGATCCGCTTGTTTTCTTGAAGAAACTCCCGCGCCTTGTGCAAAAAGCGCATAAACCGATCCTCTGCTACATCCACCACTTCCTTGAGAATTTCAAAATCTTCCTCTCTCAGGCGGGCTTCCTCTTTCAAGCGGAGGATTTCGGTCACATCACGGACTGAAACCAGCAGCTTTTCGACTTTTTCGTTGTCGTCATAGATAGGCGACCAATCCAATTCAAGATGCTGAAACTTTTGCGATTCAGGTGCTTGGTAAGTCATATCTCTGGCCAAAATTGAGGCATTGACCTCAAAATTCATGACATCCTCGCCTAAGGAGGCATTGACAGCGGCTTCGATCATATCCTTGCGATCCGTCGACAGATTACTATGGTCCAAGAGTAAAGTCCGCAGGGTCTGACCCTCAATCCGATCCTTGCCTATGATGCGCTTCAAATAGCCTGAAAATTGTGAACCAATCAGTTGACTCCCCTCAACTATGGTAAATATCCCCTGATTCAAATTATCCAAAAGCGAGCGAATGTCTCTGGTCTGCCGTTGAACTTCGGCATGCAGCTCCTGGCTCAGATGCTCAGCCTGCCTATAGGCTTGCGCAAATCGCGTGCTGATGATTTGGCTCAAGCTAGCCGCGTAAACCGCCATACCAAAGGTCATAGCGTTACGGGCCCATTGGATAATATTAACGGCAGTGAGGTACTCCAGAATCGCACCAACCAGAACCGAGAATACGCCGAAGATTACAATCCTCGCCCCAGCTTCTTTAGCCATAGCCGCCCGAGCCGCAATATAGCTGCTTGAAAGCCCCATGATAAGACCCGAGCTAAACCATAGATTGCTCAATGGACCAAAGATTCGCGACGGGGTCAGGGCGATGAAGACGATACAAAGAAGACTGTAGATTGGAATGAGTCGACTCATCCAGGTCGGAGTCTGTTTCGGAAAGAAGACTTTGACCGATTGAAAGGATGCCCAAGGCAAAGTAAAAGCCGTGATATAGATCACCTTCAAAGACAACTGCACACCCCAATAGCCGTCGCCAAAGAAGTCGCGCCCATAGTTGGCAAAGAACCAGGTTCGAACCAACAGGGTCAAACAAACAAGAGCAAGATAGAGGCTGCCTTTATCTTCCCGGCGGTGAATATAAAGCATGGCATTGTAGAAGCAAATGAAGATCATCACCCCAAAAACGAAGTAATTAGCTTTCGTGTTGTTGGCGGTTTCTTCGATAATGAGCGGCAATGCACCCAGGGTTGGGGGGGACCAAAGCCCTCCCCAGGAATGATGATGATTGGCTACCTGGATCAGCAGGAAGTAATCGCCACTTTCGCCAGTCATAAAGGGTAGAACTTCATTATTAGAAATCTCGGATTTAGCCAACTTGGGATTTTTGGTCACAAATCCCAGATTTCTCAGAGGTTCCTTCCCCCCATTGCCTTTACTATCGAAAAAGAAGATTCGACCGCTGACGTAAGTCGCGACTTCAACCATTCCCAGCTGCATGTGAGCGGGAAGGTTTTTCAGCCGAACAATATAGGTACCATAGCCCCTAGGACCTTTGATCTTTTTAGGATCACTTTCCGGCAGTGAAAGACCAATTTGGGTGGTTTGAAAGGAGCGCCCTTGAGCAAGGAACTTCAAAAACGATTCCGGAGTGAGCAATTCTTTGCCAGCAAAATACCAATCACCGTAAAGCGAATAGCTCGGAATCCCTTGCCACTCACTCAGATCAATCTCTCCCGCCTGTGCTTTAACGCTGACAGCAGCCGCGCATGGGCCCCCTGACCATCCGAGTTGGATGAGCAAAAGAGCAAACAATAGTAAAATTTCCTGCGCTTTCATACCACTCAAGCAGCCCCTCAGGCTAAGGCCTCAATTTCCGCTGACGATACCGGAATGGTATCGGACAATCGTGAAAAATTCCAAGGCTACCCCTAAAGAGGTTTAGTGAGATGCATAGCTTTCTTTAGGAGATTCTGCTTGAGTCGCCCCCGCCGGGGGAGGAGGATTCAATGCGATACACAGCATACAATTCAGGAGGTTAGCGAACCTTTTTATACAAGAAATTAAGTTATACATGAAGGGGCCGATCCCCAGGATAGACGCGAATGGTTTTGATTGCACCTAAGTCGCCGACCAGGAGTTCAAGGGTTTGACAGGAATTCTTTCAAAAGCTAGCCGACTATGCCGTCCTTGGGACAGCCAGCGGATGATTTTGGTTTGGTTGCTGCTCCTTGGGCTGAAGCCAGCGCCAGCAGGGGCTGATCCGCTTGTGATCCTAGGCGAATCGATTCCAGCAGTGGGCGAGCATCCGGGGTATATCATCGATCCCAAGGGGGAATTGAGCCTAGAACAAGTTTTGACCAAAGACTTTCCTCGTCATGAGAAGCGAAACCCTTCCTTTGGTTGGGTGAATGATGTGATCTGGCTCTCGAGCGAATTGGACAAACAGAATAAGCTGCCCTACGTCATGGAAATTGGCTATCCTTTGCTGGACCGTATCAATATCTATATCTTCCGTGATCAAACTCTGGTGAAAGAACTGGTGGCCGGAGACAGTGTCCCTAATTCTTCAGACATCATTGATCAGATCGACCCAGCTTTTATGTTTCCAGAAGAGCCTGGCCATTATCGAATCCTGCTCCGTATTCAATCATCATCTTCCATCCAAGCTCCTCTGAAACTCTACACGGAAACTGATTTTGCTCAAAAAGAAAAAGAGGAGTTTCTGATCACCGGCATTTATTCCGGAATACTCGTGATTATGGCACTCTATAACTTCTTTATTTTCCTTGCCTCAAGAAGTTGGGCTTACCTTTTCTATTCCGGTTTCGTTGCTACCTTCCTCGTCCTTCAATTGTCTTTATCCGGACATACCTATCATTTC
>JBGSTF010000011.1:0-7093 GCA_041736645.1 Oligoflexus sp. | reverse complement strand
GACCCAATTGATCGATGGCTGGACGCTCCGACGACTCCAAGTCTAATTTTATTACTATTGTTAAATACACGGCATTCGCCGGCCTCAACACCTACATAACGATCGGCTCTTATAAGCTTATAGACGCCATCTTCTTGAAAGCAGACTTTGGTTCTGCTTGGCAAATTAACTGTACCGCGATCAGAAGACGAACTTGCCAGAGTTTCGGATGATTTAGAAGTTTGGCTGCCGCAGGCTACAATCCCAGTAAGCAAAACAAAAGAAAACGTTGCTGCAAAAACTTTTAGAGTACCGTTCATAAGTCTGTTCCTTTTAAAGCTTTTCAAAATTCTTTATACCAGATATGAAATTCTGATATCAAATAAGGAAGGGTGTGTCCAGATCTTGTACAAAGGAGGCTAGCATCTGGTTTTCATTCCTTTTTAAATTCAAATCGCCTCAGCCCCCAACGTTAAAATGGGTCACAATGACTCCTCGGTCAAAATCCAAGTTACAATCCATTGGTGCGCAATTCGTGCTAAATATATGACCGTAATCTCTGGACTGTGGCTTCACCTTCAAGCCAGCTTCGTCCTTTTTCAAGATCCATCGTCAAAGTTTTCGCTTCAGGATACAGCTTTTTAAAAGCCATAAGGCCTTTCTCCGATTTTCTCCTGCCTGATTTGACTTCAATACCGATGATTTCTGGACCGTTTTGGAGCACAAAGTCAACTCCATCATCATTCTCCCGCCAATAGGATAGTCCCATGTTCAAGCGATGAAGATGAGCTCCTATTGCACATTCAAAGACTCGCCCTCGCCATTCCGGTTCATCATCAATCTTTTGCGGATCGTTAAAAGCATGGATGAGAGCCGGGGCCAAAGGAATGATTTTGGGGCTGGATGATTTACGACGGACACCGCTTTTAACGAATTTTTCAAGCGTGATCACTAGGAATCCACCCGCAAGAATTTCCAAATAATGCTTAATCGTCGCAGTATTGCCGTGATCCTGAAGCTGGCCCAAAAGTTTCTGATAAGAAACTTCCTGAGCCGGATAATACATCGCAAGTTCAAAAAGCTGACGCAAAAGAGCCGGTTTTTGGATGTTAATCATGCTCTGTAGATCGCGACCTATGACCGGCTCAATAATCCCATCACGGATGAACGATTGCCAACGCTCTTTTTCATGCACCATCGGAGCAGCGGAAGGATATCCACCAAATTTCAAATATGTTTCCAGATCCCAGCCGAAGGCTTCCCTCGACTCATCCAAGCCCCAGTGCGGGCAACGAATAAGCTCATATCGTCCTGCTAGGCTCTCACTCAGACCCTGTTGAAGAGTCAGGCTAGCTGATCCAGACAATATCACCCGCAGCTGTTTTTTATGCCTATCTCGATCAAAGAGAATTTTAACCTGTTCCCTCCATCTCTGAACTTTTTGAATTTCATCGATAGCCAAGAGGCAGGGACCGTCCTGCTCAAGAGCTCTTTGCCAATGAAAGGCAATCCATTCTGCATTGGGTGGTGACAATCGATCAGCTGACTCGACAATGGCTTTGCCTTTCCATTCCTCAGCGATTTGAGCTATGGCCGTTGATTTTCCAACCTGCCGAGGTCCTAGGAGAACTTGGATAAATTGTAAGTCATTCTGATTTAGTCTCTGTTGGAGCATTTTATAAAAATATCTAGTAATTATCACGTGTAACATACCAATTAGATTTTTACGAGCTACACCTCTCAAATCCAGGAGATGTGTTTAATTTTATTTGCGGTATGCAATAAATGCAATTTTTTCAGTCTGTTGGGATGAATATCTACACTCGTACAAGCCGTCATATACGGGTCCACTTCAGAGGCAATCAAAAAGCTTACTCGTTCAGAAATTCCGAGATCACGCAGCTTGCTCGAAGTAACAACTTCGCCGTTTTTGAGGTTAAGTCTGGTCCGTAACTATTTTTTTCGTTTACTGTCTTTTTTTTTCTCCCGATATCGCTGCTGACGCAGACGCTGGGACTCAAAGCCGGCTTCTGATTTCGGATAGCGCTTCCGGGCGGCTTTGCGCTTGCCCTGGCGGGCCTGACTGCTGCACTCGGTGGAGAAGTCGCGATGAGTTTTGGTGCAACGCCCCCAAACAGGGAATTTTCACCGCATTCCGGGCATTTTTGGATCAAGCCGGAGTAGTGTCGAGACACGGGGCGACTCCGTTGTAAATTAGACGCAATAGTTAGCGGAAGTGCGATTGGTTAGCGCTCAGTCCCTGCATCGGGATACCCCGGATCGGCTCAGGCAGCTGTTTGGCAGCATGAAGGAGCGCGGTGCGTAGACCTTCTTCTAGAGTGGGATGATAGAAGGGCAGACGAAGCATATCGTGAAGATTCAATTCGCTTTGGATAGACCAAGCCAGCAGATGGGCGAGATGTTCAGCAGCAGGCGAGAACATTTCGGCGCCAAGCAGACGTGTCGTTGTTCGGTCCACATAGATCTGCAGTGCTCCTCTATTTTCGCCCATGATTTTTGCCCGTCCCTGGTCTTCATAGGAGACAACTCCGACGATAGCATCCTTGACGTTTTTCCCTTGAGCACCGACTGTGGCTATGCCAGGTGAAGTGAATGTGATCGCCATGTGAGTTCGGCGCTTAAACTTGAATTGCGCTTCATGAGTCGCGTTGTAACCGGCGATTCGACCGTCATCGGCTGCTTCGTGGAGTATGGGCAAGACTTTGTCGACATCACCTGCAAAAAAGATGGACGTCCCTTGCAGCGATTGCGTCTGACTGTCGAAAAGGGGAAAGCCATCCTTGTCGAAAACACAGCCTGCTTTATCCAATTCAAGACTTTTCAAATTGGGTTTACGGCCGATCGAAGAGAGGATGGCATCCACAGTCTGGAACTTGGCACCGTGGCCGACCTGCAGCTGACCCTGGTGCTCCCTAACCTCCACTGCCTGTCCGAGATTGAGTTGCAAATCGTTACCCATGACTTTGCAGGCAAGATCGTTAAGATGCGGATCACTGAGACCGCCGATGCTATCATTCTGGTCAAAACCACAGACATCGAGTCCGAGGTAAGCCAGAGCTTGCCCAAGCTCGAGCCCGCTCGGTCCCATACCAATGATTGCCCATTGCTGCGGAATGTGTTCGAGGTCAAAAAAGTTATCGCTTGTGACGATGCTTGGATGCAGCTTCGGCCATTCCTCGGGAATGATTGGTTTGGTTCCTGTGGCGACGATGATTCGTTTGGCTTGCACTTGGAGTTTGTCGTCGATCAACAGAGTATTCATTCCGGTAAAGCGGGCATGCCCCTGTATGAAGTGTTCGCCTAACGATTTAATATCGTTGATATTCCCGCTCACGAAAGCATCGCGCAGTTTGCGGACCTGCGCAAAGACGGCAGGCAATTGAATGTGATTGTTTCCAACCAGGAGTTCCGTTTTTTGCAGATGCCGATGTCTATAAAAATCCTGAGCTATCTGAATCAGAGCTTTTGAGGGCATACACCCATTGAGAGCACAGGTCGTTCCCAGGGGACCATGATCGACTAGAAGGTAATTTTGCGTGTATTGCTCAACTTCTTTGACCGCTGCCAAACCCGCAGTCCCCGCGCCTATGATTAAAACATCAACTTGCTTCTGCATAGTGGTTCCCTTTCTTGAATCAGCCGCTCATACCAGCGAACAGAAATAAATGCGCTTAAAGGCCTATGAATATCTGACTGAAGCAACAATTCCTTGAACATAACCATCCCAAATAAACAGTGAGGAGAATCTATCAGGCGGAGCGACACCCTCCTGGGCAGATACAACAAAGCCGGAAAAAGTCAAGAATTCGAAATATGTAGGTCATGCGATCACAATCACGGTCCACAGTTGCGTAGGTGATCCCGAGCAGAGAGGTTCGAAACTAGAACCCCTAAGGCTATTGCAGCCAACATTCAATACTCCGCAACCGATTAAGTCATGGATTCGCAAATTCTGATGGAGTGCCTTCGACTTTGCCATGCGAAGTACTTTTTTCACCACTTGCCTGAATTCCTTCAGCAAACAGTTCGATCATCTTCAGCGAAAAAGCTGGGATATCATCAGGCTTTCGACTGGTCACAAGTCCATTATCAACCACCACCTCTTCATCGACCCATTCAGCGCCGGCATTGACTAAATCGGTTTTTAAGGAAGGCCATGAGGTCATGCGTCGTCCTCTGACTACTCCCGTTTCAATCAGAACTTGAGGACCGTGACAGATGGCCGCTATAGGCCGTCCTGAGTCGACGAAAGCCTGTACGAATTTTATGGCTGTTTTGTCGATGCGAAGTTTGTCCGGATTCATCACGCCGCCGGGTAACATCAATGCCTGATAACGATCCGGGTCGGCTTCAGAAAGCAAAACATCAACTTCCACCGATTCACCCCAATTTTTATCCTTCCAACCTTTCACCGATCCTTCATGAGGCGAAATGACTTCCACTTCCGCTCCAGCAGCTTCAAGCGCAGCTCTAGGGCCAAAGAGTTCAGACTGTTCAAACCCGTCGGTCGTAAGTATTGCAATGCGTTGCCCTTGCAAAGGATGAGTAGACATGAAGTGACTCCTTTTTCAGATTAGACATTCAACTGAGTTACGAATGCAATTTACCTGCCAAGTTCCGATACTGGCACATTGCGGCGATGAAAATGACCTAGTTTTCTAGGCTTGCAAACAGAGTAGTTTCAAATTGTTTTTCTTTCGGCACAATATATTCCTGGATATACATGAACCTCTGATCCAAGGGTCTGTCCGATCTGGTCAGGCCTTTCCTGAAAAGAATGCGCATGGACTGAAAGAACTCACTCAACTTCTTAAGTTCGCGCGAGCTCAGGGCGAACGTGTAGGGGGAACTGCGCCACTGCTCGCGCGAACGCCGCTCAGAAAGTAGCTCAACTATGTATCCTTCAAAATAATAGTAACTCTCGCGACTCTTTTCAGTGTCTTGGATGATGGCAATCTTTCCATTGAGAAGAAAGAGCTGCAGATGCGCGATCAAATTCGTTAGGAAAAAGAGTTCCTCTTCTAGGAACCTAGGTACAACGTTCAGATCGGCTTTCAGCATCGGAATGCTACCTGATCTTGACATCAAATCCTGATAGATCTTTTCCAGATTGTCCGCCTCAGTGCTGATCTCGACATTCAGGGTTCGAAGGAGTGTCTGCTGAGAGAAATCGCTGGCTTCCCTGCTAAGCTCCAGCCTTTGTTTTTGATGAGGGAACTCCTCAGCTGAGCTGAGGAGTCGGATGAGCTGCCGGTACTGATCGTGAATGGCAGCGTCTCTGGGAACCGATTGTTCATCCTGATCAATATTTTTCTGGCTGGCATTGGAAATATGCTGGAATTTTTCTTCGACCTCGCCTGTCAAGGATGCTATTTCAGGATTGCGAGCGCCTCTCTGGAATATATTGTCATACTTCAGATCAAAGAACCTTAGAATGGCAAATCTGAGTTCGATGCCGGTGGTTAGGTCGCTCAGAACTGCATTGGTTGGGTCGAAGCGGGAGCGGATGCCATGAATATTGATAAGAATATGAGACTGGTGGAAAAGCAGGACCAGGAGTTGCAGTCCAGTCAGAAGTGTAAGTTTATTTTTGATCTTCATGGGAAGGGAACTCAATAGGGACTTTTTTACTTTGACTGAATAATATCCCTAGCAAACGCTCGTCAGCAAGGGTTGTTTTTTAGTCTTTACTGACAAGGGAATTGTACCGGTGAATTCGATCCTGACTACGATTGTAGCCGATTCAGCTCAAGCGCCCCAAGAGTGGCTACTGAGGTCCTGTGGACTGGGTCCCCGCACTGACTTTGTCATTGGCAATCGCTACATGACTCCCTGTAATTTGGATCGCTCATGTTCGTGACGGGGTGAAAATTTCAGTTTTAAAAACATCAGCAAGAAGCTAAAGGTGACTGCTGGAGCCAAGCAGCTCAGCGATATCCTATGGGAGTTTCAGATCAAGCTCAGCAGGCGCGACCATCGCCAACGTCAATTGCACGTGGGTGAAGGCAAGCCATCACTCCCATAGCATTCCATTGGTCGGAAAGTTGAGGTATTCCGCCAGAGCCAACCCAAAAGATAGTTTCTCCCGAGCCAGCGGTCGGGCTTTCAATGCCCAATCGAGGCTTCGATTCCATAGTCAGCATCGGTAACTTTTTTGCTTTGCCGGCGATATGCGCTGACATAGATCCAACATTTTACACTACTATGGCATTGCAATGCCTTTTTGCTCTGTATACTGTCGTCTGTGACGGTAGTACAGACGCTTCGCCTCTTTCGCAGAAAGGAGGTTTGTCGTGAGTATGTTTCGTAGATATCTACCACAGGGCTGCGAAAAAGTGCACATTGCAAGAGTCGCATTTTTGGGAGTCGCTCATATTTTGGCTTTCATCAGTCTTCTGAATTTTTCCTGGCAGGGGCTCACCGCCTTCCTCATTCTGTATACTGCAACCGGAATGGGTATTACCTTCGGCTATCATCGATTGTTCACACATCGTGCGTTTAAGCTTCCCAAGGTCCTTGAAGTCCTGTCAGCGCTAGCGGGTACACTTGCCATGCAAGGCAACCTTCTGAGATGGGTGGCTCATCATCGCATGCATCACGCGTTTTCAGATGAGGAAGGGGATCCACACAATGCCAGTCGAGGTTTCCTGTATAGCCACCTCCTCTGGGTGTTCTACGTCGACAATGAGCGTGACAAACCAGAATCTCTAAGACGATTTGCCAAAGACATTGCTACGGATAAAACTCTGAATTTGATTTCTTCTGATACCTTTATGGTCGGTCTTCAGATCGTACTTTGTGCATTCATTTGGGGCGTGTGGGGCTGGCAGGTGATGCTCTGGGGAATTTTTTTGAGGATCGTTGCAGTCTACCATGCCACATGGTTTGTCAATAGTGCAGCCCATAAGTGGGGCAACAGCAGTTAAAAATAAATCTTGACGAATCTATTCACGTATGGGATCTAAGACCATACTTTTGTATGAATCTCTTAAGGAAAGAGAGATGCATCTATCAATTGGTCAAGCGTAAATCGTCGGTGCTCGACAATTCTGGATCTGCAGTCGAGACATTTCGTTTGAATGTCATCATAGTG
>JBGSTF010000090.1:0-52979 GCA_041736645.1 Oligoflexus sp. | reverse complement strand
GGCTGGGAATTTTTCCAAGGCTTCACTTCGCGGTACCAACACCGAGCAATTTTATATACTCGAAGTCCCAGAGATTATAAAAGCTTACCAACGAGGCTGGGAAGAACTCAATGCTTGGGCTTTTTCAGCTGATTTTTTCACGGCAGACTCGCAAGCGGGAACCTCCAGCGGCGGCCAAGCTGATGAACCTGAAAGCGCAGGGACAGACCCTGCCGAATGATGGGATGATGTCGCAGGGACAGTCACAAGCTATTGGGAATGTCCCTTCACCCCCCCGCCGAATCATGCGGATCACCGCGCATTTCCAGATAAAAATTCCTTTGCAACTTCAGGTAAGCGAGATAAGGACCATAGAATCTTCGATGTCTCTGCTCAAAGCCTTCCTGAATTTCAAAATCTCGCAGCGTCTCTGGAATATCTTGTAGCAATTCCCGAAAAGTTTTTTGCCGTGAAAGTTGGTAGCTAAATTCCGAAGGCATCGTCCGGGCAATCTGTCCCGGATCTTCTCCCCGCGCAAGAGCCGCCTGGCAATAGGCCTGCAGGCGCAGGGACTCGTTGCTGCGACGTTCATGTTGAGCAATCACTTGGTCCAAAAGTCGAATTTGGTTATCAAACACGGCAGCTGGTCTTAATAATTGGCGGAAAGCCTGATTTTGGGCTGTTTCGGTGCTTTTTTCCTTGAGCACTCGCTCCTTCAGGTAAGGCCCGTAAGCGTCCAGAATCTGTTGTATGAGCAAGGCATCGGGGATTTCAAGCAGCTGGTCTTCGGCTGCCAATGCCCGGAGGAGTCCGCGGAAACCGGCTATTTTCATCCGAAAAGTGGTGACATGAGCTTCGCGCCTGGAACTGACCCAGCCCAATTCTTCATAACGACTGAGCCACCTTTGAATTTGTATAAACTGAATATCAATGGATCGACCCAAATGACCGCGGTGGACGATATCTTTGATGAGATCCAGATAGAACATGACATCCTTCTGCCGAAACTCCTGCTTCAAAAGTCCCACAGTGAGGATAGCGCACTGGATGATCACGGCTAGAAAGGTTTCTACGCCGACTTTAGCCGATGCTTTTGCCATAGGTCGCTCCATTCCAATTTCACGGGCCCAACGCGGAATAGCTCCCGCTGGCTTTGCCAATCCTTTATTATGACCAAAGGATCCTAGCATCAGAAGATTTTTATTCAAGGCTTCCCCCGCCACTCTTGACGCACAAAGGTCCAATGCTGCCTGTTGACCTAAAGCCGATGCTTTTTGGGAAGCTTTTTGCCATAATGGGTCCGCCGTCCCCAGCATCGTAGGGATCCATCGGGGATCAGGTGGTCAGATCAGGAGGATACCTTCGCCTTATGGAACACCTTATTTGGGATTTTCAGCCCGAGATATTTAAGCTTGGAAGCTTCGCCCCTCGTTGGTACGGATTGATGTTCGCTATTGGTTTTATGGTGGGTTACTCCGTGATGGCCAAGATCTTCGTCAAGGAAGGTCGCAACGAAGAGGATCTATCGTCTCTCTTGTTCCATGTTATGCTCGGCACGATTATTGGTGCCCGCCTGGGTCATTGTCTGTTCTACGAACCAGAATACTACCTCAGCCACCCCCTAGAGATGCTGTTCGTTTGGAAAGGCGGATTGGCAAGTCATGGCGGAACTCTTGGCGTTATCATCGCTGTCTGGCTTTACAAAAGACATCACACGGATCAAGGCTACGTTTGGCTCGCTGATCGTTTGTCTATTGCCATTGCTTTCACCGCAGGATGTATTCGGGTCGGCAATTTTTTCAACTCAGAAATTCTCGGCAAGCCGAGTGATTTACCTTGGGCGATCGTGTTCAAAACTGTAGGTGAAACCGTTCCCAGACACCCGGCTATGCTCTACGAATCAGTGAGCTATTTCATTCTGTCTGGGCTACTCTACTGGCTCTACAAAAAGACCGAAGGAAAAGTCCGAGGCCAGATGATTGGTCTTATGTTTGTATGGATTTTCACGGCGAGGTTTTTCATAGAGTTCGTGAAAGAAAACCAAGTTCCCTTTGAAAATGAATTGCCGCTGAATATGGGACAAATTCTCAGCGTGCCCTTCATTATTCTGGGAATGGTGGCCTTTTCCGGCAAACTTCTGCAGTGGCTACCATGGCTTGATGGCGCAAATACGCCTATCAGCAAGCCAGCCGTCAAGAAAAGCTAAGTGCGGAGGGAAAAGCTCCTTCCGCAGCCTATCAGTGCGGAGTCATCGGCTCCCGCTCGAAACTCCTTGCCTGCGTTTCGCTGGCAGGAGTTGCCGAATTTTGAATCCAGTCTTTGATATTGAAACCGAACTGAATATAGAGCACAACGGCCAGCGCAAAGGCCGTTAATATCACTCGAAGCCACATGTCCAGCCCCCTCCTCTGGAGTCATTATATGCCTCCTTTGGCCGAGCGGTAAAGTGTCGCTTGCTGGCGATCAAGGAATCTTCATGTTTCGACTTCACTTGTTAATTTTTACGCTTTTTATATCTGGCACTCTATGTCGCCCGCAGTCATCGTCTCGGGAGCCTTACGCCTGGGATCAGAAGAGTCTGCAAAAGTCTCTGGAGATATTCACCGCCGAGCCACACACCGTTGGCTCAGATCGCCAGGCGGTCCTCACCAACTGGCTGCAAAGTGAAACGGAACAAATGGGCCTGCAGGTCACCGTCGATAGCTTCGCCATTCAAGTTCCCGATCCTTCTCTGCTTGGTGGCACAAGCAGCTTGATGCAAAGCCTGACGATCGAACGTTCGGCGCGTAATGTCTATGCCAAGCTCAAAGTCGCCGGATCAGACTGCGTGATTCTGATTGGCTCTCACTATGACAGCAAACGCATCGAAGGCATAAGCTATGTCGGCGCAAATGATTCAGGTTCGTCATCGGCTGCCTTGCTCGAAATCATGCGCCAGCTCAAGGCTGTTTCCAGTCTCTCGTGCTCAGTCATGGCCGTCTGGTTTGATGGAGAAGAAGCTTGGCTTCCTGAATGGAGGGATGGACAAGATCGGCATCCTGCTCGGCAGCAGGACAATCTTTATGGCAGTCGGCATCTCGCTGCGCAATTACAGAACTGCAAAGCCGGACTCTGCCTACCGGAAAACCTTGGCGGTGAGTCGGTGAAGGCTTTGGTCCTCATGGATATGATTGGGATGCCCAAGGTTCAGCTCACTTTGGATGCTTCGTCCGATCCACGCCTGATGCAAATGGCTCGAGACCTCGATCAATCGATGAACAAGGATCTTTTATATTCCCGCCCTTATCCAAAGCCCATCGAAGATGATCACAGACCTTTTATGGATCGCGGCGTGCCGTCGGTGAATCTCATTGGTTTCGAAAATTTACAAACCTGGCATCAAGCCAGTGATGTGCTTTCGACCTTGGATCTGGGCAGTATCGAAAAGGTGAGCCAGCTGGCTATAGCTCTGGTGACAAAACTAGGTGAAACTCCTTGATAGCCATATTCTTAAGCTTTCGCCAAGCTTTTCGGAGCGGTCGCGGCTCGCAATTTTTCCGCAGAAGCCGCCCGCCATCCTGGAATATAGTAAAGGCTCATGATGAGCAACCAATAGAGCCCATAAACCAGCACCATCATCAGTGACGGCATGGGCTTGTATCCAAGCAAAAGCCCCAGGATTTGACCAAACCAGGACTGAGGCGGAATCCACTGGCTGGTATTCCAGATCACCGGGACAAGCGAGGGCAGCACATCCAATTCTGTCAGACGAGAGGTGGCTTCTATGAGCAGGGCACCCGCGGTCAGAAATAAAAAGACACTCGTGACGGCAAAGAAAGTTCCTAGATTGAGACGACTCATCCCGCGAGTGAGGGATCGATAGACCAGTAGTGCCAAGGCAATTCCCAAAAGACTGGCCATAACAACCGCATTCGTCGAATACTGATCAGAAAGGCTGAGACTATAAATGTAAGTCGCCATCTCAGAACCTTCGCGACCAATGCCCAGTGCCGCGACCGCGGCGATGCCGAAGAAACCAGATTGGGCAAAGGAATCTTTCAGATCATTTTCAATATGCCCCTTGAGGCGTTTGCCTATTTTACGCATCCAAAATACCATCTGCGTCATCAGAAGAGCTGATGTCAAAAACAGTCCGGCTTCGAAATACAAAAGGCCACGACCTTCCATCCAATCACTCAAATGATAGAGGGCCAGTGCCAGCACTCCGCTCAGAATCACTCCTCCAAATACTCCACTCCAAAGGTAGACTCGACCTTGATGATGCAGCTGCTGCTTACGCATGAACGCTGCGATGATACTCACGATCAAAACGGCTTCCAGAGCTTCCCGAGCTACGATAAAAAGAATGCTCAGCATGTTCAACCCTCCCGTCGGCCTTATTTAAGAATGAGTTTGCCCTGCGCAGTCTTCGGATGAAATTCGCCGAAGAAACCATACGTTCCAGCCGGTAAAGGACCCAAAAATATCGTTACACTTTGTCCTGGCGCGACCACCTTTTCTCTATTCAATTCCTGACTTTCGAATTCTTCAGCTGTGGAGCCTTCATTTTTCACGATCAATTTGAATTTGGTATTCGCTGGAGCTTCCAATTCCGTCGGCGTAAAAATTCCATCTTTGCACACAAGCGTGAGCACTTTCAGGTCCTCAGCCAGTAGTTGGGTGGCGAAGAGGTTGAGGAAGGACATGCAGGCGATGAAAGACCATTTCTTCATAGTTCTCTTCCTTAAAAAGTTCCTATTATTTCAATCTGTTAAACTCACAAGTCCAAGCTTAAGCATCTCAACTTAGCTTTATTGAGAATGAATATCAAGATTATAATCACTAACGGCATAGAGAGGGAAAAACTTGAGCTCTTTTCGACGAGTTCGGCTTTTTTCCAAGGTTTTTTGGGTTCTATCATCTGTGTTGCCTGGCTACTTCGATGAATCAAGAAGGCTCAGCTCCCCATAGGTAACAGCCATGAGCAAAAATCCCTCCATCTGGAAGGTCTTTGCAGCCTTGAGTTCGCATCCTTTTCCAAGGCCCTCATTTTCATTTCATGAGGCCTGTGATATTTCCTTTGATTCAGGTTCTCGGACCACAATTCATCTCTTGAAGTTACCGCGAAGCAAAGTATCGGGACCTTGTTAGACCTAGATATTTTGGCGCCACTAAGGAGGAGACCATCGCATGAGCCTCATGTCACCCGACACAGTGTTTCACCCCATCCGTACCATCGATCGTCCACGCACCAGCGATAATAAGCTCGCTCGGGTGCCCGACTACTTTGGGTCCAATGTGTTCGATCTGCGCGCCATGCGCAAACGGCTTTCGACCCAAGATGTTGATACCCTTGATACCGTGATGAAATTCGGCGGCCATATCGATAGCCAATTGGCGAGTCGGATCGCCACTGCTGTGCGTGAATGGGCCTCGGAAAAAGGTGCAACTCACTACTGCCACTGGTTCCAGCCGCAAACGGGCTCGACAGCAGAGAAGCACGATGCTTTCTTGTGGTTCGATAAATCCGGAGCTCCCATCGAGCGATTCACCGGCAACGAACTTTTACAGAGTGAACCCGATGCTTCCAGCTTTCCATCGGGCGGTCTGCGCGCTACCTTCGAAGCCCGCGGTTACACGGGCTGGGATCCATCCAGTCCTATGTTCATCATGGAAACCGAGAGCGGCAAGACCCTCTACATTCCATCGGTGTTCATCAGCTACCATGGCGAAGCTCTTGACTATAAGACTCCGCTCTTACGTTCCAACGGAACCTTGAACGAAGCTGCTGTCAAAACCATGCATCTTCTGGGTGAAAAACACATCACCAACGTCCTCACCAACATCGGCGCTGAGCAGGAATTCTTTGTTATCGAAAAGCAATTTTTCGATAAGCGCATCGATTTGGTTCTTTCGGGCCGTACGGTATTGGGTCATAAACCTGCTAAAGGTCAGGAATTGGAAGACCACTATTTCGGTCACATTCCAAGCCGAGTCCAGTCGCTGATCAACGAAGCCGAATTGGAACTCTATAAGCTGGGCGTTCCGCTCAAAACTCGTCATAACGAAGTTGCACCACATCAGTTTGAAGTGGCACCCATTTTTGAAAGCTCCAACATCGCCGCTGACCACAACCAGCTGCTGATGAAGGTGTTTAAGCAAATCGCCGTGCGCCACGGTTTTGTGGTTCTCTTCCACGAAAAACCCTTTGCCGGTGTCAACGGCAGCGGTAAGCACTTGAACTGGTCGATGGCGGACAATTCGGGTCGCAATCTTCTGGAGCCAGGTCAAACCCCTCACGAAAACATCGTGTTCTTGACCTTCCTTTCCGCCGTTCTGCAAGGCATCACGGATCATGCGGACGTGCTCAGGGCGGCTATCGCCACCACAGGCAACGATCATCGCTTGGGCGCGAACGAAGCACCACCGGCGATCATCAGCGCCTTCTTGGGTGATACCTTGGATCGCATTCTGAATGCTTTGGAATCGGGCAAGACTGAAGGTCTTTCGGCTGAGCGCGTGATGCTCGATCTGGGTGTCAGCCATTTGCAGGAAGTTGCCAAGGACAATACCGACCGTAACCGAACCTCACCTTTTGCCTTCACAGGTAACAAGTTTGAATTCCGTGCCGTCGGTTCCAGCTCTCCAATCAACTATCCAGCCACTGTTTTGAACGCCGCTGTGGCTTCAGGGCTCCGTAAGCTGAATGAAAAATTGGAAGCCAAAGCCAAGAATGGTGTCGTCTCTCCAGAAGACATCATCACCGTTCTCCGTGGAGTCATCACTGACACCAAGAAAATCCGCTTCGAAGGCAACGGCTATTCTCAGGAATGGCGCGATGAAGCCGCTCGTCGCGGCTTGAATAACTTCCCGAATACCCCAAGGGCTTTGGAAGTTCTCGCCGACAAAAAGAAAACCGCTTTCCTCGTCGAAGGCAAAGTATTCAGCCCAGAAGACGTCCACAGTCGTCTGGCCATTCAGCTGGAACGCTATCTGAAGCAACGCTTGATAGAAATCAACGTTGCTTTGGAACTGACTGAGACATCGATTCTGCCGGCTGCCTTTGAATACCTCAAAAGCTTGACCTCTTTGGTGAAAGAAGCGCAAGAACTAGGTCTGGAAACTGGCGCGAAAGATCTCGCTATGGTCCTGGGCAAAGAAACCGCTTCGTTGACCCATAAAATTCAGGCGCTGCGCAGCAACGTGGAAAAAGTTACCGGCGGTGACGCCTTGGAACATGACCATCTGTTGCCAACAGCCAAAGCCATGGCTGAGTCTGTCTATCCTCAACTCGAAGAACTGCGCGAAGTCAGCGATCGAATTGAAGGGCTTCTACCTCGCAACAAAATGCCCTACCCTAGCTACTCCGATATGCTCTTCGGGATTGGCTGATAAAAGGCAAGGAGGGCTTCCTCAGCGGAAGCCCTCCCTCTTCGACCTTCAGACTCAATACACAAAAATCCAGAAGAACTTGCAGGAATTCCTCAGGGAACATGTTTAACGGCGATATCCTTGAATACGGGATTGGTGGTGTCTGTTTTCATTTGGCCTTGCGCGGTCAAGCTGAAGGGAACGCTGAAGAATTCATAGCCAGCGGTCCCGTCAATAACTTGAGCGAGCTCAGAAGGCTTCTTGCCTGCGTCCAGAGCAGGAGTATTGGTCTCCGCATACTCTATCCAAAGCTTATAGCTTCCCATGGGCATGGCCAGTCCCGCTTTGTCCTTGAGATCCCAAGTCACGCTGATAGGAATCCCTGCAGCCGGGGTGATTTGAGTGGCACCCGTGGCCCCATCCACCGTATTGCCATTCAAAACGCGCCAGCGCTTCAGGTGAATCGCTCGGGTCGCGGCAAAGGCCTGGATTGTTTTCAGATATTTATCATTAGCGTCGGTGATATAGATCGATCGAATATGGCCTCGATCCCGATAGGGGCCAGCCGGGGTAGGTGGCACGATATTCAAGCTCACCGTCACCGTCCCCGTAGCGGGACCGTTCAAGGCATTGTTAGAAGGTGGTGTCGCCGCAGGCTTTTCGCTTGAGGGAGGTATGGCTGACTTGGCGGGATCCGGATTCGCTGGGTCCTCACTCGATGGGCTATCGGCGGCAGTGCCATCAGCACTGCTGGTCTGATCCTTACTTTGAGTCGCCGGACTAGCTTCATGGGCAGCAGGTGTCTGTACAGTATACTTAGGCATCGAACAACCCAAGGCGAGAAGCAACAGGGCCATGCCAGCATTCCATCGAATCATGGTAAAATCCTTTAAGGAAAGATAAAAACCCAACGACAATTTCACATCCCCACGTGGACTTCCGGATCGGCTGCAGCTTGACTTTCCATAATGGGACTAAGGTCCGAGAGCGGCATTTTTCTTGAGGTTTTTACTCTCTAGGACTTAAGTCCTAGGCTAGGAGACAGGCTTTGTCAGACGAAAATCATACCTCAAGGCAGAATTGGATCCTCACGGAACTGCTCGCTATCATACTGGTCCTCCTCCTCATTGATGTTTGGTTTGACTTGAGCCAGGGCGTGAGTCTTTCTCACCTTGTCCTGGAAGGAATTGCCGGAATTTTGGGCTTGGCTGGAATCTTTTCGATCTGGTATCGACGCATCGTGCCTTTGGAAGGAGCTCTTCGTAGCAACGAAATCAGTCGCAAAGAGCTGGTTTTGGAGATCGAACGCTGGAAAAGCTCCATCGCACCCTATGCCGCTAATATTAGACAAGAAATAGAAAAGCAGTTTAACAACTGGCAGTTAACTCCAGCGGAAAAGGAAACAGCGTTTCTCTTACTCAAAGGTCTCAGCCTTAGGGAAATTGCTGAAGTACGAAATGTGAGTGAAAAAACCGTCAAGCAACACAATCTTTCCATATATCAAAAATCCGGTCTCGCGGGACGAGCAGAACTCTCCGCCTTTTTTCTGGAAGATCTTTTGGCGTTTCCGGCTCAAGGAACTGATTCCAAGAATGCCCTTTGAAAATTTCGATAGAAGACCATCTACTCTGCAGGCGCAAAAGAGGCATTCAGACCAAACGCAGTGCCCTTCCAAAAGCGGCTGAGTTTCTTTTCCTCATCACCATACATGTAGCCCATCACGACGGTATTTTCATTCTTCTGCTCGACGAGTTTGGAAGCCATGAACTTACCACGTTTTGTTCTATAAACAGTGCCGTCAAATGGTTTCCTACGGGCGATCATACCAACCCAATCACCGCTATCAGGAGCGGTGAGAAGTCCTCGATACACTTTCATGGACGTTGCAACAATCTTATCGAGAACATTGGGAAAATAGGATATGGAAAAAGCCACTTGTTTTAGGGGATTGTCGACATCTGCACTGTAGGTCATAGCAATGGAATCATTCGCTCCTGGAACGATTTGGGACACGATCGACAGGTCTTGTGCCTGAACTGTGGCTTTCCCATCCGCCTTGGTAATCGTGAGTCCGGACATGAACGTTGGCCTCAATCGGTTGCTGGGAGCTAGGTAATCAGCCCACTCAACACTTGAACCATAGTAGCCCAACATCAGTTCTGAAATATCCACTCGGAACATGGCAGCGACTGTAGTCTGGGTCAGCAATGGATCCAAAAGATTATAAAGACAGGCAACATCGCTAGGCCTAGTGGTGCAAAAGAGGCCCACAGTGCCTTGTATTTCGTTCAACTTCCAGCTGAAAAAACTCCAGTTTCGCCCCAAAAGATCGGTCACAAGGCTCCGAGACGTCGGCTCACCTAAAGTATTGTAGACCAGATCTTCGTCAGCCACCCGTCTATGCAAAACCTTGCCGGTAGCCAGCAGGGCATCCATAATTTCTTTCGGATTTTTTATGAAATGATCAAACTTTTCATTCCGATTTTTTTCGACGAAGAACATGAGCTTGTCATTGAACCTTTGAATCGTGACATTTCTTCGAATCGCCCTTGGTCTTTCGAGCTCGCCTTCATCTCCATCGACGATAGATAAATCCGGATTGATAAATTTGACCAAAGTAAAATAGTTGCCTTTCTTAGGATTTCTTAAATAAGGTTTGGCTTGCTTCGAAGTCAAAACCCCATTTTTTAGCCAGGACGATTCATAGACCTTGGCCATTTTGAGAAGGTGATCATTGGCCCCGGCCATAAGCAGTTTCATCCAATCCATCATGGGCATCGCCTGAGATGACGAGATCAGCAGATCATTTTTTGCAAAAAGCGGCACGACCGTTCCATTCTGGAAGCCGAGATCCTTTTCAACAAATTCCAGTTTAGCACCTGACTTGCGAAGTTCGCTGAATGGGGTCGCGATATTCAAATCTTCTCCTGGGATTTTACGAATCACAATTCCAATGGCCCGTCCTCGACCATCGATCAAGGGACCACCAGAATTTCCAGGGCTTACGGGGGTTGAAAAATAGACCTCTCGCCACTCACCGTTTCTAGGCTCGGGTGCCAGGGATGATATCTGTCCTCCGCAACGCAAACTTATTCCTTGACCCAAAGCATTGCCAGGCACGCATACATCATCACCAATACCGAAGGCTTTGGCGATTGAGATCGGCACAATCTTTTTGGGATAGCTTTTCAAGGTGAAGCTCACCACATCATAGCGATTCGAATAGAGTGTCACCGCATCGACTGCGAAGACTTCACCGAAGATGTTACGAACATAAAAGTTCTGAGTGAATTGCGCCATGCTGTCGGAAAAAACATGGGATGCAGAGAACAATTCCTTTTCATTGATAAACCATGCTGTTCCTATGGAAAGGTACTTATCAGTCCTTTGTTTAAACGGTATTTTCTGCCAGGGGATTGGTTTATTGAGTTCAGCATTCTCATCCTTGGTGCGATCGATCATGACTTCGACCACGGAATATTGAAAAGTCTTTTTTATTGGATTTTCGCCAGAAAATGCCATCACCGATGACATAAGACTCAACAAGAAAGACAGCAACATGACAAGGTGTTTTTTCATTTGTGCCCTCCTTGAGTCAAGGCTAGAGGTGTGCATGCGATCTTCGAGGATCACTTGCTTTTCATTGAATGAATTTCCTTATACTTTGCAAAAATCATGGAACTTACCTCTTCCATAAGGTCCATTGATGAGTTCCTGGGATATCTCAATAGATATCGATAGTCTTAGCTCACCTCAAGATGGGCTTGGACGAAGGAGAGAGACTTGGCTTTTTGAGGAAAGAATACAGATAAAATAGACTTGGATGATGGGCGGCAGGTATCGTAGTGAAAATTCTAAGCAAAAGGTTAGGTATACAGATTTTTTGCTGTTCACGGTCGAATTGTGACGACAGCACAGGCGCTAATACTGTGATCTTATTGGTTTGTAGAGGCAGGTCGTAGTTTTAGGCCTGCATGAGTTGCCGTTTCAGTTCTTCCACAATCTCTAGTCTCTATGAGTTCTTGCGAAAAACCATTCGGCCCATGGCCCTTAGTGAATCAACATTATGCACAAAGCAAACCAGGAGGAGCGTAGTTCTTAACAGTCCTACGCTCTCTTTTTAGGAAAACTTAGTCCAAGCGGAAGTGATAGTTTTTGCCATAGTTTGAGTCGTAGGCCTTGCAGGCGCGACCCGCGTAGTATGCATAGCCACTGTTTTCAAACCACAGAGTCAGCTCGCGACCCTGGGGTAATATCGTCACAATATCTTGCTGGCCGCGTTCGCTCCAACTTTTGGAATAGCTCAGAGCCTGTGGTGCCAGTGTCTGACCATCAACACGAAATTGAGCGATCACATCCCAGGAAGCCGAACCATGGTATCCACCCGTACGGCATTGCGTGGCGCGGTTTAAATCATAGTGGATACGAACGGCTTGTCCGGCCTTCAAGACACCTCTTTGCTCTACGCTCCAATTATCATTGAAGCTTAGGACAGGAAGATCTTCAAGTCGTGTGATCGCGAAGGAATAGTTTTGACTGCTGTTGGAATCCCATTGAACACAACCCTCGGCATCCGAAGCTTTGAACCAGATCTCCAAACGCTTTCCATCTGGAATAATAACACTAAGAGGAACAGCATAAGGAAACTGCGTTCCTCGACCTTCGATCAGGTCGAGAGCCAAAGGTGCTTCACCGTCAATCGCTAAAAAGGCCTGCACGGTCCAATCTTCGACTCCATTCTTATTCTTGCCACGACACTGATTCAAACGAATCGGATCGTATTCTAGATGAAGGCTTTCCCCCGATAGCACGACGCTATCGAGTTGCTGGGTCCCGTTGGCGAGGAAACGGAGAGTCGTCGGTGCGACTCGATCCGATTCCGCAGCCCAAGCTGCCAAGCTGAGTCCAAAGCCAAGAACTACCGAGAGACTGGCAGACAGGTGATTCATGGTCATGAGTATTCCTCTCCTACGAAGTATAATAATTTTTTGCGACGTCCCCATGGCTATACTCAGCGAACAGAGACAGGTCAATGTAATTTTACAACAAAAATACTCCATATTATATGCTTTTTGACGCTATAAACGTAGTAATACTACGCTTTCGCAGTGTAGCGCCATTTTGGCGCCATACTGACACTTCGATCTCAGTGCCGATGGCAAGCGTCTCTTAAGAAGGAGGGTTTGCTCGGAGGCCTCGAACATAGACTTTTGCAAACTCATGCAAAGCCTGTGTATGAAGGTTCCAAGAAACTTAGCCAATTCTATCCATGATTGGATTTTCTTGGCTAAGCTGCTTGGAACGGCTATTTTCTCGCTGCTGCCAGCTATAACTTTGACTACAATCTACAGGAGAATCGCTTTTCCCAGGCAAGTCTTTGGTGTAGGATTCGCCGAAACTTGCCTAAGGGGACTGTTTTGATGTCAACCCTCAGCTTCGCGGACTTCATTCTCAATAACGATATCATTGGATTTTTTGAAAAGCCTCTGACATTGAAAAGTGGCAGATTAAGCCATTTTTACGTCAACTGGCGCAAATCCACCAACGATGCCTTCCTTCTCGACCAACTGACGGACTACCTCGTTCAGTTTATGAGCGCGCATAAAATCACGTGTGAGACGCTGTACGGAGTGCCTGAGGGTGCCAGTAAAACAGCGATCATCGCCGCGATGAAGCTCGCTCGTCTTTCGCCACAATTCGGCCAAGGCAGCCACACCATCGCCATGGGCCGAGCCAAACCAAAACCACACGGTGATCCGGCTGATCGATTTTTCATTGGCCAACCGCACGGTGCGACTTTCGTTCTAGAAGACACGGTGACCACTGGACTCTCGCTTTTCCAGTGCTTAGACCAATTGCTTGAAGCTGGCGTCGACGTTCGTGGCGTCATCTGCCTGACGGATCGTTGTGAAAAACGTGACGATGGTCTGAGTGTTGCTGAATACTTGCAAAAAACTTACGCTGGACGCATCAGCTATCATCCCATGAGTCGAGCTCCAGAGCTCTTGAGACTAGCTGTTATCAAGCGTCAACCACCCCGGGCTCTAGTCGATGCCCTGGCTGCTGAACTTGGACTTTCACCCCTAGACTTGCTCAAGTGAAGGAATGATCGCATGGACTTCCGTAAGAAATGGCTCGACGCTGCCCTTCGCAAAAAAAGCCTGCTTTGCGTCGGAATTGATCCGGCTGAAGCCGAGCAACGTCACGCTCAGCAAATTCCCCAGGGTCAAGATAAGGTGGAGTGGACTCTTTCTATTATCGAAGCCGTGGCTCCCTATAGCGCCGCTATCAAACTCAATCGGAATTATTTTAAAGACATTTCCAGGGCCAGTATGCGGACTCTTAATGATCGCATTCATCAGCTGGGAATGGTGAGTATCGACGATAGCAAGCTCGCTGACATTGGCGATACCAATGATGCAGGCATCTATCATGCCAAGCAAGAAGGCTTCGATGCGATCACCTATGCTCCATTTCCCGGCAACACGGTGCAAGCAGGACGACAGGCAGACGCTCACGGCTTGGGTCTGATCCCTCTGGTGCTCATGTCAAACCCTGAATATCGCGCCATGAAGTATGCCCAGATCGAAGGTCGAGCCCTTTATCTTCACCTCGCGCTCCAAGCCGCAGAAGCCCGTGCCGCCGGTGTGGTGATTGGTGCACCCAGCGCGGGAAATCACATTACCCCAGAGGAAATTGCCGAAGTTGCAGCCATTCTTCCAGAAGCTTTGGTGCTGGTACCCGGCATAGGCGCACAAGGTGGTGAGTTGGCTCCTATCCTCAAGCATTTTGGATCACGGACAATTGCTAATGTTGGTCGGGCTATCATCTATTCCAAAGATCCAGGTCTTCAAGCGAAGGAATACCGGGATATCATCGCTCAGATTCAAGGGTCCTGAAAATTCCAAGGCGAGGCCCTGGTATTTTTCCCTCGGGCCTTGTACAAAAAAAGACAGGATCAAACATATGGTCACTCGGCCTTCCTAAACCGGGCTGACCTGCAATGAAGGGGCTGGCCGATGGAACGCACACTGGATCGACTTCCTGGATATCTCAGGGCCTATTGCACGGAACATGACACCAGCAAATATACCGCCCGCGATCATGCAGCATGGCGCTACATCATGCGCCGGTCTATGGATTTTTTCCAAGATCATGCCGTCAGCACCTACAGCACGGGATTCAAGAAAACTGGCCTGCAGATTGATCGCATTCCTCATGTTGATGACATCGATCGAGCCTTGCAGGATATCGGTTGGGGTGCTGTTCCAGTGGTCGGCTTCATTGCCCCTTGGGCCTTCATTGAGTTTCAGGCTCGCAAGATTCTGCCTATCGCTACCGATATGCGAACAGTGGATCATATCGCCTACACGCCAGCGCCTGATATCGTTCATGAAGCTGCTGGCCATGCTCCAATTTTGCCTGACATCGACTATAGCAATTACTTGGCCTACTACGCATCATTGGGCAGCAAAGCGATCTACTCGAAGCAAGACCTTATGCTCTATGAAGCTGTTCGCTATCTATCCGATATCAAAGAAAAGCCCGAAAGCACGCCTGCTATCATCGCTGGAGCAGAAGCAAGACTGCAAGAAACACTGAAATCTTTTACCTATACTTCTGAGCAAGCGCTGGTAGCCCGCATGAGCTGGTGGACCGCAGAATACGGACTGGCAGGATCGCTGCAAAACCCCAAAATTTTCGGCGCAGGTTTATTGTCTTCGGTCGGCGAATCCAAACGAGCCATGACAGATCAAGTAAAAAAAATCCGACTGAGTTTGGATTGCATCAAGTATTCCTACAACATCACAGAGCCTCAGCCACAGCTGTTTGTCGCGGAAAATATGCAGCACCTTCATGATGTGCTGCATGAGCTGGATTCGACCCTCGCCTATCGCCAGGGTGGTATTCCGGCCTTGCAGAAAGCGCAGGAAGCTGGTGCCGTCAGCACCGTGTGTTTGGATTCTCAGCTAGGTTTATCAGGACGCCTGAGCAACTTTGAAAACGTCAGGGATCGCGTCGATTTCATCAAATTCGACGGCCCCGTGCAGATCAGTTACCAAGGCAAGCAGATCGTCGGCCAAGGTATCGATCGCCATAGCCATGGCTTCAGCTCGCCCATCGGTCGACTCGCGGCCCAATCAGATAAGCCATTGACTCGCTTTGATGACTACGATCTCAAGGACGCTGGAATCATCGTCGGACAAAAGGCGGAGTTGAAGTTTACCTCGGGATTTGAAGTCAAAGGGCGCGTCCTTCGTCTGCACAAAGAGCAAGGTCAACTGCTCCTTGTGACCTTCACTGATTGCACCGTTAAAAAAGGTTCTGTCGTCTACTTTGAGCCAGCTTGGGGCGAATTTGATATGATCATCGGTGAGAGCATACCATCCGTTTACGGTGGTCCAGCCGATCGCGAGCCTTTCGGTGAGCAGGAAATTTCACCTATTGAAACCACACCTGCACGCGACACACCCTATTCTGCTGATGAATTGGATGGCATCGCCTGTTATTCGGCACTGAAAGAACTGCGCAATCAGTTTTCCAATCTAAACACCGACAGCCGCACCAAACAATTGGCCTTCGAGAAACTGGAGCAACTCGCTAGCACGGTGCAAAAGCGCCATCCGAATGAGTGGCTCTTGCAACTTGAAGTTTACGAGCTAGCGCGGGAAAACTTAGGACCGGCGAATGAAGAAGCCCTTTGGGTTAAATCATTAAGAGAGAATCTCGATCCGACCAAGCAAAAGTCAGCTGACAGCAGAGAGTTGGTGGACGAAGGTCTCAAACTGATTCAGTGAAAAGTTGCACTCCGAGCCAGCAGCCCACCATGCAAGCGCCGCAATCTTATTCGAACAGCTAAAAGGGCTGAAAGTATTGGGTTATTTAGGTATTATGCAATATGAACATTTGATGTTCATATTGCATGAAGTTTGGTATCTAATGAATATTAAAAGATAATTGTCTGATAAATGCCTCACTCTCGCGAAGCTCTTTCCGGTCGTTACAGTTACCCGATGAAATCGGTCATGCAAAACTCCCCTGCTTTACCTCTCGGTACGAATGAGCAAGCAGGCTCATTTTCCATGAGAATTCTGCCGACTTCCTAAGAACACCTAGGAGGCGGAATTTGATTCAGAGAATATCCATCAAAGACCTAGATAGCCTCAGCACCTTTACGGGCCTGCCATTGGTCCTGTTAGACGCCAATGGGGTTATTCTCGCTTCCAGTCAAAACATTCCTCACTGGCTCGACTACCATGACCTGGGTGAGCCCCTGGCCGGCCGCATGCTGCTGTTCTTCGATGAAGATGGACAATCCTTACCCGAAGATAAACATCCTCTCAACCAAGTGCTGGATGCCGGCCTGGATATTCGAGAGGCTTCTTATTGCTTGAGCCGGGACGATACCGGACCTGTCATGGCCCTTGTTTCCATAACATCGACGGCCATTGATGAAAAAGGCCAACGCGGCGTCCTCCTGGCGATTCACCCAGGTGCTGCCGATAGAAGGCAGGACGAATCAGGCCCCAATCTCAGCGATCTGCAAAACACATTAGCCGAGCAGCAAAGCAGTCAAGAGCGCATGCTATCGATGATGCATCACGATCTGAAGTCGCCACTGATGGGTCTGGAAGGAGTTTCTAACATTCTGCTGCAGGGGCATGAGACTATGCTTCCTCACGAGCGCCTGAGGCTCCTGCAGATGATGCACAGAACAGCAGCTCACACCTACCTGATGTTTGATAAGCTTTTTTCTTGGGCCTTGACTCAAAGCAATGCGATTAAGTGCCAAAAAAAGCCCTTGGAAATAGGCAAGCTGTTACGAGAAAATATCCTTGTCTTGGCTCATAGTGCCGAGCAAAAACAGATTGATATCAAAATTGAGTGTCCTGAGGATATTTGGATATTTGCCGACGAAACAATGCTCGGATCAGTGGTTCAGAATCTGGTTTCGAATGGTATTAAATTTACGACGCACGGGGGTCACATCACTCTCACCGTCAAAGACGATCAGAGCCAAGTCGAAATCAAGGTTCGTGATACGGGCGTTGGTATGAACAAAGACACTTTGCAACGGCTGTTTAAAGCCCATCAAAAATCTAGCAGCCCAGGCACTGATGGCGAAAAGGGTACTGGATTGGGTCTCCTCCTTTGCCAAGAGTTTGTCGAGCGCAATGGCGGCAAACTTATAGTCCAAAGTGAGCTCAGCAAAGGCAGCGAATTCACCGTCAGCTTTCCACTTTTTGGAATCATGGGTCAGCCCAAACAGTCGGCTTAGGGCAGCACTTGAGGTGATTGGCAGGATTGAATACCCAACTTCAGTCGATAACGCCTGCACCCAAGCAGTGTTCACCATCATAAATCACTGCGTACTGACCAGGCGCGATGCCTCCATCCGGCGTTCCCAACTCAACAGCCAGTCTTTGCTGACCAAGATCCATCAAGCGACATTCCGTGGTGCGTTCGCCATGTCTGATCTTAACGGTATAAATCCGACTCAGATCTGGCATCTCTTCCAGCCAATGCATACTACTGACGGTAAAGTTGAGCTGAGGCCTTTGGATACGGCCTTCTTCCGAAGACACGAAGACGATATTCTTCGCGGGATCTTTCTGTACCACAAACCAAGGTCCACCGCTGAGCCCCAAGCCTTTGCGTTGGCCGATCGTATGAAACCAAAAGCCTTTGTGAGAGCCAAGCACTTCGCCCGTATCCCATTCAACAATCGATCCATGCCACTCACCTAGATGAGCCTTCACAAATTCACTGAATTTTAATTTACCTAGAAAGCAAATACCTTGGCTATCCGGACGATTTTGGGTGGGCAAATCATAGCGAGCTGCCAGTTCCCGCACATCTCGCTTAGGGATATGACCGATCGGAAACATCGCCCGATTCAATTGTTCACGGCTCAAGCGAGAGAGGAAGTAGGTCTGATCTTTGATGGGATCCACGCCCTTCAAAAGCTGACGCACGCCTTGAACCTCTCGCTGCCTTGCATAGTGCCCGGTAGCGATCCGATCGTAGCTTTCATCGATGAGATCGCAAAAAGCTCCAAATTTAACATTTTGATTGCATAGAATATCTGGACTCGGTGTGCGTCCGGCGCGAAGCTCGGTGATAGTGTGCGCAACAACTCGATCCCAATAGGCCGTCTGCAGGCTGACGATTTCCAGCGGCACACCCAGTTTTTCACAAACGCCTTGGGCGTATTGGAGATCTTCTTCCCAAGGACATTGCCCGAGGTATTGAAGATCGTCTTCCAACCAAATTTTCAGATAGAAGGCTTGAATCTGATGCTTGTTTTCTCGCACCAATTCAGCCAAGGCTACTGAGCTATCAACACCACCTGAAAGCAGCATGGCGATTTTCATTGTTCAAATCCCCTCTGGTTGGAAGATCCAGGACAGCCCTTTTAGCATGCAAAACCACCCGCTGAAAGCTCTGTTTTCGCCTTTATTTACGTCATAATTGCGTATTTATCCCGGAGACTTGCTCTCTCGGTCAAGGTCCCCTATCTTGAAGCGGCAAAGACGGAGGGCAAAGATTTGGTCGAAAAAGAAGATGCAGAAATCAGCGAACACGAGCGTGTCAAAAAGATACAGGTGCACGAATATCGGCATCATGAGGGTGGCCTGGACCTCATTCTGAAGCAGATGTCCCTTTACCTTCTGAATGACGAAGACTTTGGCATCACACCAGAACAATTTGACCCATCAAAGCATGAACATTCGATCCCAAAATATGAAATGGCCAGGATTTACCTGCTGGTCTGCGCGCTAACTCGTGATGAGCTAGGTTTTTCACCGGAAGATCGCGACGATCCCGTCTTTCATATCTACGAAAAGGCGTACCAGCGCTGTCTCGCCATGGAGACTGACCCCGAACTCCTCAAGCGATTGGAACTGGTTGCCAGGACCTGCGGATTTCAAAAGCCGAATGGGTAACTCTCGCAGCTTTCCTGCCTAAAAAAGCCTTGGGCCTCTAGTTAAAAGCTGTTAAAAGGGGCCCGTGAAAACTCATTTTCCCTCACCTTGAACCCAAAATTCAGCTCTTTGGACCAACATTCATATTTGGATATCGACATGACTCAGCTTCCTGGCAAACCCTTAGCCTTGCTCTCGGTCACCGACAAAACCGGCATCGTCGACTTCGCCCGCTCGCTTGAACAGCTTGGTTTTAAAATTCTCTCCACAGGCGGCACTGCTAAACTTTTAGCAGAAGCTGGTGTCAATGTAACAGAAGCTGGAACTCACACCGGCAGCCCAGAGATTTTGGATGGTCGGGTCAAGACCTTGCATCCTAAAATTCATGGTGGAATTCTTTACGACCGTACGAAAGATGCCCATGTCGCTCAATGTTTGGAGCACAGCATTCAGTCCATCGACCTCGTGGTGGTGAACCTCTACCAATTCGCTGCCAAAGCTGTTGAACAGCAGTTGGACTTGCCGAAAGCGATCGAATACATCGATATCGGTGGACCAACGATGCTCCGCGCTGCTGCCAAGAACTATCGTTTTGTTGCTCCACTGCTGGATCCAGCAGATTACAGCCGCTGCCTTGACGAACTGAAAGCCGGCGGTTTGAGTGATGGCTTTCGACGCTATCTGGCTGCGAAAACATTTCGGGCTATTTCTCAATATGACAGCATGATCGCCAGCTACTACGAAAAGAGCTTGGAATTGGCCGAAGCAGAATCTCTCGCGGACCAATACACTTTGCAATTGGATTCCCAGCAATCGCTGCGCTACGGTGAAAACCCTCATCAAAAAGCTCGCTTCTATCGCTCCAATATGAGTATCGCTGGAGGACTGCAGGACGCTCAAGTTTTGCAGGGCAAAGAATTGTCTTACAATAATTTGCTTGATTGTGATGCTGCTGTGCAAATGGTTGCGGATTTTCCTGAATATACCGCCGTCGCTATCATCAAGCATAACAATCCCTGCGGTGCCGCCCTGGGTCGCCCGGGCGAAGGACTGCTGGAAGTTTATAAGCGCGCACTCGCTGTCGATCCAAAATCCGCTTTTGGTGGCATCGTTGCAGTCAACAAGACCATCGACGCTGGAACTGCTGAAGCTCTCTCCACACTCTTCCTGGAGTGCATTGTCGCACCCGAGTTTAGTCCTGAAGCCAAGACGATACTGGCAAGCAAGAAGAACCTTCGCCTTTTAGAATTGCCTTACCTTCTTCCTCAGCACAGTGCCCAGGCCCCTAAACAACTCGATGTCCGCTCGGTCTTGGGTGGAATCTTGGTTCAGGATAAAGACCAGGCTCGAACGGAAAAAGGTCGCTGGGAAACTGTCACGACCCTCAAACCCAGCGATAGCCAAGCCGAAGATCTCACTTTTGCCATGCGTCTTTGTAAGCATGTTAAGTCCAATGCCATCGTCTATGTTAAGGATCTGGTCACCGTCGCCGTCGGTGCAGGTCAGATGAGTCGCATAGACAGCGCTACCTTTGCAGCTGAAAAAGCCAAGGAATTTGGCCGTAGTATTGAAGGCTCGGTCATGGCCAGCGATGCCTTCTTCCCCTTCCGCGATACGGTGGATTTAGCGGCAAGCTTTGGTGTAAGGGCGATCGTGCAGCCCGGTGGCTCCATGCGGGACGAAGAATCCATTCAAGCCGCCAACGAGCATAAAATTGCTATGGTCTTTACCGGAATAAGACACTTCAAACACTGATCCAAGTTCATGCGCCTGGTCGACAGCGACCAGGCTTGAACGCCTTTGCCTCTATACCTGCCAACCCGACCACTCGACATCCGCTATCACTCTGCCTAGGATCAAATCTGTTTCGTCAGGTCTTCTCAAACAAAAAGGATTAGACATGAAACTCGATACCGGAATTAAAGATCAAGATCGTGAAAAAGTCGCACAAGGTTTGGCAAAAATTTTAGCAGATACCTATGTCCTATCAGCCATGACTCAAGGCTTTCACTGGAATGTGAAGGGTCCTAATTTCTATTCCTTCCACAAATTATTCGAAGAACAATACGATGCTTTGCAAGACGCCATCGACCCCCTTGCAGAGCGCATCCGAGCTTTGGGCTACACCGCACCGGGTTCCTTACAAAGCATCTTGAAGCTTTCTAGCCTCAAAGAGCAGGATAAGATTCTTTCGGCACAGGCCATGGTTGCTGAATTGCTGGAAGGCCACGAAACCCTCAGTCGTAATATTCGCAATACGATCGATAGCTTCGAGGAGACTCGAGACGAGGTCACCTGCGATATGCTGACCGAGCGCATGGAAGAACATGAAAAATCCGCTTGGATGCTGCGCGCGACTCTTGAAGATTAAGACCATTGCCTGGTCCGATGGATGCATCGGACCTATCTCGCGGCCCAGCTCTCGCCTCCTGCTCATTTTCTCCCAAATCAAGATTCAGTCGCCATGTAAGATCATGCTCTAACATGCCTTAACTATTCATAAAATACGGGTGTTTATAGTTTTATGATCAGCCGCCGAAGCTAATATCAATGGTGGGAGGACGGTCCAAACACCGACAAACTTTAGAGGAAAGGAGCACCTATGAGGAAACCCAGCCGTTTGGCTCTCGCGGCTTTCTTAACGGGATGCTGCCTCTTCAACCCAGCAGCGCAAGCTGTCGAGCGTGAAGACGAGTCAGACGGGGGTCGTACAGGTTTCTTGTATGGCGGGGACTGCAATCAGTTAGCCCAATTGAGTCGACGCGAAATACAGGCTGTGACCCATGCGGTTCATATCGATAACTTCGATCATTTCTGTTTTGCTCAAGGAATCTATAGCTGCAGCGACTATACAGCAATGCTCCGAGGAGCAGGATCATTAGAGGAAAATGATAGCTTTGGCTGCACACTGAGCCCTAGAGCACACTGAAAGATCTAAAAAACTGAATCGAAATAAAATCAGGGCGGTCTTCGAGGAGAAGACCGCCTTTGGCTTTTTAGAGGAGTTTGGCCGCTTTGGATGCGAGCTCACTTCGCTCACCCTTCTGCAGAGTGATATGCCCAGCGATCTCTTCTCCACGAAATCTTTCGATCACATAAGTCAGACCGTTCGTTTGCGAATCAAGATAAGGATTATCGATTTGGTAAGGGTCGCCCGTCAAAACAATCTTAGTCCCTTCGCCGGCCCTGGTGAGAATTGTTTTAATTTCATGCGGCGTCAGGTTCTGTGATTCATCCACGACAAAATACTGAGCAGGCAGAGACCGACCCCGAATATAGGTCAAAGGTTCAACAGCCAGCATGCCTTGATTGATCAATTCCTGATAGCTCTTGTTGAATCGCTTTTGCCTCGATCCGGGCGATCCACCCAGCAGAAGCTCCAGGTTGTCATAGATCGGCTGCATCCAAGGGTTGAGCTTGTCGTCTATATCACCAGGAAGATAGCCAATATCCCGACCCAAGGGGAATATCGGGCGAGAAACCAGCAATTTCTGGTACTGATCCTCATCTGTGGTCTTAACCAATCCAGCAGCTATCGCCATTAATGTCTTGCCGGTCCCTGCTTCGCCGCTTATTGTGACCAGTCTGATTTTGTCGTTCAACAGACATTCCAAGGCCATGGCCTGCTCAAGGTTCCTGGAATAGATACCCCAGACACCTTCTGTCCTCGGTTCTATCATCTTCACAACATCTTCTGCGGCATCGTAGATACCAAATACAACCGAACTTTGATCCTGCTCATCTTCGAATATGACGAACTGATTTGGATTGATCTCCTGATTCGGTAGTCGAATCTCCCGATTTGTATAAAAATCGTTGATCAGATCCGGCGTCACCGATACCGTGATCATGCCTGTGTAGAGATGGGAAATGTCCACCTTATCCGCAGCAAAATCTTCTGCGGCGAGGCCAAAGGCATCCGACTTGATACGAAGGTTGGTGTCCTTTGTAATGATAAGAACTTTACGAGTATCGCCGAACTGCTTTTGGAGAGTCAGACCGATCGCCAGGATATGGTTATCGGTGCTACTGGCCAAAAGCTCGGGGAGGATGTCCATATTATGACCAAGGTAGACATAGAGCTGTCCTGAGTCTTCGCGCTGATCGAACAGTCTGATACCCGAAGAAAGTGTGCCTTTGGTTCGTAATTTATCGAGGATTCGTGAGACTTCCCGAGCATTGCGTCCGATATCACTCTGGTCCTTTTTAAAGGTATCGATTTCTTCGATCACAGAAATCGGGATAACCACGTCGTTATCGTCAAATTTGAAGATGCTGAGGGGATTGCTCAATAGAACGTTTGTATCCAGTATGAAGACTTTCTTCATCAGGTGCCCTCGTAGCTTGATTGACTTGTATGGCTCTTTCTCACCATTATCATAGATTTGATCCCATCAAAAGTAGCGAATCGTGAATTTCAGAAAAAAAGGGAATTGCCTCTGGACTCACTCTAATTTATAGAGCCAGCCACCCGAAAAAGTAAAGACGAGGAGTCGTCGCTGACAAACGGCGAAGCAGAGGTTATGCTGGGGAGAATGAACTTTAGTCAGCCGGAGGCAGGACCATGGCAGAGGCTTCAGATCTCCTCTATCAGCTCAATCAGGAATCGCGTTCACTTTTCCAGGAAAGACAGGTCATCCTGAGTTTCAGCGGATTTTTGAAGAAACTCCGCGAGCGTCCAAGTCATCTCATCCGCAACTCGTCGCAATACTTATTCGACACCTTCAATTACTTTGGCCGTCGGGAAGCCGGCTCAGGGTTTGAAGACTATGCGCGTTGGAAAGTTTTCGATCTTGGCACCCATAAAAATGTGCCGATCATCGGCTCAGAAGGCGTGCAGGATGAAATCTATAAGGCGGTTGCGGGCTTCGTTCGTCAGGGCTACTCAAATAAATTAATTATGCTCCACGGCCCCAATGGTTCAGCAAAGACTTCGATTATAGAATCGATGGGCCACGCCATGCAAAAATATTCGGAGGCGGAAGAGGGCGCGGTCTATCGCTTCAATTGGATATTTCCCACCGATAAATCGCTTTCAGCCAAGGCCATGGGCGCGGTTGGACCGATTGGCTTCAGCGGCATGCGGGAAGACGATACGAGCATTCGGGAAGATTCTTTCGCCTTCCTGGACGAAAGCAAAATCGCCTCAAAAGTTCATTCCGAGTACAAAGAAAACCCTCTATTCCTGATTCCCATGCCGCAAAGGGCCCAATGGCTGAAAAAATGGATATCGGAAGAGACCGGCGTCGCCGAAGAGGATGTTGAGATTCCTCAGCATATCCAGCTGGCAGGACTTTCCAAACGCAACCAACTGATTTGGGAAAATTTACTGGCCGCCTACGACGGCGATTTGGCCAAAGTCTTGCGTCACGTGCAAGTCGAGCGATTCTTCTTTTCCAAACAGTACCGTGTGGGGATCGGCACGGTGGAACCACAGATGTCGATCGATGCCTATGAAAAGCAACTGACAATCGATCGCAATATCGCCAATCTTCCCCCCGTTCTGCATAATATCAGCTTTCATGAAGCCGAAGGCCCCCTTGTCGAGGCCAATCGGGGCATTCTGGAATTCTCCGATATGCTCAAGCGCCCCATTGAAGCCTTCAAATACCTTCTGACGACCGTTGAGAAGGGCTCACTCAATCTTCCCTCCTCGACCACCCATCTGGATATCGTCTTCTTTGCCAGTACCAATGAAAAGCACCTCGACGCTTTCAAAACGATTCCAGATTTTGCATCGTTCCGCTCTCGCTTCGAGTTGATTACTGCGCCCTATTTGCTCAAGGCAACTCTAGAACGAGCCATCTACGACCAGGATGTCAAAGCCTTGGCCAAGAGCAAGACGATTGTTCCCCATGCAATCGACATGCTCTGTCTTTGGGCCGTGATGACTCGCCTAAAACAACCCAATCCCGACTACTATGATTCCAAGTATCGCGCCCTCATCGCCCGCTTAGATCCAAGACACAAGATCAAGCTCTATGAGGGTGACAGCCTTATGCCGCTGTTCAAACCACAGGAAGAAGCGTCCTTGCGCGAACTTCGGCAACAGATCCAGGAAGAGTATCAAAACGTAGTGGCTTATGAAGGCCGTTTTGGTGCATCCCCGCGCGAGGTTCGAAGCATCCTTTATCGGGCAGTGCAAAACCCCAAATACACCACTTTGACACCAATGGGCCTCTTCGACGAGCTGGATCGACTGGTAAAAGATCGGACCGTCTATGAATTCCTCCAGCTCGAACCTCGCGGCAAGTACCATCAGCCCCAAGAGTTCATTCAGGTTTGCAAAAAAGATTTTGCGGATATTTTCGAAAAAGAAGTCAGCGCGTCGATGACTTTAGTTGACGAAGAGCAGTACGAAGCCTTACTCAGTCGCTACATTGAAAATGTGGTGGCACAGGTGAAGCGGGAGAAACTCTACAACAAGATCACCGGCAACTATGAAGTTCCCAATGAAAACTTGATGCGAGATCTGGAACGCATTATCAAGGTGTCAGGCCCCATTGAGAAGCACCGCGAAGCTCTCCTGGGACGTGTTGCAGCCTTCAAAATCGACAATCCCACGGCGGCGATCGTGGTCAGCAAGATTTTCCATGAGTATATGGATACGATTCAGCAGCACTACTACGACGAACAAAAAAAGCAAGTCGATGAGAACTTCAAAGTCATGATGGTGCTGGGTACGGACGAGGCACGCAACTTCAAACCCGAAGAGCTAGAGCTGGCCGAGACGACCTACAAGAATCTCGAGACCCGCTTTGGATATCCGAAAGATGCGGCCTTTGAAAGCCTTAAATTCCTGCTCACCTTCCGCAGCCAGCAAAGCGGAAGCTAGTTTAGAAACAGGCGGCTTCGGCCGCCTCTTGACCATCTGATCTAGACCAAAACCTTGAGGCGTAGCATTTCGCTGATAAAGCTGCGGGCATCAGGTAAAGCCTTGAAAGCGGCTTCACTGATAAGCCCAGCATCCAGCATGCGGGGCTCATCGTGGAACAGGCGCAAAACATCAAGTTGCTGCTGGGTTATGCCCATGCGCCAGTCGATTGTTTTACTCTTCTTCCGTGGGTGATAGAGCATAAAGTAATCTTTATCTTTATTATGGAGCTCTTCAGCCGTCATCCGATTGTTTTCTTCAATCGTAATCTTTGAGCTCAGAATGCACTCTTCATCTGGCCATTCCCAGAGTTTCCAATAGGCTTTGAGACAAGTTTGCCAGAGTACGCTGGGTCTTACCGTTTCTCCACCCGACTCTTCCAAGTCTTCGGGATCGATTTGATCTTCCAATCGTTTCGGAACGGCTTTCACCATGGCCTTGTCAAAGGCAATCGATTCACGAATGGGCTGACTGTTGGCTATTTCCCAAAGGTTGTCGCGCTCCCTTACGACAGCTGCTGCGCAGGCCTTGAGCAGTTCTTTTTCACGACCCTGCCAGCTGCCCCAAAGTTGGAAAAGGGCTTCGTCTTCCCAGCCATCACGCGCCGAGACTTTATGAATGTTTTTGGCAAACTTATCGAGCGTTTTGAAATAGCCGTTAAGATCAAATCCCACCTGTTCCAAAGCCCAATGGCTCAAAGCCATTTCCACCTGACTGCCCAGAACCTGGAGCTGATCCCAAAATCCTTCTCCCGCATCACCATGATCTTTGTAGCAAAAGAAAGTTGAACACACTGAATTGCGGAAAGCATGAATATTGCAAAAACCCGTGCCCTGATCGAGCATAGGACAGAGGACGGTTTCACTTCGTCCAAAAGCTTCTTTTTGCATATCATCGAGATAATCCACCCACTGCCTGGGAGCATAGTGCATACCCTCGGGAATGAGCATGCCTCGACTGAGCAGGCCATCAATAGCTCTATCGCCGACCGTTGTTTCAGAAGCTAGACCTAGCAAAAAATTACTGACCCTTGGATGATAGGTACAGCAGCGATAATCGGCACGGTAGCCATCATAGCAAGCTTTAGGACAATCCATACATGTGGCTCGGCGCTCTTCTGGAATGCGCAAACCGAATAGCTCTCTGGGCATCATGGACGACCAAATTCCAGGAAAATTATGGCTCCCCAGGCGGGAAGGACGCAGAAACGGATCGTCTTTTCGCAGCAGAGCTTTCAGTTCATCCATGGCATAATTATCCGCAAGAATGGTGTGGCTAAGAAAGGCCGCAAGGCTATCGAAATAAACGGTGCCTGGCAAGAACTCCTCGGCTTGCAAGCATAAGGGAAGCCAGCGCCTCCTGCCAAGGATGTTTCATTATGACTGAAGACGTGGAACAAAGGCTACGGGGACTGAAATCCAACCTCAATCCCGCGAGGCAGAATCTCAGTGAGTCAGAGAAGGATCAGCTCATCCTTGACATTGGCGGGCCTAAGACGGCTGAAACTGTACGCAAAGCCATGAGCAACTTCCCCCACGAACGGATTCCCTGGCTATTCAGCAGCCTGGACAGCCAGTTGGTCCTCGATGTCATGGCCAATGACATGGATGCCGCGATTGACCGGGCAAAAGCCAGCAGAAAACCAACCCAATCAGCCTCTTCAAAGACTGCAGGCTCGCGGAAGAGACCCTGAGAGGTCGGTGGACTTCAGCGAGAAGCTCGAACATTCATGAACTACGCACTTTTTTTCATTGCCCCCCCTCCCTATGGTCGCTATATTGAATTTGCCAAGCCCGGACTCAGGCGTTATAGCGTATCAGGACATATTATACGCCCCTGCCCCTGTTATTCGGAAAGTATCAGGTTCGCCCTGGATACCGCTTTGTTCCTTGATTGCACCATTATAGGAGTGAGATCTTTTTGAAAGTACTAGAGCGTTCTGACATTAGAACCATGAAAGAGGTTCGTCTCGTCGGGGAGGGTCGTAACGACATCGTCATGGCCAGCGAAGCACTCAGGCTCGCAGAAGAAGAAGGACTCGACCTGGTTTTGGTGAGCACCCCGGATGCCATCCCGCCCGTGGTCCGAATCGAAGATTTCAAAAAGCTGCAGTACGAGAAAAAGAAAAAGCAAAAAGCGAATCGTCAGACCTCTGATCTTAAAGAGATTCAGCTGAAGGCCAATATTTCTGACCACGATCTGCAGACTAAAGTCAACAATATCGATCGTTTTCTGGAACGCGGCGACAAAGTCAAAATCGTCGTTCGCCTGAAGGGCCGTGAGCGTGACAATCCGCAACGCGCCCATGATTTGATCGACAAAGTGATTGGCACCGTGACCATCGCTTGTAAATCAAATAAAATCCCAGGTCCGATCGCCACTGCGATTCTGGAACCTGCTAAATAATCTCCATGCTCTAGTCGCAAATACCTAGACCTGCGTTGTTCTTAGTGACAACGTGGGTATCGGCATTTACACCCAGATAAGCATTCGTCATTTGCTGCGCTCCCCAGCTTGGTTATCATCAAGGCATGGACGATAATAGAAAAGTCCATTCCAACATCTAGTCCCAAAGGAGCTCCTTATGACTCAACAGGACAATCGCGCCGTGGATGCCATCTGGAAAACCGATCTGGAGCATGCTCATGAGAAGCTGGTGCTCTATCATCTCGCCAGCAAGCATGAGCTCGGCGACCGTTACTCGTCATCGTGGAAGACCGTCGATCGCTTCGTTGAGGAGTTCAAGCCGCATTGGTCGACGCTGAAAGAAATCAAGCAGGCCACTCAGCTAAGCGAAGTGAAGCTGCAAAGAACAATCGAAGGATTGCAGAAAAAAGGCTATATTGAAAGCCGACCGAACGAGGATACTCGCCATCACGGAGGATTCGACGCCTTTGTTTATGGGATTACTCCGAAAATTTTCAAAGACTTTAGCAGTGGTGCCAGCAGCCCTGCGAAGAAAAAGCAAGCTTAGTCTCGCTTTAGGACTTTGGCTCGTCACCAACCCTGGTGTACGAGCAGCCGTCCCTCTGACGACTGCCCGCATCGGCGCGGGCCCTAGCATCGTCCAAACACCCGACAAAAAAATTCAAACCTGGGGCAGCTTTGGGACCTTTCGCCTGGGAGCCTATCAGGAAAGGTTGCAATTGATCGCCGGCCTCGATCTCACCGCATGGCGCTTGCAAGATGTTCCAAAAACCACTCTAAACTATGATGTTCACGGCAATGATGTGCTGTTTTTCCTGGGATATGCCCAAGACTCCTGGAATTTATGGGTCGGCATAGGCGCCGGGCAAATGCGGATTTACGATCGCGACGCGCCCGATGAAAAGCGGCCCCACAACTCCATTCACCAAGCCATGGAAGCCGGTGCCAGCTATGATCTCTATCGAGCAACCTACGGAAAGATCGATAGTAGCTTGACCTGGAGTCGGAGGATGCCGGAGAAAGACTGGCGTTCACGATATGCATTGACTATGATCGACTGCCTGGAATTTGAAATCGGTTTCAAACTCATGGGCTGGTGAATCAAAGTCCTGAGTCACTCCGCTGAATAAGGTAAGTCCTCATGTCAAACTCCCATAACACAGCCATCATTATCGGAAGCGCCTGCCCCATCCTGGGAGCCAATATATGCAAGCATTTGGGAGTCGATCCGGCTCGTTCTGAGGTTATGACCTTCAGTGAAGGAAATACCTTTGTGCGCGTGCTGGAAAGTGTTCGTGGCAAAGACTGTTTCATCATCCAGGGCATCTGCTATCCGGTCGATAAAAACTTTATGGAACTGCTGTTTTGGATCGATGCTCTCAAGCTTGCTTCAGCATCGCAAGTCACGGCAGTCATCCCATTTTTTTCCTATGCAAAGGGCGATAAAAAAGACGAGCCGCGGGTATCAATAAGAGCCCGGGTCTGTGCCGATGCTTTGGAAGCCGCTGGAGCCGATCGAGTTTTGACAATGGATCTTCACAGCCCGCAAATTCAAGGCTTTTTTCGTAAACCAGTCGATCACCTCAACGCTCGCGGCGTCCTGGCAAAACACTTTCAGCAGCGTGATCTCAGTGATTGGGTGGTCGCTTCTGCAGATGTTGGCTACGGAAAAAATGCCTTTAAGTTCGGCCAAGAGCTCGGCTGTCCGGTTGTCATTGGCAATAAAATTCGTAAAGATCACAGCGAAAATGCCCAAATTTGGAATATTGTTGGGGACGTGAAAGATCGCAACATGCTGATCGTTGATGATATCGTCTTCACCGGCGGTTCCCTGATCGCCATGGCTCAGGCAGCGCGAGCCCAAGGAGCCAAAAAGATATCCGCAGCTGTTACACATGGCGTTCTCACCCCGGGTGCTGTAGCTAAATTTGACGCTAGCATTATTGACGAGCTTATCGTCACCGATACCGTCGAATATCGATTTGAAAAACTCAGCCCCAAGGTGAAGATCGTCACGGTTGCACCCCTTTTTGCAGAAGCCATTCGACATATTCACGACTATGAATCCGTCAGTGAATTGTTTCCCAACTGAGACAGGACGGCGCTTTGCACCGCTGGTTTTTTTCCCATGACCCGGTCGCATAGGCTCTATGCCATGGCCGGTCCCTGGTTCTCGCCCACAGAGTCTTCCTCATTGTACCCAGTCCAGGGAAGCTTTTGATGCGCCAAGCTTTTGTTGTAAGAAAGCCACAGTCGCGATGCTTTTTTTGCCCCATTTGAGCGTAGCAGCGTGACATGCAAAAGAATTTAGGGTGGACATGCCTGAGCGCACGGGTGTATTGACCAAAGATCGTCTCGTCCCAGCACTCAAGAGACGATCCATCTCAGAGGGATCAAGAGGGGAGTCATGCTAGTGCAAGGTAATCTATTGTCTGAAAACTGGGCCCTAATTCTCGGCGGATCAAGCGGAATGGGTCTTGCCACTGCTAAAAAGCTCGCTCAAAACGGCTACAATCTTTTTGTCGTTCATCGCGATCGCCGTGGTTCGATGAAAACTGTCGATGCTCACTTCGATGAAATTCGAGCTCTGGGCGTAAAGCTCGAAGCATACAATATGGATGCGCTGAGCAAAGAAGGTCGACAAAGCATTCTGACAACGATCGCCGACACCCTAGGCGACGGCAAAATCAGAGTTCTTCTCCACTCTATCGCCCTCGGCAATTTAAAATTGGCTGCTCCCAAAGCAGACCCGAGCCTTCCTTTCGAGGACAGCAACCTGCTCAACGAAGAGGATATGGCTCAAACTATCTATAATATGGGCACCAGTATGCTCTTCTGGGTGCAGGACCTACACAACCGCGGCATGTTCGCCAAAGATGCACGGGTGTTTGGCTTGACCTCTGAAGGCAACGAAATTGCTTGGCTTGGATATGCCGCTGTTTCTGCAGCTAAGTGTGCCTTGGAATCTGTTTCGCGCACGATCGCCAAAGAGTTCGCCCCTCACGGCATTCGCTGCAACATTCTGCAACCAGGCATCACGGATACTCCAGCTCTCAGGTTGATACCTGGCAGTGAAGGCATGAAAGCCCATGCAATCGCTCGCAATCCTTTGGGTCGAATGACCACACCAGAAGACGTCGCCGGCGTCGTGTATTTGCTCAGCCGCGACGAAGCTTCCTTTATCAACGGAGCCCTGATCCGTGTTGATGGTGGCGAAAGTATAAGCGGCTAAGGAGCTCGGGATCATGACTTATCAAGAACTGCCGGCAGACGATAAATTTCAGCGAATCCTATCGCTCGTGCCTCAGCAGCATCCGTTTCGTTTTGTCGATCGCTTGATCGAGGTCGACGATCAAAGGATCGTCGGTCAGTATCAATTCCGACAAGACGAATGGTTCTATCGCGGCCACTTCCCTGGCAATCCCGTCACACCCGGTGTGGTGCTGGTGGAATGCATGGCTCAAATCGGGTTGGTCGCCTTCGGTATTCACTTGAATCTAGCCACGGGTAAAGATCCTTCAGAGCTCCTCACGCTTTTTCAAGAAAGCACCGTTGAGTTTCTTAAGACAGTGAAGCCAGGTGACACGGTGACGGTGAAAGCCGAACAGGTCTTCTGGCGGCGCGGTAAATTGAAGGCAAAAATCGATCTCTATCTTCCCGGCGAAGTCTTAGCCGCTAGTGGAACGATGGCTGGCATGGGAGTCTCGAGACGCGATGTCTAGATTACGACGAGTCGTTGTCACGGGCCTTGGCGTCGTGACCCCAAACGCTAAAAACTGTAGTGAGTTCACTCAGTCTCTGCAGGCCACTCGCTCTGGCCTGCGTTTCATTGATAAGCTTCAAGAATTAGGCTTTGCCTGCCAGGTAGGTGGAATTCCTCAAGGCATGAAAGAAATCGCCGAAAGACTTTTTTCGGAAGATCTCCGTTTTGCCATGAATGAATATATTACTTATGCGGCTATCGCAGCTCTGGAGGCCTTTGAAGACGCCGGCCTTAAGCCAGTGCCTTTTGACTCTGACAAACCCATGGAAGATACCGGCGCCATCATCGGCACGGGTATTGGTGGCTTGGATACCTTCTCTGAAAAAGTTTTTCCAAACGTCGCAGCGCATAAGATTAAACGATTGGGTTCGACCGTCGTCGAGCAGATTATGGCCAGCGGGGCTTCGGCTCGCGTTGGAGGATTGCTCGGTTTGGGCGGTGAAGTCACCAGCAATAGCTCGGCCTGTAACACCGGAACTGAAGCGATTGTGCTCGGCACTCGCAACATCCAATGGGGACTGGCGGATCGTATGGTCGTCGGTGGAGCCGAAGGTTCCGACCCACATATCTGGTCGGGCTTTGATTCTATGCGGGTCCTCAATCGCGGCCATAATCATGACCCAGAAGGCGCTTCAAGGCCTATGAGCGGCAGTGCTGGTGGTTTCATACCTGGCAGTGGCGCCGGTATTCTGGTCATCGAAGAACTCGAGACAGCCCTCGCTCGGGGGGCAAGAATATATGCCGAAATAATCGGCACCTCAGCCAATTCTGGCGGTATGCGTGCAGGTGGTAGCATGACCGCGCCAAACCCTCGTGGAGTTCAAGCTTGTATTAGAAAAGCCTTGATGCAAGCTGCGATTTCCCCTGATAGTATCGACTACATTAACGGTCATCTCACCGCAACAATGGCTGACCCTATGGAAGTCCGCAATTGGTCTGCAGCGTTGGAACTCGGTCCTGATCGATTCCCGCTGATCAATTCCACGAAATCCATGATCGGACATGCACTCGGTGCTGCTGGAGCGATTGAGTCGGTGGCGACTCTTCTGCAGATGACTCACGGGTTCGTTCATGGGTCTCGGAACTGCGAAGACTTTCATCCCGAGATCAAGGAATTTGAAAACTGCGTGCCCAAGCAGTCTAGCAACACACCCATATCGATTGCGGCGAAAGCCAGCTTTGGATTTGGTGATGTGAACAGCTGTATCATTTTTAAAAAATGGAGTCAGTGACGATGGAACAAACAGAAATTTACTCGAACGTGGTCCGCATCATTTCCAAGCATGCGAAAAATGAGGAAGCTCTGAAAACTCTGAGCGCCGAAACCCACATCATCAATGACCTGCAAGTGAACTCAGCACGTCTTGTTGATATCGTTCTGGACTTCGAAGACACCTTCGATCTGGAAATCAGCGATGATGACGCCGATAAAATCAATACGATCGGTGACGCTGTAAAGCTGGTCAAAGATCTGTTGCACTGATCGTCCCAATCTAGAAACCCGGCTTAAGCATGAGCCGGGTTTTCGCAATCTCCTGCAGCTCCCGCTGCTTTTTTTTGGATTGAACGACTGTGGAACTCGCTGTTCGATATCGCATTTCCCTTCGCGTGCAAAGATTCTGGGGGTTTGTTAACCTTTTCTGGTTCGGCCCATTTTTTGTCTTCCTTTTGCGCTGGCTGGGAGGCTATCGTTGTCGGAATAGAGAAGCCGTCAGGGCTAAGCTGAACGGGATTTTGGAGGCTTATCCGAATCGCCCAGTTCTGATCTGCGCCAACCACATGACCATGATCGATTCGATGCTTCTGACTCGCTTTCTTTTTCCATTTAAGTCGCTCTTCACTCATTTCGAGCGTTTTCCATGGAACATCCCGGAGATGCAAAACTTCGGCGTCAATCCTCTATCTCGATTGATGTGCTACCTCGGCAAATGCGTTTTTGTGGAAAGGCACGGCAGTGTTGAATCCCGTAAACTTTCCTGGTCGAAAGTCACCTGGCTGAACCATCAAGGTGATTATATCTGCGTTTTCCCGGAAGGTGGCCGAACACGCATTGGGCGCATTGATCGCGATGCAGCGGTGTACGGCGTGGGACAATTGTTACAAGATAATCCCGACACTCTCGTCATTTGTGCCTTTCTGCGCGGAATGGGGCAACAAAACTTTAGCTTCTTTCCAAGACGAGGCGAACAATTCTTCTTGGACGTTGAGCATTGCGATGCCAAGGTCCAGCCTGGTCGCCGCGGTCAACGTGAGATCACGCTCCAGATGTTTGATTGCCTGGAATCGATGGAGAAGAAGTACTTTGCAGCTCGGCTGTGATATCGTTGACCTTCTCTTTACGAAGGAACACAACCCGCGTTTTGTGGATCGCATTCTCAGCCCCGAGGAAGGGCTCCGTTTCCCCCGTATCGCTCTAGAAGATCCGCTGCTTTGGAAACTGTGGGCCGCAAAAGAATCTGCCTATAAAGCCATGAAACAGCTTCTTGATATCCCCTTCCATCACCGTGAATTTCTGGTGGATCAAGATTTGTCTGCCATTCGCTATCACGATACGGCTCTGAAGCTTGATGTCCAGCAAGTCGGCGATAGAATTTTCGCGACCGCCGCTAGCCTTGGTGTGCAAACAGTTATCAGTCGCTTTCATGCCTTTGATGACGAAGCTCTGCCTGAAGAGCAAAGCCAGCAAGCAAATGAACTCCTCCTCCAGGCTGCAGCAGAGACTTTAAATCTGCCGCGTTCAGAACTCAGTTTGCTGCGAGAGCAACGCATCCCGAAGCTGATGCATCGCGGTCAGAAACTGCCTCATCCCATCAGTCTCAGCCACCATGGTCGATATGTTGCGGCGTCCTTGGGATTCTAGGAAGACAGAGCGCTAGAAACAAGCCACTTGCCAGAACCGATGACCCTCGCTATGCTCTCTGCCCTGATTTTCAAGTCTTTTGCGAACTTTTCCGTCTGAATTGGCACCCCAGACCCAGAGATGGTAAAATCTCCAAGCCGGCCCTTATGAAGGACAATACGCCATGAACAGCCAGGAATTGACCGAAGAAGAACGCGCCCTCATCGCCGAAGAGGAAGAGATCTTCAAGGGTGTCAACGATGCTATATTTGAAGCTAGACGCAAGCGCCAGGCAAGCCATGAGCATTTGTCTCTGCGCTTGGAGGATCTGCGCGAAGAAGCTTCCAAGGCTAAGAATGCTGATCTACCAGCCCTCTTTGATCAAATGAATACCCAAAGGGCTTTGATGGAGCGGCAACCTGACAATAAGTTGCCCGACATACAATCTCCCTACTTTGCTCATATGTGCCTCGAAGAAAATGGCAAACGCCGGGAAGTTCTGCTCGGACACTTGACCTTTCTCGAAAGCCGCCGTCTGCCGATCATCGATTGGAAACATGCGCCCATTTCACGGATTTTCTTCAACTATCGTGAAGGTGAGGAATACGAAGAGGAACTGCCAGGTCGCCTCGCCATGGGAACAGTGATCAAGCGCCGAGTCCTCACCATTAGCCGCGGCCAGCTCTGGCGCATTCACGCCTTCGGCCAGAGCTTTCGTCGCAAAGAAGATGGCACTTGGATGCGCGACGCAGGTGGCTTTGTGCCGACGCTCGCCGGCGGCTCAGGAACAGCCAGTCGCATGCTGCAGTCGGGCCTTGGCCTGACCAATACTCCCACGCCTGATGTATCAGCACTGCTGGATCCCGAACAATTCCGCCTGCTCACCGCCGATCGGGATGATCCACTGCTGATCCTCGGAGGAGCCGGCTGCGGTAAAACCACCGTGGCTCTGCATCGGGTTGCTTTTCTACACCATCAAGATCCCAAAACTTACCCGCAAAATAAAATTCTGGTGGTTGTGCCGGAAGAGGGGCTTGTCCGACTGTCTCGCAAGCTCCTCGACAGTTTAGGCTTGGCCGATGTCGAGGTCCGAACCTTTGATGCCTGGGTCGAAATTCAAGCTCGTCGGATGCTACGAGCTTTACCAGACCGAACCAGCGATTCGATTTCATCAAATGTCAGTCGCCTGAAACGTCATCCAGCTTTGCTCAAAGTTTTTCCTGAAATCGTCAAACGCCAAATGGAAGAGATCATTCGCAGTCTCGATCATCTCATTCCTGGATCGCAGCATATTCATAGTCTCCTCCGCGATCGTACTGAACTGACCATGCTTGATCGTCTCAATCAAGCCGAGGCTGTGCTATTGAAGGATGTAGAGGCGCATGGCGGTGCCGCTAGCCCATTACGCCAACAGACCATTAAGAAATTCTTCGAAGAAAAGCGCAAGCGCTCCATGAATACAGTCGGTGATCGTGCCGATCTATTCACAAATATGGACCTATTGATGATCGCGGCCCAGCATTCGCAAGGTCAAATCACCGAAGCTATGATTCGCAATACCATGAGCCATGTACTCGAACAGCTTGGCCAAAACGCTGAGCAACAGTATGGCGGTTATGCAAGCGATGTTTTAGAAACTGTCGATGGACGGTCGCTCATCGATGACGAGAAAGATAATTCATCCGCCGATACGATCGATGTGGAAGACTTTGCCGTCCTCTTGGAGCTGCATTACTACAAGAGCGGCAAAGATGTCTCGCGTCATGGTCGAATGAAAACCTATGCACACATGGTGATCGATGAGGCTCAAGATCTAGCAGCGGTCGAGCTCAAGGTCCTCGGCCGAGCCTTAGAAGATGATGCCGCGATTTCCATCGCAGGCGATGCTGCGCAACAGATCGATCCCACGCATAGCTTTGCTTCGTGGGAGCATGTCCTGGATGAATTGGGTCTGCCAAGGGTTCATGCCAATCATCTCCAGACCAGCTATCGCTCGCCTGAGCCTATTGCCCTGTTTGCCCATGCGATTCTCGGTTCCCTGGCTCCACCTAAACCACCGGCCACGATTCGCGATGGCTTGCCTGTAGCACGGACCCTGTTTCCCGATGAAGGCCAGATGGTGGTCTTTCTGAGTGAAACACTGACCAATTTGGTGTTGAACGAACCGCTCGCTTCCATAGCATTGATTACCAAAACCTGGGACTATGCGCTCAGTCTTTACAAATTGCTTGAGGATCTACCAAAGATACGTTTGGTGGAAGGCGGTGAATTTGAATTCCGTCCAGGCATCGATATCACGCCTGCTTCCGAAGTCAAAGGCTTGGAGTTTGATTACGTGATCGTTCCGGATGCAAACTTAGCCAGTTATCTGGATAAACCCGAAGATCGCCGCCTTCTGCATGTTGCTGCGACTCGGGCCATTCACCAGCTGTGGATTATTTCCGTGGGGCGGGAATCTTTGATCCTTCCGCCTCTGGATGAAATCCCATAAGCATAAAACTACAATGACTGACCATGATAATGAGCCACCAGCTGGCTCATGGTCGGCAGTCCTTCATCCAATTTTTGCGCTTTCAAATACTCAGGACTCCAAAGCTTGGAGTAGGATCTTTCGCCTAAATCACAGGCGAAAGTGACCACTTTCTTGCCCGGTCCAAGTTGTAGAGCGGTATGCAGGGCTGCGGCTGCATTGAGCGCAGAGCTACTTCCCAGTACCAAACCATCTTCATCACGTACATAGCGAGCCACTGTGATGAGCTGCTTATCCAGAACACGTACGGCGGTATCTATCTTTGCTTGCGCAAAGTTCGCCACCAAACGCATGATACCTATTCCTTCGGTCAGAGAGGAGCCTTCACTCTTAAACTCTCCGGTCTTTAGGTAGGAATAGAGTCCAGATCCTTCTGGATCAGCGAGCACAACTTTTAAGTTCGGTATCTGCTGCTTAAGATAAGTCGAGCAACCACTTATGGTTCCACCTGTTCCCGCCGCGGAGACTAAGGCATCCAAACGTCCGCTCACCTGCTGGAAAATTTCTGGTCCGGTGTAGTCGTAATGAGTCCGGAAGTTCGAAAGATTTTCAAACTGATTGGCCCACCAGTAACGCTCTGGTTGCTCTTCGGCGATACGCCGGGCCGTGTGATAGAAATGTTTAGGATCTTTAAAGGGGCAAGCGTCGACCAGCATGAGCTCAGCTCCGTGCAGTTCGATCATACGCTCCTTTTCCGGTGTCTGTCCCTTCGGCATAACGACCAGCAATTTGTAGCCAAAGGCCTTGGCAGCAATAGCCAATCCTATGCCAGTATTGCCTGCTGTGCCTTCGACGATGGTCATGCCGGGCTTGAGTTTACCCTCGGATATTGCATCCTGAACCATAGCCAGCGCCGCCCGGTCTTTGATCGATCCACCGGGATTGAGGAATTCGCATTTGACGAAAACCTCGCACTGACTCAGACGACTGAGCGAGGGGATCTTGAGCAGAGGGGTGCGTCCCACCAGTTCCACTAGGTTGTAAGCAAGCATTGGCTTCATGTTGAGAAACTCCTTTGGCTTGAAGGCAGAATCAGCTCCGCGGCGAATCCCTTTAAAATCGTGTGTTTCAAGTTCGAATTTGCCATAGAAATGAAAGCCTGGCCAGTCCAGTCTTGGAATCTGACAAAAGTCGATGCTCCAGCGTATCTCTGTACACTTGATGGAATGGACTGGGATAGCTTTGATATGTCGTATCGTGAGGAGTCAGCTGCGAAGATTTTTTTAGGAAATATTGACGAGCGAAGGAGGGTCTTGTGTTCGGCGAACGACACTCGCGTGTCATCGGGAGGAGCCAAACGATTTTTTCTCTAGCACTATCGTGCCAAGTCCCTCATTCACTCGCCCTAAAGGAGTCTGCAACACCTTTGATAAAGCAATACACGGGCCATTCATTCTTACCTCAATGAACCAGTATAACATCCTGTTTTTTCTATCTATTTCAATAAGTCGCCGTCTCTCCATGCTGTGCTAGCATTCGACATGTCGTCAAACTCGACGACAGCCGCTCTTCGGTGGTTTTTTTCTTATATTTCAATACTTTATGACGAACACAGGAAGCTGCTGCAAGCCGCGCTGTCGAGCACGAAACCCTCTTCGTAGCGGCACAAGCTTTGCAGACAAGGACTCTGCGAGCCGACTCGCTGCTGTGTTGCTGTTGATCTGTTGCTGCTGAGGTGTTGTTGATGAAGCTGATTCCTTTCGCTATTCTAAGCCTAAGTTTTGCCGCAAAAGTGCAAGCTGCTGACTTTTCACCCAATACTCTTGGACCATTGGCAGATACTTCCAGGTATTTGCAGCAAGAGCCTTTACAAGTAGCTGAATATAATCTGTCGCTCGATTTTCATGAATCGAGAGACTTCATTGTTCAAACACGTGAAATAGAAATAGCCTCAAGCCGTGTTATTCAAAGACGTTTGAACCTTGCTTTGGGATTGCCGGCACTCACTGAATTCGGCTTTACGATTGAAGATACCCAAGAGGGTTCCACTGCAATGGGTTATGAAGCTGCTGATCATAGCAGTAAACCTTTGTCAGCAAGGACTTGGCTGCGATGGACTGCCTTGAAAAACTCATGGATCACAGCTGCCATCACTGTCCAATATCAACCCGGATTGGCTACGATATCGAGCTTTCATCAGGCTAGTCAGGATAGAAGCACCTTGGGAATGGATCTCAAGACTCGCCCCCTCACCTGGCTCCAGTCAGCTGTCTACGCCAGCTACAGCCGTCGTCATGAAGAACGCACGCAGAATCTCTTGTTGGGCGATGAAAAGCAAACAGGCTTACGCCTTGCCGCCGGCACCGATGCCTTCGGGATCTTTGGCGACACAAAATTTCGCTCTTTAGAAACAAGTGACCGATTACGCGAAAACTCGCGGGTACTCTTTGCTCGTGAATACCAGGCAGGTCTCTATGTAGGCACCAAATCCCTGCACATGAGTGCCTTTGCTTTCATTCCGGATACCAAACGCTACGTGGGAGTTTCTGAACGTGGCCTGGGCGCTTCGATCAGCCTTCGCTTGGGCGGAGAACCAAAAGAACTTGCTGATGAAAATCGACCTCAAGCGGAAGATGCTCTGGTCGCACAGACCAAAGCTGAGAGTCAGCTTGCTGTTCCCTCCGTGCCTCCAAGCACAGAACTGAAAGTTCTTGAAAGCAATGAACCCGATGAATTTCAGCTCCTGACAGAAAAAAACAAACAGGACGCTATTAAAAATAAGACGGAAACTCCTGCCGAAAAAGCCGAGAGAGAGCTCCGCCAAGGTATGGAGCAAGAAAAGAAAGTCGAAGCTGCCAAAGCCAAAGAATTGGACAAGAAAAAACAATTGGAAAGTGATCAATTGAAACAACAGATTCGTCAGGATGACGAAAGATACCAGGACTACAAAGATAATGTAGACCAGGAAATCAATCGCTACACTTTGCCAGATCAGGATGAACTAAACTGGAACGGTTTGAACCCTCAGTGAATTCCTAAACTGAGTTTGTAATGCTAGCCCATTCCTTCTTTCATAGGCGAAACTTCGGTTTCGCCTTTTTTATTTTTAGTGTGGAATGAAAAACTTTTCTTGCCTATGATGGGGCCAAGCCATGGAAGCTGGAAGTATGATGCATCAGCTTCAGTCAAATAGATTTAGACTAATCAAATTCAGAAACTTATACTGCGGTGCATTCCAGCAAACGTCTAACAAACAGTGGAAAATCACCTATGCGTGCACTCTTCTTCCTTCTCGGAATCTTATGGAGCCTAAGCCCCGCCATGATATCTTGCAAAAAAGGACAAACCGATCTACGCTCTGGCGCAGAGGATACCTCGCCACAGACGATGGAAACTCCTAGTGCTGATCAAGCTGAAAAAACTGAAACTGGAACTGAAGCAACAGGAACAGTTGCCACCCCAACTCCGGAGCAAACCATTCCAAATCCAAGAGCAAAACTGACGCCAAATTGGATGGTCTATGTCGGTGGAGGCAGCAATCAAATAGGGTCCTATCGCTTTGATCCGACCACTGGATCCTTAAGCCTAGTCAAGAGCCTCAACTTGCCGAATGCAACGCCCAGCTTTCTCGCCTTTCACAAATCGAAACCCCTGGTTTTTGCGGCCAATGAGAGTAATCCGGGTGGAGTGATGGCATTTGCTATCAATAAAGAAACGGGCGAATTGACCAAGATCAATGAAATTGCAGCCGGAGGGGGCGGGCCGACTCATGTTGCCGTTCATAGCAGCGGGAAATTTTTGATGGCGGCCAACTATGGCTCGGGTCAAGTGACAAGTTACCCGATCCTCAATGATGGAAGTTTGGGCAATGTTATATCAAATATCAACGCCGGAACCAATGCCCACCAGATTCTCAGCGCGCCCAACGGTGACGGTGTCTTTGTCCCTTGTCTAGGATCCAATTATATTGCCCAGTACCGGATCAATAGCCAGACGGGAATACTCACGCCCTCGTCGACACTGGCCCTAGGAACGGGTGGACCGCGGCATATGGCCTTCCATCCCAAAAATGCCTGGGCCTACGTACTTAAGGAATTGGACAGCACCATCCAAGCTTTAACTTTCGATGCAAACACTCAACTCCTGACGACGCTCGGGGATCCGCTTTCCATTCGCTCGACTCAGGTCGGCGCCAACACCGGAGCTGAAGTCCAGGTTCATCCGTCGGGATCCTATGTATATGCATCGAATCGAGGGGACAACAGTCTGGCTCTCTTCAGCGTCAATGACAACGGAACGCTGACTTTCAAAAACACCAGCCCCAGCGGAGGGGCAACGCCAAGACATTTTTCTATCCTGCCCAACGGCCAATGGATTCTCGCTGCCAATCAAGGATCAGGCTCCGTAAACGTTTTGAAGTTGGATATCGCCACAGGCTCACTTAGCCCAACGAACCAGTCGATTGCATTTGCAGCAGCACAATTCGTTGAAGCCATTGACCTGAATGCCTATGCAACACCATAAGCCTGAGGAAAAACTCTCCAATCAGTCTTGTAGACGATAGAGGCCATTAAGCTTAAAGAATCGTTCATACCCTCCAGGAAACAGGACGGTTCCCTTTTCGAAATAACCCGCCACGATGGTACTCTGATTGTAAACGAGCGTTTCCCATGGCTCTCCCGTTCCCAATTGTCTGGTATCAAGTTGGTCAAAGGCTTTGACTGCTGTTTGATTCAGAATACGAGCCAGGATATTTGGACAAGGAGCCACCAAACAAGCATGGGGCGGTGTACGCAAGCTAAGGCTGGCAAATACAGATTCGCTGGGAACTTTGCTGGGTGATTCAAGTCGGTAGACAGCATCAACGACAAAGGAGCGAGTATTAAATAGAGGCTCTACAGAGCCGGCATGACCCTTAACAATGAGCAGACCCAGCTCGCCATCGTCGATAGCTTGTTCATCACGAAGCTCCAATCCATTGAAATATTGCTCAATGCCGACCGAATTGAGCGGCTTCAACCAGTAGCCACCACACATGGGCGATACACATTTTCGGAGATCTCGTTTGAGTATCCCATAAGTCTCCTGGAGAATGAGACCATCTTGAGAATCTAAGGAGGCTGCTCTTAACGAAGCCGACAGACCGAGCAGTAATCCGATGAGGACACCGAGTTGCAGTAGGACGTTTTTCATTTTCATCATTTTTCCTTCCCAAAATGAACTGAAGCCATGAAATTGGAACTCCTCGAACACTATCTTTCGATTCAGTTTTGCTCCTCTTCCAAGAAGAAGTCCAAACTTTTGGAAATGACGAGCGAGCTTAGTGTTCTTTGAAATGCAAAACCCCGAACTCCGGCAAAATCACTGGAGATAAATGCCTAAGAAATTCGGCTATGATGAGATTTACTCAAGCACCGAAGTTGTACGCCAAAAGTGATTTCGCATCCTTGATATCGGCTCCAAATTCAGCTAACCTGCAATTTACTCGGACAAGGGAATTACATGCTAACAAAACCAAAAAGACTGCAACCAGGTTCTAAAGTAGCTGCCGTTTGTCTCTCCAACGGATTGGCCTCGGAATACCCGGAACTTTTTGCTTGGGGCAAGAAACAGCTGGAGGAAAAATTTCAGCTGGAATTGATTCCCATGAGTCATACCTTAAAGACTCCCGTTGAACTCTATAAAAATCCTAGCTATCGACTTGAAGATTTTTATGAAGCATGGGAACGTCCAGACATTGATGGAGTCATTTCAGTCATCGGAGGTGACGATAGTGTCCGGCTTTTAAAGGGACTGGATCGCAGTCGAGTGATTCACAACGCCAAGCCATTTATTGGTTGCAGCGACACGACTGTTTCGCACCTTTTTCTGAATAGCTGCGGCATCTCTTCATTTTATGGTCCCGCCGTGCTCTATGGCATTGCCGATTTTGCCGGAATGAATCTCTACTCGGTTGAGTCCTTTCGAAAGACAGTTATGAGTGGAGAAGTGATCGGCGAACTTCGACCTTATGAGGGTGATTCTGTGGCCGGGTTTTCCTCCTGGAAGAATCCGAACCTTATGGCCCTTCCACCGATGCGAACAAATCCCCCCTGGAGATGGCTGCAGGGCAGTCAAGTTAAGCAGGGTCGACTGTTTGGTGGATGCATTGAAGTGATCTGTCCCATTGCTTCTGCGACAGCTATCTGGCCACGAACTCCAGATTTCTGGGACGACAAAATACTATTCTTGGAATATTCTCACGAATTGGCCAATAGCGAATACACTTTGTGGTTCTTCCGCAGCTTAGCGGCTCAAGGAATTTTCGAACGTATTCAAGGGTTGCTCCTTGGGCGACAGCACCATCTGGTTCAAGAAGAAGAGAGCGAAAAAATTCTCAGCTCGGTCGTGAGAGTTGTCAGAGATGAGGAAGGCATCCCCCATCTCCCCATCGTGGCCGACATGGATTTTGGTCATGTACAGCCGATGCTCACTCTTCCTTACGGTGCTTTGACGGAAATTGATGGCAAGAATCAAAGGATCTCTATTCTTGAATCAGGGACTTCTTAGTCATTCTTCAGTGCTCAGGCCTAGCAATCTTGACCCAAGACTGTCACTCCCTTCGCTGCCCAAATGTCCCTATCACCTTCTTAACTGACTCTGACGAGACATGATTTATGCAAAAGGATGATTCCTTTGGCACATCTGTTCCGTCGCAATTTTAAACAATCAAAAGTCAGGATGACTTTGGTTGCATAATGCTTGCAAAAGGCATACCCCTCAACTAAGCACAGCAATGCTTCAGGCTTTTCCGAATCTCTTTGCTTTCGAGGTGTCCCTTGAAAAATCAATGCTACATACTTTCTTTAGGGCTTGCCATGGCTTGCCTTGTTTCATGTTATCCTGCTGCCGTTAAGGATACGTCCCAAGTCAAGGTCGTCGATCAGTCCTTCGTCGACAAAGACCTCCTCTCCCCTGGTCCCTATGCCTATACTGAAACTCTCTACGAAGAAGCCGCACACATTGATCACGAGATCCTGCCTCTACCCCCTGAAGGCTTGCCAGAAATTGAAACGGACATTCGCGGCAAACTCTATCTACCGCAAGGGACTGGACCTTTTCCTTTACTGGTGTTCTTGCATGGCAATCACGCGACTTGCGGTCAGATGACAAGTGCAGGCAACCCTCGCATCGATAGTTCCATTGAATTTACCTATTCCGGGCAATGTCCCAGTGAGATGATTGAAGTTCCTAGTTTTCTTGGTTATGAATACGCTGCCCGTCATCTCGCTTCATGGGGTTATGCTGTGGCCTCAATCAATGCCAATCGAGGCATCACGGGGCGCAATGGCTACGATTCCTGGGACGGGGGGCTCATCTATGCGCGAGGCGCCCTCGTGCTGAAGCACCTCATGAAACTTCATCAATGGTCAAAGGATGGCGATAGCCACTCTCTCGCCGACCCTTCTATCAAGATCCTCAATGCTTTTGATTTCCAAGAAGTTGGTCTTATGGGTCATTCTCGAGGTGGGGAAGGAGTCCGCTTTGCCTACAATATTTTCGAGCAAGCAGACAGCAAGGCAAGCTGGAAAAAAGAAATACCTGAATTGCGAATCAAAGGGGTCTTTGAAATTGCGCCCGTTGATTTTGGAACTGGCGATGAACCAATTAAAGTTGAAGCTATCGGCACAGCTTGGACCGTACTCATCGCTGGCTGCGACCGCGATGTCAGTGACTTTATGGGAACCAATCCATACGCCCGAATGCTTTCAGGAAGCGATTCTTTGCCGAAAGCCATCTTTGCAGTTTGGGGAGCGAATCACAATTTCTTCAACACCGAATGGCAGGTATCAGACGCTCCGCATAGCTGTTTTGGCAATCAAAAGCCTTTATGGAACACCAGTGCAGCGGCCATGCCGAGCCCTTGGAACTTTATCGACCCAAATGCCTTAAGCGGTGTAACAGGTTCCGAAACCCAGCAGGCTTTTGCCAAAGCTCTGATGCTGTCCTTTTTTAAAGCCAATGTGGGTAAAGACACAGATAGAGCCTTTCTGCACAGTTTCGATCCTCAGTATGCCCTCCCAGCTGCTCTCCAAGCTTTGGCCCCCACAAGCCGCGAATTTATCCTGCTCAATCAAAGTTTACTGGTTGCCAAACCTGGCAAAAGTGAATCCATCAAGCATCAAGATGGAGCCATCATCTGGGAATCTCTTCAGGAAAAATTGCAGGCCGACCTACCACTCCTCCAGGAATATTGGAATGCTTTCGCTCAGAGCAATGGCCTTCAAAAAGTCATCGTGCAGCTCGATCCAATCATTTTGGCACGTCAAGCCCTCTTGCTTGAAGCGCCACCATTGAACCTGGAACAGACCGTGGACATTCCCTTTCAAGAGTCTATCGATACCGCTTCTTACTGGACAATCGACGCGAACTTCGCCCGTCGCACAGGCTGCTACAGTTACCCCGATAGCTCATGCTTACCCGATTACAACCCTACCGATATTGATGTGGCACTCGTCGAAGAGGACGGCCGCAGCTCTGCTTATGTGCATCTGCGGGATTACGTCAATCTGCAGAATTACCACAGCAATTATTTTGAAATGGCCTCCAGACAACCCGTGCCAAATGCCGAGGACTCCTATATTCTAGGCTTCCGTTACGTGCCTCTGCTCTTTTCAACAGCACGCTTTGAGCTGTCAGATTTCGCCCTGCAGAGTCCCAAGGTCAAGGCCCTGCGTTTGAAATTTCCTGCCGGTCAACCGGTGGCGCTGGCGCTTGACGAGATTCGATTGGTCTATCGCGAGATGCAGACAAGAGCACATTGATCATGGTTTTGGGAGGATTTTTTTGTGATTCTGCGCAAGATGAAAACAGAATATCGAGAGGCCGATTCGGTCCAATATTATTTCAACGCAGATGACCATCCTGAACCTCTCAACATTCGCTTAGGTCAATTCTTAAGCCTGCGCGCCACAGGCTCAATTTTTTGTTTGGCTTGTGGTAGAAAAACTAGCAAGAGCTTTCAGCAGGGCTACTGCTTTCCATGTATGCGATCGCTGGCCCAATGCGACAGCTGCATCGTCAAACCGGAACTCTGCCACTTTCATAAAGGTACCTGTCGAGAGCCTCAATGGGGCGAAGAGCACTGCATGATTCCGCATGTCGTTTACTTGGCGAACTCATCGGGAATCAAGGTAGGTGTGACACGCGCCCACCAGCGCATGACACGTTGGATCGACCAAGGAGCCGAACAGGCCATTGCTTTGGCTATAGTGTCTAAACGTTTGGATGCGGGACTGATAGAAATGGCACTCAAAGATCATTTCCCAGATAAAACCAATTGGCGAGTCATGCTCAAGGGCAATATTCCTCCATTGAATCTCGAAGAAATTCGAGAGGAGGCCTCCACACTGCTGCCCGTGCATCCCTTTGCCGACGTGCAGACAGATGCGCCGGTTTCCATCCGTTACCCTGTCCTCCAGTATCCAGAAAAAATTCAGTCCTTCAATTTGGAAAAGACGCCCCTTATCGAAGGGACACTCCTTGGTATCAAAGGCCAGTATTTGATTTTTGATACAGGAGTGATCAACCTCCGCAGCTACAGTGGTTATGAGGTTGACGTCCGTTAGAAATTGTTATTTGCCGGGTTGCTTTTCTAGCTGCTGAAAACCATCGTCAAAAGGCTTGGATTGCGTCTTCTCTTGCTGCTTATCCTCGTCTTTGAGGAAATAAACTTCCTCGACATTCACTTCAGTGGGCAATTGTTCGACCTTTAGATCCTGAACTTTGTTCGGAGAAGCTCCAGGCGTCTGCGCCTCTTGCGGCTCCCTTCCACTCACAATCTGCTGGAATCGATTTTGCACAGCTTCAGCCACAGGCTGAACTCTTAGCTCTTCCTGAGCCCACTCATGAACACTCGCACTCGGATCGAAACTACCGGCCACCAAATAGAGGTCGTTCACCGGATTACGCAGCTGAGCAAGATTTTCAAGTATGATTTTTCGTGAACCGGCATCGACTATTCGAATAGCTTGCCGCATGATGTAAAGCTCACCACCTGTGCTTTGTTTGCGAAATCTGCGGAAATAGTTTTGAATCAACGAACGGCGGGACGATCCAATGCCACTTTCGACGGTGTCGATATCCAGCATTTCGCCCAACTCAGCCAGAGCGAGTAGGGCTTCCATTCGGGTCCAGAACTTCGGCTGAGCCAAAGCATCATTGAGGAGGAATTGCGAACCTTTTAAACGTGATTGACGCATCTCAATGACTGTTTTATGCCTTTGCCAAATAAAGGGGTGAGCTAAGCCTTGTCGCCATCGATTTTCCTGACTTGGGGTCAGGACGGATTGGGCACTCAATTCGGGCGAAGCCTCCAGAGGGTTCGGGAGGGACCAGTAGGGGTTGACGAGCTCAGTTGGCGCTGCAGGTTGAGCTATGGCAGAAGCTGGCGCAGTCACAGGAGCCTCGTTTGGAAACGGCGGCGCGGGATTGTCCGCCAAGGTGTCGTCTGCCGGGGCTTCCGGGCTTTGATGGGTTAGCAAATCAAATTGACGTAATAAAGTCGAAAGAGGGCTTTGAGTCCCATCACCACTCGTCAGATAGAGGGCAGCGATAAGAGCCAGAACAAGCGCACCAACAATCGCGTAATTTCTTAGATTGTTAGAACTATCAAATCGACCGAAAATATCAGTCATTCTCGTGATTGAGGTACCAAAAGAGGATTCGGGTCCGGTACTCATGGGTGGTGCGTCGAGAGATTTGTCGAGCTCACTAGCAGCATTGGTCGAGGTTTGGAACTGGTCGCTGGTGCCACCATACTGCGGATGGTACATGACATTGGTCTTAGGCGCCTCTTTGCCTTGGCCCTGAAAACCACCCACATCGTCCAAACTAATACTTTTGATGGCTTCACTCATCTGACACCCTTTATCCTCTCGCGATCTTCTTTCTCCATCGTCAGAGTCGAGCCGAAACTTGAATCGATTTGCCCAGGTAGGAGGCCGAATTTGCCGGCTTTTTCCTGAACCCATAGCCTCTTGGAGCCGGGGTGCCTGTCTCGCTCCCCGGCCTCAATCCTTGGCAATCCGGGAAGTTTTGATTGTTCTTCGCGCTGGAATTGCGTATAAAACTCGCTTGAAATTTGAGGATTTTGTGCTACTTAAACATCCTCCCGTGCGCTAACAAGCATGTTGTTTCAATCTTTTACTTCCGCAAAGGTTTGCAGACCATGAAACTCGAGAAGCTCAGGAACATTGGTATCTCCGCACACATCGACTCCGGTAAAACCACCTTGTCCGAGCGTATCCTCTATTACGCTGGTAAAATCCATAAAATCGAAGAGGTTCGGGGCGGCGGTGACGGCGCAACCATGGACCACATGGAACTCGAAAAAGAGCGCGGGATCACGATCACTTCCGCGGCGACGACAGTTTACTGGAAAGATCACATGGTCAACCTGATCGATACCCCAGGTCACGTGGACTTTACCGTCGAAGTGGAACGCTCTCTTCGCGTTCTTGACGGTGCTGTTCTCGTTCTTTGCGGCGTATCGGGCGTGCAGTCCCAGTCGATCACTGTCGATCGTCAAATGAAGCGCTATAACGTGCCTGCACTGGCCTTCATCAATAAACTCGACCGGAGTGGTGCCAACCCGTTCAAGGTTACTGGCATGCTGCGGGAAAAACTAGGTCACAACGCGGTGCTGATGCAGCATCCTATCGGCGCGGAAGCAGACTTCCTTGGCGTCGTTGACTTGATCACCCGGAAAGCCATCTACAATGAAGGCGAGAAAGGTGACAATGTTCGTTACGCGGAATGTCCAGAAGATCTCAAAGACGCGGTGGAAGCACTCCGCGCTGAGATGCTCGATAAGATCTCGATGTTCAACGACGAAATGACTGAAATGCTTTTGGAAGAAAAAGTTATTCCAGAAGAGATGATTCATGCAACCGTTAAGAAAGCTGTCCAAGCGAAACAGATAACTCCTGTTTTCATGGGTACTGCCTTCAAAAACAAAGGTGTTCAGACTTTGCTTGATGCCGTTATCGCCTATTTGCCTTCCCCGCTGGAACGCAAATACTATGGTAACGACAACGAGAAGGGTGAAAAAATCGAGGTCTTTGCCGATCCGAAGAAACCACTCTGCGCCATGGCCTTTAAGATTACGGACGAAAACTTTGGTCAGTTGACCTATACCCGTATCTATCAAGGGACCTTGAGAAAAGGCGAAAGCTACTACAACCCACGTTTGGGCAAATCCCAGCGCGTTGGCCGTTTGGTGCGTATGCACTCCAATGACCGCGAAGACGTGGCTAGTGCCGAAGCTGGCGATATTATCGCTATGGTCGGTGTTGAGTGTGCTTCCGGGGACACCTACTGTGACGAAGGCATTAACGTCACTATGGAAAAAATGTTTGTTCCCGAGCCCGTGATCGAACTCGCCATCAAGCCAGCAAAACAAGAAGACTTGGTGAAGATGTCGAAAGCTTTGAACCGATTCATGAAAGAAGATCCAACCTTCCGCGTTAGCGTTGACAAGGAATCCAACGAAACCCGTATCGCAGGTATGGGCGAGTTGCACTTGGAAATCTATGTCGAGCGTATGAAGCGTGAATATAAAGCGAATGTGATCGTCGGTCAGCCGAAGGTTAACTATCGCGAAGCACCGACCCAAAAAGCCGACTTCGATTACAAGCATAAGAAGCAAACCGGTGGTTCAGGTCAGTACGGTCATGTCGTCGGAACTCTGCATCTAAACGAAGCTCCGAAATCCGAGGAAAATTCACATGAATTTGTGAACTCCACTGTCGGTGGTTCCATTCCTCGTGAATTTATCCCAGGTGTGGAAAAAGGCTACCGCGAAGTTCTCGACAAGGGTCCTTTGGGCGGCTTCAAAGTGATCAACACCAAATTCGAGTTGAAAGAAGGTACCTATCACGCCGTCGACTCCTCGGAAATGGCATTTAAGATCGCAGCTCGTATGGCCTTTAAACAAGCCTTCTTGGAATCGAAACCAGTGATCCTGGAACCGATCATGAAGGTGGAAGCCGAAACTCCTATGGAATTCCAAGGTACGGTACAGGGCGATCTTTCGTCCCGGCGCGGTATGCTCTTGGGCTCCGATATGCGTGACGAATACGCCGTTATCCTCGCTGAAGTTCCACTGGGCGAGATGTTTGGCTACTCCACTGACCTTCGCTCGAAGACTCAGGGTAAAGCTACATTCTCCATGGAATTTGCTTGTTACCGTCCCGTGCCTGCTTCGATCCAAGAGCAATTGGTGAAGAAGTTCCGCGAAGAGCAAGCCAAAGGCGGCAAAAAAGACGACGAATAATCGTCTCGTTCGGTCTGCAAAGAACAGCATGTTTTTTCAAGGGCTCCTGCATAAGGGGCCCTTTTCATTTTGCCCTTGGTCGCTTTTTATCAAACGGACCAAACGCCTCCTTCTCAAAACTTCTTCAGGATAGTAAGAATTGTCCGATAGAAGGACATGCAGCGCAGGAGGCGCAACCATGAATGCAAAAAAGAAAAATTCGGTGGAACCTGGTCGACTTCGGCTAGTGAAACTGTCGGAAGAAGATCCGATCGATCCAATTGTTGAGGATCCTCAGCCAAGCTCTCCCGGCTCAAGCAGCCGAAGTGCTTTCGTGCGAGGCGTTGCTCATTTCGCGGATGATTTGGATCGCATGATCGAACAGATACTCAAGAGTTGAACAACTCTACAGTAGAATGGAAGCTATAGAGCACTCACGTGCCTAGTTGTTGGCCCGTTCAATGCAAGAGATAAGGTTCTTGCTGCTATTTATGCTGATAATACCGACCGATTCTTTTCGAGAATTGAAGACCTGCCAATTTCCATTGGCAAGGCGTTCCAACTGAAAGGCTTCCAAAGAACAAAGACGGTCGGCTAAAGCTAATCGAACATCGCCCCTAAGCTCCCTATTTTGCCAGTCACCATAGATCAAGAGCTCCTTGCTCTTTTCAGTCCCACAGGGCACAGGGCTATCAGGTGCACAGGTGTAGCGCGTTTCAGGCTTGACTGGAAGGGGGAGCAAAGAGCTTAAAGTCGAAAAAAGCTGAGTCATAGTTGTTTCAGAAAGACAATTCCCTACACACTGATGATCGCTTTCGGCGCAGATTCTGTCGCTGCTGCCCAGGGTATGCTCTTGGCCTTGAGAATCAATAATAGTCACAAACCGCCCACCATAGCCACCGTCCTCGGCAGAAAATGGATTGCAGCGAGGTACCTTTCGAACCGGAGCGTGAGCTAGAGTCTCGAGGATAAGAAATTTAATTTCAGAAGGAACCGTTGATTCCTTTTGCAATTCAAGTGGATCAAATCCATATCCGGCAAGGATGGGATCGAATCGCCTTGCGACCCTAAGGTTTGAACCCGATAAATCCAGATGATAGCTAGCCGAATCGATCCGTACAAATCCATCTTCGAACAATTCTAAGGTCCGAATTGACTTTGCATTGGGCAAAAAGTCCAGGATTTGCATCTCTTCGGACTTGGCATCCAAACTTCCATCAAACTCTTCAGGCAAAGAAGGGCCTCGCCTGTGCTTGCACGACAAAGCTAAGAAACAAAGCAAAGCGATGAGCAGGTTGGAAAACCTAGCCCTCTGCTTCAGCTCGTCATGGGCTGTCCTTTGCGTTCCCAATTGCGATCCGCCTGTATTTCGTAGATGGTCTTTTGGAGGCTTGAAAGCTCGTTTGCTAGCTCCAAGGTCGGTTCTTCAAGCTGCTGCAGAAGGACCCGAGCGAGTCCTTTCCAATCGGACTGTGATTCAGCTGCTCCAATCGCACGATGGGCCTTAAAAATGGCCTCCCTAAGAGATGTCACATTAGCGATATCTATGCGTTTGTCGATCAGCACCAAGATATGCTCGAGAAGGTCAATCATGAGATTGGCATCATCAATCACCGTTCGAGCTTCCGCGGGCAACCTGGGACCCTTGAACTCCCAAAGATGGACGGCAACTGGTTTCAAGTTGCGTCCAATGACAGTGCTAAGGTTTCGCAAGGCATCCATGGTTTGAACGCAAATTTCCATAGGCGAATCGATCTTGCAGCGTAAATCCGAATCGTCCGTCAATGGATGAGCCGGAACTCGAATCCCGGTATCGCCTCCCAAGTCGATATCTCGACCGTCCAAGCTTACACGAGTAATCATGTGATCAGGGCGCAGCAGGTGCTTTTCGATCCAGGCAATGGCCTCCGCCAAATTTTGAATCGGAATGGGCACTGGGATTTTTTTGCCATTGATGAGCAATTTTTTTAACAAGGGCACCCTCCGCTTCTCCAAGAAAAAAGGGGCCCGATCAGGAACCCCTCGTCACCTCAAATATCTACATTTGACTATGCAT